>DBPR01000022.1 GCA_002305635.1 Anaerolineaceae bacterium UBA1415 | reverse complement strand
ATCCCCTAACGGGGACTGAAACGAGAACTTGAAAATTGGGGTGCCATCTTCCTGTAACTCCTGACAATATAAAAAATCCCCTAACGGGGACTGAAACTCTCTGATTCTATTCATTGTGCCTCCTGACACAAAAGCTGACAATATAAAAAATCCCCTAACGGGGACTGAAACTCCCATGCTGATTGACAACCAGGATAGGCGGCTCTCTGACAATATAAAAAATCCCCAAACGGGGACTGAGGCGACTAATATATTTTCCTCCTTTGGGAATTTGTTATTGGAATTTTCTAACAATAACCGAGCAGGGAAGATTAAGCCTTCCCTGCTCGAATAATATTTGTATGTGCATTACGCGACGACTTGTGATCACTTAGCCGTTGTTCAAGGCTCGCATAAGATCCTTGACGCGTTCGACATCGACAGGGTTCTCAACTTTGCCGTCTTTTTTAATGGAAGACCCAATGATCACGCCGTCTGCGAATTGCATTAAGTCTTTAATATTCGCAGTGCTGACGCCGCTTCCGATGTACAGTTTAGTGTTCCCACATTTTTTCTTGTAGACTTCCGCGTCTTTTACAGAAGGTGCAGAACCGGTGACCAGGCCAGTCAATACGATGCCATCCGCTCCGGCTTCAATGGCTTCGTGGATCAGGTCGTCGATCGATTGCTGGATGACGGGACTGGAATGTTTGACATTGATGTCTGCGAGCACCAGCACATTCGACCGCAAAGAACGTTTTTTACGCATTAGGTCAGAACACATATTCCGCATAATCCCCGAGGAATTCATACGCATTTCCACAAAGCTTTCTGCCCGGATGAAATCCAAGCCGCAAATGCTGGCAATGCTCATCTCTTCGGTTCCACAGGTCGCCTGCAGGTTCACACCAAGCCTGACGCTGGTTTTGCGGGCAAGATAACCCAGGACGTACGAGAGCGCGATGACGGTTTCAAGGTCAGGTGAATTGGCATAGGGAGCATCGAACATGTTCTCAACGATAGCTGTCGTGATCCCGCCTGCTTCCAGGGCTTGCAGATCCTCCAGGGCAGCGTCCACGATCTCGTCCAGGGTCAGGCTTCCCTGCGGGGCCGTTGGCAGCGGTTTCAGATGAACCATGCCAATTATTTCTTTGTAATTTGAACTCATACCAAATCCTATCCCGGGAACAATGTCCCCGTTGAACTTAATTTGCCTGAAGTGAAAATGGATCTTCCATTTTGCGATTCAGGTCGATCATCCATTGGCAATTTCCCTGATCTTAGACAGATATTCGCCCATGTCCTCACCAGCGTCTTCTTTACGCAAGATAATGCTTCCGAGGAAGGCGCCATCCGCGCCGGATTGCTGTACTTCACGAATGCGCTCAAAGGTGTGGAGACCAACACCCACATAGACGGGTCGTTCGGTACCGATGACTTCCTTTACCTTGGTGACACAGTCCTTGAGCGTAGGATATTCTTTGCTATATTCGCTTTCGTCTCCAAAACCCTGCATGTAGACAAAGCCGTTGGCTGCCTTCGCCAGTTCAAGCTCCTGTGGCAGCATGCTGCGGGTCACATAACTGGAGGCATAAAGACCGTGCGCTTCCAACTCCTGCCGTACTGCCGGATCGGTGATCCCGATCAACAAGACCTGGTTTTGTTTAATTTTGCGCATAAAGTTGACAAATTTATCAACCCCGATCTCCCGAACCGTATACTCGTAGATGTTGACAAGATACTCCACGCCGGGAACTTCTTCCTGAAGTTTGATCAGGGCGTCCATGTAAACGTCATAATTGGACTCATTTTTCAATGCGGCAAAAATACGCCTTTGCAGGTATTCGCTGTCGAGATAAGGATCGTGCCCGGGGAAATCGGCTTCGAGGATGTCCACGCCATGTTCGACGAAAAATTTTCCCCGCGCGTTCGATTCTTCCAATGTTGGGTAACCGTTTGATAGATAAGCAATGAGTTTCATGATATTTTCCTTTTATTCTTGTTTTATTAAGGCTTGGTAAGAGACCAAGCCTTTTATCTTAGTCTATTTGTTTTCCAACGCGACAATCGCGTCCAATGTAATTTTACAGAGGAGAGCCTCCATCCTGGGTCGTTCAACATCATCCAACATCCGGTTTAGATTCTGTGAGACGGTGGCGAGGGTGATGACCGCGGTCTTGACTCCCATCAGGCGTCCAACGGTCAACATGGCTGAAGATTCCATGTCAACACCAACCACCTTGAGCTCCGCCAGTTCGTTCATGGTTTTGTCAGGGTTAATGCCCTTTTCATCCGCGAAACGCGAAGTTTTCATATCGGTGTAGTATCCATCCAGGGTGCAGTTGACCCCATTATGATACTTGCAACCGTTCTGAACGACCGCTTGATTCAACACCTGTACGAGTTCAAAATCGGCGATCGCGGGATAGGATTTTTCCACATAACAATCACTGGTGGATTCCCGTCTCATCGAGCCAAGCGGAATGAGGAAATCTCCCACGAGATCATTATCCAGCGACATCACTGTGCCCATGCGAATACCCACTTCCATGCCGCACTCGTACATCTCTTCCATCGCGATCGCAGCAGAAGGAGCACCGATACCGGTGGAGGTTGCTGTTATCCTGACACCCTGGTAGGTTCCAGTGATGGTGTTATATTCCCTCGCGAAGGCGATCTCTTCGATATCCGTCATCAAACTTTTAAAAACGTTGACTCTCCATGGGTCGCCGGAAAAGATGACATATTTCGAAATTTGACCAGGACTTGCTTTCATGTAAAGTGTTGACATAACTAACCTCTTTCTTGTTTTCTTTTTAATAATTGGTCCAGGTCAGGCAGGTTTGTGGTGCAGCCTTCTGCTTCCAGCACAAAGGAAGATACCAGCGCGCCGTATTGACAGCACTCCTTATAACTCAGACCAGTAAAGTATCCATACAGGAATCCTGAAATGAATCCATCTCCTCCGCCTGTTGTGTCGACGACATTCTCGATCTTGACGGCAGAAACCAGATCGGAAGACCCATCCCGGGCTATGTAACGGGAGCCCTGGGAGCCGAGGGTGATGATCAGCACTTCTGCTTTTCCAATTGAAAAAACATCCTCGATGGAATTCAAACCCATCAGCTCGACCAACTGCTCACTTTCGGTTCGATTCATGAACAGGATCGTGCTCTCGCGAAATATTTCTTCCAGTATGTCAGGCGGAAAGGCAGAAAAATCCCCTTTCATTCCAAAAAACAAGGGGATGTCAAACTTCCTGGCCTTTCGCAGGAACTCCAGGTTGTCCTTGTAAGACGCCACAGTCATCAACGCAGCCTGGCTGTTTTCAAACCACGCGTCGGGATAAGGGGAGAAATACTTCTCATCCATTGCTCCGGGGTAAAAAGTGGTGATGTGTTCACCCTCAGGATCCTGAAGCATGAACGCGCTTGGATTGGTCTCACCCCGGACATGGGTGATGGCATCCAGGGATATTCCCTCGTTCTGGAGGAAATTCCTGAAGCCAGATGATTCAAAATCATCGCCAACGCGCAGCACAGGCAATACTTTGAGCCCGAGCCGGCTAAGCGCGACCGCGATATTGACAGAGCACCCACCCCAAAAGGTTGTTGAACAGGAACTGTTGGCAATCAGTGATGTTTTTCCCACAACCGCGGGCGAAAGCAGTTTCAGCATATGGTCGAAACTGCTGTAACCGCTAATGATCAGATGGTATGGTTTCATTGCTCAGACTCCAACAGGTTTATCAGCTCTTCTGAGGTCATGACCTTTCCCAGGTATCTGTCAATTTCATACAAATGTATGCGATTTACCTCTTCAGAATTGGTAGCGACACAATCGCTCAACACAACCGGACGATAATCCAGGTAGTGGGCATCGGTCACCGTCGCGCGTATGCAGTTATTGGTTTTGGTTCCGACGATCACGACACGCTCGATCTTATTTTCCCTAAGAACCAGGTCCAGGTCTGTTCCAAAAAAGGCACTGTAGCGGCGCTTTTTGATTTGGTAATCCGAGTCCCAAACATTTAAGGATGGGTCGATCTCATCTCCGCCAGTCCCTTCGATGCAATTCGGGCGCATCGTGACCAGGTTTCGGTCGTACTTACCGGCGCGATAACTATGCCGTATAAATATCACGGTTCGATTTGTTTCATGGAAATAGTCCACGACCTTTCCAATAACTGGTAAAACCTCCGCGTTCTGGGGATAATACACCGATCCATCAGGCTGAGTAAAATCCCTGACCATATCTACAACAATTAATGCTGTCTTTTCCATGATCAACTCCTACCAGTAAGTACGCATTCGGAAATTCCTGATCTCGTAAGCAGAGTTGACTGCCAGGATGGCGATCATAAGCAGATAAGGAATGATATCGAAAAGCGCTGAGATGGATCCGGCGAATACGCTCAGGTTGATTGCCAGGGAGCGTGCCAATCCGAAGATGAGAGCATAAAGCGCGCTTTGGACTGGCTTGCCCTTCCCACAATAAATGGCTGCGATGGCGATAAAACCACGACCAGCGGTCATGCCGTTGGTGAAGATGCCAAGCCTTTCAAAAGAAAGGTTCAGACCTGCCACAGCGCTACACAAGGCCCCGATCAGGATGGCCCAGGTAGCATATTTGTTTGCCTGGATGCCCAGACTGGTGGCTGCGTTCGGGCTTTCACCAATCACACGCGTGTAAATTCCGAAGCGTGTTTTGTATAGAACGACTGAGGCAACAAAGATCATAATCAGCCCAATATACGTGCCCAGCGGGTGCCCACTCAGGATCGGGCCAAGATAGGGGATGTCCTTGATCAAAGGGATGTCGAATCTAAAGTTGACCGGGTTCACCCACTTGGCAGTCAGGTTCGGAACGCCCATGAACTGCAGGATGAAGCTGGCAATAGCTGGGACGAGCATGTTGATGGCCAGACCGATAATGATCACATTGCCTTTCTTGTTCACGGCAAGGTAGGCAAAGATCAACCCGATGACCGCACAGACCAACAGCGCTGAAAGATAAATGAGAAAAGTGTTTTGAGTTTGCAAAGCCACAAAGACGGCAATAAAAGAGCCTGCCAGCATCATGCCTTCCAGGGCGATATTCAGAACACCAGCTTTATAAGCGAATAAGCCTCCCAGGACACATAACAGGATGGGAGTGGTATGGTAGACCATGTCATAAAGGATTCTAGAGAGCAGGTCCATTCTTCTCTCCTTTCTTCTTACTCAATTTTTCCAATAATCCAAAGCGCTCATTCAGGAAGCGGATGGAGAGGAAGAGGATGATGATCCCCTGGATCACCGCGACAATTTCCTTGGGGATGCTGGTATACATGTTGATATTGTCCGCGCCAGTCTTCAACGCGCTGTAAAAGATCGACGAAATGACGATCCCAAGCGGCGAATGGCTTCCCAGAAGCGAAACGAGCATACCATCCCAACCCAGCCCGGTCACGCCGGAGAAGGAGAGGGTGTACTTGTACTCCTGGCTCATCATATGCCCGGCACCGGCAAAGCCCGAGATCGCGCCACTCACCAGGATCAACATAATGATCGATCTGCGAACGCGCAAACCCGTTGCCTCTGAGAACTCAGGATTTTTGCCGATCGCTTCAATCTTGTACCCAAATTCCGTCTTTGCGTTGAGGTACCAAAGAATTCCAAAAACCAGCAAAGCCAGAATGAAAAATGGTGTTAATCTGGTTGACCCGAAACGAGTGAACATGGCTGACTGGTCGATCGTTGGGGTCGTGACATAACCAGCTCCCTGGTCCCGGAATGGGCCTGAGGAGAGATATTCAAGGATCGTCATCATGACATAGTTCAGGGTTAAGGTCACCACCATTTCATCCACACGGAAATATGCCCGAAGCAGAGCGGGGATTAGTGCGAAGAGCACTCC
Source organism: Anaerolineaceae bacterium UBA1415 (assembly GCA_002305635.1). Lineage (GTDB taxonomy): Bacteria > Chloroflexota > Anaerolineae > Anaerolineales > Anaerolineaceae > Mesolinea. The sequence goes on along the minus strand of DBPR01000022.1, from coordinate 71,154 downwards.
CGCGGCCGCTCCCACTGCGAAAGCTACTGCCTTGTGCAGGAAAGGATTGCTGATGTGGAGATAAGCGCCGACTAATCCCGCCATAAAACCACCAATCAGCAGCTGCCCTTCAACGCCCATGTTGAATAAACCGGCTCTAAAGGTGATCGCGATTGCGGCTCCTGTGAGAAGCAAGGGCCCAGCCGCGTGCAGGGTGTTGGTGAGCCCTCTGAGAGTGAAAAGGGACTTCCCAAACATGATCCCATAGGCTTCAAAGGGATTCTCGCCAATTGCCAGGATCAATATCGCGCCTATTAATAAGGCGAGAAGTACCGGAAGAACGGAATTTAATAAATTTATTAAGGTCTTATTACTTTTCATAATCAAACGACCTCCTGCGGGACTGCGCCCGCCATCAGCAAGCCAATCTGAGTCTCGCTGGTTTCAAGTGGATCGACCTCACCTAAAATCTTACCCTTGTACATTACCCCAATCCTGTCAGAAAGGCTCATTACCTCGCTCAGCTCGGAGGAGATCAATAGTACCGCCCCTCCGCGATTGCGGAAATCCAGGATCTGTTGATGAATGAACTCGATCGCTCCGATATCGACACCACGGGTTGGTTGACTGGCGATCAGGAAATCTGGTTGGCTGCGCATCTCCCGCGCGATGATCAGTTTCTGCGCGTTTCCACCGGAGAGTTGTGATACGGTACCATCAAAATCCGCGATGCGAATTTCATAACGGTCGATCAGTTTCTGGCAATGTTCGCGTATTTTTTTGGAGTCATAGACGCCATTCTTTTTGAACGCGTCTGACCTGGTTGAGCCAGCGATGCTATTGGCGCTCAAAGTCATTTCCTTGCACAAGCCCTGGGCGTATCTGTCCTCTGGAATGATCGCGATCCCAATACTACGCAATTCATTCGCCCAAAGGTTGGTAATGTCCTCGCCTTTATAGTGAACAGTCCCGCCTGTAGCCTCCATCATTCCGGATAAGAGCTTTACCAGCTCGCTTTGACCGTTTCCTTCCACACCGGCGATTCCATAGATTTCGCCTTTCCTGATCTCAAAACTCACGTGATCAACCACAACATTCCCGTAGGTGTTGTTAGTTGTAAGGTCTCTGACTGTGTATATGGTTTCAGGGCTTTCCTGAACACTGTGATCATTTTGAACCGTTAACAGTACCTTTCGTCCGACCATCATTTGGGCAAGTTCCGCTTCGTTGGTTTCACTGGTCTTAACATTGCCAATGATCTGGCCTTTTTTGATGACCGTCACGCTGTCGCTGACCTCCATGACCTCACGGAGTTTGTGCGTGATCAGGATGATCGTTTTCCCCTGAGCTTTTAATTCTTTTAGTTGAAGCAGGAGTTCATCCACTTCCTGGGGAGTCAACACGGAGGTGGGTTCGTCCAGGATCAGGATATCCACATTTCGATACAACATCTTTAAGATTTCAATTTTTTGTTGTTGGCCTACTGATAAGTTTTCAACAACCTCATTAACATCCAGGTCAAAACCATATTTTTTGACGAGCTCCGCGCATTCCTGCTGTTCTTTCTTGCTATCAACCAGGAACCTGAGCTTAGCATCAGGGATTTCAGTTCCGAGCAGAATGTTTTCATACACCTTAAAGCTTGGGACGAGCATAAAATGTTGGTGAACCATGCCGATTCCGTGCTGGATCGCGTCACGGGGAGACTGAAACTCGATGGGTTTACCCCGCAAAAATATCTCACCCGAAGTGGGAGGGATTTGTCGATAAAGCATATTCATCAGCGTCGATTTCCCAGCGCCATTTTCACCTACGATCGCCTTGATTTCACCTTCCTCAACCGTCAGGTTAATCTTGTCATTAGCCGTGAAATCGCCAAACTTTTTGGTCAAGTCTTTGGTTTCCAGGATCGTACTCATTATCACCACCTAACTGTAAAAAAGGCGGCTCCGATAATCACCGGAGCCGCCGTGGTATCAATTTACTTTATCACAACGTTGGGGCACAACGCGGGATCAAATGTTTCGCCGATCTGAACATTGACCACTTTGAGCGAGCCGCTGCCAATGGCTTGTCGTTTGGCATCAACCTTGGCTTTGATCGCAGCCCAGGCTTCTTTGTCTACCACGAATTTCTCGATGACAGAGAGATCCGTGATGTCAGTAGCTTTGGACTCGATGCCAAAAGTTTGGAGATTGTCCAGTTGGTCCAGGGTGCCAGCTACGAGTGCTTTCACGAATGTTTCTGCGGGAACATTGGTGAGCTTCAACACAGAGGTAAGAACATAACCGGGTTGTTGTTCATCCAGATTGGCATCGACCTGGACAGCGAGTCTTCCAACTTCCTTGGCTTTGGAAGAGATACCATCACCCACGACGCCAGCGGCAGCAAAGACCACATTGGCATTATTGTCATAGAACGTGCCAGCAATGGTGCTTCCGAGGGCTGGATCAGAGAATCCCGCATCGTTTTTGGAGAGGTATTCATACTTCACGCCTAATTCTGCTGCGGCATCGTTCATGCCCTGAACAAAGCCATATCCGAAGACGAGAATACCGTTGGAGTTGGTTCCACCAACGAAACCTGCCACTCTGGCAACATCAGGAGATACCATGTTGTATCCATCACCGAAGAGTTTGGCCTGTTCTTCGTTGACCAGGACATAAAGGTATCCGGCCAGGTAGGACGGTTCATTGATATTGAAGAGAACACTATAAACATTCTTGTGCTTTACATTGCCGGCTTCATCGACATTGGGGTTATCGTTGAAAACAACGAACGTGGTATTTGGGAATTGCTCAGCGATCGGTTTCGCGCCGCCTACCCCATTGACCAGGGCTTCGAAGTCATATTCCATTGAGAAGACCAGATTGTAGCCGTCAGCCGCGAGGGTTTCGAGTGCGTTCTGAACACCGCTTGTTGGCTCAACGATCTGGGCATGGAAACCGTTTTCTTCTGCCAGTTGTTTGACTTTTTCGACCAAAGCTTTGTTATAGCCAGTATCGTTTTGACCCGCGGCCGAACAGACAACACCTACTTTAAGATCTGATGCTTTGGGTCCAGTACCGCCTGATTCTGTTCCGCCACCGCATGCGGTTAGAACCATTACGGCGATTAAAAATAAAGCAACGATTTTTGCAACTTTCCTTATATTCATTTTTTTCTCCTTAAAAATAGATTCGTATTGACGAGATTGATTTAGTTTTGAGGAAGTTAGTTTTCTTTTGACGCGGTCTCACCTCCTCCTATCTGATCGATGTAAAACGAATAACTGTCGCTCCGATACCAGCTGATGTAAGACTCAAAAGGAAATTCAGCCCCATCCAGCTCCCCGTAGGTGATGCAGGAAAAGAGCAAAATCGGTGTGCTGATATTCATCATCAGGTAATCAGCGATCTGCTTCGATGGCAAAGCGGCCTCAATTTTTCGCTTGGCGCGTAGAATTGTTAGACCATACTTCGTCTGAAGGGTTTCATAAAGTGAGGCAATTCCAAAATCGATCACTTCGATCCCGGGAAAATGCCGAAAAGCCAGGCTAGTGATTGTGAAATTTACAGGATTTTTATTGGCGTAATAAATTCGGGCAAGATTAAGTGTCTTTTCACCATCGTCCAACTCGAGATCTGCCCGAATGTTCGAAGTTGGGATTTGTATTTCTTTGGAAATGACTTTCTTTGATGGGGTGTAACCCAGGTTCCGAATGTCTTCAGTACAGCTGGTGAGACGTAACAAATGCAGATCCCGCGCTCTGGATTGAACGTAGGTACCCTTCCCTTGAACTGAGTAGACAAGACCCTCATTAACCAGCCCGGAGATGGCCTGGCGGACGGTGATCCGACTAACCTGGTATTGTTCTATTAACTCGCGCTCAGAAGGAAGCACATCGCCAGCAGAAAATTCCCCGGTTTGGATTCGCTCATAAATGGATCTTTTGACGTCCTGATACTTCTTCATGTATCTCCAACATGTTATGACATCATAATAATGCTACACCCTAAGGATAATTATTGTCAAGAGTAAGTGACAAAAACTGATTTTTCCGACTTTAGCAATGAAATGGATTGTCAAACAAAACATCAAACCGCGTTTCGTGATAATTGAACAAACCAGGGAACTGTAGACTTGCTGAAAAGACAAAATTAGCGGTCAGAGTTTACGGCTTCAGGTTCAATATCAAATAACAGATATACGAATTGTTGTCAAAAGCTATTGATCGCTTTCTAACATTTAGGATTGCAGAGCGCCAAATTATGAATTCAATCGGCTCTTATGAACATAGCATAAAGCATTGGTTTGACCAGGTTGGAAATTCGTGTCTAAGCTTCTCAAATGACACACGTGTCACAGAGGAGATATAAGTTTGGGCAGGATACTCACGAAGCAAAAAATGTAGTATCAGAACCTTGTAATAAAGGCGAAGGCATTGATACGCATAGACAGCGGACGGGGCTAATACCCTGCTACGCGGGCCCAGGCCCCCGTCCGTACAGTTTGCTTGCCTGTAAACGGTTTGGTCAAAGCAGGTACTTGATTTCGTCAAGTACCAAGGGTAGGGATGGGGCTAAGTGCCCTCTGGGTATGCCCCCATCCGCGAGTGAGTCAATCAGAGCCTTGTGACAAAGATGTAAGCACTTGAAATTCTTATGCAGCTGACAGGGGACATACCCGAGTTTTTTCGTTTTAGTGCACTGAATTTATCCTTTTTCCTCGATGAAAACGCGGTTTTTTGCAAAAGTGAGAAACTCAGGTGATATTTGCTTATATCGGTTTAACTTGCGATCAGGGGGTCTGTATGGATGAAAAAACCTCTCCTTTGATACTAAAAGGAGAGGTTTTTGCTATTTTACAGATTTATTCTCATGCGAAATGGCTTAGTTATGTTCCCATTCGCTCATGACGCTGGCGTCAAAGTTTTCAACGTGCAAAAGCTCGTGGGCTTTGTGACCGCCAGGTTCACCGAGGAAGTTTTTGTAGAGCGCGAGGACTTCGGGGTTCTGATGCGATTTACGTAAAGTATCTTCGCGGTCGATCTGATAGAGGGATTCCATGCGTTTCTGAAGGACAACATCGCGATCTTTGGTGTAGGGCTGTCCGCCACCATTGATACACCCACCGGGGCAGGCCATGATCTCTATGACGTCAAATTTTTCTTCGCCGGAAACGACTTTGTCCAGGATCTGGCGGGCGTTACCGAGACCGGAAACAGCCGCGACACGGATCTTGCGGTCGCCGAGGTCAACGATAGCCTCGTGTGCGCCTTCAAGACCACGCAGGGCAACGAAGTCAACGTTTTCGAGGGTTTTCTTGGTAACCAGTTCGTAAACGCTGCGAAGGGCGGCTTCGAGTACACCACCGGTAGCGCCGAAGATGATGCCCGCGCCGGTTGATTCGCCGAGTGGGGAGTCGAAGTCTTCTTCTTCGATATAGCGCAGGTCAACAGAGCCTTCTTTGAGGATCTTGGCAAGTTCGCGGGTGGTCAGGGAGTAATCGACGTCGCGGACGCCATAGCTTTCCTGATTGGGAAGGGAGGCTTCGTATTTCTTCGCGATACAGGGCATGATGCTAACCACAACGATGTCTTTCGGATCCCATCCCATCTTTTCAGCGTAGTAGCTCTTGATGATGGCGCCGGTCATTTGCTGAGGGCTCTTGGTGGTGGAGGGCATGTATTCGAGACTGGGGTAGTAGTAGCGAATGAAGTTGATCCAGCCGGGGCAGCATGAGGTCAGGATGGGCAGGTTTTCGTTTGTGGTGAGGCGTTGAATGATCTCTGTGCCTTCTTCAATGATGGTCAGGTCAGCGCCAAAGGTAGTGTCGAAGACTGCATCAAAACCAAGTTTGCGTAAACCAGAGACCATTTTACCGGTCACGATCTCGCCAGCGGGATAGCCGAATTCTTCACCCAAGGCAACACGAACAGCTGGGGCAACCTGAACGACAACCTTTTTGGTCGGGTCAAAGAGAGCGTTCCAGACATGGTTGATGTAGCTGTGGCCGGTAAGCGCGCCGGTGGGGCAGACGCTTACGCACTGACCGCAGTAGACACAAGGTGAGTCGACGATCAGATTTTTCTCCGCGGGAGCGACGATGGTGCTGAAGCCGCGTCCAAAAGCGGTCAGCGCGCCAACGGTTTGAACTTCGTTACACATGGTCTCACAGCGGCGGCACATGATGCATTTGTCCGGATCGCGGTAGAGCGCAGCACTGGAAAGGTCTTTCTTATGGTGCATGCGTTCACCATTGGGATATTTGACCTGAACGTCATATTCCCATGCCATAGCCTGAAGTTCGCATTCGGTGGACTTGGCACAAGTCAGACAGGTGAAGGGATGGTTCGAGATGATGAGCTCGAGGTTTTTGCGCCGTGCCAAAAGCACGCGCTTTGAATTGGTGGTGACTTTCATACCGGGCGTCACGGGCGTGGCACAAGCCGGGGCGAGATTTCGTCGGCCTTCAACTTCGACCACACAAACACGACAGGATGCGACCTGATTTTTGTAATGAATCTTTTCCAGATCCAGGTAGCATAAGGTGGGAATCTTCAGGTTCAGCGCGCGAGCTGCTTCGAGGATGGTTGATCCCTCAGGTACGGATACTTCTTTGCCGTCAATAGTTAAAGTTATCATATATCTGTTCCTTATTTACGAATTACCGCACCAAAGCGACATTTTTGGAGACAATTGCCACACTTGATGCACTTTTCTTGATCGATGACGTGGGTTTGCTTGGGCGAACCGGAAATACAGTTGACCGGGCAACCACGGGCACAGGATGTACAACCGATACATTTTTCAGGGAGAATCTCGTAGTGGAGAAGATCGGTACAAACACCAGCCGGACAGCGTTTTTCTTCAACATGGGCTTTGTATTCGTCCATGAAGTAGCGCAGGGTGCTAAGCACAGGGTTTGGCGCGGTTTGTCCAAGACCACAAAGCGCTGTATCCGGAATAGTTTCAGCCAGCGACTGCAATTCGGCAAGTGTGTCTAAGGTACCCTTGCCTTTGGTGATATCAGTTAATATTTCAAGCATACGCTTGGTTCCGATACGGCAAGGCACACAGCGTCCGCAGGATTCTTCAACGACGAATTCAAGATAGAAGCGGGCAATGTTGACCATGCAGTCACTGTCAGACATGACGATCATACCGCCGGAACCCATCATGGAGCCGATCTTGCTAAGGGATTGGTAGTCGATCGGGGTATCGAGGAATTGTTCAGGAATACAACCACCGGAAGGCCCACCGGATTGAGCGGCTTTGAACTTACCGCCATCACGAACGCCCCCACCTATTTCGAAAATCAGCTGGCGCAGGGTGGTGCCCATGGGAACTTCAACCAGACCAACATTGTTGACTTTACCAGCCAGTGCGAAGACCTTGGTGCCCTTTGAATTTTCGGTACCGATTTGAGCGAACCATTCGGGACCTTTTTCAAAGATCACCGGCACGTTTGCCAGGGTTTCAACATTGTTCACAACGGTAGGCTTTTGCCACAAACCTCTTTCCGCAGGGAAAGGTGGTTTGGTGGTGGGCTCGCCGCGGTTGCCCTGGATGGACTGAATCAGCGCGGTTTCTTCACCACAAACGAAGGCGCCAGCACCAAGACGTACATCGACGTCAAAGTTGAAGCCAGTTCCAAGAATGTTCTTGCCAAGCAAACCGAGTTTACGAGCTGCGTCAATGGCAATTTGCAGTCTTTTGACAGCCTGAGGGTATTCAGCGCGGATATAAACATAGCCCTGATCAGCACCGATACAGTAAGCGGCAATTGCCATGCCTTCAATTACGCTGTGCGCGTCGCCTTCCATGATGGCGCGATCCATGAAAGCACCGGGGTCTCCTTCGTCAGCGTTGCAAATGACATATTTACGGTCGCCCTTGTACATGCGGCCAAATTCCCATTTGCGTCCGGTTGAAAAACCAGCACCACCACGGCCACCAAGACCAGATCGTTTCATGATCTCAATCGCTTCTTCGGGGGTCATTTGGGTGATAACTTTTGCCAGGGACTGATAGCCACCAACACCGAGGTATTCTTCGACGATCTCGGGGTCAATCAAGCCGCAGTTGCGCAAGGCGATGCGCATTTGTCGTTTGTAGAATGGCATTTCCAGCGAGTCGGTCATGCTTTTTTGCGAAACGGGTTCAATATAAACCAAACGGTCAACGACTTTGTTGTTCAAAATGTGTTGTTCAAAGATATCTTTGGCATCTTCTGGTTTCACCTGAACATAGAAGATGTTTTCGGGGAAGATATTGACGAGCGGACCTTTTTCACAAAAACCGAAGCAACCTGAGATGCTGGCCTGGACTTTATTTTCAAGCCCATGTTCTTTGATCAGTTTTTCGAAATTTTCAACAAGTTGCAAACTTTTTAAAGAGACACAACCTGGGCCGCCACAAACCAGGATGAATTTTTTATCACCGTCATAGTCGGGATCAGCACGAACTTCAACGAGGCGTTTGCACTCCTCATATTTTTGCCTGAGTTGCTCAAAGTTTTCAATTCTTGTTGACATTATTGCTCCTCAACTTTCTCACCGTATTCGACGAGGTATTCTTCTATGATTTTTTCTGCTTGTCCTTGCTTAACTTTGCCGTAAACATGGTCGTTGACTAACACTACGGGAGCTAAGACGCAAGCACCAACACAGCGCAAAGTCTCGATCGAAAAGCGACCGTCGGGGGTGACTTGTCCAGCTTTGATCCCCAGGGCATTTTCAAAATCCTGTAGGATTTTATTTGCGCCGTTCACGTAGCAAGCCGTACCCATACAAATGCTAATTTTTGTTTTGCCTTTTGGGGTCGTGGTGAAATAGTTGTAAAAACTAATCACACCAGAGACGTGCGCGTGAGAGACTGCGAATCTGTTGGCAATAAACTTTTGTACCTCAGCAGGAAGGTAGCCGAAAATGCTCTGTGCTTTATGCAAAGTCATAATCAGCTTTTCTTTTCGCTCAGGATCTATTGGATCGATCTTCAGCGAATCAATGTAGGCGTCCAATTCGATGAAACCCGGATTGGACTCCGTGCAACAAGGACTTTTTTGTTCGGTCATATTTCTCCTCAATATTTTTCCGAATAAATTCGGTTTGTTTACGCAAAAAAGCTAATTTGTGAACGACCTCACAAATTCAGCCGAACTTATTATAATCGGATTCTGTAATTTTGGGGACTTGATCAATAAGATCGAAGTCGCGATGATCTCGACGTCCAGAATGTCATGCGAGGTAAACAAGACGCTCAAATTGGGGATTTCCGGAAAGATCGAATGCACAAAAGCTTCCCGTGAATCTTTGTCGAGCGACTGGAAAGGCTCATCAAGGACGAGCAGTTCAGGCAGTGTGACCAGGGCGCGCAAAAGGGATACTTTGCGCTTCATACCCCCACTCAGCGTGTGTGGATAATCGTCCTGATAACCATCCAATCCGACAAGTTTGTACCACCCGGCAAGTTTTTCCAACGCGTTCGTTTTTGAAGCGAAATGAGGGCTTTTCAGCGGCAGACGGATATTTTCATCAACCGTCAGATAAGGAAAAAGACGAGGCTCCTGGAAAACAATATGCAGTTCCGCGCCGGTCGGGTAGGCATAGCTGCCGGAATCGGCCGCCAGCAGCCCCGACAGAATGCGCAGCAGAGTGGTTTTGCCGGCCCCGCTTGGCGCGAACAGCAAAAGCCTCTCGCCCTGGGACATCCTGAAACTGAAATCGGTGATGACCGCTTCGTGGTTGAATTTCTTGTTGATCGCTGTAACTTCCAGCACGATCTGGGGTTGGGGATCAGTCGCCATAGGTGTACTTCCTTAGGAAGGTGGCATAGACCAGTTCCACCAAACCCTGAAACAGAACTGTGAGCAGGATGAAAAGGAGAATGTAGAAAAAAACTTCCTTCATCGCGAAAACCAGCCTGGCTTTATTGAGCAGGTAACCCAAACCGTCCTGGGAACCGATGAATTCCCCGGTCACGGCGATCTTGGATGCCATGCTAAAGCCCAAGATCAGATTGATGCGGGTGATCTTGATGATCTGAGGTTTCATTAAGGTTGAAAAACGCAGTTTTCGATCGGCTTTGATGGAATCAAGATATTCGACCTGTTTTGGATCAGGGAATTTCAGAGCCTGCAGCGTGTTCATAAAAATGAGCGGTAAGGTCATTAATGTGATCAACAGTATGGGCGGCGCGCTGCCAACGCCAAAAACGATCACCAGGATCACCCCAACCGTTACCGCCGGGATGACCTGAAAGGCCTGCACCATGGCGCTGACCGGATCAGACAGTTTGGTGTTGGATAAGAGTGTGGCGAGGGCAGTGCCGATCAGGATCGAAACGGAAAAACCAACAAAAATGCGCCAGAGCGTAATACCTAACGCGGCAAAAAAACGAGCATTCAAAAACTCGGGCAGGTTTTGCAGAACCTCAGCCGGTGAGGGAATGATGTAAACAGGGAAAAAGAGGGAAAGGACTGCCCATAGAACCATGAGCAGTCCGAACCCAGCAAGTTCATTAAGGAAGGGAGTAGAAGATCGCCTCGTAGCTTTCATCCAGTGGTTTTCCGATCGTAGTATAGTAATGAATGACAGCGTCTTTCATTTCCTGATCAGATTGTACTGTGAATTTGGTCGCTTGCAAGGCTTTCAGCAAAACAGGCACCGGGAAAGAGAACTTTTCAGCGACTTCGTTCACCGCTGCTTCCGGGTTTGCCTGCATCACCGCGATGGCTTTGGCGACAGCTTCATTGAAAGCTTTCACCCACTCAGGATGAGCGCTGGTAAACGCGGCTTTGGCAAAAGCGCCCACCTGCGGATAACCATCGCTGTCACCAGTGACGCTGTTCCAGACATCGTAAAAACTGGCTCCCAAATGACCACAAGGCTGGGCAGCCATGGCTGTCGCCGCGGGTTGCGGCATGGCAACAATGGCGTCGTCACCATTCTTGATCAGCGCGGTCGAGGTTTCGAACGGGGCGTAGATCGGTTTTACGTCTTCGCCATAAACCAGGCCAGCTTGTTCAACAAAGAATTTCGTGGTTTCTTCCAAAGGCGAGCCTTCAAAGGGCAGATAGATCTCATGCCCGGCCAGGTCAGCGAAACTGTTGATCTCAACATTGCAGCTGACGATGTAGGAAAGGCCGGTCACGTTGGTGTTGATCAGTTGCAGGGGTACTCCGTTTTTGAACATGTCAAAACCAACGGAGAGACCGGTCACTAAAACGAGGTCTTCTCCGGCTGTGAATTGTGCGTTCGCCTGAGGGTGGTTTTCGAAGATTTCAACATTGAGGCCGGGAAGATATTTCGCCGCCAGGAGAATGGGGATGGAAGTGGTCGAGTTGGGCGCCAGAACCGTGACTGCCAGCGGCTCCTCAGTTTCAGCAGCCGTTTCCGAATCACTGGCAGGATAAGTTGCCTGTGGTTGGGTTTCCTGTGTGGCAGCTTGAGTTGATTCTTCAACAGGATATTCATTACTTGTCTGATCTACAACCATCGGCAGCGCGGTATCAGTATCGGTTGCTTCGGGTTGGGTGTTTTGTTTTGGTCCGCATGAGGCTAAAACAAGCATAGCGATCAGTACGAAAACAAAAAATTTGGATTTCATTCGGTAAAACTCCTTAATATTATTACCGGCGTTTCGTTATGCGCGTCGGCTTGAATTGTTCGATTATTTTAACTCACAATTTGGTAATGCCTTGTTAACCTATCTACAACTCTTTAAAAAAAGCTACCAAAAGATGTAAGGAATAAGAAAAAACGGCACCCGGGTTGAGGTGCCGTTATTGATTTGGAATTGATTTACCGGGTGGGGAATCTTATATTGCGACTGTTGAGGGCATTATTTCTTCTCTGCCAGGTAGGCGAAGAAGCCGGCTTTTTTGAGCGCAAGCAGGGTCAGGCCGCCTAAGAGCCCACCCAAAGCGCCAAAGACAAGATAGCTAATGATAGACCTGGCTAACCCAAGGGCGACAAATCCGAGAGGTGCTCCTGAGATCGCTCCAAAAGCCCACTTGACCAGGAACTTGGCAAAATGACCGATGATCCCTACCAGCGTTGCCACCACCAGATTCTCTGGGTTGCCCAACAAAAGTAAAGCCAGGTCGACCCCAATCCCAATGGCTGAATAGGATATGAGTGTGTTCAGGGAACCGAAATCTCCCAGGCCCATAAATGTTGCCATGATGCCAGAAACTATGCCCACAAAGCTTGCCGCACCTTTTTTGGGGACAACTCGTGTGGCAACGATCATGATCGCCATCCAGAATAACCCTGAATGACCAGGGAGTTGGATCGGGAGGCGCAAGGCGATCTTGGCGGCAACGATCAGCGCGGAGAATAAGGTCAATACAATTAACTGGAAAGTTGAGAAATATTTCTTTTTCATGGTTCAATGATCTCGATTCTGTCAACGTCCTGGACCCATTCGTCGCGAACATCCAGTTTTTCGAGCTTTGACACCAGTTTTAAGGTTCCTCGCCCGGAAAGGTCAAACATGACCATATTCTCTGGTTCGGCAATTTCTTCCCAGCTTAATGCGATGGATTTGTTGCGGCTGGAGCTCGAAAACACAAACTGGAGCGAATCTGAGAAATGCCTGGTTTCAAAGTACTTCTCCATAATGTTTAGAATCAGCCATCCTTCCTGCACTTTGCCTTGTTCCGCGTCAGTGAATTGCACCATTTGCAGATCCGCAAGGTCTTCGCTGTTAACTGCGGCGAGCAGTTCGCCATCCTTGTAAACCGGTATATCACCGGGGTTCAGGCTGACATCCCGATCCTTTGCGATGATTTTGGCGCGCAGGCTTTCCAATCCGAGCACAACAGCGACTAATACAATGATCAAACCGACCGCGAGAATGATACGTTTCTTTTGACTCATAACTACCTCCAAAAAATCAGCGTCAGGACGAGTCCCGCTGATATGATACCAAGCACCCAATCGCGGGTGGTGAAAGAAAGCTGACGATATGGCTTCCGCATCGGGGAATCAAAACCCCTTGCGGTTGCGGACTCGGTGATCACCCAGGCTTGCCTGGTCGCGAGCACAATTGCGGGTACGGTCAGTGAGACCAGATCACCCACTTTTGTAAATATAGTCCGAATGTTCATGATATCAGAAAAGACTCCACGGCTTTTTTGTGCCTCCAAAATCGCCTGCCATTCCTGTTCCAACATGCTCAAACTCTGAAAAGCGAGCCTGATGCTGAACGCAAAGCGATATGGAAGACCCAAACGCTCAAGGGCGAGCGCTAATTCGCCAGGAGTTGTGGTCGCGATCAAAACCGTAAATACGCTTGTGACGACGGTCAGGCGCAGGGTCACTTCTACTGCCAGTTGGAGACTTACCACCAGCCAATCGACAAGGAAAAGAAAGATCAGAACCCACTTTATTTTGTCCAGCTGTTTGAGAAAACGTGAGAATAACCGAGCCCAAATCATAAATATGATGTAAATGCCCAGAAAAATGACCAGTCGTTGAAGAGGCAGCATTACCACTACCGAAGCGCACAGGCTAAGAAACAATTTCGCGCGCGGGTCGAAATTTCGCAGTGGAGAGGCTTCTTCCAGATCGGTGCTGATAAAGGGTTTTCGATTCTTCCACTTCATGGTGCAATCCAGTGCGGCAAGATCAAACCAGCCTGCTGCCAGGCATTTTGGTTTTGCAAGATGTTCCGGGTCGGTCCATCAGCGATGATCCCTTGTTCGCTGATCAGGATCATTCGATCAGCATGGGCCGCGAGCTCAATGTCGTGCGTGGCAAAAAAGACCAGATAACCCGCTTGCGAAATGGTTTTCAGGATTTCTATGAGCAAGTCCTTGTGCCTTTGATCCTGACCAAGTGAGGGCTCATCCAGGAGGATGCCGTGCTGATGGGGATGCATGATGGTAATTGCCAGTGCCAGTCGTCTTTTTTCACCCTCACTAAGCAACAAAGGCTGCGTTTCCTGATAATTTTCCAGCTTCAGAGCCTGGATCAGCCATTCATAGAGCTCGTGGTTGGGTTGTTGAATTTTGTAGAGGATCTCTTCCCGTACGGTTGGGTTGAACAGTTGGGTATCCGGGTTTTGGAAGACCATGTTCAATCGTGGAAGATCGCTCTCATTCTGTCCATCGCCAAGGACCCGAATAGAACCTTCATAAGGCTGCAAGCCAGCCAGCGAGCGCAAAAGCGTTGTTTTCCCTGACCCATTTTTGCCAACAAGGGCAACAAGCTCTCCACCCTTAAATTCAAGGTTAAGATCCTCAAGGATCTTTTTCTTTCCAAAGGAAACAGTAAGTCCCTGAACACGGATAGAATAGGCTTCCGCTTTTTCGGGATAAGGAAGCGTTGGGATCTGTGATCCTGGCTGCTCATTGCTTGCAATGCCCGGGGGAATGCGTTTCAGACCCGGAAAATCCTGTAAGTATGGAAGACGATGTTCAAAAAAGACCAGGCTTTTGCCTTCTTCCTGTTGTTCTATTAATAAGTTGATGAATTCGTATGCGGAAGAACTGTCGAGCATGGACAAAGGTTCATCCATGATCAGAACTGAGGGCTGCATGGCGATGATGGCAGCCAGGGAAAGCTTTTGCTGTTCCCCACCCGAAAGCGTATAGGGTGAACGCTTTAAAAAAGAATTGAGTTGGAATTGGTCAACAACAAAGTCGAGACGGGTCTTAATTTCTTCCTTTGGCAGCCCAAGGTTCTCCAGGCCAAAGAGGAGTTCATCCTCAACCGTGGATGCCACCATTTGAGCGGCGGGGTTTTGGAAGACAAAACCGACTTCCCTGGCGATCTCCCAGGATTGCATTTCTTTGGTGTTGCGTTCTCCGATCCACACATCACCATTCATTTGACCATGATAAAGGTGGGGGATCAAGCCTGCCAGGCAGCGCGCCAGAGTGCTTTTGCCGCAGCCTGAGGGACCATGAACCAGCGCAGATTCCCCCTGGTGCAGGGACAGTGATAAAAGCCCACAGCTGCGATTGGTTTGTGGGTAGCTAAAGCTTACATTTTCACTGTGAAGCAAAGGTTTCAAGACGCTCTATGTGTCCATGAGAATTAATCTAATTTGAGCGGGTAATACCAGGCGTCTTCGCGCTTTTCCACGAATAAAATGGCCTTGCTTTCACGCCTGGCAGGTCGAAGTTTATCTGCCAGTACATGCCCCTCTGTAACCCGCTTGCCATCCATCGTTCGCACTTCATGCAAGCCAACAGCCAGCAATTCTTCAATTGATAGGATGCCGGTGAGGTCGCGAATCGTTCGGTACTGGATGTACCTGCCATCATTTCCGCCTGCTGAGAGCCCAACCGCGGCTAAGGCCCCAATAACGCCATCTTCTGTGCCACCCAAACCCTCGAGAAGCACGCCGTGTTGCGAAGCCAGGGTACGCGCTTCGTCCTTGGTCACTAATTCCTGTTTTGCTTTAAGTCCGAAGCGAGTTAAAGCTTCATCTGGGTCAATGCAGATACATAATCCCGGGTCACTGCCTGGCTGAAAATCTTCCAACATCCAACGGCGCACATCATCAAAGAGGCTTCGCAAATCCAGATCCGGGCCAGGTTCAAAGATGATCGAAGCGCTGCTGTTGTGAGAAGTGTATGGCACGCGAGGGTCAAACAGGAGTTGGTGCCTGATGATCCCTAAAACAGGGTGTTTTTCCCCGACCCGATTTGCAACGGCACGGGCTAATTGGCCCGTGCCGCGTGATTCAGGATTATCAGTATCGTCTATTCCAATATAGCCGATCAATACTACTTGACCTCGATCTTAACAATCCCTTTGACCTGGAGGCTCTTATCAAAGCCAGGCAGGACGGATGAAAAACCGCCTTTGGACCGGAAGGAAATAATACAGGTATCGCAGGCCAGAACATCCGCAAGGGGAACTTCAACGGTATAGCCATCATCCGCCACGAGAACCAGGGTGGTCGCGTCCGCTGCGGGTTTGGCAAGCGCCAAGAGATCATTGATCTTTACGCCAGTATAGGTTTCAGTTTCGCCCTTGCTGTTGGTTGATTCAACGTCAACAGTTGCCATTGCCTTAACTTCATCTTCAGACCAGGCAGTTTTTGATTCGACCATACCGGTGATGCTCAACGCAGCAGTGGTCTCATCCACCACTATTTCTTCAGCAGGTGGAGGTACTTCGGTAGGTGCGGTAGTGCTTTTAGCGCAAGCGCTTAAAGCCAGGAACAATACAAGGATCAATCCAATAATAACAATACTCTTTTTCATTTCTTCTCCTTAATATAGTAATTGTTTCGGAATAGGAAAAAGGGTATCCCTGGCTGATAATAGCGCAGGTATCTCATTCTCCTTTCCAAAAGGGAGGCATTGCTGTTTCCGGCAAGGCCCTTGAGCATATGGCGGCTGGGATTTTCCATATGCTACCGCTCATCTGCCCTTGTTATCGTTAATTTAGGTGCAATGAGTCGAAGAACTGATGTGATTATACTTGATTTCATTTAAGGTTTTGCTTTTCACCACATTTATCTTTTTATGCTGTTCTCATCATAGCAATATCATGGCGGGGTCGTGGCCACCTTACTATCTAAGACATTATCGTAAGAAGATGCGCGATATTGCAGTGGTTGGAAAACCGGTGCAAATGTTGATTTAGTGAGAAAGCATGATTGAATTTAAAAATTTCCTTCCAGGCACAAATCTTGCTACTATATGTGCAGGCGTGACCGAAGGAGAATATTATGTTCAACATCATCAAATCTTTTCTCTTGCAATTTTTTAACCCACTGGCATTCGTGGGTCTGGTGCTTTTTATCTCGCTCTTCCTGATTAAAAAGAAGCCCAAAACAGCCATTTGGTTTGTCGCGGTTTGTTTGGTGATCGTAGCGGTTATGGGCAATTCCTATTTCTCAACCTTTCTGACGCGCTCGATGGAATGGCGTTATATGCCGCCAGCCCAGTTTGAAAAGGCTGATGCGATCCTATTGATCGCTGAAGGCACTTACCCTGCCAACACGCCCCGCCAACGCGTTGAGGTGGGTGAGGGCGCTGATCGGGCGATCTACGCCGCGCAGCTCTACCAGAAAAAACTGGCCCCGCGTGTTATCGTGAGCGGCAGCCTCTCTGCAAGCACGAGCGCCAAGACTTTGTTGATCGAGCTGGGTGTGCCGGAACAAGCGATCCTGGTGGATCAGACCAGCCTGAATATGCGCGCTTCTGCTCACTATATCAGTCAGATCATCGAAATCGAAGAGATCAAAAATGTCATCCTGGTTCAGTCCGCGCTGAAGATGGACCGAACCCTCTTCCTCTTCAAAGACCTTGATCTGAATATAAGTGTCGCTTCTGTCGATTATCAGGTCACATTGCAGGACTGGCAGAATTTGAAAAGTTCGAATTGGCAAGTCGTCATCAGCCATCTGATGCCCGGCGCGGAAGCTTTCGAAAACAGCTGGCAGGCGCTTTGGGAATATTTTGGTCTGGCTTTCTACCGCGTGAGAGCCATCTTCTAACCTGGTTAATTCGCTGACCCTCTATCAGCGATTTACTTCCGCAAAAAGCCTGACGGTCCACCCGGCAGGCTTTTGTGTCCCAAGCCTGGAACAAAGGAGCTGCCTCTTTCGTCTTAACTGCGAAGAAGAATGGAGAAAGAAATGAAAAAAATGATCCTTACCCTGATTTCCTTATTGCTGATCTGCAGTGCCTGTATCAGCAATCCCAACGAAAATCCAGTCAATGGCCCTCAGACGGGTGACGACGGCAATCTTCAAACCGGAAAGGTTGACTATGACCCCAACCCCGAATACAGTCCCGAAGAACTGGATAGGCTGGTACTCGGGCATAATCAATTCGCCTTGGCGCTATATAAGCTGCTGGCGGAAAAAGACAAAAACCTGGTCTATTCGCCATACAGCCTCTACCAGGCGCTGACGATGCTCTATGCCGGCGCTGCCGGTGAAACTGCCAGTCAGTTTGAACAAGCGCTGGTGCTTTCCGCCAAAAATCCTGACATCCACAGGCTGATGAACGCCTTGAATCTGGATTTGGTTCAAAAGAACGAAAATATGGAGGAGAGCGAACAGGCGGTTCTGGAGATCGCCAACGCGCTATGGGTGCAAAAAGATGCTGAAATACTGCAATCCTATTTGGATACCATCTCGGAAAACTACGCAGCCGGTTTGCGCTCGCTCGATTTCGCGAACGCGCAAAAGGCGGCTGACCTGATCAATCAGTGGGCGGCAGAAGCCACCAACGAAAAGATCACAGAGATCGCCAGGCCAGATATGTTCAGTGCCGATACACAGCTTGCCTTGACCAACGCGGTCTACTTCAAAGGTGCCTGGGCGCAACAATTTGAAGAATCGGGAACACGGAATGAGGATTTCATGCTTCTGGATGGCACTGTCATCAGCGTGCCTACGATGATCACCTCTGGCACTTTCCCGGTCCGCGTGAACGAGCATTATCAGATGATCGAAATGCCTTACAAGGGTTCGAACATCGCGATGGACCTCATCATGCCCCTGGATGGCGATTGGGGCCATTTTGAAGAGATGAGCGCAGAAAATCTGCAAAATGATTTCACAGATATGGTCTATCATCTGGTCTATCAGGATGTGATCCTGAGCATGCCCAAATTCAAAATTGAAACACCGGAAATTAACATGATCGATCCGATGATCAAGCTCGGTTTGGTGGATGTCTTTGGCGATGACGCAAACCTGTCTGGCATGAATGGTAAAGAAGACCTGTATGTCTCCAACCTGGTGCAAAAAGCCTATATTGACGTGAACGAAGCCGGATCAGAGGCCGCTGCTGTGACCATAGCCGTCGTCGCGCCAAAGGGGGCTCCATCCAGCCAGGAACCGATCGAGATGCGCTTCGATCACCCATTCATGTTTGTGATCCGTGATACAAAAACTGGCACGATCTTGTTCATCGGCCAGCTTATGCAGCCCTAATTAATGTAAAAGGAGTTTAAAATGAAGAAAAGTAGAATTTTGATCGCAGCCATTCTTGTTCTGAGCCTTGTCCTGGGCGCCTGCACAACAGCCGCACCCAGCACAGTCAACGAACCGGAGCAGGAAGACACAGACAATGCTGAAATTATAAAATCAGCTGGTACCGATGAGGATATGAAAGGCGTGGAGGCCTATATCGTCAACCCTCCGGTCGAAAAGACAAAGCTTGACGAGCATGCCGCGGATATGAACGAGTTCGCTGTTGCGCTCTATCGTCAACTTGCGGCCAGCGATGAGAGCCTGATCTTCTCACCGTACAGTATTTTCCAGGCATTTTTGATGACCTACGCCGGGGCAAATGCTGAGACCAAAGCTGAAATTGCAAAGGCACTGGCGATCGACCCGCAGGATGGGGACAAGGTGCATGAGTGGATGAACGCGCTCAATATCCGCCTGACCGCCCGACCGGAATTTGTCCGCCAGGACGCGCAGCCATTGGAATTCAATGTCGCGAACGCGCTTTGGGCGCAAAAGGAAGGCCAGTTTGAGCAGGCGTTTCTGGATAGGCTGTCCGCCAACTATGACGCTGGTCTGAAATTAGTCGATTTCTCGAAACCCGAAGATGCTCGCCAACTGATCAACCTCTGGGTGGCGGCTCAAACCAACGAGAAGATCAAGGAATTGATCCCGGCTGGAATGCTAAACGAGATGACCCGCCTGGTGATCACGAACGCGGTCTATTTCAAGGGCGCCTGGAGCCATCAGTTCGACCCACAGATGAACACTCAAGAACCTTTTTACAAGCTGGATGGCAGTCAGACGACTGTTGAAATGATGAATACACATTTAAATGGCGCCGCGCTGGTGAATGATCAGTACCAGGCTGTCAGACTGCCTTACGAGCAAAGTAGTTTTTCAATGCTTGCGATCATGCCGACCGGCGATTTTAAAACATTCGAAAATGAACTGGGAAGCAAGCTTAATGACATTTTGAAAGCGATTGATGCCAGCTCAGCCTCGGTTCAACTGGGAATGCCGAAGTTTAAGACCGAAAGCAATTTTAGCCTGGCTGATCAACTCAAGGCACTGGGCATGGAGCAGGCGTTTGATCCGAATTTCGCTGACTTCTCCGGCATTACTGGCGCGAAAGACGTTTTCATTTCCGACGCGATCCATCAGGCTTATATTGATGTCAATGAGCAGGGCACCGAAGCTGCCGCGGCGACCGCGATCGCTATGGAAATGACCTCCATGCCGGGAGAGTCGTATGAGATCAAGCTCGACCATCCCTTTATCTACGTGATCTACGATCAGGAAACCGGAACCATCGTATTCATGGGAAGAGTGCTCGCTCCGTAAAGATAATCACTCTTCACATGTGTCAACCCCCGAAATGGAAAAGTTCGGGGGTTTTATTTTGATCTGCAAATTGAAAAAGAGTAGTTGTAGGTCGGGTTGCGTTTTTCAACCCGACAATAAAAAAGAAGTAGGCCAGATTCCTAAAAGAATCCGGCACAAATTGTAAAAACAGAAGACTTTACAGCTTAAGTGCAAGGTATCTGACATCATAAATGTTTGCCGGATTGAAAAGAACAATCCGGCCTACCACTCAACATCCTAAAAGGTGATTATTTTCATCCCCAAAGCGAGTATTAGTATTTACAATCTGGTACAGTTTCCTGGAGCAAAGTGTCTTCCGCTATCTTAAAACAAATGTACTGACCATGACGTCCAGGGATTTGGCTATGTGTGTCAAATTTCCAATAAGCTTGTTTGTTCTTCCATTGATTGCTATAAGTAATAAGGAAAGTTCTCCTTCAATCATAAATCATTTAAAACAGAGTAATCACTCATTATCATCATAACACCTTGTAAGTCGAGGTTAGGGTCCATATTGTAGAATTCAGACGCACCGCTACGCCACTTGTTAAAACTAATAAAAGAACTGATCACTTTGGATTCGGGGTCAAAGTCAAAAGTATAGCGAACACAAAAAGCTCCCATAGGTTTCAAAATGTTAGCCAAGCGATATGATGCGACAATTCCCATTTTCAAAACTTTGGCGGCTGTACCCTTTATATTAAAATCAAACCTCTTATATGGAAAACCATAATCCAATAAACAGATTTCATTGCTTGTTAGTTCAACGTAAGTTTTATCCAATTCAGACATGTGATCTTGATTCGTTATTTCTGTAGGAGGATTTCTGTCAAAAATAGACTTGAAAAAATAACAATCCTCTGCTTTAACGATACCATTGGCTAAAAGTTCTTCCAATTCACTTGAAATAGGATCGGTTTCGGTTGGAAATTGTTTTAGAAACTTCACACAGTTTTTTAGGAACAGGTCGTTCACAAGTCTCATTTTTTCTCCTAAAGCAGTCTAATCCGTTAAAAATGATTGAATGAATTTATAGTTTGAGCTAAAAAATGATAACAGGTTTTTAGGACGCAATGCAAGGGGGTAACGTTTTAAACATGTGACGTTTCAAATATTTTTCTGGTTAAAATCGAAGGGCGGATTGGGGAAAGCAAGCCGGATTGAAAAGAACAATCCGGCTACCATTTATGTTATCCACCAATTCCAGTCACTAATGCGAGCAACAAGCCGCCGGCGATGACTGAACCAAGTTGGCCGGCAGTGTTGGAGCCCATGGCGTGCATGAGAATGAAGTTGGAGGGGTCTTCTTCCAAAGCCATTTTCGCGCTCAGGCGACCAGCCATCGGGAAGGCGCTGATGCCGCAGGCGCCGATGAGCGGATTCACCTTGCCGCGGGTAATGAGTGCCATCAGCTTGCCAAATATCAAACCCGCGACGGTATCGATCACGAAAGCCAGCAAACCGAGCAGCAGGATCTTGATCGTCGCGAGGTTGAGGAAGCTTTCTGCAGTCATGGTCGAACCAATTGCCAGCCCCAGGAAGAGCGTGGCGATATTGATCAGTTCATTTTGCGCCATCTTGCTCAGGCGATCCACCACCAGGGCTTCGCGCAGCAAGTTGCCAAGCATCAGGGCTGCCATCAGCGGCGCGGCATCGGGAGCCACCAGCGCGACCAGCAGGGTGACCAGGATCGGGAAAAGGATCAGGGTCAGGCGTGAGACCAGTTTAGGCGAATATTCCATTCGGATCAGGCGCTCTTTACGGGTCGTCAGCGCGCGCATGATGGGCGGCTGAATGATCGGGATCAGGCTCATATAGGAATATGCCGCCACCGCGATGGGCGCGATGATGTGCGGGGCCAGTCTTTCCCCAACAAAGATCGCCGTGGGCCCGTCGATGGCGCCAATTACGCCGATCGAAGCGGCTTCGTTGAGCGGAAAACCGAGCAAAATAGCCAGTAAAAGGGTGAAGTAGATGCCAAACTGCCCGGCAGCCCCCAGCAAGACCAGGCTGGGCTGTGCCAGAAGCGGGCTGAAGTCGATCATGGCACCGACGCCGATGAAGATCAGGAGCGGGAAGAGCTCGGTTTTGATACCGGCATCATAGATGACCTTCATGAAACCGACCTGGTTGGACATGCCCAGGTTGGCGATCAGACAGCCAAAACCAATCGGCAGAAGCAGGACCGGTTCGTACTCTTTCCAGATCGCCAGATAGATCAGGATCAGGGCAACAAGAATCATCAGCGCGTTTCCCCAGGTAAAGGCTTCGAAACCTTTACTGAGGTCAGCAAATAATTGGGTGAAATCCATGGAGTTGTCCTCCTTATCCTTCAAAGCTCATGATCGGCTGATTATGCCTCACCTGGTCGCCAGCTGAAACATGGATGGCGGCGATTTTGCCATCGCGATCAGCCACGATCGAGTTTTTCATTTTCATCGCTTCGAGAACGTAGAGTTCCTGCCCTGTTTTGACGGTTTGGCCTTCGCGCACTTCAATGGAGATGATGACGCCTGGCAAGGGTGCGGTCAGCGTTTGCGCTCCGGCCGCGGAAGCAGGCGCGGGGGCTGCGGCGGTTACCGGGGCTGCAACTGGCGCGGCAATGGGAGCGCTGGCTGCGGGAGCGTCAGCTTCTTCGGGCCAAACTTCATAGGCTTTTCCATCCACCTCAGCCAGGATCGGGCGGGTATTAAGGTCATCGATCGAGACCTGATATTGCTTACCTTCGATAGTGATTGATACTTTCATCTGTTTCGTCCTCTGATTGTGCTTGTGTACAGTTGTTGGGTTCTTCCTGCGTTCAGCCAGGCGTTTTCGCTGCGGGCTTGCTGGCTGGGTTTGAAGGCGTAAGCGCTTGCCTGATCCGCGAGCGCACAGGCGACGGCAATGGCAGCCGCCAGGGCAGCGTTAGGGTCCTGCGCTGGCACGACTTCGCTGACTGGCGCAGCCTCCACGACTTCCTCAGCCTCTTCTTCAGCTTCTGGTTTGTTGGTGAGTTTGACCAACAGAGCCATCATCCCCCATAAGGCAAAAATCATGACGAAAACCAGGCCCATTCCGATGCCGGTGATCAGCAATCCTTGATTAATTAAACTCATTCTTGCCTCCTAAACAGGCATATTACCGTGCTTGCGCGGCGGGTTGGTTTCGATCTTGTTTTCCAGCGCCTGCAGAGCTTCGATCAGTTTCTGGCGGGTCTCGGCGGGTTCGATTACTTCGTCGATATAGCCAGCTTTGGCTGCCACGTAGGGGTTCAGGAAATCTTCCTGATACTGCTGGGTCAGGCGTTCACGCTCTGCAGCAGGATCGTCAGCATTTTTGATCTGGCGATGGTAGAGGATATTTGCCGCGCCTTCAGCGCCCATGACCGCGATCTCAGCGGAGGGCCAGGCATAGGTGATATCGGTGCCGAGGTATTTGCTGCTTAGAACGACATAAGCGCCGCCGTAAGCCTTGCGGGTGACCACGCTGACCTTGGGGGCAGTGGCTTCGGCATAAGCGAAAAGCACCTTGGCGCCGTGGCGAATGACACCTCCGTGTTCCTGGGCAACGCCGGGCAAGAAGCCGGGGGAATCCACAAAAGTGACGATCGGCAGATTGAAGGCATCGCACATGCGCACGAAGCGGCTGATCTTATCGGAAGAATTGATATCCATCACGCCAGCCATCATGGCGGGTTCCTGTGAAACGATGCCAACCGACCGTCCGCCCAGGCGCGCCAGACCAACAATGGCGTTGGGGGCGAAACCAGCCTGGATCTCAAGGAAGGAGCCCTTGTCAACGATCATTTCGATCGCGTCGTGCATGCTGTAGGGCGTGTTGGGATCATCCGGGACGATGCTGTTGAGCGCTTCGCTGCGGCGGTTGAGCGCATCGCTCGTTTCCGCGAAGGGCGCCTGCTCTACGTTGTTGGAAGGCAGGTAAGAGAGCGCCTGGCGGGCAAGTGCGATGGCGTCTTTTTCGTTCGCGCCGACCATATGGCAGTTGCCGCTGGTCGCGAGGTGAACATCGGCGCCGCCGAGGGTCTCAAAATCGACATCCTCGCCGGTCACGGTCTTGATGACGGCTGGACCGGTCAGGAACATGTAGGAAGATTTGCGAACCATGATGATAAGGTCGGTAACGGCTGGAGAATAGGAAGCGCCGCCGGCACAGGGGCCCATGATCAGGCTGATCTGAGGGACGACGCCAGAATAGATCGCGTTGCGGCGGAAGATCTCGGCATAGCCGCCCAGGCTGTAGACGCCTTCCTGAATACGGGCACCGCCGGAATCGATCATGCCGACGATGGGGGAGCCGGTTTTGACTGCCAGATCCATCACCCGGCAGATCTTTTGGGCGTGCATTTCGCCCAAAGCGCCGCCCTGAACGGTGAAGTCCTGCGCGTAGACGTAGACGGTGCGGCCATCGATCTTGCCGTAGCCGGTCACGACGCCATCACCCAGCGCGGTGTCCGGGTCGGTATCTTTTGGTGCGACTGCCATGGAGCCAATTTCGCGGAAGCTGCCTTTATCAAGCAAAAGGTCAATTCGCTCACGTGCTGTCAACACGCCTTTGGCGTGTTGTTTGTCGATGCGGGCCTGGCCACCACCTAATTTGGCGCTGGCGCGCATAGCCATCAGTTTATCAATGCGGGGGTTTTCCTCGGTCATTCAATCTCCTTGTACATTGTTTAGCCCGGTTTGGTGAGAATGGGCTTTTAGTCGGTCTTATTGTAACATCACTTGAGCAGAAAACGACTGTTGCCAGGAGAAAAATTTTGGAAAAATACCGAATGGGACATGGAAAAAACATTCTGATCGAGCCCAGCCTGAAAAGCCTTTTCATCCTGTCCTGGTTTACCAGGCGCGGGAGAAGGAGCCCGTAAACGGAAAGGCTGTAGCCCTCACCCCGGCTTCGCCGACCCTCTCCCAACGGGCGAGGGCTTAATCAGGTTAAGACACTTAGTGGTGGTTTAAAAGGATAAGGTGCACGTAGGGTAGATGAGGGCTTACAAAATTTTACGCAGAAATGTATCAATTTCCTCGCGCGCGTATTTGACCTCAGGCACCCATTTCGCGAACATCAGCTGAAAATCGTGCACCATGCCCGGATATTGGGTGAAGATCACGGGTACTCCGGCGTTTTTCATCTTGTTAAAAAGCTGCACACTGTCATCGTACAAAATTTCATACTCTCCGACCTGGATCAAAGTGGGAGGAAAACCGGTGAAGTCGCCAAAAAGGGGTGAAATAAAGGGATTGGTCTTGTCTTCACCTTTGGCGTAATTGATCGTATTTTGTTTTTTCACATCCTCCCGGTCGGTCAAATTTCCGAGGATGGGGTCAAGATGATAGCGGGAAACGTAAGATTCACCGGACAAAGTCAGGTCTGTTTGCGGTGAAAGCAAAACAAGTCCGCCCGGCAGAGGTTCTCCCGCGGCCTTGAGGCGATGACAGAGAGCCAAAGCCAGGTTTCCGCCGGTACAGTCCCCAAAAATGACGGTTCGTTCAGGCGCAAACCCGAGGGAAAGCATGTGACGATAGCCAGCCACAACGTCATTCAACGTGGTCGGGTAAGGATGATCCAGCGAGCTTCGGGGGTCGACAGCCGCAATGACAGTATTCGGATAAACTTTAGCGTTTTCCTGACATAATCTACGGTAGAGGTTTGTCAGGGGAGTGATATGACTGGCACCGTGGATGCCGTAATTGAGGCTGGTTTTTTGGGTGTCTTTCAGGGAATAGACTTCAATATTAAAATTCTGGAGCCAGATGATTTCGCAATCAATTCCTGGTGGGCAGGGGCGGGCCTTTCGGCTGCCAACCTTTTGTAAAAACTCGATCTTGTTGGGATAGATGGCACTGACCAGCCCAGCCAAACCGGTGGCCAGATTGCCCCAGAAACTCGAATTCGTATTACCGCGGCCATAATAGAGCGTCAGAATGGCAGGCAGGAAAAGGTTATGACGAAAAAAAGTGGCTTTGGTATAGGGGATATTGAGCAAAGGAATGGTCAGCCACAAGATGAGAAAGAAAATCAGGATAAAGTTCGCGGAACGTTTCAGATCGAGAAGATACGCAAACAAGGTAATGACCAGAATGACAAGAGTGAAAAAGACATTAACAAAAGATGGCGAAAGAATCGTAAAATACCCCATACCGGTTCCTGTTGCGTATATAATACCATTAAATCATATTTATTGCCACATTACAAAAGCAAGTCGATATTTTTGCTTGCGTCTGATGGGTTTCCTGTTATAATCAGGGCAATGACTGGTCCGGTGCGCGGTCCTTTGTTTAGGCTGCAATCAGGGAGACCTGCAAAAAATTATGAGGAGCATATGTCATGGCTTTAACAAAAACTGAAAAAACTGAGATCATCGAAAAGTACGCAACCAAAGCGGGGGACACTGGTTCTCCTGAAGTACAGATCGCTCTGCTTTCCAAACGAATTTCTCAACTCACTGATCACCTGCGCGCAAACAAGCACGATGAGAGTTCTCGCCGCGGTTTGCTGAAGCTGGTTGGTCAGCGCCGTCGCCTTCTGGCTTATCTGCGTCAAAAAGACTACGAAAGCTTCCTGACGATCACTGAGTCTTTGAACATTCGCAGAAAGTAATCTCTGAATGCAGTAAGAACACTTCAAAAAGCCTTTCCCATATCATGGAAAGGCTTTTTGGGGATTAAATTAATCAAGCCAGACGGGTATTGAAAAGTGTTGATCAAGGTTTGATCGGCGTTTTTCAGTCCCTGTTCTGGCAACAGACGAAAGGACAATATGAAACCTGAAGCAAAGTATTATTCCACGACGCTTGGAAACAAAGAAGTCAGCTTCGAAACCGGCCGAATCGCAAGATTGGCTGGAGGCTCAGTCATCCTCCGACAGGGCGACAGCATGATGTTTGCTGCCGCGACCCTGGGCGAGGCTCGTGAGGGCACTGATTTCTTCCCCCTGACCGTTGCTTACGAGGAACGGATGTATGCCGGCGGCAAGATTCCCGGATCGTTTTTCCGTCGTGAGGGACGCCCCTCCACGGAATCGACCCTGATCGCCCGCCTGACCGACCGCCCTCTGCGCCCGCTCTTCCCCGAGGGAATGCGCAATGAGGTGCAGGTGATCTTGATGTCAATCTCCGCCGACGATGAGAACGCTCTCGATATGATGGCGATCAATGCCGCCTCGGCCTCATTAATGATCTCTGATATTCCCTTTGGCGGCCCGGTTGGCGCGGTGCGGATCGGTTTTGTCAATGGCAATCTGGTCGTCAACCCTACGATCAAAGAGATGGAAGAATCCAGCCTCGATTTGCGCGTAGCCGGTACCAAAGATGCCATTCTGATGGTCGAAGCTGGCGCCAATGAAGTGACCGAGGTTTTGATGGTCGAAGCGCTGCAACTGGCGCACGAATCCATCCAACCGATCATCGCTCTGCAGGAGCAAATGGCGGCAGAAGTTGGCAAAACCAAGCAAGATATTAGCTATGATGTTCTGGATCAAAGTTTGGTCAAGGCTGCTTACGATCGCGTACATGATCGCCTGACCAATTTGCTGGATCAGCCCTACAGCAAGGAAAATCTGTATGGCGGTATCGCGCGGATCCAGGAAGAGTATCTGGCTGAAATGGCGCAGGAACAGGAACTTACCCCGGAACTGACCCTGGCTTACAAGCAGGCTTACGGCGAAGCTGAAAAGCAGATCATTCGCCAGCGCATCTTAAATGAAGGCAAACGCCCGGATAACCGCAAGGTCTACGAAGTGCGTGAGATCTCCTCTGAAGTGGACATCTCACCGCGCGCCCACGGTTCGGGTCTTTTTACCCGCGGTGAAACCCAGGTTTTGACCTTCGCTACGCTTGGCACGCCCAAAGAGGCGCAGGAACTGGACAACCTCAATGGTATGGACTCGAAACGCTACATGCATCACTATAACTTCCCGCCGTTCTCAACCGGTGAGACCCGCCGAATGGGTGGGCAAAGCCGCCGCGAGATCGGTCACGGCGCTTTGGCGGAACGCGCTCTTGAACCTGTTATTCCGGACGAGAAGAGCTTCCCCTATACCTTGCGCCTGGTCTCAGAAGTGATGGCTTCCAACGGTTCCTCATCCATGGCTTCCGTTTGCGGCTCCACGCTGGCCTTGATGGACTGCGGTGTGCCGATCTCGGCTCCGGTTTCCGGCGTGGCGATGGGCCTGATCAAGGAAGGCGACAAATACGCAATCCTGACCGACATCCTTGGTACTGAAGATCACCTCGGCGATATGGACTTCAAGGTCGCAGGTACCCGCAACGGTATCACCGCGCTGCAGATGGATATCAAAATCGCAGGAATTACCCCCCAGATCATGGGCGAGGCCCTGCAGCGGGCACAGGACGCGCGCTTCTATATTCTCGACAAGATGCTCGAGACGATTTCCGCACCGCGACCGAGTTTGAAGCCGCACGTTCCCCGCATTGAGTCCGTCAAAGTGCCGGTGGACAAAATCGGCGCGATCATTGGCCCGGGCGGCAAGAATATCCGCGCTTTGCAGGAAGAGACCAACACCAAGATCGATATCGATGATGACGGCACCGTTTACATCGCTTCGACCGACGGCGTAGGCTTTGAAGAAGCCCGCGATCGCATTCTGTCCCTAACGGAGACGCCGGAGATCGGGCGTATCTACACCGGCAAGTGTGTGCGCGTAGCCGAATTTGGCGCTTTTATCGAGATATTGCCCGGTGTGGACGGATTGGTACACATTTCCCAGCTTTCGACCGAACGGGTTGGCAAGGTTGAGGACGTCGTCAATGTCGGTGATGAGCTGACCGTGATGATCATTGATATCGGACCTGATGGCAAGATCCGCCTTTCCCGCCAGGCTTTGCTGGAGGGATGGAGCGCGGAAGAAGCCCGCGAGCAGGATAACGCCAACCGCAGCAAGTCATCTGGCGGCAACCGAGGTGGTGGTGACCGCCGTGGTGGTGATCGCCGTTCTGGTGGTGACCGTGACAGACGTCCCAGCGGTGACCGGCACTCAGGTGGAGACCGGGATCGCCGTCCCCGTCGGGAAAAATAGTCGTTGAGTAAAGTAGAAGCCGGATTTCACAAGAATCCGGCTTTTTATATCAAGGGCATGGCCGCGCGTTTGCCTGAACAGGTGAGTGATGGGTTGAACCAACAAAGTGAAAGGCCATAAAACCAGCGTTTCCTACTTTTGACAAAAACGGGGTTTTCATTGGGGAGAACTGATAAGATCAGGGCGCTAAAACGGGAAACCCTGGTAAAACGGCCTGGTGGTTTTTACATGAATGTCAGAAGGCTCGGGCAATTTCAGTCATTTACGATACTCTTTCGGAACCGCCCGCTCTAAAAATTCTTAACAAAAATAAGTGTAATTTCCTTTATAATTGGAGCATGTCGGCAAGCGATCCCAATCCCAATTCCGATTTTGATCTTGAACAAAAGCCCAGTCGATCAAGAATGCCATCGCAAACCATGACAGAGAATACGAGGGTATCGATGCTCTACGCCGTGTTGTGTGGGGTGGGCTTTGTGGCCATGGCCTGGGGGAAGGATGCCATCCTGCTGGCTCGCCATTACGTCAGGTTTCCCTTTCTGAAGCTTATTCCAGCTGGTCTGCTGGTAGTCCTGGTCAGCGCTGTCTTCGGCTGGCTGCGTTCAAGGATCTCTTCGGGCTTGCTTAAAGCGCTTACCTGGATTTTCTATATCATTTTGCTGGTTTGCCTTGTCCTGATCGTGCCTACCCGTTTCGCGGAGTCCGCCATCGGCCTGCTTCAGCCCGGGTTGGTGGGGCAGCTTGATTTTGGCTATGATAAACTTTTTGGCCTAGCCGCGGTTTTGGTTGGTTTCTTCATCATTATCGCGGTTGGATTTTGCGCGGTATTCGAAGCGGGACTGATCGATAGTTTCCAATGGCCCGGCAGACCCTTCGATAAGGTGAAATTTATTTTGTTTTGCCTGCTGGTGATGGGGACGGCCGGTTTTTGGTCGGATCAGGTGATCAATAAAGAGCTGCGGGAGCCGCAGATCATACTGGCGGAGACCTTTGATTTCGCACGGGAACATTGGGGCGAAGAAGTGGAGGCAGGGCTGCGCCGTGAGTGGCATTTGAGCGCTTTAAAGGAGCTGGGGGAGGGCGTATTGAGCACTCCGCGCTTCCTGTTGAAATCCTATGATATGGGATTAATGGAGGTGTTGACAGACCTGGATGGAGAACGATCAATTTGCACTTTGATCTATTCGCAACCTTCGCGCTGTTGGTGGGAAGAGGTAAAAAATTAAAAAAGAGGTAAATACTTTCTGGTCGTTGTGTAGGAATTGTAAGGATACAAATATTATGATTATTTTTAGACCAATTGCTTTCAGAGTTTCAAAAAATTTATGACTTGAAATTTTGGATTTCAGTGTATAATTTGTGTTAATTGATTGTTAATTTATAAAGTGACAACTAACCCTATGAAGATACCATAAACCATGTCAAAATTCTTATAAAGGGAAAACTATGCCTCATGACTTATTAAATGTCCAGAATCTTGAAACGAGGTTCAAAACCCCCGAAGGTACCGTTCATGCAGTGAACGGTGTTTCATTTAAGCTCAATGAAGGCGAGACACTCGGCGTGGTTGGGGAGAGCGGTTGCGGAAAGAGCGTTACGATGCTT
The DNA here is from genome assembly GCA_002305635.1 of Anaerolineaceae bacterium UBA1415. GTDB lineage: Bacteria > Chloroflexota > Anaerolineae > Anaerolineales > Anaerolineaceae > Mesolinea. The sequence continues at coordinate 40,258 of DBPR01000022.1, read as the reverse complement.
TCCTTGCTCAAACTGATCCCTCAGCCGCCAGGTGAGATCGTTGCAGGTAAAGCCTTGTTCAAGGGAGATGACCTGATCGCAATGAGCCCGGAAGAAATGCGCCATGTGCGCGGCGGGCAGATCGCCATGGTGTTTCAGGACCCCATGACCTCGCTTAATCCGGTCATGACCATTGGTAAGCAGATGGAGGAACCGCTCAAGCTGCATCTTGGTTTTACTCCTGCCCAGGCTCGTACCCGATCCATTGAACTGCTCGAACAGGTCGGCATCCCGCGTGCCGGGGAACGGCTGAAGGATTATCCGCATCAGTATTCCGGCGGTATGCGCCAGCGCGTCATGATCGCGATGGCTTTGGCTTGCGCGCCGCAAATTCTGATCGCTGACGAGCCGACCACAGCGCTGGATGTCACCATTCAGGCGCAGATCGTCGATCTGGTCATTCGCCTGCGTGAAGAGCTTGGCATGGCAATTGTCTGGATCACGCATGATCTGGGTGTGGTCGCGAGCATCGCCCAAAGGGTGGCTGTGATGTACGGCGGCTTCATCATTGAAGAAGCCCCGGTCAAAGAGCTTTTCCGCAACCCCCGCCATCCTTACACCATTGGTCTGATCGGCAGTTTGCCGCAGATCGAACAGGAAGGACGCAAAAGGCTGTTTTCGATTGACGGCATGCCTCCGATGCTGTATCAAAAGCCCCGTAGTTGCCCCTTCTCACCGCGCTGCCACTGGGTAAAAGAACGCTGCCGCGTCGAAAATCCGCTTTTGGAAGATATTGGCAACGAACATCGTGTAGCTTGTTGGGTGGATACCTCAACTGGGAGTGAACGAGCATGACAGAGAAAAACGACGTATTAGTCAAGGTCAAAGACCTGAAAATGCATTTTCCGATCCTGCGTGGTGTTATCCAACGCCAGGTTGGCGCGGTCAAAGCCGTTGATGGCATCAGTTTTGACATTCATCGCGGCGAAACGCTGGGTTTGGTGGGCGAATCCGGTTGCGGCAAATCGACCACCGGCCGAACCATTTTGCAGCTATACGAACAGACATCGGGCCATGTTTTCTTCGAAGACAAGGAATTAAATGCCCTGCGCCCGGAGGAAATGCGCCAGATGCGCAAAAAGGTTCAGATGATCTTCCAGGACCCCTATGCCAGCCTGAACCCGCGCATGACCATTCGTGATATCATCGCGGAGCCTCTGGTCGCCTTTGGGGCGGTCAGCGGAAAAGAGATCAACGACCGCGTTCGCGAACTGATGAGCCTGGTCAGGCTTGATCCTGATTTCATGTCGCGCTACCCTCATGAATTTTCGGGCGGTCAACGCCAGCGCATTGGCATCGCGCGGGCTTTGGCGAACAACCCGTCCTTCATTGTCTGTGATGAACCCATTTCAGCCCTGGACGTTTCAATTCAGGCTCAGATCATCAACCTTTTTGAAGATCTGCAGAAAGAACTTGATCTAACTTACCTTTTCATTGCCCATGACCTCTCCATGGTCAGACATATCAGCGATAGAGTCGCGGTCATGTATCTGGGCATTATTGTCGAGTTGGCAGATCGCAACGAGATCTACCGCAATCCACTTCACCCCTACACGAAGGCACTTCTTTCCGCCATCCCTGTAGCCGATCCTGAATATTATGAAGGGCACACCCGCACGGTTTTGGAGGGCGATGTTCCGTCTCCCGCCAATCCACCCAGCGGCTGCCGTTTCAGGACGCGCTGCCCGATCGCCGATGAACAATGTGCTGTGGCAAGACCCGAATTCAGAGAAGTATTACCTGGTCACTATGTTGAGTGTTTCAAGGTCAATGTCCCTGAACAAGAGAAGGAGGTCATTTGAGGAGATCAAAGAAAAGAATTTTGAGTAAAGGATAACAAAGATTCAAAACAATCATCTCTGAGGAGGAGAAATGCGCAAGATTTATGTATTTTTAGCTTTACTGTTGGCCGCAAGCATGATTTTAGCTGCTTGTAACCCAACTCCAGCTCCCGTTTACGAAGTGCCCGTCGTCGATACCAATGTCGAAACTGAGGTTCCTGCGGACACCACTGAACCCGTAGTGACCGAGGCGCCAGTTGAAGAAGTTGCCACAGCCCTGAACCCCTATCTGGGTTCCAACAAGCTGGATGGCAACGGTGCGCCCCCCGATATTTTTTCTGATATCCATGTGCGCCGTGGTTTTGCCTACGCTTTTGACTGGGACACCGTGATCGATGAAATCTATCAGGGTGAAGCCATCCAATCCAAGGTGCTGTCTTTGGTTGGTATGCCTGGTTTTGACCCGGATGCTGCCCACTTCGCGATGGATCTCGAAAAAGCCGCTGAAGAGTTCAAACTGGCTGACGTCGACAAAGACGGCATCCCGGCTGGTGAAGACCCCGATGACATCTGGGAAATGGGTTTCCGCCTCCAGATGGCTTACAATACCGGTAACACCACCCGTCAGATCTATGCTGAGATCATGCAGGCTAACCTGGCTGAGATCAATGACAAATTCGTTATTGAAGTTCTCGGTCTGCCGTGGCCGGCATATCTTGCCGCCCAGCGCGCCAAGAAAATTCCCATCATGGTGGCTGGCTGGCAGGAAGATATCCATGACGCTCACAACTGGTATCAGCCTTATACAACCGGTACCTATGGCAACCGTCAAAACCTGCCCGATGACATCAAGGCCCAGTTTAAGACCTACCTTGATCAGGGTGTTGCCAGTACTGACCCGGCCGAACGCCATTCCATCTATCAGCAGTTTAACCAGCTTTATTACGATCTGGCTGTTGGTATCCCTGTGGCTCTGGCTACTTCCCATGGTTATGAACAAAAATGGATCGAAGGTCGCGTTTTCAACCCGATCTTCTCCGGTGATTACTTTGCTCCTATCTACAAAGCTGAAGGCGCGCCCAATCCTGATGTGATCACCGTGGCAACCTTCGGTGATACCGATACACTTGACCCAGCCCTGGCTTACGACACTGCCAGCGGACAGGTTCTCCAGAACATCTATGAGACCCTGGTATTCTATGATGGCATCGCGACCGATAAGTTTGTTCCCCAACTGGCGGAAAGCTGGGAAGAATCTGACGGCGGTCAGACCATTACCTTCAAGATCCGCGAAGGCGTCAAATTCCACGAAGGTGGCGACCTGACTCCCTCTGACGTAGCCTACTCCTTCCAGAGAGGTTTGCTGCAGGGTGGTTATTCCTCACCTCAATGGCTGCTGGCTGAACCCTTCTTTGGTGTGGGTATCGATGACATCACCGGACTGGTGGACGATTTCGCCTCGGCTGACAGCCGCGAGACGCTGGTTGCCAATCCTGCTGACGTTCTGGTCGGCGCCTGCCAACAGGTGAAAGATAAGATCGTAGCCGATGACGAAGCTGGAACCGTTACTTTCTATCTTGCCCAACCCTGGGGTCCTTTCATGGCGACCATCGCCCAAAACTGGGGCTCCGTTATGGACATGGAATGGGTTGTTGAGAACGGTGGTTGGGATGGAAGCTGCGAAACCTGGCAGAATTACTATGGCATGGTTTCCGCTGATGATCCCTTCACTTCAATTGCCAATGGTACGGGCCCTTACAAACTGGATCACTGGACGCCTGGCACCGAGACCGTTCTGGCTCGCTTCGATGAATACTGGGGAGAACCCGCCAAGACCGAACGCGTTGTCATCAAAGACGTCGCCGAATTTGGTACCCGCTTTGCCATGCTTCAGGCTGGTGAGGCAGATCTGATCGCTGTTCCAGTGGAACAACGCACCCAGGTCGATAATCTGGTGAGCGAGATCGCGATCTACAATCCTGAGACCAACGCCTACGATGACCCCGTGCCCGTTTGCTCGGTGGACACCAACCTGAGCGGCCTGGATCGCTTTGAGATCTGCGACACCCCCAACGACAAACCGCTGACCCTCTACTACGGTCGCCCAGGTTTGTCACAGGATGTTTTGATCTTCAACTTCCTGGTCAAATAGTTTTGACTACCATTCTGGGAGCCCGTCAGGGCTCCCAGAAGCTTGCGGCTTTCAAAGCGGGCATAACTGAGGTTGTGAGCGGTTTGAAAGGCACAAACACAGAGAGGTAAGGCATGACCAATTACATTATCCGCAGGTTACTCATGGTTCCGCTGTTATTAATCGGCGTTACCCTGATCATTTTTGGAATGCTTCAGTTCCTGGGGCCCGTGGAACGTTCGGCGCTCTACATGAAGGACTTTCCAAAAAACGATAAGCAAGTAGAAGGGATCATCCGGCAATACGGGTTGGACCAGCCTTTTCTGGTGCAATACTGGAAGTGGCTGACCGGCGTCAAAGACCCGGTAACTGGTGAGATGGAAGGCGGCGTTTTGCGGGGTCAGTTTGGATATTCCCGAACTGCTTCACAACCAGTGGTCGATATCATCAGGAATCGCTTTCCAAACACGCTTGACCTTGCGCTTTGGACCGTTTTCCCAATGCTCTCGGTGGGCATCTGGATGGGGGTGAAAGCCGCGGTTAATCAAAACAAGGCTTTTGACCAGGCGGCAAGGATCTATTCGATCATCGGAACCTCCTTCCCGACCTTTGTGTTTGGCTTGCTGCTATTAATGTTCTTCTATGCCAAACTCAAGTGGTTTTTGCCTGGAAGAATGTCTGACTGGGTCAACCAGTTAATTTATTCCGGCAACTTTAAGTCTTACACTCACTTGCTGACCATCGATGCCTTATTGAATGGCAGATTTGACGTTTTTTGGGACGCCCTGCGTCATTTGATCATGCCGATCATGACGCTTTCTTACATCAACTGGGCCACCTATGTGCGTGTGACGCGTTCGTCCATGCTTGAAACGCTCAGAATGGACTATGTGACGACAGCGCGTGCCAAAGGCCTGCTGGAGCGGGATGTCGTCAACAAACACGCCCGACCGAACGCCATGCTGCCGATCGTGACGATGATGGGTTCGAGTATTGTTGGATTGTTGGGGGGTGTGGTGATCACCGAAACGGTCTTCAACTACCCTGGTATCGGCAAGGCTGCCGCGGATGCAGCCGCGCAGCTGGACGTGGTCACGGTTTTGGGAATGGGAATTTTTACTGGTTTGATCCTGATCGTTTCCAACCTGATCGTAGACGTGATGTACGCCTTTATTGACCCTCGTGTACGCTTGAATTAAGGAGAAATGCATGACTGAACAGACAAGCATTCCCAGCGGTGATAACCGCGAACTAAAAGAATCAGTTTCCGACCGCAAGATTTCCTGGTTGGAACGCGTCCTGGGTCCTGAAAACTATCGCATCATTAAAGGCTTGTTCAAGACCCCGGCCTCGATCGTTGGCTTTATTTTGATCCTTACGTTTATCCTCGTGGCCGTTTTTGCTCCATTGATCGCTCCACCGGTTGGCAAAGACCCCTACAAAATTCCCCGCGACGGCTTTGGCGGCGAACCGAAAGCGCCGGGTTCCCCCTGGAAACGCAATGTTCCTGAAATCCCCTTCTGGTACAAAACCCTGACGGGCAAGGACGAATGGGTTCACCTACTGGGAACCGCCCAAGGGCAGTATGATATCTTTTATGGCATCATCTGGGGCACTCGCACAGCCTTCAAGACCGGTTTGTTCGTGGTCGTTGTTACCGTGGCGATCGGCGTGATCATTGGATCGGTGGCTGCCTACTATGGAGGTTGGATCGATAATTTCCTGATGCGGGTGGTGGATATCTTTATGACGCTGCCGTACATCATGATGGCGCTCATCCTCTCGGCTGTGTTGACGCCGCTCTGGGGGCGCAGCCTGATGCCGCCGCTGATCGCGATGATCACTTTTGGCTGGATGGGTTACGCGCGCATTATTCGCTCGGACATCCTTTCGATCAAGAATCGCGATTTTGTCATGGCAGCCAAGGTCTCGGGTGTGAAAAACAGCCGAACACTCTTCAAGCACATTATGCCCAATGCCATCTTCCCAACCCTGGTTCTGGCTTCGCTGGGCATTGGCGATGTTGTCCTGAGCTTTGCCGCCCTGTCCTTCCTTGGAATCGGTACTGAGGTTGGCTACGCGGACTGGGGTCAGGTGCTGAGCTTCTCGCGCAACTGGATCACCAGCCTGGATAAGTATTGGTATATTGTCGTTTACCCCGGTATCGTATTGACCTTGTTTGTGATGGGCTGGAACCTGGTAGGAGACGCAATGCGCGACGTGCTTGACCCGAGAATGCGCGGTAAGTCGTAAGGGATAGGGAAATACCCTCTCCCTGCCTGTAGATCGGGATTGAATTTGCCCTAAAAAAGGGCAAATTCAATCCAACGTAAAATCCCCTTTTTTAATCTGAAAAAATATAGTTCAATAATTCTGCAGGTTCCCATTTTGCATAATGCATGTGTCGGCTTGCTTGAACATTAATACCTGGGAAAGATCGGTCAGAACTCAACCGTCAACATTCCGCCTCCACCGAGAGGTAATTCCTGTTCGATCCTGCCTGAATTGAAGTCGTAACAACCGCCAAAGGCCTGGGTTGGGGGATCGGAGAGGCTGTTGATCATCAGGACAGGGCGTTGGAGGTCGCCAGCGCGTTCAGCGTAAGCCTCGCGTTCCCCACCGTACCAATCTTCGGGCGTGTAATTGATGTAGAGCGGCCAGAGCAGGAGGTCTGACTGTTGCTTTTTGAAGTTTTCAAAAAGGTTGTCATGCCAGAGGTCGCCGCAAATCGCGATGCCGATCTTTTTGCCCTTGAACTCAAAGGGAGTGTAATCCTTGCCCTCCAGATAAAAATCATGGTCTGCGATGGGCTCTTTCCATCCTACCGAAACGCGGCGGAAGTTTGCCAGCACTTCCCCCTCGCCTGAGAGGACCAGGTAGCTGCTGAATAGTTTGTCTTCCACTTTCTCGATGTAGCCGAAAGCGATACCCGTTTTTGATCTTTTAGCCTGCCTTCGAAGCCGCTCGATGCGAGGGTCGCTTTGCGTGATGGCAATTTCGAGGTCTTTTTCGTGCTCCCAGGTCAGGGCTTCAAAGCCATGCGCGAAAGACTCGCCAAAGCAAAGCAGGTCGTAACCCTGCCCCTCGCACTGTTTGAGCCACTTTATCATTTGGGCGAAGTTGTGCTCAAGATCTTTGTCGATATACTTTTCAGCGATCAGTCCGATGCGCATCTTTGTTCCTCCAGAAATTGGTGTAATTCGTCACAGCGTTTGTTCCAGAGCAGGTCAAAGTCTTCCTCATTGACGATCCTGCTTTTGAGGTCCATGACGGAGCGGATGCCATCCTCGAGGCACCATTGGACGCAAATGCGATAGGCTTCCCAATCCAGTTCGTCTGGATCCGGGATCACCTTGATCTGCCTGCGGCCAAGGGAATGGACCGCGTAAGCGCGGTGATGCCCATCGGTCAACATGAGATGACCATCAAGTTCCTTGACGGGCAGCGGCTCGAGCTCATCGGGGTTTACGCTTTTGATCCAGGCGAGGATCTGTTCCAGACGTTCGGCGGAAAGGTAAAGCTGACTGGGCTGCAAAAGCGCCAGGTCAACCAGGGTTGCTGTGTCTGACATGGGGAGAATTGTAATGGCTTTTTATGCTTTTACCAAAATTCTTTCCCTTTCCAGTTCCAGAGCGCCGCGGGCGTCGGTCTCGATCGGGACGAAGTGCTCGATCAGATTGCAGGGGTAGGCGGGGCAGTGCGCGCAGTTCTCGACAGCTCGCTGTGCGGCGCAAGCCCGCACCCGACAAGCCTGGCACATGCGCGATTCAGGTTTACCCTGGCTCTGACAGCCCAGGCAGGTCATGTCACGGGTGGAGTAGTATTGATCGGGGCTGGAATATTCGGCTGCCAGCCAACGCTTGTGAGCCTCATCCCGGTTCAGCGTTGCCTGTAAGACCGGGCATTCTTCACAATTCAAACCACAATATGCCATTGGGAGCATCAGACCCTCCGCTCTCAGTGGGGAAAGAAAACCACTTGATAGAGAAGGAGCAGGTTTTATGCCAGGCATGCACTCGAGCGGGGTCAGTTTTTGTTCAGAGTAAGAATCATCGGTGGGTCTTTGGGAATAAAGTCGACAAAGCCGAGGCTTTCGTAAAGCGGTCTGCCCATATCGGAGGCGTCCAGGTTGACAAAGTCAACATTATTTTCTTTTGCCTTGTTGATCAGCTCATTCATGATCCGGCGGGCAAGGCCGCGACTGCGGTAGGCTGGCCAGGTGAGCATGTTGGTGATGCGCCCATAGGTTCCACTGGGCATGCTGACGTGAGCCATGCCTTGAAAAAGGGTCAGAAAGCCTGTCGCGGCAGCCGTTTCACCATCCAAAGCTATCCAGGCAAAAATATCTCTGTTCAGGTGTTGCGTCAGAAATTGTTCTACCTGTTCACTGATGATCGCTGCGTTCTCTTCGGTGACCGCGTGACCGAGCGCAATCAAAAAGTCGATCCGCGCTTTGACCAGCAGCGGGATGTCGGATAGTTGTGCCTGGCGAACCTGAATATCCATTTAGAGGTTTTCCGAATTGAGTGACTTGTTACGGTAGACCAGATCCGGGCGGTCGGTCCAGCCCTGACTTTCCCAGAAGGCGTTGCCTTGTTCATTGCTAGCAAAGACGAGCATACCAGCTTTGTTGATGCCTTCGGCTATGAGCGCTTCACAGGCCTTATCCGCCAGGAGTTTGCCAAAACCTTGACCCTGAAATTCGGGATGGACAATGGCATGGTAGATATAGCCCCGTCTGCCATCATGCCCGGCGAGGATGCTGCCGATCAACCGTCCGTCCCGTTCGAGGACAAAGCAGGTGTTAGGGTTGCGCTCAAGAAATCTGGCGATGCCTTCCAGGCTGTCATCCAGGCTGCGCAAACCGCGGTTGAAGCCAGGGCTGCTGCTCCAGAGTTCATAGAGCCTCGGATAATCTTCGAGTGAAAGGATCCGCAGGTTCATGCTTCCTTAGATCATTCCGTAGCGTTTTAGGGCGGTGTTGAGGATCATGTTGACCAGCTCGGTGTGGCTGATGCCGTCGGCTTCGGCTTCGATGACGATGTCGGAGAGTTTGGGCATCAGACCAGGCAGGGGGTTGATCTCAAGAATGTAAGGCTTGAAGTTGTCGTGAACGTCAAGGCGAAAATCGATGCGCGAAACATCCAGAGCGCCTGTCACGCGAAATACAGCGGCAGCCAGCCAGTTGAGCTCGTCAATCATGTCGTCGTCGAGTGGGGCAGGGCAGAGGTATTCGAGATCGGCAGCGTGGGCTGTTTTGAGCTCGTTGCCGTAAACGCCGCCAGCCTCAACCCAGGGCGCGAGGTTGACTTCCATCGGGGGCAAAAAGTGCAGGCCAGCCTGAATGCGGTGAGCGTTTTCGTTTTGAGGAATACGCCGCGCGACGGGACCGATCAGGTTGCCGACCAGGCCGACGGTGACTTCGCGTCCCTCGATATAGCGTTCGACCAAAGCGCTTTGTTTGTATTTTTTGAGGATGTAATCCAGCTGGGTGCGCAGCTCGTCTTCATTGTGCAGAATCGATTGGTAGCTGATGCCCATGCCAGTGCCTTCGCGACTGGGCTTGATGAAGAGCGGGAATTCCATGCCTTCGTCCAGCGGCTCATCGACACGCTCAAAGCTCTGAAACTCAGGGGTGGGAAGGTTATGCCAGGCGAGGATGCGCTTGGTCATTGGCTTGTCGAGCGTCAGGGCCAGGGTCAGGATCTTTGAGCCGGTGTAGGGGATCTGCAATTTTTCGAGGATAGCGGGTATCTGAGCCTCACGCGAGTCGCCAAAATGGCTTTCGGCGATGTTGAAACAGATATCGGGCTTGTAATTACGGACGGTGTCGGTGATGCTTTCGTCGGCTTCAAGGAATTCGGCCTCGTGACCGCCCTCCTTGATCGCGTTTACCAGGGAAAGGACGGTGGACTCTGAGTCGAGGTCGTCCCATTGATCTTCACTCATGCCATCAAAAACAGGCGCGTTTTCTTTTAGATTTGCCAGGACGGCAACACGAAATTTCTTCATTTTTTCGAAAAATCTCCAGGGGGCGATGATGTGTTCTTGCAAGCTTGAATTATAGTCCAGTTTGGATAATACAAGGAATAAGTAGAAGGATTGGTTTATGAGGGGGGTGGATATTGGAGCGTGTTTTGGAAGCGAATAAAGGCACGTTATTTCAAGATAAGCTGCTAAGTTGAAATAAGAAAGGAAAAAAGAGACGTTATTTCAAGTTAGCTTGCTAAGTTGAAATAAGAGTGCTAAAATAAAATTGTAATTTCATGTTAGGAGTAAAAAATGGCAGGGCAAAGGGCTGGTAGCTATTCAAAAAATTTAAACGGTGATGCGGCTTATTACTCGTTTAAGCCTAATCCACTTCCTCCAAACCCCGCGATTGAGCAAGATGAGGAAATGGTCGCTTTACTGGTCGAGGCGCATAAGCAGCTGACTGAATTTGAGTCGATTTCAAGCTATATTCCCAATATAGATATTTTCATTTACATGAATATTCTGAAGGAAGCGTTGATGTCTTCCCAAATTGAGGGGACACAGGCAACCCTTGAGGATGTTTTGGATCCAAATGTTGAGACCAATGCCAATCGTGATATTGGAGAGGTTTTGAGCTACAAAAAGGCGGTGGATTACGCGAAGGAAAAGCTGAACGAACTACCGCTCGGGAACCGCCTGATCAAACAAACGCACGAGGTATTGATGCGCGGTGGACGGGGTGAAGAGAAAACACCAGGAGAATTTCGCAGGTCGCAGAATTGGATCGGCGGTCATGGCGTCGCGCTTAAGGACGCCCGATACATACCGCCAAACCTGAAAGAGATGGAAACGGCGATGTCGGATCTGGAGAAGTATATTAACACTGGTAATGATCTCGACGTCCTCATTCGCGCAGGTCTGATCCACTATCAATTTGAGACGATCCATCCTTTCCTTGACGGAAACGGGCGTCTTGGTCGGCTCCTGATCGTATTGTTTTTGCTTGGGCAAGGCGCGATCAGCTCACAGGCATTGTATATATCCTATTATCTGAAGAAGAATCGAATTGAGTATTGCGATCGCTTAAACGAGGTGAGAAATAAAGGGAATTTTGAGCAGTGGATCAAGTTTTTCTTAAAGGCTTTGATCGTTTCTGCAAAGGATGCGGTTGACAAGATCAAATTATTGTCCGAACTGCATGACCTCAATATTGCGAAAATTGAAGAATTGGGACGGGCGAGGATTCTCGCGAGAACAGTGTTTGAATATCTCGAGAAATCCCCAATCATCGAAATCAGCAAAACTGCCAGAGAGTTGGGTCTTTCCTATAATACTGTTTTGGGAGCTGTCCAAAGGTTGGAGAAACTGGGGATTGTTGAAGAGACCACTGGAAAGCTTCGGAATCGGATCTTTTCTTACGTTGAATATTTGGATGTTTTGCGTGATGGGACGGAGTTTTAATGCCTCAACCTACAACTCTTGGTCTTGACTTTGATCTATAGGGGCATGTTTTATTGCGTAGGTCGCGATTGAAAGATGAATCGAAGTTCATCTTTCAATCCGACGCCGGGTAGAGTGCGACAATAACGTCAATTGCTTTCTTTTTTTCTACTGCTTTAGGTCGGAATGGGTTTAGGAAGTTAATTGAAAAAATGTTTTTGACGTTGGATTGAGAAGTGAAGGTTAATCCTTCACTTCTCAATCTCAACCTACTCATCCCTTGACCTAGCTTGCATTAAAGAATATTTCTGGTTTCAACGGGTTTCTTGCGTAGATACGTGATTGATGGAATTGAATAATGTTAGTCAATTCCATCAATCCGATGTCAAGTAATATTCGGCAGAATTCTTTTCCGTCGGATTGGAATAACCCTCACAATTGAGGGTTATTCCAATCGCGACCTACAATTTGTGATAATTTCTAATGTTCCAACTCCACCATCTGCGCGTCGACGGCTTCGGCCTGGGCGATGCCGCGTTCCACATTCACGAAGCGCAGCATGATGATGCCAGCGACGAAGAAGAATACCAACGAAACGATGCCGTAACGCGGGTCGCCGGTTCTGGCGGTGATGAAGGCCATCAGGGCCGGGCCAACAACGGTATTAAACTTCTCCGAAACGCTGAAAAAGCCGTAAAACTCGGCGCTTTTGCTTTTGGGCATCATCTTGCCGATCAGGGAACGGCTCAAAGCCTGGCTGCCGCCCTGCACCATGGCGACGCCAAATCCGAGCACGAACATGTGCCATTCTTCGGTCATGAAATAGCCGATCACAGCGACAACTGAGTAAATGACCAGAGCGAGGGTGATGGCTTTTTTGTTACCCATCTTCCCGGCCAGTTTTCCGAAGAGGATCGAGAAGGGCGCGGCGACGAACTGGACCATCAGGAAAGTGCCCAAAACCGTGAGTGTGCTAAATTCGAGGTCTTTGGCGTAGCTGGCTGCCATGGTGATGATCGTTCCGATCCCATTGGCATAAACAAAGAAGGTGATCAGGAAGAGGAAGAGGTCTTTATATTCGCGGATACCGGTGAAGGCTTTCGCCAGACGTCCAAAACTGACAGCGATGACATGCTTGCCGACTTCGGATTCTTCACCACGGGCGGGAGGTTCGGGAACATTTTTGAAGATCGGAATGGAAAAGACTGCCCACCAGATGGCAACGCTGAGCAGGCTCAGGCGCATCATGAGCGCGGATGCTTCGCTCTCGGGCATGTTGGGGAGCAGTTTGGGGCCAAAAAAGATCATCAGGGCGTTGATCAGAAGCAGCAAACCACCGCCAATGTAGCCCATGGCGTAGCCTTTGGAGGAAATCTGATCCATTTCATCATCGTCTTTGGCGACATGCGGCAGCAGGCTGTCATAAAAGACCAGGGAGCCCGCAAAACCGATCGTCCCCAGAATGTAGAGGATGATGCAGAGCGTCTGCTGCGCGGGACCGACTACGAACCACAACAAGGCGGTGCTGATGATGCCGAGCGCGGCAAAGAAAGCCATAAATTTCTTTTTGCTGGCTTTGAAATCTGCGATGGCGCCGAGGATCGGGCTCAACACGGCTGCCAGCAGACTGCCGATGGCGACTGCCTGGCCCCAGATGGGCACGGAGGGGCCATTCGCTATGAAATCGGCGAAGTAGGACGGCAAAACCACGCCCATGACGGTGGTGGCGAAGGCGGAATTGGCCCAGTCGTACATTACCCAGGCGTTTACCCGCTTCTTCATCAGCTTGAGATTGTCTTGTACATCATGTTTCATGAAAACGCTCCTTATCCAGTTGAAAAGTCAATGATCTCCGGGGCATCTTTTGAGGCGCCCAGGGCTGTGAAAACTTCGTCCATCAAGCTCAATAATTCCTGATGATCGGAACAAACAAGCAATTTCTTCATCTGTTCCCGAGGGATTCCGTAGGGGTCGAGATAGGCTTTCAGATACTTGCGGAAGGGCATTAGTCCGCGTTCGGGCTGCAGCTGCATCATGTCGTTGATCTGAAAACGCGCCAGTTGATAGACTTCCTGGATCGAGACTTCCTGCCGATCGCGCCAACTGAAGATCCAGGGGTTTGCCTTGGCTGCCCGTCCGACCATGACGGCATCGCAGCCTGTCTCTTCCAGCATGCGGTGCGCATCGGCGGCGCGAATCACATCGCCGTTGCCGATGACAGGCACATTGACGCGTTTTTTAAGCTCGGCGATCGGTTCCCAGCGGGCGGGTTTGTTGAAGGAATTCTTTTGCGTCCGGCCGTGCAGCGCGATCAGCCGCGCGCCGTTCTCGATCGCGAGTTCCGAGAGTTCGAGGAAGTTGTGCGTGGTTTCATCCCAACCGATGCGCATTTTGGCGGTGACGGGAACACTGACCGACTGGGTGACCAGGCGAAAGGCATCCCGCACCAGCCCGGGTTGGCGCATCATACCCACGCCAGCGCCCCGACCAGCCACGCTGCGGGCGGAGCAACCCATATTGATATCAAAGATATCGGGGTGAAATTCCTCTTCAATACGGGCAGCGGCTTCGGCCATGCGCACAGCGTCGTTATCGAGCAATTGAGCCGCAAAGGGGCGTTCGACATCGCGGAAGAGCAGGCGCTTTTTCTCGTAACTCTTCTGGTTGGCGTAGTCGAGCGTGTTGATGAACTCTGAAACCGAATAGGCGGAACCCAGTTTTCGCGTGATCCAGCGAAAGGTCGCGTCCGAAAGGCCGTCCATGGGGGCAAGGATCAGCTGCCCGTAAACGGGGATCGAGCCAATATGGAAGGTCGGTTGTGGGTTTTGTCCCATTATTCGCGCTCCCCGTGTGGGAGAGAAATAATTTCCAAAATTCGCACAGAAACTCCTCGTCGCATGATGCCAGATTGCATAATTATGCCATAAAAGAAGGGTCGGGTTGCGGATTGGCAGAAGGTTCTAAGTTGTTGATTGCCCAGGCAATCGCTTCAGCGACGATCGGGTTTGGTTCGGTGTTTTGGGCTTGATGAAGCAGGGGTAAGAAATCGGGGTTTTCAGAATTGCCCATGGCAATGGCAAGGTTGCGGCGAAAGCCGGTGTATTTTGCCCGTAAGACCGGATTTTGCTTGTAGTGGCTGTGGAATTCCTCTTCAGTCATGGCGAAACTATCGTCTAATTCCGGGGTCGGATTGATGGTGGGCTGTCCGCTTTCAGCGTTAAGCGATGTTTTGGATTGCTTGTTGTAAGGGCAGGCGAGCTGGCATTGGTCACAACCAAAAATGCGGTTTCCCATCGCCTGGCGGAATTCTTTAGGGATCTCTCCTCGGTTTTCGATGGTGAGGTAGCTCAGGCAGCGGCGGGCGTCGATGCTGCGGTTGGGTAAAATGGCTTTGGTCGGGCAGGCATTGAGGCAGCGCAGGCAGTTCTGGCAGCCGTCTGTGGTAAAAGGAGAGTCCGGTTCGATGGAAATATTGATCAGGATCTCGCATAGGAAGAGACCCGAGCCGTACTTTGGGTGGATCAGCAGGGAATTGCGCCCGATCCAACCCAGACCAGCTTGCCGCGCGTAGCTTTTTTCAAGGATTGGGCTGGTGTCGAGATGCACCTGAGCCAAAAGCTGGTCGCCTAAAAGTTGAGATATCTTTTTAACCAGCTTGTTTGCCAATTCAGAAACGGTAATGTGATAATCCTGCAAGAGGGCATAAGAGGCGATCCGCCCCTGGTCTTCCGTCGCGGTTGGGGCTATCAAAGGATAGGGATAAGCCAGGCAAATGACGGTCTCACATTCCGGAAGAAGATTTTTTGCTGATTGACGGACTGAGAGGGTGTTGTTCCTGGCCAGATATTGCATGCCGGCCTGACAGCCTTTCTCAGTCCATTCAAGAAACTGCGCGTAGTTAACGTCAACATCGGGGGTGGTGAAGCCAATATCAATAAAGCCGAGGTGGTATGCCTCGGCTTTAATTTCATTCTTCAATCGCTCATCTCTGGAATTAGGGTGTGACAATGTTGTACTCACACCAAAAGACGCCGAAGGCGACGTTGCCGGGGTTGACGATGTTCCAGTCGTTTTTGACCTTGCCAGCTGTGCTGGGCGCGGTGAAATCGAATGTGAACTGAACGCTCATTTGCGGTGGAACTTCGTAGGGCATCTGGAATTTGGTCAGCTTAAGGCCGAGGTTGTCGCCGCCGGTCATCTGGATGTAATAACTGGTGTTCCAGGTTGTCGTGCCGGTGTTCATCAGGGTGACGGTGACCTTGAACTGGCTTCCGGCGGGGATGTTGGTGCCGTCCATTGGGTCACTGCGGGCCCAAACGCCAGCGTCAACGCCGCCGGCTGGGGTCGGCGCGAGGGTCGCGGTTGTGACAGCCGTTGTTGAGGGGGTGGTGCCGATTGAGGCAGTCGGAACGGTCATTGTTGGCATGGCAGTTGGCGTCATGGTTGGCATGATGTATTCTGTCGCGGTTGGGATCGGGGTGTCGCTGGGGCGCGCCTGAGCGGTTTTGGTGAATTGCACCGCAACGGTTTCAGCCACGTTGGTGAGCTGAACTTCAGCAGCCTTGGGGTCGTTTTTTGGCCCGCAGGCACTCAAAGCCAGCGCGGCGATCAGCACCAGCAGGAATAGTTTGTGGAGGGATTGTTTCTTCATCATCAACCGTCCTTTTTTCTCATGAATAATGATTAATTGTCAAGGTTAAACCCATATTTGTCAAGTTTGCGATGAGGCCGAATTGTGATTTATTGTCGAGATTGGAAAAACTCGCGTATGAGGGTATTCTCAATTCGCTAACGAGCACTTTTCACGAGGTTTTATAATGACCTTGCTTCAACGAGAGAAGGCATAAGTCCTCATTCAAAGTGCCAAAGTGCCTCATCAGCTTTACAAGTACCTAACTCATTTTTTCTTTTCATAGCACATATCCTGTGGGCTTGCCCTCATCCGCCCTGCGGGCACCCTCTCCTGCTGAGAGGGCAGGCCTTTCTCCCGAGCGGAGAAGGCTTAAAAAAGCACCTTCTCCCATGTGAGAAGTAAGTGTTACCGTCGGATTGAGAAATAGGCGTCGAAACGCTCATTTTTCAATACCCTTTCGGGCTCTTCGTCACAACCTGAATTGTGATTTGATGCAAGTTTAGGGTTGGATCATGGGCATCAAGAGGTGAACCACGTCGCCGGAGGGGTTGCCTTTGGCGCGCAGTAGGAAGACGATGGTGGTTTGTTTTCCGCCAAAGCCGCTTAGATCGACCTCGATATGGGTGATCTGTCCGTCGTGGGTTTCGGTCCAGCTGCCAATTTCATGCAGGCCGCCGCTGGCGTCCTGATAATTGAGGATAAACTCCACTTCGCAGGCAGTGTTGCCGCGCAGGCAGCCTAAAAAGGTGGTGAATTTGGCTTTTTCAGGGATGACCATACTGGGGAAGACGGCCTTGAGGTAAGAATCGTCCGCGTTTTGCAAACCCAGCCAAAGCGCAGGTTCGTCATCGGTTGAGCCATTTTCAAGATGCGGGGTTGGGTCGGAGTAAACAAAGCCGCCAGCATCGCCCGCTTTGCCCGGGCAAGGTAGCGTGCCGACTGTGCTTGACCAGGCGGCGGAGCAGTAGGAATCTGCCAGGTTGATGACATCTCCCCGAACCTGGATCTCGACCCAAAAGGTGTGTTCAACATTTTTGAAGGCGAAAATAACGCCTTCAGCGCTGCGAAGTTTGAATTCCGCCTTGTAGGCGCCAGCGGTATTTGGCGCGGTGAGGGGCATGCTGATCACGACGCTCTCGCCAGGGGCAATGTTTTTGTCGGTCAGGGGCATGCTGGCCGGGGCGGACATGGATGTGCCGCTGACGAAGACGACCGAATAGTCTTTGGTCCAGGTGCAGTTACCATCGTTTCGCAGCGTCCAGGTTTTGGTGTAGCTGACGCCAGGCGTAAACTGCGAGCCGTCGGGGATGGTTTCGGTGACGAAGCCCGCCAGGTTGCAGGGTGTTTCAGCCTGGCCGCCTTCTGTAGCAGCAGCGGTTGGGGTGCTCCCGGCGGTTGGAACGGCAGAGGGCAAGGGCGTCGCCGCGGTGGGAGTCTCATCCGTGCTTTGCGAAGGGATAGCAAGCGCGGTTTGGGTCTGAGCGATTTGAGCGGTTAGGACAATTTCTGTGGTCATTGCTTCAACCGTACGGGCAGCCGCCGTGCGGATTTGATCCAGCTGATCCGTTGGGGTTGGTTGGCTTGATCTGTTGCAGGCTGCTGTAAGCAGCATTGTGATCAGGATAATTGCGAGAAAAGTTTTATTTTTCATAATTGGTTCACCAAGCGAAATTAATATAGCGTTTAAGATTGGTTGCAAGAGATACGCCAATGGGCAGGATAGAGTACATCACACAGGCTTCTCTTGTCAATACCCTTACGGGTACTTCGTTTCGACCTTGTCATGTTTATTCTCATCACAAAAGCACTATGCAGTAACAAATAAGTGCTTGGACGTCGGATTGAGAACCAGGCGTTTCAACGCCTGGTTCTCAATCTCGACCTACTAAAATCACCTTTCTCTTACAAAAGAAGCTGGTGGAATTTACACCAGCTTCTTTTCAAAAGGTAAATGTTTGGTAGCTATTTTCCTACGAACAGGGTTCGAAAGAAGGTCTTCATGTTGAATTTGTCTCCGCTGAGCAGGGTTTGGGAGCTGAACAGGTTCGCCACTGCGCGGATGGTCAGGATCACAAACAAGACCAGGAGCAACAATGCCAGCAGGATCTGCCAGAGCGGCACCTGACCGATGCTGAGGCGGGTCATCATTGTCACCGGCGAGGTGAGCGGGAACAGGCTCAGGAAGACCGTAAAGGTTCCATTCGGTTTGTCGATCAGCTGAAAGATATTCATCAGGACGAACATCAGCGGCAGCATGAGGATAAAGGAAGATTGATTTCCCTCGCGGATGTTGGGGGCCATGGCGCCGATGCCTGCCATTAGAGAGCCGTAGATCATGTATCCGAGG
The DNA here is from genome assembly GCA_002305635.1 of Anaerolineaceae bacterium UBA1415. GTDB lineage: Bacteria > Chloroflexota > Anaerolineae > Anaerolineales > Anaerolineaceae > Mesolinea. Next base: position 21,914 of record DBPR01000022.1, on the reverse strand, counting down.
GCGAAGAAAGGAATTGCCCAAAGGAACAGGCTGGCAGGAATATCAAAGCCCTGCATAAAGGAAAGGCTCGTTCCGCCGATCTTTGATACGAGGACGAAAGCCCCCGCCCAGGCCAGCAATTGCAGCAGGCTGGCTGAGCCATAGGCCAGCAGCTTGCCAAAAAAGAGCTCAATCGGATTGGTCGAGGTCATGAGAATCTCGATGGTTTTGTTGTCTTTGTCCTTACCGACCGCGTTGATCATGAATGCCGCGCCGATCAGAATGACCATATAGAAAAGCATTGTGATCAGATACGGCACGAGCATGGTCATAGGGCTTTCCTGATCGCGTTTGTCGGCGGTTTGCTCGTTGACGAAGTTGTAATTGAAGTTGACGGGATTGGTGTATTTGAGATACAACTCCTGATCCTGACCCATCAGATTGTAGTTGATCAGGTTGTCGAGGGTGTGCTGCTGCATGATCTCGGTCACCATGTTGATCTCGGGTTTGATGAAAGTAACTTTGCCGCTTTCGAGGTAATCGGGCGCGATGAGGAAGAAGCCTTCGATCTGATTTTGCTCAACCTGGGCGCGGGCGGCGGCTTCATCGACGACCTCGATCAGTTCGCCCCTGGTCAGCCAGGATGGATAATCGCTGACCAGACCGCTTTGATCGACCACGCCGATCGGCAGGGGATTGGCGACTTCGGAGGTGAAAATCTGAGTCAGACTTTGGGTTTGGTCCTGATTGAGCCTGCCCAGAACAAAGAAGAGCAGGGAAGGGATCAGCGGAACCAGGATAAGGCTGAGAATAAAAGACTTCTTGCTGATCAGATTGAAAAATTCAAAAGCGAAAACTTTACGAACCTTAGCCATTGCTGACCTCCTTGCGGAAAAGATCGCGAATGCGGATGCGCTTGCTGTATTCAAGCATGCCCAGGCTAAAGGCTTTGCCGGAGAGCCACAAAACGAGCACGGCTGAGATGATCAGGATGGCGTAAACCAGAATGATCTCCCAGGCGGGTATGTTGGTGAAAGCCATTCGCAGGCTCATCGAGAGGGGGGCGCTGACCGGAATGTAGCTAAGCACCTTGGGCAGGGTACCGTTGGGGTTGGTGAAAAAGGCTTGCATAAAATAGAAGGGCAGCATCATCGGAACCACGATCAGGCCGGTGATGGACTGGCCTTCTTCGACGGTGGTCATCGTTGCGCCAATGGTTGCCATAATACCGGCATTGACGATGAAGGACAGGATCATCATGCCCAGGCTGAGGATGACATAGCCAGCAGAAAGGTTCAGGTCGTTGAGGAAGGGTATGCGATTGCGCATGATAAACAGCGCGATCGCGGCCACCAGCGCCCAAAAACCGATCTGTGTCAGCCCAACGCTGATGTTGCCGATGGTTTTGCCGACCATCAGTTGGTTTGGGGTGACGGAGGTGATCATGATCTCCATGGTGCGGTTTTGTTTTTCCTCAACCAGGGATTGCAGCAAATAGCCGCCGCTGCTCATGACGAGAACGAAGTAAATAAGCCCGATCAGGATGGGGACAACAATTCGATGCCAGCCTGTGCCGTCTGATTGCTGGCTGCCGTCCAGTGAACGCAGGCTGATCTGGCTGCCCGCCTGAATGCGCTCCAGATTGGGAATATTGTCGCCGAGACGCAGATTCCTGGATAAAAAGCTAATAACTTCTTCGGTGATATCAGAGGAGGGCATCTTGTTGGCGTAATATTCGACCTGATAGGTCGATTCGTAACCGGCAGGGATGATGAAAAAGGCTTGCAGGGTCTTGTTTTCAACGTCCGCGCGGGCGGTCGCTTCATCGGTATAGGGGACCATCTCGATCTCAATGTCCAAAAAACCAGGTTTGTAGTTGGGATCCTTGACCTGAGTGATCAGGCCAGCCTGATCGATGAAACCGATCGGGCTTTTATCAATAGTCATGAAAGTGATCAGGGTCGTTACCAAAATAAGGACCACCATTCCCAAAGGGGCGCTGATCAGCGTGATCCAAAAGCGTTTTTTGCCAACGTGATGCAGGTATTCGAACCTGGCGACTTTAATCGTTTTGTTCATGATCGTTCCTGCCTTCTTTTACAACCTGGATGAAGATCTCATCCAGCGAAGGTACGGCAACTTGAAAGGTATTCAGGTTGATGCCCTGCCTGACCAACTCGCGCAAAAGATCGTGCGCGGTCAGATTTCCGGAGGGAGTCAGGCGGTAATGGAGGCCTTCTTTGACGATGCTTTCGACGCCGGCGATCTCCTGGGGCAATGGGTTGTCGCTTTGGATCAGGATCTGGTTGGAGGCGAAGCGCTCGCGCACTTCTTCAAGGCTGCCTTCGAGGAGCACCTGACCATGATCGATCAGCACCAGGCGGTCGCAAAGCATTTCGACCTGGTTCATTTGGTGGGTACACATGACGATGGTCTTGCCCTGGTTGCGCAATTCGATGAGCAGGTCTTTGACCAGTTGGGTGTTGACCGGGTCGAGCGCGGAGAAGGGCTCGTCGATAATGATGATCTCCGGCTCGTGGATCAACGCGGCGATCAATTGCGCTTTTTGCTGCATACCCTTGCTGAGCTCTTTGTTCTTTTTCTTTTGGTGCGCGGTCAGGTCGAAGCGTTCCAGCCAGACGGGCAAGCGCTGGGCGATCTGCTCTTTGCTCATGCCTTTGAGAGTGGCGAGATAGGTCAGACAGCGGTTGACTTCCACGTCCTGGTACAAGCCGCGTTCTTCGGGCAGGTAGCCGATCTTGTTGAGTTTGCCTTCGTCCATGGGGCCGCCGAGAATCTCGACCGTGCCGCGGTCGGGCTGGTAAATATCCAGCAAAATGCGGATCGAGGTGGTCTTTCCGGAACCATTTGGGCCCAGGAGGCCAAAGATGATCCCAGGGCTGACCTTGAAGGAAACGTCCTTGACGGCTTCGGTCTTGCCGAAACTTTTTGCGATGTTTTTAACGATAATAGTTTCCATATTTCTCCAATTATTCTATTTACACGTTTATAGTTTAACATACCGCGTCTGTGGAAAGAAGAAATAAAAGGCTTGTTTATCAAGAATTAACAAGCCCTTGCCATTTGGTAAAGGCTTGTTAATAAAGGGTTGGGAATTGAGGAATTTGTGCCGGAAAGTTTTTGCTTCCAGTCATTAACCAGAAAGTTGTGAATGTGTTGGTGGATAACAAGGTATGTATGGTTTGGTCCCGGGTATCGCAATAACGCTGTTGGTGTCGGATTAAGAGTTGACGCGTAAATCGCGTCAACTCTTAATCTCGACCTACTATATCACTATCCGTATATTGGACAAAAGACTATTCCTTATCATAAGGCGTGCCGGCGGCGGCGGGAGCCTGGCCCTTGCCAATAAAGCCAGCCAGGACGATCATGGTGATGAGGTAGGGCGCCATTGCCATAAACTGGGTCGGGATGCCGCTGCCCAAAATGGAAAGCTTCGAGCCGATCGCGTCCGCGAAGCCGAAAAGGAGCCCCGCGCCAAGCGATCCGATGGGGTTCCAGTTGCCAAAGATCATGGCGGCTATGCCGATGAAGCCCTTGCCAGCGGTCATGCCCTCTTCAAAGCGGCCAACGGAACCAAGCGTGAAGAAAGCGCCAGCCAGGCCAGCGATGGCACCGCTGAGCAAAACGCCCATCCAGCGCAGGCGATTGACGTTGATGCCAAGCGTGTCGGCTGCCTTGGGGTGTTCGCCCACCGAGCGCAGGCGCAGCCCCCAACGGGTGGAGAAGAGCGCAAATTGCAGGATGACCAGAATGATCAACAAAAGATAAACGAAAATGTTGGTGTTGAACAGAATCGGGCCAATAAAGGGAATGTCTGACAAGAGTGGGATCGGCGCGCGCCCGAACATGGGGGGCGTGTTGATGGTCTCGTTGACCTGCAGGAATTTCTGGGAGACATAAGCGGTGATGCCAGCCGAGAAAATGTTGATGACAGTGCCGGAAATGGTCTGGTTGATCTTGTATTTAATGGAAAGCATGGCATGGATGGCTGCCAGCGCAAGCGCGCCGACGATCGCTCCCAACACGCCGAGGATGAGGCTGTCGGTCAGGCTACCAACGACGGTGCCGGTCATTGCCGCGAAGAGCATCATGCCTTCGATGGCAATGTTGACGATGCCGCAGCGCTCGCTGAGAATGCCGGCGAAGGCAGCCAGGGTGATCGGCACGGCCAGCAAAACAGCGCTGGTGAGCATGCCTCCCAGGTTGAGCGATTGACCCGCTCCCTGCCAGACCAGAAAGCTCATGATGAGCAAAAAGCCGGTCAGCCCAACCATCAGATTGGTGCGCTTCTGGAAGCCTTTGAAGAGCTGTACCAGGCCAATGATCAATGCCAGAGCGGCCATGACGATCAAAGTCAGGCGTGAAGGCAGGATCAGGTCTTTCATCACACCCTGGGTGATGCCGCCCGGGGTCATGACGAAATTGGTTTTGTTATCGGGGCTGATGTTGAGCGCGAAAGCGAAGAAGATCAGCAGGGCAATGCCAATTTCCACAGCGGCCATGCCGTAGCGGCGAGGTTTTGAAACTTCAGTGATCTGTTTGTGCTGAATTGCGTGGGTTGATTTGCTCATGCCTTACCTCCCCAACCGGATAGGAAAACTTTGTTGTCACCTGTTTTCAAGTCTTTCAGGTGGTAGATTGCCTGGATAATGCCTGGCGCGGCGACCAGCATGAGAATGATGGCCTGGATCACGCTGACGATATCGATCGGAATGCGGGAAACTACCATCATGCGGGTGGCGCCGTTGCGCAGAGAGCCAAAGAGCAGCGAGGATAGCACCACGCCCAGTGGATGGTTGTTGCCGATCAGCGCCAGGGCGATGGAGTCGAAGCCGTAGCCGGAAGAAAGGCCGATCGCCATGCTGCGGTTGATGGCCAGGGTTTGAACGGCGCCTGCCATGCCCGCCAGCGCGCCGGAAAGGGACATGCCCATGATGGTTGTTTTGACAGTGCTCAGACCGGCATATTTTGCCGCGCGAGGGTTCGTGCCGACGGTGCGCAGGTTCAGGCCCCAGGTGGTTTTGAAGAGCAGCCACCAGATCAACCAGGCCGCCGCCAGAGCCATAAAAAAGCCCAGGTGGAAGCGGATCGGTGAGGGGAAAAACTGGGGAATCTCAGCGCTTTTTTCAATGACCGGGCTGACGGGCATGCTGCCTGCTCCCTGACGCGTCATCGGACCAGTCAACAGCCATTCGGTCAATCGGAAAGCGATGTAGTTCATCATGATGGTGTTGATGACTTCGTGACCACCGGTTTTCGCTTTGAGAAAGCCGGGGATAAAGCCCCAAAAAGCGCCACCTGCCATTCCCGCCAGCAAAGCCAGCGGCATGTGGATGAAGCCGGGCAGACCTTTGATCGAATAGCCGACAAAGGTCGCGCAAGCGGCACCGATGAAGAGCTGCCCTTCAACGCCGATGTTGAACAATCCCGCCCGGAAGCCAAGCGCGACTGCCAGACCGGTCAGGATATAGGGCGTGGAGACGACCAGGCTTTCCAGAATTGGGTTGATCGCCACGCGGATCTGGTGCGGCGTCCCGCTTTGCAGTGCGCTGATAATCTTGCCGATATCGCCAAAAGCGCCGGTTAATAAAGCCTTGTAGGAGACATAAACCTCGTTGAAAGCAGTCCCAATTCCCGTCAGAAAGCCTTGCGCGAATGCCTCGTAAACACGGGGACTGGTCAGGACGATCAGAATCGCGCCGATCAGCAACCCGGTCAGGATCGCGAGGGCAGGAATGCTGATGGATTGCCAAAAGTTCTTCTTTTCTTTGGGCTCGTCGCCATCTTCCTTATTAAACTTACGGAAAAAGGCCTTACCCAGATCGTTTTTTTCTTGTTCTTCTTTTTTCAATGGGCACCTACCTAAAATGTTGCTTCGATGACGATGTTTTCATCGGTCGGAATGTCACCTTGCGGGAGCACGCCAGCCATCAGCAAACCGATCTGTTCCTTGGAAACGCCGCGATTGGGCACAACCGCGATGATCTCGCCCCGATACATGACCGCGATCCGGTCAGAAAGCTCCATGATCTCATCCAGTTCCGGAGAAACGAGCAAAACCGCGCAGCCTTCGTCCCGTTTTTGGACGATGCGACTGTGAATATATTCAATGGAGCCGACGTCCAGTCCGCGGGTTGGTTGTGAGGCGACCAGGAACTGAATCGGTCGGGAAAGTTCGCGGGCAATGATTACTTTTTGCTGGTTTCCGCCGGAAAGCGAGCCAACCGGTGTGAGGGCATTGGGTGTGCGAATGTCGAAGTCCTCGATCAGCTTCACGGCATTTTCCATGATCTGGTCGTAGCGCAAGACAACGCCGTTGGAAAAAGGTTCCTTGTAATAGGTACACAGAACCAGATTCTCAGCGACCGGGAAAGGCAGTACCAGACCGTCTGCCTGCCTGTCTTCCGGGATGTGCGCGCTGCCAAGTTCGGTGATCCTACGGGGACTGGTGTTCGAGATATCCTGCCCAAAGAGGGTCACGGAGCCGCTTTCCAGTTTCCGCAGGCCGGTCACGACTTCGACCAGTTCGGTCTGCCCGTTGCCCTGCACGCCGGCAATGCCGACAATTTCACCGGCGCGCACGTCCATTGAGACATTATCTACCATGACGTTCTGGAATTTGTCTGCCACGGTCAGGTTTTTGACTTCCAGGACAATATCCCCCGGCTCTTGAAATATCTTTTCAACAACCAGGTTGACATCCCGACCCACCATCATGGCTGCCAGCGAATTTTTATCGGCTTGCTCAGGCATGGTCTCACCGACCATCTTTCCACGGCGAATGACCATGATGCGGTCGGCAATATCGAGAACTTCGCGCAGTTTATGGGTAATAAAGATGATCGATTTTCCACGTTCCGCCAGCGAACGCATGATCAGGAAGAGCTCGTCGGCTTCCTGCGGGGTCAGAACGGCAGTCGGCTCGTCGAAAATGAGAATTTCGGCTTCGCGGTAGAGCAGCTTGATGATTTCAACTCGCTGCTGAACCCCGACCGGCAGGTCGCGGAGGTAGTCGTGTGGGTCTACTTCGAGACCGTAGGTCTTTGAGATCTCCTCGATCTTCGCTGCCGCGGTCTGGCGATCCAAAACCCCGGCGGTTTTAACAACCTCGTCGCCCAGCATCACATTTTCAGTTACGGTAAAAACCGGAATGAGCATGAAGTGTTGGTGCACCATACCGATGCCAGCTTCGATGGCATCGGATGGGGATTGGATGGTGACCGGTTTACCGTCGATCCAGATCTCGCCCTGGTCAGGTTGGTAAAGGCCGTACAAAATATTCATCAGAGTCGATTTTCCGGCGCCGTTTTCGCCAAGCAGAGCGAGGATCTCGCCTTTTTCGAGGCGCAGGTCAATATGATCGTTGGCAAGCACGCCAGGGAATTGTTTGGTGATGCCTTTCAGTTCAAGTATCGGTGTCATACATCCCCGTTTCATTTAAAATGAGGTTAATTTTGTATGAAAATTATAACAGGGGTTTGGAATAAAAAAACAGGTTGATTTTGTCAACCTGTTTTTCCGTGTTTGTTTTAGAGCTTAGTCAAGGACGATGACACCAGCGATGATGTCTGCCTTGAGCTGTTCGAGCTCGGCCTTCATTTCGTCAGTAACGAGGCTCTCCAGATTGTGGAAAGGAGCCAATGCGACACCTTCGTTGGCAAGGGTACCGACAACGTTGCCGCCGGTGAAGGTACCATCGATAACTGATTTAATGACAGCTTCGGTGGTCGCGTCCATCAGTTTCATGACAGAGGTCAGGGTGATGTCAGCATATTTTTCGTTGGTGAGAGCCCAGTCGGCATCCACACCGATGAAATAAGCGCCACCGCGTTCCTGAATGGCGGCAGCGGCACCGATGCCAACAGGTCCGGCAACGGGCATGATGATGTCAGCGCCTTCGTCCATCAGGGAGATGGCGAGTTCGCGGCCTTTTTGCTGATCATCAAAGCTGTTGGTGAAAAGACCTTCCTGTTTTTCAACGTCCCAACCGAGAACTTCCACGTTGGTGCCTTTGACTTCGTTGTATTTGGCAACACCCTTGACGAAACCATCCATGAAGATGGTGACGGTCGGGATCTGCATACCACCGAAGGTGCCAACTTTGCCGGTCTTGGTCACGCCAGCGGCGAGGTAGCCAGCCAGGAAGGCGGCTTCGTCAGTTTCGAAGATCTGACCAACCACGTTGGGCAGGGCAGGATCGAAAGCGTAGTCAACGATCGAGAATTTGGCATCGGGATAGGCTGCGGATGCGGCGGTGGTGGCATCTGCGATGAGGAAGCCGACGGTGATGATCAGATCACATTCATCTTCGATGAAAGAGTTGATGTTCTTTTCGTAATCGGCAGTTTCCTGGGATTCGAGATATTTGCCCTCAATGCCAAGGGATCCTTCGGCATCCAGAATGCCTTTCCAGGCGGTGGCGTTGAAGGATTTGTCGTCAATACCACCGGTATCGGTGATCTGGCAGACTTTAACTTTGTCTTCGGTAACAGGCTGGTCAACAGCAGGGGCGGCGTCTTTCTGGCAGGCTGACAGGGCCATGGACGCTACCAATAACAGGGAAATGATAAAAACTAACTTTTTGCGCATGAATTTTCTCCTCTTCTTCACTAAGAACCGCTTTTGCGGCAATTGTTATGTTAAGTATAGTTTAACGCCTTCTATTTCGCAAGCAAAACGAAAAAATTAACAATTCTTAGACCTGTTTGCTTTCTTTCATCGTCACGATCATCACCAGTGCCGCCAGCATGAAGATGGGGCCGATCAGGAAGATCGAGGAATAGTTGTTGCCGGTTAATTTTACGATCCAGCCGTTGATATTGGGTCCGGCGATGGCTGCCAGGGTTGAAAAGAGGTAATACAGGCCGGTGAAGGTGCCGATCTGGACGGCATCGGTCAGGTCGACCACCATCGGCAGCGAGTTGATATTGATCAGCGCCCAGCCGAGCCCGGCGACGATCAGCATCAGGCCGACCACGGGTACAGTCCCGAGGACTGGCAGGCTGAAAACATCCTGCACCAGGGTGGCTTTGGGGATGAAGAAGATCGAGGTCATGACAATGATCATGAAGATCAGACCGATGCTGATGGTGCGTTTGCGGCCGATCTTTCCACCGATCAGGCCTGCCGGGAGCGCCATGAGGACAAAAGCAAGCGAATTAAGCGTCATCAGGTTGACCGAGCGCGATTCTGACATCCCCAGCGAATGGTTGGCATAAAGCGTGATGAAAGACTCGATCGCGTTCATCGCGACGAACCAGAAGAAGATCGCGAAGAAAATGCGGATGGCGTTATGCTGCTTTTCGCGGAATATTTGTTGGAGGCTCTTCCAGAGATTCGGTTTTTCAAGATTGGGATTTTCATCATAGATCTTCGGTTCGCGAATGAAGATGAAAACCGTCAGCACCCCAAGCAAGATCAGGATCGCGGCCAGCCAAAAGGGGTAAGCCGGATTGATATCGTAAAGCTTACTTCCGATCAGGAAGGCGATGATCGAGCCGATGCCGCCCATGAAGTTGATCACGCCATTGGCCTGAGAGCGATATTTGGAGGGGGTAACGTCGGGCATCAGGGCGACAACGGGCGTGCGCCAGATGGCCATGCTGAGCATAAAGGTGATCGTACAGGTCACAAAGAGCGGCAGGCGTGCCTCGACCGGGATGTTGAGGATCGGAATGGCAACGGCCGGAGCAAAGAAGAAAGCCAGCGCGGCGATTGGGGCTCCGGTGAGCATGAAAGGCAGACGCCGACCGATCTTCGTGCGGGTGCGGTCGGAAAGTGAGCCGATCGCTGGCTGCAGGAAGAGGGCGGCGATGTTGTCAAGCGTCATAAAGAAGCCGATCGTGGCCGGGTCGAGGTTGAAGCGGTTTGCCAGGAAGAGCGGTACAAAAGCATTGTAGACCGACCAGGCGACCATAACGGCAAAAAAGCCAAAACCAAGCAGGAAAGTTTTACCAAAATTGAATTTTTGTTCTTCGATCATGAGGTCTCCGATAAATAAGTTGATGAGATAATTATAGTAGAGAATTGCTCCTGTTCGTGCGATGTATATAAGCGCGCAATTGTTCCCTCTCCCGCGATACCAAAAGTCTATGGTAGGTCGAATTGAAATTGCCCAAATTGGGGGCAATTTCAATTCGACAAGGGCGATCTTGCAATACTTTCGCATCATGCGTGTAAGGTTGTACGGCAGTGGTAAATGGTGGGTCGAAATTGCATTACAGGGTGACACCTCTCGCGTGTAGAGGCGGAAGTTATGCCCTTTGGGTACTGCCATGTCCGCCCGCAACGGTAGACTGTGGAATACCCTAACGGGCAGATGCCCTGTCAAGTGATACCAAAAGGCTATGTAGGTCGAAATTGAAATTGTCCCTTTTGAGGGCAATTTCAATTCGACAGGATCGATCTTGCAATACGGGACGTCGGATTGAATCATTGGGGCGATTTCGCCCTAATGATTCAATCGCGACCTACCCAAGATGTAGTTGCAGTGGCGGGTTGTTATCTGTGCCTTTTGGAGATGCCCGTTTGTAATTCGTAGGAGCGGACTTCCATGTCCGCCTGGAACGGGAGACCGTGGGAGGTTCCCCCTACGGTTGGGGTGGGCCTGTGCGTGACGCGAAGTGTCAGGTATCCCACGCCCGCTCGCTACAGAAGCGGATAAGATGTAGGCCGGATTCCATGAGAATCCGGCTTGCGATAGCCAATCAGATCAATTTTGCAATCCGACCTTGTGATGCCAGGATTTGCAAATGTGGGATTTTGAAGATTGGGATTGGGAAACCATCACCCTCTCCAGGACAGCGATTTATATTCGTGACTTTGTCAAATCAGAAAAGCTGTCCGAAGGGAGAGGGATTAAAGGGTGTGGGTTTTTTATTCTTTTTATGGTTGAAAACTAAATCTGATGTCAGTCAGTAGGTCGGGCATCATGCCCTCTGGGTATTGCGCGGTTCAATCCGACATTAAATTTTATTTTCTAAATCTGATATTAATCCGTCAGGCTATCCTGCTCTTCGATGTACTCTCTCAGGAATTTGCGGTCTTTGTCGGTCAAACTCGCCTTTTCGAGCAGATCGGGACGGTTCTTGAGTGTGCGGATCAAGGACTGCTGGCGTTTCCACTTGAGTTGTTCCCCTAAATTGCCGTTGGTCATGATCTCAGGTACGCTCCAACCGCGAAACTTTGCCGGTTTGGTCCATTGTGGATATTCCAGCAAGCCGTCTTCGGAAAAGGAATCGTCATCAGTGGCTTCGTTGTCACCCAGAACGCCCGGGCGCAGGCGCGCGACGGCGTCCATCACGACCAGCGCGGGTAATTCGCCGCCAGTCAGGACGTAATCGCCAATGCTGAGCACGCGGGTGGCCAGATGCTGGCGGATGCGCTCGTCGAAACTTTCGTAGCGCCCGCAGATTAGCGCGAGATGGTCGAACGATGCCAGTTCCCGCGCGATGGATTGGTTGAAGAGCTCGCCCTGGGGGCAAAGCAGGATCACCGGGCAGGCGGGCGGCGCACCGAGAACGCTCTCGACCGCAGCAAAAACCGGTTCGGACTTCATGATCATCCCGCCGCCGCCGCCATAAGGCGTGTCATCGGTGGTGTGATGTTTGTCCGTCGCCCAATCGCGGATATTGTGGGTATGAACCTCGATCAGCTCCTTCTGAATGGCACGCTTGAGAATGCTGATCTCGAGGTAGGGTTGAAATACTTCAGGAAATAAAGAAAAAACATCAAATCGCATAAGCAAATTTTAGACGATTAAGCTGAAAATGGGCAAGGTGAGTTGAAATGTGGATATGCAATGCCGTATTTTTTTCGTCACCACTGGAGTAAGAGAAAAATACGGCATACGGAAGGCGATGAAACTTTGTCGAATTGATTCCGGCATCAAAAATCCTAAGGCTCCGTGGTGTTGTTTTTCAGTTCCTCTCTGATTTTGCGGTATGTGACAATGGGGCGGTCGCCAGGGACGAGTTTCTCACCAGATTTGAAGGCCGAGGTCTTGGGCCTTTGGGTGATGACCACACGTTTGTCCTGCCGTTCCACGATCTTGTTGCCAAACTTGCCGATCCAGGCGATCAGGCTATCCAATGGTTTGATTCCTGTCAGGCGGCAATAAAAACGAATATACAGAACGGTGTTTTCGTCATCCACCGGCGCAAAATAAATGATCACCTTGATCTTGCTGCTGATATGGTTCATCCAGATGTTTGGATATTTAAATTGAAGGTGGGTTTCCTTGATAACACAATCTTCGCTGCGCCTGGGCTGCTGACCTTGATCCACTTCGTTGTTGGCGCTGGTGGTCAGAACCCCGTTTTCCCACAGGACTTTTGGTCCGTTGACCAGGGTTTTGTTCCCTCTGCCGATGGTGTTGTGATGAACAAATGGCAGGTGGACGACATCCAGCTGGTTTTCAATGCAGCGCGAATAATGCGAGTTCCAGTGATCCTCCAGTTCACTGTAGGCGTAGGAAGCATCGATTTCCTCATCAAAAAATGGCAGATATTGATCCGCTGCTTTTTCATCTTCACCGTACCAAAGGTAAATAATGCCGTTGTTTTCTCTGACGGGGTAATGGCGAACGTTGTAACGGCTCAGATCGGTGGTTGCGGCTTTTCCGATGGCGGGGATAAAAGTGCAGTTCCCATGCGGGTCAAATTGAAGCCCATGGAAGGGGCATTGAATGCAGCCATCCTTGATCTTGCCGAGGCTTAGCGCCGCGCCGCGATGGGTGCATTGATCGACCACACAGCCTATCTGCCCGGAAGCGTTGCGAAAAAGGGCCAGGTCGAGATTCATGCGCCGAACCCCTACGACCTGATTTTCTTTAACAGATTTGGACGACAAAATTGCGTACCATTGGTTTTGGATCATTTTTTCCTTGTCTCAGGGCCTCTAAAAAGTTGAACGCCTGATGATTTTTTCTAAAAATACCATGTAATAGTTGTAATTGCAAATTGTCCATGGAGACTGGTGAAAGCAGGACCAGGGACTTCATTATAATAATTCTATGTGGTTGCTTTTGTGGAAGATTATTGCAGGTTCTGGGTCGGTCTATTTGCCCTATCGATGGAAGTGAGAATGAGTGAAACAGCTTTTTACCTTATTGTATACGATATCACCAATAATAAAAGAAGGAATCGGATTCATAAACTGCTTCTGGATTATGGAACGCCTGTGCAGTATAGCGTTTTTGAGTGTCTGATAACAACAGAGGAAAGGAAGGAGCTTGAGATATTGATAAAAAAGAAGATAAAACCTCAGCTTGATCATGTCAGATTCTACAGGATTTGTGGAGCCTGTCAGAAAGAGATCGGTATAATTGGACGATCGGAAGTTACGCAGGATAAGTCCGCTTTTGTGGTTTAAAAGGCTTTTGCGAGCATCTGGGGGGTAAATGCAGGTTTTTGAGATGCTCGCAAAAATGAAAAGAGGCGCCCCAGCAGTGGCGGTGAGAGGAAGGCGTTCGGCAAGATGTGGTGGTATAAAATGGTGAAAATGCGAGCATCCCCCGTCTTTTTTCGACTATCGAGATGCTCGCAAAGTGTTTTAATGCAAAATGTGGGGTTGACTTTTCAAAAATGTGCTATAATCCCCGTAAACCTTGCAGTAGTAAACGGGTAGTAACCCTTCGGGGTATTGATACTGATTAGAACTTCAATTATATTATCATTAATCATAAACGTAGTAAACAGGTAGTAACCCTTCGGGGTATTGATACAAATACAATGGCTGCAAGGCCAACTACCCAAGGCAGCGTAGTAAACAGGTAGTAACCCTTCGGGGTATTGATACAATACGATAGCTGCAAGGCCAACTACCCAAGGCAGCGTAATAGACAGGTAGTAACCCTTCGGGGTATTGATACGGCTCATCCACCATTCGAGGTGGTTCCCGACCACGACATGTAATAGACAGGTAGTAACCCTTCGGAGTATTGATACGATTCGACCTGAGAGGTCTGCAACGACTTGGTTTACACCGTAGTAAACAGGTAGTAACCCATCCGTACAGTAATGATTAATAATCAAGTCAGACCACTTCAAGGTAATCAGGTGTTTCTGTTGGCCTGAAATTATTAAAAAAGCAAGGTTTCACCTGGGATTACGAAAAACCAAAGTTGAATCCTGTGGTTCCAAAAAAGCGTAGCTTTCGGATTGCTGTTGACAGTAGGTTCGGATTTGACGTTCGATGGCAAAATCGTGATAATATGAAAACATGTATCTTAAAGGAAGTAAGCTCTCTTTAAATAAGAAGCGGCATAGGCCAAATGGTTGGGTGATTTTGCTGCTCGTCGTTGGGATCGGGGTTTTGCTGTATTTCAATCTGGTGGTTATGCCGGTGATGAACCCACCTTTCGTGCCCACCCCAACGCCGACGCGTGACCCGCTCTCCTATATCGAAGAGGCGGATCAACTGGCGCTGGAGGGCAAGTATATTCAGGCGGTCGAGGTCTATCAGGGCGCGATCAATGCCGATCCGACCAATATCCAGAACTATCTCAAGATCGCCCGTTTGCAGATCTATACCAATCAACTGACCCAGGCGCAGGTGAACGCCCAAAACGCGATCCTGCTGGACAATACCTCTTCCGATGCCTTCGCGCTCTTGGCTTGGGCAAAGGGCTTTCAACGCGAATATCTGGCGGCTGAATCCGACGCGAAAAAAGCGATCGAACTGGACATGAATTCGGGCCTGGCGCACGCGACCTACGCCTACATCCTTGCCCTGCGGGTTGAGGCCAATGTGCAGGAACTGGATACGATGGACCGCGCGATCGAAGAATCGCGCACAGCGCTGGCGCTGGAACCAAATTTGCTTGAAGCGCACTGGGCGCGCGGCTACGTGCTCGAGATCACCAGCAACTATGAGGAAGCGGTGCGCGAGCTTGAGGCAGCGGTTGCGCTCAACCCCAATATCGCCCGCGTCTTTATGGCTCTGGGACGCAACATGATCAATACCGGGCAGCTTGACCAGGCTGTCTATCAATTTACCAAGGCCTATTCACTCAACCCTACCGATCCGACCCCGAATCTTTTCATTTCGCGCATCTACGGCATGTTGGGTGAGTGGGAGAAGGGCATCCAATACGGTACCGCCGCCTTGCGCGATGGGCCATCTGACCCAACCTTGTATGCCAATCTGGGCACGCTCTACTTTCGCAAAGGGCAATACAATCAGGCGGTCGAATATCTCGAGCTGGCAGTGAGAGGCGGAAGCAATCAGGACGGCGTCGCGGTGGAAGGCATTCTGCTTTCTTATGAAGTCAGTGTGATCGAAACCTACAGCCGTTATGGGCTGGCGCTGGCGCGGATCAACCGCTGCAGTGAGGCGATCGCCGTGGCGAATGCTTTGCTGGCGAATGTTGCTGATAACGAAAATGCCGTTTACAACGCCAATGAGATGATCAAAACCTGTGAAGAGAACCTGCTCAATCCGCCGACGGCGACACCCGCGCCCACCCCGACGAATGTGACCGGGCCGACCCCAACAGCGCAACCTTAGCCATGTATATTCACGAACGCAAGAACCTTTTCCGCAATCCGCGCGGCACTTCGAACCCCTATTTTGTGATGGGGATCCTGCTGATCGTGGTGATCCTGATCGCGGTCGTTCGCGCCTTCGCGCAGGGAGAGATCTGGCCGCCTTTCATCCCAACGCCCACGCCGACCCGGACGATCAACTCCTATGTGATCGAAGGTGATACCCATTTTCAGGCGGGCAACCTGGACCTGGCGATCGATTCTTATCGCAAGGCTTTGATGCTTGAACCTCACAACAGCCATATTCGCGCCAATCTGGCGAGCATCATGGTCTATTCTTCCTATACGATGACGACCGATCAGGAACGCCTGGATCGACTGGAGGAGGCTTTGGCGGTCATTGATCTGGCGAAGGAAGACGATCCGATCAACTCGGAGGTGCTGGGCATCCGCGCCAGCGTTTTGAGCAGCCTGGCAAATTCCAACCTTTCTGAAGAGGAAAAGCTGGAATATCGTAATCAGGCTGAGTCGGAAGCGCTCTTCGCGATCCAATACGACAATAACAACCGCCTCGCCAAAGCCTATTATGCCGAGATCCTGATCGACCAGTTCAAGTACGAACAAGCCAACGACTATATCACCCAGGCGCGGGAGGGCGACGGCGAAAACATGATGGACGTTTGCCGCATCCAGGCCTATATCTACGAAATGTTCCGTGAATATAATCTTGCCATCGAATGGTATAAAAAAGCCTCCGAATTGACCCCCAACCTGACCTTTTTATACAACCGCATTGGCGTGCTTTACCGCCATTTGCGCCAATATGAGACCGCTCTGGAGTATTTTGCCAAGGCTGCCAATCTGAATAACCAGTTGGGGTTAGCGGACCCGATCCCGTATATGGCGATCGCCAACACTTATATTCGCATGGGTGAGGCGATGGCGGCTTCGCGCAACGCCTATCGGGCGCTGGAGATCAACCCCTATAACGCCGATACTTATGGTCAGGTGGGCGTAATTTATTACCGCGCGCGCAACTATGAGGGCGCGATCCTGATGCTGCGCTGCGCCGTGATGGGCTGCGACGCGCTGCAAAGCTGTGAGGCGAGGGAGGACGACCCCTGCGAGAGCGATATCGTGATCAAGCCCCTGCCGTTGACCAATTCGACGGTGCTGTATTACTACACTTTTGGCTCAGCGCTGGCGGGTTTGCATCGCCCTGGCATTGATGATAATTGCGCCGAAGCCGCGATCGTTTTTGCGAAAATACGGGAGAAGTTCAGCGATAACGAGGACGTGATGAAAATTGTGCGCCCGAGCGAAAATATATGTCAGATCAACCCTGATGAGGCGGTGGCGACCGAGCTGGCCACGCCGACATCATCCGGCACCGCCACGCCGATCCCAACCGAAACGCCTTTGTTTATCCCGACGCTGACGCCAACAGCTCCCTAAATCTACTTATTTAGAAAATGGGTAAATTTATGAGAAGCAAATATATTATTTTTCAATATTAGATATGGCCATCAGTTGGAATAACGAAATTACAAACGGTCTAGAAGGCACTTTGCCCCCTGAAAATGCTTCCAATTTACTTAAATCCCAAACAATATTTTCATATGAGGCATGATAGTTTCGCGTTACTGAAAAAACCAAGTATAGTTCGTGTTTCGGGTCTGGATATCCCATTCTTAACATCTTTTCTTTAGATATTAATCTGGGATTTGGATTTAATACATCAAACAATTGGCTAGTTACCAATTCGTTTTCATTATAAATTAACAAGTACGTGAGCTTTGAATAATCTTCAAATTCTTGATCATAACAATTCCCATTCTGATCTGAACCTAAGTAAATACTGTATAAGTTGTGCCTTTCCATCCAATCGTTGAGTGATTTATTCTTGACATCGCCTACGAGGCATCGAATTTCAGTAGGAGGTTGTAATCTTTTTGCGTCAAACATCTCTGGCAGATTTTTAACTAATGTCAATGGAGGTTTAGATTGAGTATTGAAAATGTGATATGTGGTTTCTTCATATTTGGACGCACGATTAAGCAGTTGGGCGAGAACATCCTCAAGAAATTGTTGTAACTCCTTCCATCCTTCATTGCCTTTAGAAGGTCTAAGAGCAAAAGCTCCGATGCCTGGAATTATTTCATGATAACCTCTCCAGATTTTATTTTCAGTACCTGGATAAATTATATAAGCACCTGCAGTTCTGCGAATCGCGTCTTTATAAGCATGCATTTTTATGAGATCTATCCTTCTGAAATCACGGATTTCATTGTCATCAATAGTCTCATTTGATTCAAATTCTGATGGACCAAACGCTTCGATAATATTGTCAATCCTATACTTTGCGTCAAAATGAATGTGAATAATCTGCTCTTGTTCTTCAGCTTCTTTCTTAGAGAAACCCTCTGGCCAAAATGAAATTGTGTAATCAGGTTTCATTGTTCTTGTCCAACTACCACTCTTAGGATAGTCATTATTATTTGAGCCGTAAAATGTTTGGTTATAACTAAACTCGACTTCAATATTCCTGGTTTCATAATTGCAAATGCGGCGAATACTATTGCAGTTACCGGCACATAAATTTAGATCTAGTCCATTTGATGAAGGCTTTATTAGTTCCATGGAAGAATCTGAAAATTCTGGGAAAACATTAGTAACTATATTTAAAAGTTTAAAATACACCCAGTATTCGTACAGTTTTGCGACATCTTTCTTGCCACCGCGAAAAACATTATCACCACCAGTCCATGTTAGTTTTAAACCAAGTTCAAACAATAACCAAGATTTAAATACTTCTCGGTAACCATCTTTATTTTGTAAAACGGGGCTGTTCAACGTCAATGTACTGGGCTGAGAAATATCTTTGAAAATCTCATGATCAACTAAGCTTTTAAGTCGATTTCTAAGAAGCTCAGCTTCCATCTTTTCTCGACTTCCTTCTAGCAATCGGTCTTTGATGTAATCACAAATTAAAAAATACTCAGTTAACACATGCTTCACAAATTGGTTTTCAGGAGTATCAATCGAATCTTGTTTTGTTTCATCAACAATAGTTTTAGGAAGTGACGATAGCTGAATGTGTTCTTTTAATTGGACAGGGACTGCGACTCGATTTAGACTAGCAGCGAAAGAACTAATCAGCTGTTTCGAAGGTTTTCTAGTTTTTCTTACGTCAGAAATTTGTGCCAATGAAATCCATTTGCTCACTGGGGATCTTATAATGCGATAAACTGCATCAAAAAAATCTTCGGTGCCAATTATTGAGTTTATGAATGAAAATTTTTGATAAATAGAACGATGATCAATATTATAATTTGGAGCAACATGTTGTATTACAGGAGAAGAATGCTTTAATATCAAATCAACGCTATCGTACGCGATTTCTTCTAACATATAACGATATTCAGTTCTGTAATTAGTTTTTCTTGATCTTATCTCAACGTTAAAGGTAAAGATAGTTATAGGATTCTTAAGCAAATAACCAGTAAAAACAAAAGTGCCAACATAATTACCTGGTTTGATTAAACCCCGATTATTATCAGGTTTATTAAACGGTATCACCAGACCTGGTATTGGATGGAGTTGAAATCCCTGAGAGATCTGATAATGGTATGAACAACCTTCCTGAAGCTGAATTGATGCTTCCCCCCACTTATCAACATCATACTCTGAAATAGTTTCCAGGTAATCATTAGGAGAATCGGGGAAGATGATTAGCTCAATGTTTTGATCCTTTAATGTAGAAAGTAATTTAACTTCCCTCACTATGCCTCGGAGAAACTAGTAAAACCATCCTGAATCACCTGTTGGTACATACGAACGATTTTGTTTAATGAAATGTCTAATGCGACATTTTCGTTTCCGTTTATCTTTTCACTTCTAGAAACGTACTCTTGTATATCCTCGTTCTGAGGGTTGTGAAAACACAAATTAAACAAGGAAATTAATGGGCGCTCAAGTTTTCTTCGCGAACCATGTATTTTTGGTAATAATTTTGACACAACGGTAGCATCAATGATATTTTCAATTCCGAATTCTGAATTTTCATTGAGCGAGGATAATATTGCACCAAACCGATAAATTTCAGATGCAGTTCGATATCCAAATTCGCTCCCAAGGGGTTCCAGTTCATCAAAGAATTGAGAGATTTTACTTTTCAAACTTTCTGAAGCATCGAAGTCGCCATATTTCTTATTGGCTTTCATCAAAAAATCCGTCGCCATATTTGCTCCTGAAGTTGTGATCATAGACGTATCTTCTTTGAGTGGATTCACCAAAAAATCACGCATATCCTTCGAGGAAACACGAAACTCAAGCACAAAAGCCCGATCGAGAACTTTGGGGCTAAACATATATGTAGTTTCATCTACATTTACAGTGCCTATGATAAACAGATTATTAGGTATGGAAATCTTCGCAGGTATTGGGGAACTTCCCCAGTCTTCATTGTCATCAGGGCGAAGTGGTATTTTCTCCTCAGATTCCATCGCACTTAGGAAGTCTGCAAAATACCTTTCAACGTGGCTGAGGTTCATCTCATCTAAGATCAAGAAATATGGCTTTGAGGCATCTTTTTCTGCACGTAGCAATAAGTCAATGACGCCACTTTCGGGTTTTACATATGAACCTTTGACTAGCGCGTTTGAAAAACCCAGTAGGGGATCCCTATTTGTCCAATCAGCTCCCACTGGAACGACACATATCTGCTCAGGATTTTCAGATATCCAATTTGCAAAGGTAATCGCAAGTTTCGTTTTCCCAGATCCTGCAATTCCAGTTAGAATAGTAAATCTTTTTGTAAGTAAAGAAGCAACAAAGCAGGTTACAAAAAAACTATTAAAACGAAGATTTGCACGTTTGAGATCCTCAAAAAATGCTTTAATGGACAGTTCTGATCCATCTTCATAAATATGTTCTAGCTCTTCAGAATAAGTTACTGAAGAACCAACAGTATTTTGGGTGGACTTTTCTCTATTTGAAAAGGCAGTTTTATTACTCAAAGCCCATACACCTCTTTCAATATTACGAAAATAATCTTTACCATTGAAGCTCGTTTTACCTGGTGTGTGTCGATATATCTCTCCGCGGATAGTGTTTTCATATCCATCAGGTAAAGATTGAGTTCTTATCCTTGCTACTTCATTATAAATATCAAATAACTCAGCTTGTCCCCCCAAGTTTGTTAAAGCTTGAACTATATCCATAACCCACGTTGCCATATAAAACTTCCTCTATTGATATGCTTTCTACTATTATAGCTTGTTTTGTTTCGTCTTTAAGAACAAGCAAGAATTCAAATCTTTGGTCGACATTAACTCAGCCAACAATTAATGTGAGAAATAAAACATCAATCATTCATTTCTCATGATTGGGTTGATGTCTCACGTAAAAGTTTCATTAGAAATCCCTTAAAATGCTTGACTTCTGTTGACAGGAAGCGTATATTAGTATTAGCACTCATCGAAGACGAGTGCTAAATTATGTAAAAAATTATCGGAGGAAACATGACAATTTCTATGAAACCATTAGGCAGCCGTGTGGTTATCGAACCCATCGAACAAGAAGAGATCACCGCGTACGGTATCGTATTACCCGAAACCGCAAAAGAAAAGCCCCAGAAGGGCACCGTTCTGGCAGTTGGCCCTGGCGAGCGAGACGAAGATGGCAAGCGCATCGTGTTGGACGTGCAGGTTGGTGATGTGGTCCTGTTTGCCAAATATTCTGGCACTGAGATCAAATATGACGGCAAGAAGTTGTTGATCATGCGCGAGAGCGATATTCTCGCGATTCTTTAATTAGCATAACGAGAACAGGAGATTGAAATATGGCAAAACAATTAGTTTTTGGAGATGAAGCACGCCGTTATCTGAAGAGCGGCGTTGATGCAGTCGCGAACGCAGTCGCAACAACTTTGGGCCCCAAGGGTCGTAATGTTGCCTTGGATCGCAAATACGGTTCCCCCACCATCACCCATGACGGTGTGACCGTTGCAAAAGAAATTGAACTGGAAGACCCCTATGAAAATATGGGCGCCCAACTGCTCAAAGAGGCAGCCACAAAGACCAACGATATCGCTGGTGACGGTACCACAACTTCGACCGTTCTGGCGCACGCCATTGTGAGCGAAGGCCTTAAGAATCTGGCCGCTGGCGCCAACCCGATGCTGCTCAAGCGCGGTATTGAAGCCGCAGCCAAGGTCGTTTCTGAATCCATTCACGGCCAGGCGATCGACATCACCACCAAAGCTGAGATCGGCAGCGTTGCCACCATTTCCGCCCAGGACGAACAGATCGGTTCCCTGATCGCTGACGTGATGGACAAAGTTGGCAAAGACGGCGTGATCACCGTCGAAGAATCCAAGGCTCTCGAATTCGAGACCGAATATGTTGAAGGTATGCAGTTCGACCG
>DBPR01000018.1:2563-37818 GCA_002305635.1 Anaerolineaceae bacterium UBA1415 | reverse complement strand
CTGGGTGCGCTCTTCATGTTTCTGCTCGATTTCTTTATGCCACACATCCGCTTCGGCGTTCGGGAAGTTCGGCAGGAGTCCAACTCATTCTGTGAGACAAACGATGACGATGAATTTGAAAATGATCAACCAAAAAAATGTTTGCTCTTCCTGAGAAAAGGTGGTGAACAGGTTGACCATTCACTGATAAGCACCGGCCTCCTGCTGGCAATTGGCATCACGCTTCACAATTTGCCAGAAGGTTTCTCGGTGGGTGCTGGCTATCTGCATAACCCCAGGTTCGGTCTCTTTGTCGCCGTCGCGATCCTACTGCATAACATCCCGGAAGGCATCGCCACCGCCCTGCCGCTTTGCAAAGGCGGCATCTGCAAAAAAGATGCCCTCAAAGTCGCCATTTTATCTGGGCTGGCGGAACCCATCGGCGCATTGATCGCCAGCATCTTCCTTGTCCGCTTTACCGCGCTTTTGCCTGGCGCTCTGGCCTTTGCGGGCGGCGTGATGGTCTTCATCACCCTGGATGAGTTGATCCCCACCGCGCGTAAGTACGGCAATGAAAACTACACCGCTCTCGGAATCATTGTCGGATCGATGTTTGTCTTCATCCTCACGGGAATTTTTGGAGTTTGATACCGCAAAAAGATCAAGTTAAATTTGCCGACTTTTCGCCATTAACAATTGATGACCGATCTACCTGCGATTACAGTTCAGTTTCCAATATTGCAAACACGCTTTATAAAACACTGTTTTTTGTGAATCTCTTGAATATCACATGAAATAATTGATATTTTTTTGGAGCTTATAATCAGCACAGTTTTCTAAAAGAGACCAACCAGCGGTCAGGCTAAAACAAGGATTTTAAAGAAAATGACCAATTCTTATCCATCCAACACAAGTAACAAAGGTGATCTGCTGCGCGGTTTAAACATTCTGAATGTATGCTACAATGCCGCTGACCTGATCACCGAAACACAGCAATTTCGATGAAATAAATGTTTTCACCTTCTTGTATAATGATACCGGTAAATGCCTGAAACGTGAAAAACAAAGAGGTTTTGTATGGATAGCAATTTTGAAGAGAAAAAAGTTTTGATCACCGGAGGGCTGGGCTTCATTGGCTCCAACCTGGCTATTCGGCTTGCGAAACTGGGCGCGAAGATCACACTGGTAGATAGTCTCATCCCCACCTACGGAGGAAATCTTTTTAATATTGACCCGATCAAAGACCGGGTCAGGATCAACATCTCCGACGTCCGCGACCCTCATTCCTTTAAATACCTTATCTCTGGTCAGGACTATCTTTTCAATCTTGCCGGTCAGACCAGTCATGTCGACTCGATGGAAAATCCAGAGACCGACCTAGCCATCAACACTCTGGCGCAGCTGCAGATCCTGGAAGCCTGCCGACATTACAACCCCGATGTGCGGATCGTCTTTGCCAGCACGCGCCAGGTCTACGGTCGTCCGCTCAGTATCCCTGTTAACGAAGACCATCCCCTCGCGCCGGTCGACCTCAACGGCGTCCACAAACTGGCCGCAGAGCAGTATCACCAGCTTTTTAACAACATCTATGGCATTCGCTCGGTCATCCTGCGCCTGACCAACACCTATGGGCCGCGCATGCGCGTGGTCGATGCCCGTCAGACCTTTCTGGGCATCTGGATCCGGCGGGTTTTGGAAGGTAAACCGATCCTGATCTTTGGCGATGGCGAACAGATCCGCGACTACAACTACATTGATGACGTCGTCGATGCTTTGCTTCTGGCAGCGAACGCTGATCTGTGCTGCGGGGAAGTGCTCAATCTGGGCTCAAACGAAGCTTTCTCGCTGACCGAAACCGCCAATGTTTTCAAAAAACTTGTGCCGGAAGGCGAGATTGAATACGTGCCCTTCCCGCAAAACCGCCTGGTCATTGACATTGGTGACTACCGCGCCGATTACAGCCGCATCAAAGCCAGACTTGGCTGGGAGCCAAAGATCAATTTTGAAGAAGGCCTGAGCCGCACGCTGGCCTATTATCGTGAAAATCAGAACAAATACTGGGAATCATCATGACAACTTTGCCAATACCTCTTTCAAACCCGAAGGCTTCTTATCTGGAACATCAGGAAGCTTTTGACCAGGCGATCAAAAAGTTTTTGGACAGCGGCTACTATATTTTGGGCCCTGAAGTTCAAGGCTTTGAAACGGCGTTTGCCGGTTTCGTCGGCCTGAAGCATTGCGTCACGGTCAACAACGGCACTGACGCTATTGTTCTGGCGCTAAGAGCGCTCGGGATCGGAGCTGATGACGAAGTAATCACCGTCTCCCACACCGCTGTCGCCACGGTTGCTGCCATCGAGGAAGCTGGAGCCATTCCCGTTTTGGTGGATGTAGACACCCAAAGCTACTGTATGGATCCAAATTTGATCGAAGCGATGATCTCGGAAAAAACCAAAGCCATCCTGCCGGTTCACCTCTATGGCAATCCGGCGAATATGCCCGAAATCATGAAGATCGCGCGTAAGCACGGTTTGTTGGTGGTCGAAGACTGTGCCCAGGCGCACGGAGCCAGGATCAACGGTCAGATGGCCGGGACTTTTGGCGACGCTGCCTGCTTCAGCTTCTACCCTACCAAAAACCTCGGCGCTTTTGGGGATGGCGGCGCGGTATTGACCAACGATCCCGATACAGCCGGGAGACTTCGTTTATTGCGACAATACGGTTGGAAAGACCGCTATGTCAGCAATATTGTCGGGGTGAACACCCGCATGGACGAATTGCAAGCGGCCATTCTGAACATCAAACTACCCTTCCTTGAAGCGGATAACCAGCGCCGCGCTCAAATTGCGATGCGTTTTTGTCAGGCTTTGCAAAACCTGCCCTTCCAGCTCCCGAATATGGCTGAAAATACTGAACACGTCTGGCATCTATACGTTATTCAGTCAGAAGATCGCGACAACCTACAGAGATTTCTTCAGGAGAATCAGATCGGCTTTGGTATCCATTACCCTCAGGCGGTTCATCAGCAGCCCGCCTATCTTGGTCGCCTGAGAGGCAGCGACAACCTGCCCGTGACCGAAGCGCTAATCCCGCGCATCCTGAGCCTGCCAATGTATCCTCAGCTGGCCATGGAAGATGTTGACAGGGTGATCGAGGCGCTAAAGGCGTGGGCTAAGCAAAGATAAACCAGTTTTCGCTGATTTTTGTTGCCCTTTTTACTTGCTAAATCAAAAAGCCTCAGTTATAATGCAACTTCCTTGGGCGGTTAGCTCAGTTGGTTAGAGCGTTGCGTTGACATCGCAAAGGTCGTAGGTTCGAGTCCTATACCACCCATCAAAAAACCCCGGTTCAAACGAGCCGGGGTTTTTTCTTTCATCAGGACCTAATCATCAACCCACTCATCATCGTCATCATCGTCCCAAAGGTCATCCCACCAATCATCAAGATCAAAACCATCATCATCGTCATTGTAAACAGGGGAAGTTGGCGTTGGTGTCGCATGCGGTATTTCCGTTCCATCAGGGCTCATGATGAACGGAAGAGTTATTCTACAAGGATTGTTATCGCCGCCACAATCTTCAGGCAAATCGAGATTGGGCTGATAGGTGCCTGGTTCTGAATGTGCCATTTCATATAAAACAGACACAGGCAGGGCGAAAAGCTCTTCCATCGAATATTCTGGATACTTCTCCTGAGCCATTCTTGCCAGGTTCAGCACCCCAAACGAAACACCGTCTTGCTCTGAGCGTTTATCGATCTGCTCAATGGGAATGATCTGGCTGTAGACCTGACTGGTATCCAGACTGACCAATTCAGAGATCTCGATGGTCACTTGCTTCTCCAGAAAAGCTGCCTTTTTGGCATCACGGCTTTCAACCGAGACCAAAATTGCGCTTTCGGGGTCCTGCAAATAGCCGTGGTAATACATTGAGCCGACCAGCGAGCGCACAACATATTCGAGCTTCACTTGTTTGTATGCGATGCCATGAATGATCGGTATGGCGTCATTGTTCAGGGGTTTGACGTCAATAACACGGTCAAAACGGTTGACATCGATCTGAATGCTGGGATTAACATCCAGCCCAACCACACCCGAAACGGTCATCAATTGCTTCCACATGGTGAAAGAGAACAAAACAAGCGCCAGAATTGCGAAAACGGGAGCGAGGCGCAACACCGGGCTTATCTTGCGTTTGGAATCCGTTTGGTCTTGTTTGGGTTGAGCTGTGATGGCATCATGGAAGGGCAGCTTCTGCACGGGGGCATTAGCAACATATTGATAAACATCAGGGGTCAGTTTATCCACACTTCTTCGGATTGATTGAATAATTTGTCGCTTCTTCATCTTAGGCTGCCGCTTGCTCTAATATTTTTCTAAGTTTCTTGATCCCTCGGTTATAGCGCGAGAGAACGGTTGAAATTGGTTTCTCCAGATATTGGGCTATTTCGCGATGCTTATAACCCGAAACTGCATGAAGCAGGATAATCGTTCGCTCATCTTCATCCAGCTTTTCGAGCAGGTTTTTCATGACGATCCGATCCTGGTGATCCATCTCTGAAGAGAAAAATCCTTCCGCGTCAATATCCTCAATGGACTCATCAGCAACACGCTGGCTTTGACGAAAATGCATCCTTGCCAGATTTCGCGCGATAGTAAAGATCCATGCCATTGGTTTCCCCTGTGGTTGGTAGAGATGAGCCGCGGCGCGGATCTTAAGATAGGTTTCCTGCAAGATGTCCTCCGCTTCGTGAAAGTCTGCCACCAGACCGAGGATAAAGGCGAAAAGGGGTTGATTGATGCTTTGGTAAAGTTCTAAAAAAGCTTCTTCGTCATCCATGCCGATCCGGGCGATCAGACTTTCGTCAAATTTGATCGGTGCTCTTTTTTGGGGACTGCCATTGATAACGCTAAAAAGGATCATAGTTTTTTCCGCAATGGAGGAGAAGTTTTTTCTTCTCCTCCATTATCACTGACTCGTCCTAAATTGTAAAGTTACTAATCATCATCTCCGTCATCGTCATCATTGTCATCATCCCAGTCGTCATCATCGCCGTCGTCCCAGTCGTCGTCATTGTCGTCATCCCAGTCGTCATCATTATCATCGTCGTCCATGTCATCGTCGTCGTTGTCGTCCATGTCGTCATCGTCATCATCATCGTCCATGTCGTCGTCATTATCATCGTCCATGTCATCGTCGTCGTTGTCGTCCATGTCGTCATCGTCATCATCATCGTCCATGTCGTCGTCATTATCATCGTCCATGTCGTCATCGTCATCATCGTCCAGGTCGTCGTCGTTGTCGTCCATGTCGTCATCGTCATCATCATCGTCCATGTCATCGTCGTCATCATCGTCGTCCATGTCGTCATCGTCATCATCGTCCAGGTCGTCGTCATCGTCGTCCATGTCATCGTCGTCATCATCGTCGTCCCAGTCGATGTCAAGATCATCAAGTTCGATGTCGTTGTCACGCAAGTAGTCAAGCAATTCACCGATGTTCATATCCATGAAACCGCTTGCGAGCAGGGATTCAATATCGTCAGCATCATCAATCAATTCCTTCAGGATCGCGAACTTACCATAAGAGATGCCATATTTATCTGCCAACGCGCGTTCGTCCTTATCCAGATCGAAAGTTTGCGAAACAACATCAGTGTTTTCGTAATATTCTTTTAGCCAGTAGACAACTTCGTACTTGATCCTGGTCAACAGTTCCTGAGAACTGCTGCTGTCATCTGCGCTGAACAAGATCCTGGAACCTTCCTGGGTCAGATAACCTTTGGATAGAAGTGCTTCAACAATTTCTTCGATCGCGTCGTCAACATCCTGACCGACCAATTTGTGACCGTTCAGAATCGATCTGCCGTCCTGGTTCACGCCCTGAATGGCAACAACCTTATTCAGTCGGTTATAAGACATCTCGATACTCGGGTTTACATCGATCGAGATATAACCAACCGGATTTTTCAGCAGCCAGAAGCCGCCAACAGCGATTACTGCAATGAGCAGAAGTCCTATTACTAATCCAAATTTTCTTGTTTTCATTTTTATATCCTTTCGCTTTCGCTTGGTTTTTTGGTTTTTTACTGCTTTCACTTAGTTAATGCACAGGAACGCGTTTTTATCGCAAACGAGTTTTTTCTTATAAAAATCCTTGCGTTTCACTCAAAACAGCGATATATTTGTCCCAGCGCTAAAACGCAGGAAGAGTAAGTCGCCCAAAATCTCTCAGTGAGATCGGGATGGTGTGAACCGATTGAGATAAGTGTCCGAAAACCACCTGCCAGCCTGACCCCCAACGGCTCAACCAAGTAAGGGAAACGGTCGCCCCGTTATCGGCACAACGAGATGCTCCCATCGGAGCAATCTGGGTGGAACCGCGTGAGAAGTCTCTCGCCCCAGGCGAGGGCTTTTTGTTTTAAGACACGGTTGTGCAAAGAGCCCTTTCGAAAAATCTCACAAACAACCGGCACGGAGGAAGAATGTCAAACAAAAAAGAGGATTACAAAAGTTCACAACTTTATCGGATCCGCCACTCAACTGCCCACGTCATGGCAGAAGCTGTTCTGGAAATGTTCCCGGACGGACAGGTCGCCATCGGCCCCGCCATCGATGACGGCTTCTATTACGATTTCGATCTGCCCCGCAGCCTGACCCCGGACGATCTCGAAACGATCGAGAACCGGATGAAGGAACTGATCAAGGCGAAATCAGACTTCGTTTGCGAAGAGGTCTCTGCCGAAGACGCGAAAGACCTTTTCAAAGATCAGGTCTACAAACTCGAGCTGATCGAAGGGCTTGAGAGCGGCAACCTGGACGATGACGGCAACCCCACCGATGAAAAAGCGCCGATCACCATTTACAGATCGGGTAAATTCGTCGATCTTTGCCGCGGACCTCATGTTGAGAACACCAGCCAGATCAACGGTCAAGCCATCAAATTGCTCAACGTTGCTGGCGCTTACTGGCGCGGCGACGAGCACCGCCCCATGCTGCAGCGCATTTACGGCACCGCCTGGGAAAGCAAGGACGAGCTCAAGGATCATCTCTGGAAGCTTGAAGAAGCCCGCAAACGCGACCATCGCAAGGTCGGCAAGGAGCTTGACCTCTTCAGCAGCAACGACGAGGTCGGTCAGGGCCTGATCCTTTGGCACCCCAACGGCGGCATGATCCGCCATCAGATCGAACGCTACTGGGACGATCAGCACATCGCCAACGGTTACGATCTGATCTATACCCCCCACATGGGCAAAGCCAGCCTGTGGGAGACCAGCGGTCATCTCGGCTTCTATAAAGAGAACATGTATTCCCCCATCCAGATCGAAGACCAGGAATACTACATCAAACCGATGAACTGCCCCTTCCATCTGCATGTCTACAAGAGCCAGCTGCGCTCCTATCGCGACCTGCCGCTGCGTTTTGCCGAAAAAGGCACCGTCTATCGCTACGAACGCTCCGGCGTTTTGCACGGTCTGATGCGCGTGCGCGGCTTCACCCAGGACGACGCCCACCACTTCTGCCGCCCGGATCAGATGCCGGACGAGATCGACTTTACGCTCAACTTCAGCATCGACATGCTGCGCGCCTTTGGCTTTAATGAGTTCCAGGCATATCTCAGCACCAAACCCGAAAAGAGCGTCGGTGACGAAAAGATGTGGCGCGACGCTGAGGCGGCTTTGGAAGATACCCTGATCCGCATGGGCATCCCCTACGAGGTTGACGCAGGCGGCGGCGCGTTCTATGGCCCCAAAATTGACCTCAAGATCAAGGACGCCCTTGGTCGGGAATGGCAGCTTTCTACCATCCAATTCGACTTCAACCTGCCCGAACGCTTCGACCTTAGCTATATCGGCGAAGATGGCAAGGAGCACCGCCCCTACATGGTTCACCGCGCCCTTCTGGGCAGCATGGAACGCTTCTTTGGCGTCTTGATCGAACATTATGCCGGCGCTTTCCCTGTCTGGCTTTCGCCCAAGCAGGTCATGCTCATCCCGATCGCTGATCGCCACAACAGCTACGCGCACGAAGTCGCCGCGAAACTTAAGAAAGCAGGCTTGCGCGTGAGCGTTGATGACAGCTCTGACCGCATGAACGCCAAGATCCGCAACGCGCAGAAGCAGAAATATCCCTACATGCTCGTCATCGGTGACCGTGAGATGGAAGAAGGTCAGGTCGCCCTGCGCCGCCGCAGCGGCGAAAACCCCGGCGCAATGTCCGTCGACGCCTTCCTCGCGCTGGCGCTGGACGAGATCGCTCAGAAAATATAGAAAATAAGCTTTGTATAACGAAAAACGGGTGAAAAATCACCCGTTTTGATTTTTATATTTGACCGCTTTAACTGTAGGTGCGGGACCTTTGCGTGGCACAAAGTGCGAGGTACGCTGTGCCCACCCGTTGGTGTGCGACCATATCAATTTCGGTGCAACAATATATCACGGTATTTAAAAAAGATTCTAGGTGGAAATAATACCTCAAGACAACATATTCGATAATTTTATTTGCTTTGTATAACAAAAAACGGGTAATTTTTCACCCATATTATTTTTCTTTAACGGTAGGGGCGGGCCGCTGTGCCNNGAACCATATCGGTTTCGGTGCAATGATGATATTTCTCGGTATTAAAAAACCATTCCAGGTGGAAAAACGTATTAGCTCAAGACAACATATTCGATAATATTATTTGCGGGCGGACATGGCAGTCCGCCCCTACATTTGAATCAGTCAATTGCCTCCGTCCACAACATGTCATTTTTCCAATATAGCCTACACTTAAATTGCTTTTACCATCTATAATTTGAATATGAACAAGCCCTTACCAAAGAGGAAAAATTCACTGCGACTGGAAGGCTATCAATATAATACTCCTGGTTATTACCATGTTGTAATTGTCACGGAAAACCGATTTCGATTACTGGGAAAAATGGAGAATAGTGGCGTGGAACTTTCCGACTTCGGAAAGATTCTCTTTGATTTTCTAACCAGCTTCTCTGAATATAACAAAAATGTCGAGATCACTAAATTTGAGATCATGCCAGACCACGTCCATTTTTTGATCAACCTTATGGAAGGTGAAAACTTTTCCGATCCACCCTATTTATCTGACTTGGTTCGAAAAATTAAGACTATCCCTGTTTCGACGTATAGAAAACAAGCCCAGGAGAATGGTTGGGAAAGTTTGCCAACAAAATTCTGGCAAAGAAGTTATTACGATCATATCCTGAGGTCAAACGAGGACATTTCGTTTACGTTCGATTACATTGAATTTAATCCATACCGCGATGAGATGTGAATAATTGGTCCGTTTTGGTCTCTTTCCCGCCTTTTGGGTATGACCACTCCTTGGAAATATTGCAAAGGCCGAAATACCACCGGTGTCCTCTTGCTGCGTCCGCCCGAAAAAACATAAACAGGTTAGATAAACAAATCTCCATCACTTACCACGGGCGGGCGCAGCGGCCCGCCCCTTGTACAAAAGGAACCTTAAATGGGTTTCCAATACCTACCGCAGTCCAGCTTGCCCCGACAGACATATTACCCATCCATCGGAGAAAATGATGTTGCGTCGATCACCCTCAATAACCCCCAAATAAGATAAAATTAAAGCGAATTTCGAAAGGAAGCGATGTTATGGAAATTGTGATCGTTGGTGGTGGAAAGCTTGGTACGGCGCTTTGCCGTGATCTCGCGAATGAAGGGCACGAAATTGTCCTCATCGATCAAAACCGTGAAGTCATTGAAGACCTAACCGAAGACCTTGACATTCGCGGCATCGTCGGCAATGGCTCCGCCCGTCAGATCCTTCAGGAAGCCGATGTTCAGGCCTGCGATGTCTTCATCTCCGTCACTCCCTCAGACGAAACCAACCTGATCGCGGGCATCATCGCCGATCGACTCGGCGCAAAATACACCATTGCCCGTGTGCGGGGAACCGAATACGCGAATGACCTGCCCTTCTTCAAAAAAGAACTTGGCGTTGATCTGCTCATCAATACTGATGCCCTCACCGCCGCGGATATCGTGCGTGGCTTCGATTATCCTTCTGCCAGCAGCATCGAGCCCTTTGGCAACGGGCGTCTCACCCTGGTGAGCATCCGCGTCAATCACAACGCGCCCATCATCGGCCGCACTGTTGCCTCACTCCGTTCTGAAATACCTGAGTTGCTCCTATGTGTTATTGAACGCGACTTTCAGGCCATTATCCCCAAAGGCCCGACCGTCATTTACGAAGATGATCACATCCAGCTGACCGGAGATCGGCGCGCAGTCGATCAATTCAGCCGCCTCTGCGGGCATCCCACCCGCGACTGGCGTTCCGCGCTGATCGTTGGAGCAGGACGGATCAGTCATTACCTTGTGCCCGACTTGCTTGACCGCGGAGTACGCGTCAAAGTCATCGAAAGCAACCCCGAGCGGGCCAATCATCTCGCGATCGCCTTCCCCAACATCCAGGTCATTCAGGGTGACGGCACCAGCCAAAGATTTTTGCGGGAAGAACGGATCCGTAATTATGATGTGGCTATCGCGCTCACCAATATTGACGAAGAAAATATCATGTTCGCGCTTTTCGCGCACGCTCAGGGCGTCCGCAAAACGATTGCCAAGGTCAATCGCAATGAACTTGTCAAATTGATCGACCCGGAAGGTCTCGACCTGGTCATCACACCTCATATCAGCACCGGAGACGTCATCATCCGCTACATTCGCTCGCACGAAAAAACGGAGGGTTCGGCATTGGAAACATACGCCAGGCTTTCCCCGGAAGGCGTTGAAGCCCTCGAGTTTATTGCTGAAGAGGGCGATGATGTCACCAAATTGCCGATCATGAGCCTCCAGATCGAACCTGATATCGTCATCGCCAACATCCTGCGCGGCCGCCGACGGATCATCCCCAAAGGTGCTGATCAAATTGAACCAGGCGACCGGATTCTGATCGTCAGCGCCCGCAAACGCGTGACAACTCTGGACGGCATCCTGATCGGAGAAGCCCAATGAACCTGGGCATGATCCGCTTTTTGCTTGGCCGCATTTTGATGGTGGTAGCTGTTATGATGCTGCCTTCCATCGGTGTCAGCCTTTTCTATCGTGAAGCCGCGAGGATCGCCCTCGGATTCTTATATAGTATCGGGCTTATCGCTTCTGTTGGATGGCTTTTAGGCCGCAAGCGTCCAAAAGAAGATGACTTCTACGCCCGCGAAGGCCTGGCCCTGGTCGCTTTGGCATGGGGCCTCATCTCCCTGGCAGGCGCTTTGCCCTTCTTTTTCAGTGGAGCGGTCAGCTCTTTTACCGACGCACTTTTCGAGTCAACCAGCGGTTTTTCAACCACGGGCGCCAGCGTTTTGCGGGCCAGCCTGACCAGTTTGCCGCGTTCTCTCCTGTTCTGGCGCAGTTTCACCCTGCTATTGGGCGGTATGGGCATGCTGGTCTTCATCGTCAGCATCCTGCCCACTTTTGGCTCCAAAGGCATCTTCATCATGCGTGCCGAATTGCCGGGCCCAACTTTTGGCAAGCTCGAATCGCGAGTCAGCAGTTCAATCTATATCCTTACCGGCACCATGATAATCATGATGCTCATTCTGATAGTTTTATTGCGTTTGGGCGGCGTTCCCTGGTTCGATTCCGTCTTACTCGCCCTGGGTGTGGCTGGAACCGGTGGTTTCAATTTTTATCCCAATTCCGTCGCCCATTACGGCAGCAATTCTGTCGAGATCGTGCTGGCGATCGCCATGCTTGTCTTTGGAATGAGTTATCACTTCTTTTATCTGATCGTGATCGGAAAAGGCCTGAAAGTACTCAAAAGCGAAGAGCTGCGCTGGTATCTTGGCATCGTGATCCTGGCAGTTTTGATCATCGCTGTCAGCTTGTTACCCTATTACGATC
Organism: Anaerolineaceae bacterium UBA1415; assembly: GCA_002305635.1. Taxonomy (GTDB): domain Bacteria; phylum Chloroflexota; class Anaerolineae; order Anaerolineales; family Anaerolineaceae; genus Mesolinea. Next base: position 25,961 of record DBPR01000018.1, on the reverse strand, counting down.
AAATTGGGACCATGTTGAAAGACATATTTTTCACCGTTACCTCCGTCCTGTCAACCACTGCCTACACCACCGTCGATTTTCGTCCCTGGCCTGTCATCACCCACGTTGTTTTGCTTTTCTTGATGTTCTCAGGCGGCATGAGCGGCTCAACCAGTTCGGGTCTTAAAGTCGCCAGGATCGCAGTCTTCCTCAAATCGATCCGGCAGGAGATCCGCCGCATGGTCAATCCGGATCGGGCAGTGCCGATCAAATTTGAAGGCAGAGAGCTGGGGAATCAGGAACAACGCAGCATCGCCTTTTACCTGATGACTTATTTAGGGGTTTTTCTCATTTTGTTGGCCTTGATCAGCCTGGATACTAAAACTTTTGCCAGTGCCTTCAGCGGCGTCATCTCGACCCTGAATAACGTCGGCGGCGATCTTGACCTGCTCGGCCCAGCGGTCGATTATGCCCACCTGCACGACCGAACCAAACTGATCATGTGCCTGGCAATGATCATGGGCAGGCTCGAGATCTACCCCGTCCTGATCCTCTTCTCCCCCGCCACCTGGCGAAAGACATAAGGCAATGTTAATCCAAACAAAAACAGCACGGGTCGGACTCCATGCTGTTTTTTCGCTAACAATTAACTAAATCTGCCAGTCGCCGTCTTTGAGCAAAACGATCTCAGTGCCGTCTTCCTTAATGCCTGTCACGGTGACGTCTTTGCTGCCGACCATGAAATCGACGTGGATCAGCGAGTTGTTCATGCCCAGCTTGCGGTTTTCCTCTTCGCTTCTTTCGGTCGAGCCGACCAGGTTTTCGGTGTAAGCCGCGCCCAGAGCGAAGTGACAGGAGGCGTTCTCGTCGAACAAAGTGTTCTTGAACAAAACCCCGGTATTACTGATCGGCGAGTTGTCCGCCACCAGCGCGATCTCACCAAGCCGCCGCGCGCCTTCGTCCATCGCCAGTAGATCGTCTAAGATCTGTTTGCCAACGCCGGCATCATACTCAACCACCTTGCCGTCCTTGAAGACGAAGTGGAAATCATCCACGATCTGCCCGCGCACCGAGAGAGGCATCGTCGCGCGCAAGGTGCCATCCACCCGATCAGCATCCGGCATACTGAAGACCTCTTCGGTCGGGATATTGGCGAAGAAGCGGTCACCCTTCTGGCTAAATCCGGAACCGCCCTTCCAGACATGGTTTTTGACCATGCCAACCATCAGATCAGTGCCGGGCCCTTTATAGTGGACGCGGTCAAAACGGGCTTCGTTGAGGAACTTCTCATGCTTCTTCAATTCCCGGTCGTGATCTTCCCAGGCCTGGATCGGGTCATCCTGATCGATACGGGTTGCCAGGAAGATATTCTTCCAAAGTTTTTCCATTGCTTCTTCCTCCGGCAGTTCCGGGAAAGCAGCCTTAGCCCAGGCTGGGCAAGCCACAGCAGCGATACACCACTTGACGCGGTTTTGCATCGTGTAGGCCATCAGAGGCTTGTTTGCCTTTCCCGCAACTTTTTGCCACTGCGCGATTCGCGCTGGATCGGCCGGTTTCAGCAGATCCGGGTTGGGCGCTGCCAGACTAAGCACATTGAAATTATCCTTATAGCGGTTCTCAAGGAAATTGACCCGATATTCCGGGAAGCTTTCAAAAGCTTCATCCGGTGCGTGCAAAAAGCGGTCAAGCGTAATTGAGTCGTCCGAAAAATCGAGGTCGATCTCACTCACACCTTTCTCATAAGCCCTTTTCGCGACCAGACGAGCCAGCGGCAAAGAGTGCTCGCTCAAGCGAATGCCCAGTTTGTCACCAGCGTGCAAACCAAGCCCAATATTAACGATCAGATCAGCATATTTTTCAAGATTTTTATTTAGGTCCATTGTTTTTTATTCCTCCACAGCTAATTTTACCCTCAACGAAAAAATTGCGCCCATTATGTGCTCATTTAGTGGTCTAATCAGGATCAATCATTTCATAATGAAACTTCGCCCGATTATTGACGGAACAATTTAGCCTATGGTAATATTACAGCACGCCAAAATCGTATTATAGAATTATTTAAGAGGAGAAAAGAAGATTAGCAGTAAACAAGAATATCGAATCAATGAACGCATCCGAAGCGAGAAAGTTCGCCTTGTGGACGAAAATGGAGAGAATGTCGGGATCGTCAATATTGACCAAGCCCTGCGCCATGCCAATGAAGTCGGGCTCGACCTGGTTGAAATAGCTCCAAACGCCACCCCTCCCGTATGCAAGATCATCAATTACAGTAAATTCCTTTACGAGAAGGAAAAGAAAGAGCGCGAAGCCCGCAAAGCTCAGACCAAGATTGAGATCAAAGAAATCCGTTTGCGTCCAAAGACCAGCGACCATCATCAGGGTTTTAAAGTTCGCGATGCGCGCCGTTGGCTGGAAAGCGGCATGAAAGTACGCGTTACCATTCGCTTCAGAGGGCGTGAGATCACCTACCCCGAGATAGCGCTCGAAGACCTGCGTGAGATCGCGGAGGAATTGCAGGATGTTGCCGAAATTGAACAAGCCCCCAACATGGAAGGGCGCAGTATGTTCATGATGCTGGCTCCAAAACGCAACTAAAGTTTCACCGAGTTTATCAGGAGGCTGCCCTGTTTGGACAGCCTTTTTTGTTTAAACATGCACTTAAAAATCCAGACTTTTGGTTTGTATGTTTGTAATTTTTTCTAACGCGAGCCCAGGGCAGCATTTTTATTCTGCCAGTATCGATGAAAACGACGTGTTCCACTTATGGGCAGAGAAGTCAATCGGCTCGTCCAACGCTCATAGAAGGCGCTTTCCTCGGCTGCTGCACGGCGCGTCAACTCACTCAGGCTTTCTTCGCTAGAATCATCTGCCTCGGCTCTCCATGCCGATTCCAGCAGATCGCGTTCAGCATAGAATTCTTTAGGCAAGGCACGCCCGATCGCCTGGCGATGAAAGGCTTCACGCGCGAACCAGTACCGCTCAGCGCTCGGATCCCCGCCAGCGAAAACAGGTGCGCTGATCTCAGCGCCAAACACCCATGGCTTGAACAGGGAGATACAGGGCGTTGAGCTGCCAGTCAGCCAGACGCGAATTTGCTCGCCCAGCTCCACGATCATACTGGCGGTGCTGTGGTCGCCAACCATTCCACCGGCATGCATGCAGGGGCTGGCAACACTGCCCTGCGCCAGCGGGTTTTGCACGTCTTCGCGGTGTTGTCGCAGCGCGCGCATCAGATCTGCGGCGTTTTTGGCATCTGCCAGGCAGGCTCTGGTTTGCGCCAATCTGTCGGCCGAACCCGAAAAGTGCGAATAGAGCGGTTCGAGATGGGTTTTACGGAAATCGATGGCTTTTCCCGTGCTGTAAGCGTCCCCATCCGACCCAATGGTCAGGCGGTTGGAGATACTCGCCCGCTGCATCTGCTTGTAGACCCAGTCCCGTCCGGCAGTTTCGAGAACAAAAAGTTCCTCACGATCCATGATCAGAAAGGAGTTGTCATAGAAGAACTCATGATCAAAGCCGCAGTTCCCGCCTTGACCATGTTCTTCCAGCAGGCTGATGATCATATCGCGAGCTTGTCGGGCGCTTTCTGCGCGCTCCAGCCCAAGCCGCACCAGGTCCATGCCGATCAGCCGAGTTTTCGCGTACCTGCCTTTGGTGAAAACAGCTTCGTTTCCAATGCACACGCCAAACTCATTCACACCCATTTCACCGCCCCAAAGCCAGGTCGGGCGCGAGAGCAGCAGCGCGTGGGTATGGCTGATATGTGGAATGGTGATGTAAGTCGCTTTCAACACCTGGTCGGGGTCATGATCCGCCGCGGGGTAAAACTCAGCCGCCTGCGGCTCATTGGGAGAACGGTCGCTATTTTTTGCAAAAAGCGCTTTTGGTGATGTCAGCAGTCCAATTGTGTCGCACATAATCGGCCCTTTTTTGTTTATCATACCTTAAAACAGTTCACTCTTCTGGATTATCAACCTTGAGTTACTGAAGCAAATTTGCATGTCGAAGGGAAAATTGACCAAAAAGGAGATTTCAGTAATATTAAGGGCACAAGCAAAGAAGGGGCACATTGTCAGGTCTCCAAATCTGACATACCTGGCGAGAAATGCTCGGATTAATTACTCCAGCAAAAATGACGTGTCAAGTCAAATGATAATGTTACCGAAGGTTTTTCGTTAGTTCATTTGATAATGTTACTCAAGGTTTTTTAACATTGATAATTGTTTCATAATAGTCCAGCTTTTCATCTGGTTCTAACCCGGGAAGTTTCAGCAGCTTGTTTATCAGAGCCTCTATTTCAAAGCGTAGTTTCATTGGATTGATACTACGCTTATGTGCTAACAGGATTTCTTTTTTGTCCGATGAAATGGCATCTGTTTCAAGCAAACGAGTAAGAGGCGGTCTGGCAAGATCATATTTACGGGATACGCGTTTTTCATTGATTGTTTTAGCAAGGAGCTTCATGTTCGGTTGAAAGTAATTGTGGTAAATGTAAAGCTTGTCATAAAGTTCGCGGAGACATTCAAGTTGGGCAAGACTGTCGAGGCGAGAATGACCGATGTAAGCTCTAATAAGACTATTGTTATTCTCTTCAACAAAACGGTTGTCATTTTTACGGTAAGGTTTTGATCTGCTGACTTCGATATTTGGATAAAGTTCTTTCCACTGATTGTACACAAAATGATTAATAAATTCAGAGCCATTGTCTGGATGAAGTTCTATGGGATGAAAAGGCAAACGGCTAAAGATGAAGTCAAAGCCATTTTGAACTGCCTGATAGGAACTTCCGCAAATCGCCACAATTTCACTCCAGCCAGTGGCAATATCAACCAGTTGAAGCGTATTTACATAGGAGCCTGACAGGTTCTGACCACAATGAAGAACCGTATCCACTTCAAAATGCCCTGGCTGGCTTGTATCTCTGGGGATAATATGTATTGGAATTAGAGAGACCAATCCTGTTTTTGGTTTACGGGGTGCTTTTCGAAAGGCGAGTTTGTATTCGTCCTTGTCGCGTTTCTTCAATATCCGTTTGACAGTAGAAACGCTTATGGCTGCTAATTGTTCAAGTATTTTCGCATCGGTTTTTAGTTCATGATGGTATTCCAGCTGTTGGGCCATGGATACCAAACAAGGTGTGAGGCGTTCCGCGCATGGATAATCAAGGCTTTTGGCAATGATATGAATAATGTCCTGAATATCTGTACTATACGTTTTTCCTCTCTCAGAACTTCTTTTCTTGCGTGATAGGCGACCGTTTAGAATACGGATAAGGGACTTCCGATGCATTTGGGTGACCTGTTCAGCCTGGTCTAAAATAGCTGATTTCTCAGATTTACGGGCTTTTCGATAGACACCCCATATTTTATGGATATATTTTCGTCGTTCATTTATAGTCATAGGATCTGTTTCTGCCATCGTTCCCTCGGTAACATTTTCATTTGAACTAACGATAGCATTTCAGTAACATTTTAGATGAACTAATGCGAAATGATTGACTTTTGGCGATTCTCTGGTAATATTATTGCTTGCGTCAAGCGACGGCTGCGCTTTGCTCTCAGCCGTCGAATTAATTATAGAGGAGTTTGATCGTGCCACGTAAACAAAGTAGTGGAAAATACAAAATCAAGACTCATAAGGCGACGTCCAAACGCTTCCGCATGACCGGTACCGGCAAAGTTGTTCGTACCAAGATCGGAAAGGGCCACTTGCGCCGCAATACTTCAACGCGAACAAAATATTTGCTCGCTGAAACGATTGAGGTCAACAGCAACGGCCTGGTCAAGCACATTAAGCGCCTGGCTCCCTATATGAGCAAAAAGGACTAAAGACTGTCCTGTCACCATCGGTTTAGTGTGGCTGTTGGGTGTTTGCAACGAGACCAAAAGTCTGACGCCCAGGGGACCACAAAGGAGTTTTTATTATGACAAGAGTTAAAAGTGGACCAAACCGCCGACGCCGTCACCAACGGCTGATCGCCCACAACAGTGGTTATCGCGGTACCTACAGCAAGCTTTTCAAGCGAGCGAATGAGGCTTTCCTGCATGCCCAGTGGTATGCCTATAACGACCGCCGCAACCGCAAACGCGATCTGCGCCGTCTTTGGATCGCCCGCATCAACGCCGCTGCCCGTCTGAACGGCACAACCTACAGCCGTCTGATCGCTGGCATGCGCAAACACCAGATCATCATCAATCGCAAAATGCTTGCCGACCTGGCTGTGCACGATTCAAAAGCTTTCGCCGCCGTTGTTCAAACCGCGCTGGCTTAAGCAAAAGCAAAACCCTCAAAACACAAAAAACCCCGGTGAAATCCCGGGGTTTTTTTATTCTTCATCAGCTGGTTGTTATTCACAGCTGTCTCAGAAGCAGCTCATGACAGCATTAGCGCTTGTTGTACTTTCTTGAGTCGATAGCTACAGCGATGATAATGATAAGACCTTTCACAATATACTGCAGATAGGGACTGATGCCAATAAAGTTCAAACCATAGCTGATAACCATGAAGATCAACGTTCCAAAGATGATCCCGGGCACGGTACCAATCCCACCGTTAAAGGAAAGCCCACCGACAATACAAGCTGCGATCGCGTCCAGCTCATAACCTTCACCGGTTCGGTTGGTGGCCGATCCGACGCGGGCAGCCTCGAGCGCGCCGCCCAGTCCATACAAAACACCAGCAAAAATGTATGTGGACATCAGCGCCTTGAAAACATTGACACCAGACACGGTGGCGGCCTCAATATTTCCACCCACAGCGTACATGTTTTTGCCGAAACGGGTCTTATTCCAAAGAACCCAGACCAAGATGGCCACAATCGTCGCATAAATGATCAGATAGGGAATGTTAAAAGACCCAATTTTGAGGGCACCCTGAGCCCAGTTCATGAAGCCTCTGTCCAAACCTCCGATCGGCTGAGCGCCATAAGGAGGGCGGTCGAAGTAGATTGAGGTCAGGCCAAAAGCGATGACCTGCATACCCAGTGTGGCTACAAAGGGATCGACCTTCAGTTTCGCAACCACAAAGCCATTTACGCCGGAAAGGATCGCCGTGATCGCGATCACCGCCAGAACAGGGACAATGATGGGCAGTTTAGGCAGGTCAGGATACATACGGTAGGCATAATCCACAGCCTGCAGCAAAGAGGCAGAGATGACCGCGGCAATACCAACCTGGCGGCCAAGCGAGAGGTCCGTACCTTTGGCGATAATGATGCCGCCGACACCAAGGGCGAAGATCAGGCGTGTTGAAGCCTGCGCCAGGATGTTGCGGAAGTTCACAATGGAGAGGAATCGGGGCTCGATGATAACGATGACCACCAAAAGCAGGATCAAAATGATCGCGATCGCGTTATTCAACAAAAATTCAGCCCAATTGAAGGGTTTTTTCGACGGGTCTTTAGGGGTTAGAGTAGCTTCCATTCGTTTGCCTCGAGCTATAAATATTTTGCCGCAAGGGTCATGATCTGCTCTTGCGTTGTTTCTTTTGTATTAACAATCCCGGCCATTTGCCCATTGCTCATGACCAGAATCCGGTCTGTCACGCCCAACAATTCGGGCATTTCTGATGAGACCATAATAATTGCTTTGCCCTGGTTGGCGAGTTCGATCATCAACTGATAGATCTCATACTTCGCGCCCACATCAATACCGCGGGTTGGCTCATCCAGAAGCAGGATATCAGGACTTGTCAACAGCCATCGACCTAAGATCACCTTCTGCTGGTTGCCACCGGATAAGGAGCTGATGCGCGTTTTCTGCGATGGGGTCTTGATTGATAACTGATCAACAGACTTTTGTGTATCCGCATGCATCTCGTTGTCCTTCAGCAGGAAAAACTTGTTCAGATACGCTCTCAGATGAGCGATGGTGCTGTTGAATGTGATATCTGCCACGCCAAAGATGCCATTGGCACGGCGTTCCTCAGTGACAAGTGAAAAACCATTTTGAATCGCCACCGCTGGGTTGCGGTTGACGACAGAGTTTCCTTTTTTTAACAATGTTCCACTTTCGATGGACCGAAAACCAAATATCGATTCAACCAATTCGGTCCGCTGAGACCCGACCAGGCCGGAGATGCCCAGGATTTCCCCTTCGCGCAGATCAAAGGAAACACCCTTAAAAGACCTTGGATTGGTGGAACTAAAATCCCTGACCTCAAGAATGACTTCCCCAGGGCAGTTGGTTTTGGGCGGGAACCAGTTTTCGAGGTTGCGGCCAACCATCTTGCGGATGATCTCGTCAATACTGATCATAGCCGCTTCATAAGTGCCAACGTATTTCCCATCGCGGAAGATGGTGACTTCGTCGGCGATCTGCTTGATCTCATCCATCTTATGAGAGATGTAAACGATCGCGGTGCCGTTCTCGCGCAAAGTTCTTAGAATTCTAAAGAGATGGTTCACTTCCGTTTCTGTCAGCGAGGAAGTTGGCTCATCCATGACGATAATACGCGCGTTATACGATACTGCCTTGGCGATCTCAACCATCTGAGCGGATGAGACCGAAAGGTCGCTGATCCGGGTATGCGGATCAAGGCGGATATCAAGCGAGTCAAAGATTGCCTGAGTATCTGTTTTCATTTTTTGTTCGTCGATTAACCCGTTTTTGGTCGGGAAGCGCCCCAGCCAAAGGTTGTCAACAATTCGGGTCGAACGCACCTGGTTCAGTTCCTGGTGCACCATCGAAACACCGTGATCCAGAGCTTGTTTGGAAGAGGTAAACTCAACCGGTTGACCATCGATCAAAATTTCGCCTGAATCTTTGCGATAAATCCCAAAAAGGACCTTCATCAAGGTCGATTTTCCGGCACCATTCTCTCCCAAAAGCGCGTGAATAGACCCCGGACGTAATCTTAAATTAACACTGTCCAAAGCCTGAACACCAGGGAAAGCCTTCGAGATTCCCTTCATTTCAAGAACGTATTTGGTCGGCTCTCCAGAACCTGCCACAGTGTCTGGCTTTATATCCTGTACCAATTTTTCCGCGGGGGTAGCATCTGCTGTTTGATCCATATACCGCCTCTTACTACTTTCAAAAAAGGATGCACTTCAAGTGAAGTGCATCCTTGCTATTCATGCTTTTACTCAGCGTAGCTGTCTTCAGCAATCTGGATGTTTTCCAGGGTGATACCAACATACGGAACACGGACAGATTTGTTTGCGTCGAAGGTCCATTTGGTTCCAGCAAGAGGATCATTGCCCAGAGCGGCGTTGAGAGCCAGCTCAAAGGTCGCCAGACCCTGATTGGCGGCATCGTTGAGAACTGAACCAACCAGTTCACCATTCTTGATGGCAGCCAGAGCATCGGGGATGGCGTCCACACCAACAACGGGCATGAATTTGCCATCGGCGCCAAAGAAACCATTGGCCTTCAGGGAGGCGATCGCGCCCAGGGCCATGGCGTCGTTGTTGGCGATCACAAATTCGATCGCGTCGCCGTGCTTGGCATACCAGTTATCCATCAGATCCTTGGCTTTGGCGGAATCCCACATACCGGTCTGGAGTTCGAGTTCTTCGGTCTGAATACCGGCTTCGTTAACAGTTTGGATGACAAAGGTTGTGCGGGCTTCAGCGTCAGGATGTCCGGGTTCGCCCTTCAGCAGAACGTATTGGATGATTCCATCACCGTTTTTGTCCCATTCGGGATGAGCCTTCCAGGCATCAACAACGATCTGGCCTTCCATAACACCGGATTCAGCAGAGGTGGTGCCAACATACCAGGCTTTTTCATAGGAATTCAAATCAGCAGCGCTTGGTTCCTTGTTGAAGAAGATCACGGGCAGGTCAGCAGCCTGAGCCTTGGCGATGATGGCAGACGCGGCCTGAGGGTCAACAAGGTTGATGGCCAGGGCAGTGACACCCTTGGAGATCATGGTGTCAACCTGATCATTTTGCTTTGCCTGATCATTCTGGGAATCGTTCATGATCAGATTGGCTTTGCCTTCCGCGTTCTTTTCGATATTGCGGCGCACAAAAGACATGAAGTTGTCATCATATTTGTAGATGGTGACACCGATCAGTGGCAGATCGCCAGCAGGAGCATCGCCACCTTCGGGCGCGGTTTTCGTTTCGCAGGCGGTGAAAGCCAGCAAACCGATCATCAAAATACTAATTAAAACAAGCAACTTTTTTCTCATATGTCTCCTTTAAATATTAACTAAATTGTTTTTGATTAATTGACAATGCGATTGTATTTCCTAAACCTATTGCCTCCTCTGACTATTTAAGTCCATACATTTCGTTTACCCAAAACAGATTGCAAATTCAACCTTTCTGTTAGGGTATGCTATTGCCGGGAGAAGGGAACAAACACCCACACTCACGGTAAACAACCGAAGACCATTGGTCTTCATGACAGTGAAGAGTGTCGTCATCAGAAACTACACTCCCATATTATGGAGGTATTTTATAAAGATACTTCCATGCAATGATTAATGGTCATTATACACGATTAACTCGTTCTTAATATTGTTAACGACAAATTTCGCGAAGAATTGTATAATCCTTCAAACACATTTGACTGACATTTTATTATCGTTTTATTCGGAGTTTCAGGGGCGTTCATGATCAACGCGCGAACAATATTTATTAAAGCTATTGAAAAATGGAATATTGTTTCAATCAGCGATCGTCCCCGCAGCATGCCGATCAATTTTTATGGATAAGAGGACCAAGACATGAATATTCGTGATTCAGTGATCCAACACTTCAAAGCAGAATTTGGTAAAAACCCGGAATACATTGTAAAAGCTCCCGGCAGAGTCAACCTTTTGGGCGAGCATGTCGATTATAACGACGGGCTTGTTCTCCCGATCGCGATTGACCGCGCCACCTGGCTGGCTTATTCGCTCAGCGGCAGCCAAGAAAACCACCTGATCGCCAAAGACCTGAAACAAAGCTGCAAATTCACAGGCCGCTCGGTGAAAACGAAGCTCACCAGTGACGGAAAGCCGCTTCCCAGCTGGGCTTTTTATCCGGCTGGCGTCTGTTGGGCCGCCGAAGAGCGTGGTCTGGAATGTCCGGCGATTAAGGGCGTCTATTCCTCCAATATCCCCCGTGGTTCCGGGCTAAGCTCATCCGCCTCAGTTGAGATGGCCTTCGTGCTGGCCTGGCAAACGCTGGCAAACTGGGGTTTGAGCCCGATGGAACGCGCCTTGCTGGGTCAGAAGGCGGAAAACCAATACGTTGGCGTCCAGTCTGGCATCATGGATCAATTTGCCAGTGCCTGCGGTGAAGAAAACGCCATCCTGGTGCTTGACTGCCGCAGCCTCGACTGGCGCACTATCCCGATCCCGTCCAATTATGCCTACATCGTGGCCGACACGATGAAATCACGCCGCCTTAGCTCCGGCGAATATAACAAACGCCGCGCCGACTGCGAAGAAGCGATACACCTGCTTTCAGCTCACCTGCCAGGGCTGCGATCCTTGCGTGATGTTGCTCCTGATACCTTCAATAAACTGGCTGGCACCCTGCCCGAACGCATCGAAAAACGCGCCCGCCACGTCGTGGAAGAAATTGAGCGCACCTTTGAGGCGATCCCGCTGCTTGAGAGCGGCGACCTGCCAGCTTTTGGCAAACTTCTCAATCAGGGGCACGTCAGCCTGAGAGATCTCTATGAAGTTTCGATCCCCGAACTGGATATCATGGTTCGCCTCGCGCAGAATATCCCCGGCTGTCTTGGCGCGCGCCTGACCGGCGCCGGCTTCGGCGGCTGCACGATCAACATCGTCGAAGAAAAGCACGCCTCCGACTTCGTTTCGATCCTGGCAGAAAGCTACCACACCGCCACAGGCATCACCCCCGAGATATACCTTTGCCACGCCGCCACAGGCGCAAGTTTGGATTGAGTAGAACTTTGGTAGATCGTGATTGAATCGTTGGGGCGCAAACGCCTCAATGATTCAATCCGACGTTCTGCTTTTAGGTAACCCCTCATCCGCCCTACGGGCACCTTCTCCCCGCGGAGAAGGCTTGGCTTTCGACTATATTTGCCCAATCAATCCCGTCTTGTTCGCAACTAAAAATCACTGAACCAACTTCGTTTTTAACTCAATTACCCCATAAATGTTACAATCCTGCAAGCGAGCTGATGCCATGAGACCGATCCCATATCTACTTAAAAAGATCCTCCAATACGATCCCAAAATGCTTCTGATGATGCTGGTCAACGCTCTCCTGTCAGCGGCCTATCCCTTCATTTGGGTGCTCGTCCCGACTGCGATCCTGCGCAACTATCAGCTCTGGACCCGACAGCAGCTGTTCCTGACCGTCGTTCTGTCCGGGCTGGGGGCAATGCTGGCTGGCTTTGTTGTCGCCTGGCTCAAAGGCAATTACCGCATGCGCATGAACAACGTGCGCTACCAGCTCATTCGCGACCTGGCGCGCGTCAGCCTCAGGATGCCCTACGAAAACACGCTCCTGCCCAAAACGCTCGACCAGATCAACTTCGCCCATTCCAGCGTATCAAACCCAATGCTGGGGGCCGGAGGCATCATACTTGGTCTTCTTCCTCTTAGTGGTCAGATCCTGAGCGTGCTGGGCTTTTCTTCCCTGTTGGCATCGCTCTCACCCTGGATCCTTATCCTGCTGGTTGTGATCCTGATCTCAAACTATCTGATCATAGACCAGGAAGCACGATTTAGTGAATCAATGTGGCAATCCTACAGGCCATTGGGGCGTCGGCATATGACCCTGCAGGAAGTCATTTCCGACCCACTTCGCAAAAAAGATCTCCTGCTTTACAACACCTGGGAAATGCTGCGCGCCTACCTGCGGAAATATGCTGACCTTCGTCTTCTTCAGGACGTAAAAGCCAGCAAAAAGCACTTCCAGTTCATGAGCGCGCTCACATTGGTCGATCTGATCCGCGACGTCCTGGTCTACGGCTGGATCATCCGCCAGTTCGCCCTGGGTCTGATGGACGCTTCGGTCTTTACGCTCTACACCGCTGGACTGCTTTCCTTCATGGTCGTCTCCCAGCAGCTGATCAAAAACCTGGTCGATATTCAGCTGGAATCGAAACGTTTCCAGAATTTTATCGACTTCACGCTCCCGCTCGAAAAACAGTTCCAGGAGCTGGAGACAGTCCGCAAACAAGACCCCGCTTCTGATGAGAGCGTTCCCGAAATTGTTATCGAGAATCTGACTTTCATCTATCCAAACACGACCGCGCCCGTTCTGATCAAGCTCAACCTCCACATCCCTGCCGGCGAAAAACTCGCCCTGGTGGGCGAGAACGGCGCTGGCAAGAGCACGCTGATCAAACTGCTTTGTCGTCTCTACAAACCCAGCTCCGGGCGTATCCTCATCAACGGCAAAGATATCTGGGACTACAACGAAGAAGACTATCATCAACTGCTCAGCGCTGTCTTTCAGGATGCCATGCTGCTTCCATTTACCCTCCGCGACAACATCACCATGGCAACCGACCTGGACCTGGCTGCCTTTCAGCTTGCGGTCGAAGGCTCCGGCCTCTCGGAGGTCATTAATAAGCTTCCCGCCAAAGAAGACACCTACCTTCTGCGCATTCTGAGTGACGAGGGCGTGGACCTTTCCGGCGGTGAACACCAGAAGCTATTTCTGGCGCGCGCGCTCTACAAGACCAGTAGCAAAATGCTCATCCTCGACGAACCGACCGCCGCGCTTGATCCCTTGGCAGAGCGTGAAATGTACGAACGCTACGCGCAGTTCACTCAGGGCAAGACCAGCATTTTTGTTTCCCACCGGCTCGCCAGCACCCGTTTCTGTGACCGCGTCGCCTTCCTGAAGGATGGAAAGATCATGGAGCTCGGCACGCACGACCAACTCATCGCTCAAAAAGGCGAGTACGCGGAACTTTTCGAGATACAGGCAAAGAATTACCGCCAGTCAGGCACAACAGAAAAAGGAGCCCCTGAAGATGTCTAATATCAGGAAGTCCTTAAGCTACCTCGGAAAGAGCACCCTGCCCTATTACCTGTGGCTTTTCTTCAGTTCGCTTGTCAGCGGTCTGGCGCCGGTTCTTTACGTCTACATGCCGAAACTGATCCTCGACGAATTGCTCGGAGCCAAACGTCCCTTGATCCTCTGGCAATACGTAGCCGTCCTCGCGCTTGGCGCTTTGCTGCTCAATCTACTGCGCCATTTCGCCAATATGCGCTTTGATGCTTATTCTTTCCAGGCGCTTTATGTGTTGACCGAAAAGCTCACCGAAAAAGCGACTGCCATCCCCTATCACGAGAGTGAAAGCAAACAAACCCTCGATCTCAAGGAACGCGCCACGCGAAGCCTCGGTCATCTCTGGCTGCTAAAAGACGTTATGATGACCTCCGGCAGCGCGCTGGTCACGCTTATGACATCAGCCGTCCTCATTTTGAGCTGGAAGTGGTGGCTCCTACCGCTGTTGCTCGGGCTCAATCTGCTCACCATCCCGCTTTTGCAAAGATTACGACTCCTTGAAGTGGATAACAACGAGCGCAGCATGCCCGAAACCCGAGCCTTTGTTTATTTCATCGAGATCTCCCGGGATTTTCGCTATGCTAAAGACCTCCGGCTTTACAATGGCGTTGAGCTGATGCTGACCCGCGCCAAAGCCAGTATGGACAAAATACTGGCGGTCAATCACGAATACTACACCAAAAGCGGCGCGCTCAACGGCCTGACCATGGTTTTGGTTGAGCTGCAGAGCATGGTGGTCTTCCTGATCCTGGGAACAGCCCTGATGATCCAGTCCATCACCGTCGGCAACTTCGTTCTGATCTACAACGCCGCGCGCCAGTTTGGACAGGTATTGTCAGTTTTGTTTGAGCAAATCCGCCAGATCATGACCATTGACCTCGAGCTGGCATCTTTCATCAAATTCATGTCTTTGCCGGAGATAGAAGATTTCAATGCAGAGAATGATCACGAAGAGATCGACCCGACTGTCAGGCAGGCGATTGCGCTGGCAAGGTCTGGTCAGGTCAGCCTCGAGGTGCGCCAGCTTTCCTTTGCCTATCCCGAACAGGATGCCCTCATCCTTGACGATCTATCGCTCTCTATCCCATCGGGCGAAACAGTCGCGCTGGTCGGCCGCAACGGTGCTGGCAAAACGACCCTCGTCAAGCTGATCTGTCGGCTCTATCAGCCTCGGTCAGGTCAGATCCTGCTTAACGGCGTCGATATCGCCCAAATTCCCTTGCCTGAATATTACCAATTGCTCTCCGTTACTTTTCAGGATTTCCAACTCATGCCCGTTCTTCTCTCTGAAAACCTGTGTGGCAAGCTGCAAAGCGTGCAAACTGAAGATGACCTTGAGCATATCCGCCAGGCGCTGCGCGATACGGAGATGCTTTCCTGGGCTGAGGAGCAAAAAGACGGCATCCATGTGCCCATAACGCGCTTGTTGGACGAAGAGGGAGCCATCCCCTCGGGTGGGCAGGAACAAAAGCTCGCCATCGCCCGCAACATTTGCCATAACGGCGCCTTGATGATCTTAGATGAGCCCACCTCCGCCCTCGATCCGCGCAATGAGGAACAGGTATTTGGCATGATGCTCAGACTGACCAGGGGCAGCAGCTCCATGTTTGTCTCGCACCGCCTATCCAGCACGCGCTACGCCGACCGCATTTTTGTATTGGATGGGGGCAAACTCATTCAGGAAGGCAACCACAGCCAATTAATGGCCGAGGACGGCTTGTATCGAACCATGTACCTCGCCCAGGCCAGTCAGTATCAGGATAACCAATAACAAAAGACAGTAGTTCAAATGTAGGCCAAAATGCAGCGGACTTCCACGTCCGCCCGCATACGGGTGACCGTGGATTCCCCAAACGAGCACAGGTGTCTCCCCTAAAAGATCAAGATTTCATGCAATATTGATTAATTATTTCTTTCTTCGATCAGTTGTTCGGGATTTCCGATCAACCGATTTTTTACAGTTCTGTTTTTAATGGAAACAATAGGTACTTATTCGCTACTAAACTCGTCTTTTTACATCTATGATTTCCCCTTCAGGCACAAACGCGGTCGTGTGACTGCGTTTGTACCTTTAACGAATGCCTATTTCCCCTTTTTCCGGCGGGCTTCGTCTTCATCCAACTCTTTTTTCCAATCCTCACTCACTTTGCCCTGCTCCCGCATCATCGACATGGCGCTTGAGACAGAAACGAAATTGGCGTTGATTCCTGCCTGATCGGCATAAAAGTTACTTGCCCGGCTCGCGTCAATGCCGATATCTGCAGCTGCGCCGATTGCGTCGATATTGGCGCCCAGGAAGATGAACTCCCAGCCCATTTCCTTGCGCTGTTCGATCAATCGTCGAATTTCAGCGTAGCTGTAACGACGGCTGGCGTTTTCATACCCATCAGTGATGATCACAACGATAACATTCGCCTTTTCACCGACCGGAAGCGATGCGCGCATCTTTTCTTCTGTCTTGTAGACTGTGTAACCGACCGCGTCAAGCAGGGCTGTGCTTGCGCCCACGCGGTATTCCTTCTCACTGATCGGCTGCACGAAGCGCACATCCAGCCTGTCGTGCAGGAGTTCAAAGCGATTATCGAAGAGCACGGTTGTGACAAACGCCAGACCCTCTTCTGCCTTCTGCTTCTTGAGCAGCGCGTTGAACCCGCCGATGGTATCGCTTTCCTTGCCAGCCATCGATCCGCTTTTATCGAGGATAAATACTAATTCTGTGTGGTGGTTCATTTTTGCTCCTTTTTCCATTTCTTTGATGGTTAAAGGATAGCAAATTGGAACTTCGATGTGGTCGCCTGACAGGCGACATTTTTTGGGGTTGTTAACTTACACGCGCGCCAAGCAGCGGCTGATCATAAAAGAAGAGAGCTTCATTGATCCGGTAGATGTCATAATACTTCCGCTGCAGAAAGTATTCGACGATCAGGTCTGCCTTGATGCTTTTTGAGAGGGTATAGCCAGCTCGCGAGAGCAGATTCTGGGTTTGCTCAACGCTCAACTCCAGGGCTACCGCCAATGCCAGGACGGTCATCTTGCTGGGAACATAAGCCGGATTGCTGCGGATCTTGGAAAAGTGCTGGCGGGTGAGGTTGGCTTTTTTATAGACCTGAGCGTCAGACAGGCCCTTCTGATCGATCAGTCTCAACAAAGCTGGCGAAAATGAGGTTTGCATCATTTGCAGCCGCTCTTCCAGGGCTTCCCGTGTGTCTGGTTTAGCCATCTTGCGCGGAGATGCCATCGGCAAGACCTTGTATTCACTATCCGCTTGAGCGAAGCTATCCGAAGCGTCTTTTTGCCAGATAGCATCATTTCTTTGGAAACGCGTCATCAGATTTTGGATATGAGCTTCCGTTTCCACAGGCGGGCGGGTGGTGGAACGGTCGTAAATTACCAGTTTGATCTCAAGATCATTTTCCAACAAAAAGTTTTGAATAACGTCCGATGCCAGGCGAAAAGCGACCTGTTCCGGGTACCCTTGTCCGCCGCTCCCAAGCAAGGGAAAGGCGACCGATTCGCACTTGAGCCGCATGGCAAGCCTGAGGCTGTTGAGATAGCAGGCTTTCAGCAGTTCATACTCTCCGTCAAGCCCACCCGCAAAGCGTGGCGCCGCTGTGTGGATAATATACTTGACTGGCAATCTGAAACCTGGCGTAGCAAAAGCGTCGCCATAGTGCAGCTTGCCATAGGGTCTGCAGGCTTCGGCTAACTGCTCATAACCAGCCGCCTCGTAAATGGCACGGCTCACCCCACTGCCAACCTCCTGCCAGGGGTTCGTGGCGTTTACAATGGCATCTGTTTTCAGCCTGGTAATATCATCATGAACGATCTCAAAAGGCATGATCCAATTATACCTGCAAGCCTGATCATCCTGCCATTTACCCGCAATCAGCCAAACCATTATTTAGCTTTTCTTGCCAAATCAAACATGAAAAGAATCTCTCGTCAATTAAAAACGACACGATTCGAGAGGCCATATTTTATTTAGTAGTTTGTTTATAATAGAAGGGGCATATCATCATCAGGAAAATATATGCTCGATGAAATCGCTTTACAAAGAAAAGGCAGTTTAGCATGATAGATATAAACGCATTTTGGAAAGATGTTTTGTCGCAAAACCGAGAAAATCTCCCACCTTATTTTTGCGAAGACGCCCGCGTTCGCTGGCATTGCACCAACGAAGAATTCACGGTAAATGAATTTATTCGCGCGAATTGTGATTACCCTGGCGACTGGGACGGAACGGTTGAGCGTATCGTCGAAACCGGGCAAGTGCTCATCTCCGTCGTCAAGGTTTACCCAAAAGATGCCTCATCGTCCTTTCATGTCACCAGTTTCTTTGAACTGAAAGATGGAAAAATCTCCGCTTTGGATGAATATTGGGCAGATGACGGCGCAGCCCCCGAATGGAGACAGGAGATGGGCATAGGCAGGACGATTTTATAGATTTCTTTATCATCTGAATATCTCGTTTTAGCCTCCTGTGCCCGCTTTTCTTTCTCGTGTAGAAATTGCAATCTGTCACATCATGTCTTTTGGATATTGCGAGAAGCCCAGGAGGGCGTATAGCAATCGGCCAATTATTCTTTTTTGAAGGATTCAGGCAAATTTTGTTTGAGAATGTTTTACGACGCCTTTTCTCCTGATCGCAGACATTTTTTCAATGTCAAATTTCGAATTATCGTTTACCATATCGCTAAGGATAAGTAACAGGTATCATTGGTGGCGGGTAGATTGAACAATTTACCAGTTGAGCAAGGAGAACAAGATGGCTGAAGCAGATGAGTTGATGATTCGCCTGAAAAAACTTGAGGCTGAAAACTCGTATCTTAAAACGCTTCTTGAACTGGCAGGGGTTGAATATGAGCCCTTCGAAGCGGATAGGAAGCCGAAAAATGCCTCATTTATTCCTGATCAGGGAAACAGAATTCTTACGCAACCAATCACCAGCAATCACGCCCGCAGGTTTTATTCTTATTTCTGGGGCAGGACGGATGTTTACAACAAGCGGTCGAAAAATAAGACCACAGGAAAGGCGGCATACTACCCGCAATGCGATAATTTCTGGAGACGCGGGCTCTGTCCGAAGGCATCAGGCACAAAGATCAAATGCAAGGATTGCGAAAATCGGCGCTGGACAAGGTTGGAAAGCGCTCAAATCGAAAGCCACCTGCGCGGACTCAAAGAGGATGCCTCGGATGTAATCGGGATTTATCCCTTGTTTCCTGACGGAACCTGCAGGCTTCTCGTCTTCGATTTTGACAATCACGATTCCGGCGTGGAAGATCAGGACTACGCCAACACAGATAACAATTGGGTTGAAGAAGTTGACGCGCTAAGGGAAATAGGAAAAGAAAACGGAATCCCCATGTTGGTCGAACGCTCCCGTTCCGGCAAGGGAGCGCATATATGGATATTCTTTGACGCGCCGATTTCCGCAGCCCTTGCCCGTAAATTTGGTTTTTCCTTACTGAATAAAGGCGCGGAGTCTGTGAATATGAAGTCATTCCGCTTTTATGATCGCATGCTTCCGGCACAGGATTACATTGAAGATGGGGAGCTGGGAAACCTGATCGCTTTGCCGCTTCAGGGGCAGGCACTAAAGCAGGGAAACAGTGCATTTATCGATGAATATTGGAACGCTTATCCAAACCAATGGGCAGCCTTACAGAGTGTGGATAAACTTTCTGCCACAAGAATAGAAGAATTGATGAGGCAATGGAACATTCTCACGGCAGAAACAAGTGCGGATAATATTGCTGCCACAGAAAATGAGGATGTCAAACCATGGGAACGCAGTAAACGCTTTCACGCTGAAGATGTGGATGGACGTTTGTCACTCACCATATCCAACCTTATATATATCAAAACCGATAATCTAAAGCCAAGGATCCAGAACCAGATCAGAAGAATGGCTGCGTTTCCGAATCCAGTATTCTTCCGAAACAGGGCGATTGGTTTCTCAAACTATGCCAATCCAAGGTACATCTACCTCGGAGAAGACGATGGCGGCTATATTTGCATTCCGCGAGGATTGCTGGAAGAGCTGATAGAAAAGCTCAAAGCTGCTGGTATCCCATACCTGATCACAGATAAGCGAAGCGCTGGCACAACCATCAAGGCGGAATTTACCGGTAAATTGCGGGATAGCCAGGAAAAAGCAGTCAGCGCCTTACTGCAGTATGACAATGGCATATTAAGCGCCGCCACTGCTTTTGGCAAAACAGTAGTTTGCAGTAATTTAATTGCCCGCAGGCAGGTAAACGCCTTGGTTCTTTTGGAATCATCGTCATTGATCGAACAATGGGAAAGATCACTTTCCGCGTTTTTGAGGATAGATGAGGAACTACCGGAATATAAGACCAAAACCGGTCGTCTGAAAAAGAGAAAAAGCCTTATTGGGATCATTCAGGGTGCAAAGGATAGCTCCACAGGCATAGTGGATATCGCCATGGTTGGTTCACTATATAAAAAAGGCGAATTTCATCCGCGGCTGACGGATTATGGCATGATCATCGTCGATGAGTGCCATCATAGCGCGTCTGACACAGTCAGCAGGATATTGCGGGAAGTTCCAGCAAAACATGTTTATGGCGTGACTGCGACCCCGTTCCGCAGCGATGGATTGGAAAAAATTAACGAAATGCTTCTCGGCCCGGTTCGCTTTGAATATACAGCAAAAGAAAAAGCGGATGAACAAGGACTGGAACATCTGGTTGTTCCCCGATTTACAGGGGCGGTCAGTCCGCATGGACGGGAAAAGCTCCATATTAACAAAGCCTACGAAATCATTCGCAACAACGAACTTCGTAATGAGCAGATCGTTAATGACATCAAGGCTTGTGTTACGGCAAATCGCACCCCGGTCGTCCTGACAAGGTTTACTGACCATGCCGATGTTTTATATGGTATGTTGAAAGAAAGCGCGGATCATGTTTTTCTTCTGACCGGCAACAAATCAAAAAAGGAACAACGCGAGCTGCGGGCACAAATGGATCTTGTGCCTGTAACCGAAAGCATGATTCTGATCGCAACCGGGCAATTGATCGGCGAAGGTTTTGATTTCCCGAGGCTGGACACTTTGATCATGGCCGATCCGGTTGCCTGGAAAGGGGTTGTTGAGCAGTACGCCGGTCGATTGAACCGTGATTTTGAGGGCAAAAAGAATGTAATGATCTACGATTACATTGATGCCAATATCCCTGTTTTTGACAACATGTACGCCAAGCGACTAAAGGCATATAAGCGCATCGGGTACAAACTATATAACGAGAATCCGATTGAAAAGCAATCTGTCAATGCTATCTTTGACGCGGATAGCTATGGCTCTGTATTCGAAAAGGATCTCAAAGAAGCTCGCAGCGATATTGTCATCTCCAGTCCAACACTTGCAAAGCGCAAAGTTTCGCGTATCCTTTCGCTGCTCAGGGAACGTCAGATGGCAGGGGTAAAGATTACCATTGTGACCTGGCATGCGGATGCGTACGCTTATGGTTCGGATGAGCACAGAATCGGACTGATGGAAGACCTTCGAAACACGGGATTTAATATTGAACTAGTCCAAAACAACTGTGAGCGATATGCTGTCATTGACAATGAAATTGTTTGGTATGGAAGCATGAACCTTCTATCTAAAGTAGATGTTGAGGATAATATCATGCGCGTTGCCAGTAAACGAATTGCGGCTGAGTTGCTGGAAATGACATTTTCGAAGGGAAACCAGCTAAACCAATTTGCCTTACCACTGGAATAATTACATATACACAGAGTTAGGGCAACATACAGGACTGATTTTAAGCGCTCAGCAAGAGAGGGTTATGTTTACCCTGGGTATACCCTGGGTACTAAAGTGATTGGCAGTTTGGATAGTGCCCGCAGGCCATAGATCTATTACCCTGAGACATGAGGGATTGGTGCACACTAAAGCCTTCTCCGCGAGGAGAAGGTGCCCGAAGGGCGGATGAGGGGTAAACTTTTTCAGCCATTTGTGCATTTCTTTTGTTAGCTGTTTCAATCCACGCCTCCGCGCAGGAGGCGACGTGATGATGTAAAAAAGATGCACTTTATGATGGTTTCAATCCACGCCTCCACGCAGGAGGCGACGGCCCGTAAGTGTGACCCACAAATTCCAGATTCGGGTTTCAATCCACGCCTCCGCGCAGGAGGCGACCAAGTGAGGAACGCATTTAATTCAACCGACATCCTGTTTCAATCCACGCCTCCGCGCAGGAGGCGACCAGGGAGGCAACAAGGCAGGCGTATAATCGCTATGGTTTCAATCCACGCCTCCGCGCAGGAGGCGACAATGTACATTTTCATCCCAACAGAAACTATTTTTGTTTCAATCCACGCCTCCGCGCAGGAGGCGACCGCTGTTCGTGGGCTACCTTTTGACCGGTTTGCGGTTTCAATCCACGCCTCCGCGCAGGAGGCGACCAATTATCAACTTCACAAAACGACAATGGTAGTAAGTTTCAATCCACGCCTCCGCGCAGGAGGCGACCTTTCATAGGTGTCTTTGTTAAAGCTGTGTGGGTTTCAATCCACGCCTCCGCGCAGGAGGCGACGCAGATGACAGCTTGGTTGTCAACAATGCGGCGGCGTTTCAATCCACGCCTCCGCGCAGGAGGCGACACGTTTGGAGCGCGGGGTTCGTGAAGGTGAACTTGTTTCAATCCACGCCTCCGCGCAGGAGGCGACGAAAAACGATCACCCCCAGGGGCGTAACAGGGTGGTTTCAATCCACGCCTCCGCGCAGGAGGCGACCGATCACGTCATCCTCAAGATCGCTTCGCCCCCAGTTTCAATCCACGCCTCCGCGCAGGAGGCGACGCGTCCTGCAGGCTCGGTTTCGGGTAATTGATGTTTCAATCCACGCCTCCGCGCAGGAGGCGACCTGATCGAAAGAGGTTTATCTTTCAGGTAGTTGCTGTTTCAATCCACGCCTCCGCGCAGGAGGCGACCGGGCGGACCATCGCGGTGGACCCAGCCGTTTTGGTTTCAATCCACGCCTCCGCGCAGGAGGCGACCGATAAGGGCGTGCCTTTGTGGTGGGGGATCGTGTTTCAATCCACGCCTCCGCGCAGGAGGCGACAGACGAATTAGGTGGCATGATTTCAGCGATTAAAACGTTTCAATCCACGCCTCCGCGCAGGAGGCGACTCTGGTATAATTACCTTGTTCCTCCCGGAACCCTGTTTCAATCCACGCCTCCGCGCAGGAGGCGACCCTCTCTTTTTGGTTGATTGTCCATAGTATAGCTGTTTCAATCCACGCCTCCGCGCAGGAGGCGACCCCCGTCCGAAGACGGGATCGTCGCTTTTCGTACTGTTTCAATCCACGCCTCCGCGCAGGAGGCGACCAAATTTCAAATTATATGGACAAACTATGACCATGTTTCAATCCACGCCTCCGCGCAGGAGGCGACCATAAATCTTGTCCACACCGTCAACTTTCGGTGTAGTTTCAATCCACGCCTCCGCG
>DBPR01000018.1:0-2527 GCA_002305635.1 Anaerolineaceae bacterium UBA1415 | reverse complement strand
CGCCTCCGCGCAGGAGGCGACCTGGTTGCAGAGCTTCAACCCGCGCCATTACAACTGTTTCAATCCACGCCTCCGCGCAGGAGGCGACCACCGGACGCCCGAAAGGTGATAAGAGTATGACTGTTTCAATCCACGCCTCCGCGCAGGAGGCGACCAATGGGTGTTTGTGGCCAACGAGCGCATAGTCTGTTTCAATCCACGCCTCCGCGCAGGAGGCGACCTATCAAGGTCGTCAGCTCTGATACCCACAGCTTGCGTTTCAATCCACGCCTCCGCGCAGGAGGCGACCAAATGCGTTTGTTACCGCCTTGCGATAGGTACTTGTTTCAATCCACGCCTCCGCGCAGGAGGCGACCTGCGTTGCGGGATTCTCCTTGTGGAAGGCATTCTGTTTCAATCCACGCCTCCGCGCAGGAGGCGACCCATCAAATCCTGACGACTTCCAGATGATTATGTTTCAATCCACGCCTCCGCGCAGGAGGCGACTCTTTGGAATTGACTACAAAAGAGGTAGGAATTGTTTCAATCCACGCCTCCGCGCAGGAGGCGACTACAACTCACAGTAATTTTTTGCAAACAACGGTTGTTTCAATCCACGCCTCCGCGCAGGAGGCGACTTTTCCGATCCGTGCCCTTGCGTCTGCGTCGATGTGTTTCAATCCACGCCTCCGCGCAGGAGGCGACACTTTCGCCTGTCAACACCATGTCGTATGCTTCGTGTTTCAATCCACGCCTCCGCGCAGGAGGCGACTGAGCTGCAGGAACGGGCGTTCCCGAGGATTTTCGGTTTCAATCCACGCCTCCGCGCAGGAGGCGACAATATTGCCCGTCGACATGCCGCAGGTTCGAGAAGTTTCAATCCACGCCTCCGCGCAGGAGGCGACCACCTCGCGCCAGCTGCAAAACGGGGTAAAGGTGTTTCAATCCACGCCTCCGCGCAGGAGGCGACACCAGCTCGTTTCGCCATGCGCTTATTGCGCTGTTTCAATCCACGCCTCCGCGCAGGAGGCGACTAATGAGTATGATGTTTGTAAAGAACAATTAGAAGTTTCAATCCACGCCTCCGCGCAGGAGGCGACTGATTGAGCTTGAGGTAAAATCAGGTAAAATTGAGTTTCAATCCACGCCTCCGCGCAGGAGGCGACCTAATATTGATATTGCGGGAAGTTTGGAGCCAGTAGTTTCAATCCACGCCTCCGCGCAGGAGGCGACATTTTGAATGCGGTTTCTACATCGGTTAGTTGCAGTTTCAATCCACGCCTCCGCGCAGGAGGCGACCGGTAGTATTCGCGGCATCAGACGATGATTATGAGTTTCAATCCACGCCTCCGCGCAGGAGGCGACCACTTGAGAAGATGGAAAAGGTTACAGCAGTAAGAGTTTCAATCCACGCCTCCGCGCAGGAGGCGACTTTCAGCTGCCCCGCAGTTAATTTCTGCTTTCGTGTTTCAATCCACGCCTCCGCGCAGGAGGCGACTCCAGAGGAAAAACACAGAGGGAAAACATAGAGGGTTTCAATCCACGCCTCCGCGCAGGAGGCGACGCTTCGCAGCGAGGCTTACCAGAAAGCAAACCCTGTTTCAATCCACGCCTCCGCGCAGGAGGCGACTCCTATCGCTGAGGGGATCGGGGTTGGATTTATGTTTCAATCCACGCCTCCGCGCAGGAGGCGACCAAAATTGCCCGCGTATTGCTCCGTTTGCTCAAAGTTTCAATCCACGCCTCCGCGCAGGAGGCGACGATATAGAGTATAATATCGGCATAACTTAATACGGGTTTCAATCCACGCCTCCGCGCAGGAGGCGACTTCAAATCCAATTCTCTTCCAGCTATGAATCCTTGTTTCAATCCACGCCTCCGCGCAGGAGGCGACCGCCATTGACGCCGGAACTTCAATTCCAATCGGATGTTTCAATCCACGCCTCCGCGCAGGAGGCGACAAACCGTATTCTTTCAGGTCAACTGATCGAATTTGTTTCAATCCACGCCTCCGCGCAGGAGGCGACTCAGTAAGTTGCGCCCGTTTCGCGTCATCAAGTGTGTTTCAATCCACGCCTCCGCGCAGGAGGCGACCTTCTTGTTTGATAAAGCCTTCCAAAGTATCATGTTTCAATCCACGCCTCCGCGCAGGAGGCGACATCAGTCCGCTTGAAGCATCGATCCTGAACGAGGACGTTTCAATCCACGCCTCCGCGCAGGAGGCGACAAGTGACAAAAGCTTTTTTATGGTTCCATAAGATGTTTCAATCCACGCCTCCGCGCAGGAGGCGACGTCCCAGTCAACAGCGTTCTCAAGCGCAACTGTCAGTTTCAATCCACGCCTCCGCGCAGGAGGCGACGAACAAGGGCTGCTCTTTGACCTGCCAGAGCCGAGTTTCAATCCACGCCTCCGCGCAGGAGGCGACTGCGGAACTTGTGCGCAATAAAGCCGGCGTTTTGTTTCAATCCACGCCTCCGCGCAGGAGGCGACCAAGAAAGATGGCTGGAACCGTTGAACTGTCAGAAGTTTCAATCCACGCCTCCGCGC
>DBPR01000028.1 GCA_002305635.1 Anaerolineaceae bacterium UBA1415 | reverse complement strand
TAGGGAAATGTGAAACAGTAACCAAATTAATAATCGCCATTAAAAATACGGCATTCCACATCAAAATTGACTAATTGAAATTGACTGATTAAAGCAAAATGGACTCATTGCAGAGCCCATTTTTAGTGTTTGTTGTCTGTTCGCTTACTTAAGCATCGACTCAATGAACCAGATCTTCTTGTTATAGGAAGCAACTTCGTCTTCCATCATGGCAACCAGGTTGAACTCACCGTTTTCATCAGCTTCCTTGCGAACCTCAAGGGCGAGGTCGCGCATCAGATTGATATCATCGAGAACGATCCTGAAAGTTTCCTGAAGGTTGTAATCTCTGCTTTCCAGTTCCTTGATGGTCGCAATTTCAAGATATTCCTTCATGGAAGCTTTGGGATAAACCCCAGCCATCTTTTGGTATTCAGCATACACATCGTATTTTTCGAAGACTTCGTCGTACATTTCCTCGAGATACTCGTGAGCTTGCTTGAAGGTCTTTCCAACAACGTTCCAGTGGAGGTTGTGTAGTTTCACAAAATTGACTGCGAGATTTGCCAGATAAACATCTATTTTTTTGGTCATGATCATATTCCTTTCGGTTTTTTTATTATTGTTAACCGAATTATAGGGGCTGCACCAAGGAAAAGCCAGCTTTTGTAAGGGTTTAAGTATTAGAAATAGGTTAGAAACCTGAGGGGATAAAGCATTTTGTATTTCGCACATTAATTAAGTATGGATGATGCCCTCTGGATACTGGCACGACAAGATCGGGATTAAGATTGAGCTTGTAAGAATGGTCATTCTCTCATTCTCAATCCGACCAGGTTCTGAGTATGGGAAATTCTGTTGGTTTTACCCTACAAGCTTCCAGCTTCTCGCGTAGGTCGAGATAGAAAGATGAACTTCTGGTTCATCTTTCTATCCGACGTCCATTAAGCTGGGTCCATTTCCGACCCATTAAAGGTTGAATTTGGCAGAAGTCACTGACCAGCCGAGAGTTAGATGCATCCCGCCATTTGGGGTCGCATTGCTATTCCCATGTCACGCTGCAATCCGCATCTTTAACCACGATCCGCACGGTCAATCCATGCCCATCCGACTCAATCTGCAGCTGCGCCTCATTGCCATCTTTGGAAGTCGAGATCAGCTCCCAGCTTGCCTGGCTCAGCCAGCTGTTCTCCTGTCTGAATTGAGCCAGCTCCCGCAGCAGCGCCGCGGTCGGCGGTTCCGTCCGCCGATCCCAGGGTATGGACGCGCGGGCTTCATCGAAGCCAATGCCGCCCTTGGCGTGGATGGAACGTTTTTGACTGATGGGGATCTCACTGCCGTAATAGACGACCGGCGCTTCGGGCAGCAGATACAAAAGCCTTAAAGCGGCATGGAGGGAATCGAGCTTTTCTTCGGCGGTAAAGATGAAGCGGTTCATATCATGATTATCAATGAAAGCTGGTCGGCTAAAGCCCGCCAGGAATCCATTCCTCGAAGCGCACAGATAGCTGGCCAGCTCTGCTGCCGGGCGCGTACGCAAGGCAAAAGTCTCTCGGAGAATCTGGCAGGTCAGAAAATCGAGCGTGCCGTGCATGCTGCCGGAAAACTGGGCCTGTTCCTCCACCGGCGCGACAACCTCCCCGAAAGTCCAGCATTGCGGGTTATACTTCAGGCAAACGCGCTGAAAGTCGACCCAGAAATCGCGGTCAGGCCCATTGGCGTAATCCAGGCGGTAACCATCCACCCCCATTCCCAGCCAATAAATAGCAGCTTCAAGCAAATATTGGCGTGCCGGTCTGCCAAAACGCAAATTAAGTTTTGGCATTCCAGGCACACCGTAGAAGCACCTGTAAGTTTTTGGCCAGCGTTTCCAGTAAAACCAGTCATGGTGCGGGTCTTTTCTGGATTGACGAGCCGCGATAAAAGCCTCATGCTCGTTTGAGCAATGATTGGCGACAAAATCGAGCATCAGGCGCATTCCTCTTTGATGAGCCTGATCGATCAGGTACTGCAGATCCCCTTTGCTGCCAAAGCGCGGCTCGATCTCAAAATAATCGCTGATGTCATATCCATGGTGCGAGGGGCTGCGAAATACGGGCGTGAGCCAGATGGTGTTGAAACCAAGCTTTTGGATATAGTCCAGCTTTTCGGTCACGCCGCGGATCGTTCCGCCAAAAGGCTTGCACAGGTCTTCCGTTTGCAGCCACTGGCGACCCTCACCGGGGTTGAAACGGTCAACAAAGATCTGATAGATCCGGGCTCCTTTTGCCCATTCTGGCACCTTGTTTTTTGAAGTGATCCAGCGGGCAAATTGGGAGGCTTGCGCTGCTTCGTGAACGTTATTATCCGCGTATTGCCTGCGCCCGTCCGCCAGCTGCGCAAATATCTGATATCGAACAAGGTCTTCACCTTGCAACCGGAGCCTGGTTTTCCACTCTTTACGCCAGGCCCAGCTAACCGAATCCCATTTTTGCCCTGCTTCTTCCAATTGCACGGTATTGACCGTTTTCCAATCATCAACCGACCATTCCATCTGAACAGAAAGGACGGGCAGTTTGCTTTCGGTGGTGGCAAAAACGCTAAGATCCACGCCCGCAGCTGTTTCAACCAGTTCAACACGATCCCAGTGATGAACACCGGTATATCGTTGGGTGTGAAACTCAAGATTTCTGGGCGCTTTCTCAAGGTCTCCGAAGATGTGGTCAGGGTATAAAGGCTTCTTTTGCTTCATGGTCATTTCCATCACAAGGTTTGATCCATTTTACCAAACCCGCGGATTTCTCCACAAAAAGATCCACTTGGGACTATAATCCTGGCGATGATCAAGGAAAAAACAAAATTCCAGAAAATACCCGGGGAAGTGATTTTGCTTTTCACCGCCATTATCTGGGGGACTGGTTTCGTGGCCCAGCGCAAGGCCATGGATGGCATGCAGCCTTTCGCCTTCATCGCCTTACGTTTTCTGATGGGCTGCATTGTCTTGCTGCCGATGCTGATCTTTCATTTAAAAGACTACAGACGCGCAGGCCAAACCGCAGCAGAAAACCGTAAACGTTACATCGAAAGCATTCTGCCCAGCTTTGCCTGCGGTCTTTTCCTCTTTTTGGGAACCACCTTTCAGCAGATCGGCATCGTTAGCACCACGGCGGCCAAAGCGGGGTTTATTACCTCGCTTTATCTGGTTTTAGTACCTCTTCTGGGTATCTTTATGGGAAAAAAGGTCAACCTGTGGGTTTGGCTTGGCGTCGTACTGGCATTGGTCGGGGTTTATTTTCTGTCCGTCGGTCTGGATGCCAGCTTGCAAAAAGGTGATATCTACCTCCTGTTGGGAGCGATCTGTTGGGCCTTTCAGATCCTGACGCTGGATTATTACAGCGGCAAGACTGATAATCTCTACCTGGCCTTCGGACAGTTCGCGGTCACGTCCCTGTTTGGATTTGTGGCAGTTTTTTTCACCGAAAGCCAGCCGCTGATCAAAAACTCCTCCGCGATCCTGCCCCTTCTCTATTCCGGCGTCGTGGCCGTGGGGATCGCCTTCACCTTACAGGTATTCGGGCAAAGACGGGTCAGCCCGGCCCTGGCCTCCCTGATCATGGGGCTCGAGGCCGTATTCGCCGCACTTGGCGGCATGGCCTTTTTGGGCGAGCGTCTCACCCCGCGCGAGTGGCTGGGCTGCGCGATCATGCTCGCGGCTGTTTTGTTGGTGCAGCTCAAAGGACAGCAGAAAAAAGAGCCCTCTTCAACAGCATCTTCCTAAGCTAACATGAAATCAGAATTCACCAAAGGCTGAATTCGCCCTTCGGAAATCGCTGGCACAATGTCTGGGAGAAGGTGAACTTAAGGTCAGGCAAAAATACGGCTCGCTCTTCTCAATTCCTGATCACAATCAAAGCATCGCGTCTTGAAAGATTCACCCAAAACTTGACATTAGATAATTATCTAATAAAATAGAGCATTATCTTTCGGAGTGCGTTATGGAAGACCAGATCAGAACTAAAATTCATTGGGATATCGGCACTGCTTATGACCTCTTCATCAGCCTGCGTATTTTGCATGAGCCGGAGGAATTCAACATCCGCGCCTCCTGGGCGGCCGGGGTGCGTTCCCGTGTGCCGCTCGAACACCGTCAGACGCTTGAACAACTGACCAGGATCACAACGGTACCGCTGGTTTTTATTCACAGCCTGGACAAGCCCAAGGATTCGACCGAGCTGCTCAAGAAGATCAAACAGCTCACGCCGACCAGACTTCTCGAAGAGCTCACCATTCACACCCGCACTCCGCAGGAAATTCAAGATCTTTTCCGCTCCACCACGCCGAGAAAAAAGTGGACAGCAGAAGAAAAGGAACTCCTCAGCAAGCGGCGAGGCATTTCAGACAGCAAATCCGCAAAAGTTGTGATCAATGCTTTTTATGAGGCATGGTCTCAACCCGATTCCTTCCACGAACGCGTGATCAGCGCGATCGAAGCTTACGTTGAAACCTTCTTCGCGGAAGAAGAGCAGCGCATCCGTCCTGTCCTGGAAGAAGAACTCTCCCATGCCCGCATGCGTGCCGGCAGCCGGCCCCTGCCCGCCATGTTAGAAGAGATCACTGCCGGTGTGCGCATAGGTGATCTGGGCCACATCTCGTCCATCACCCTGGCGCCAACTTTCTGGGGTTCCCCCATTATGTTTTTTGATTATCTGCGAGATCAGGAGCTGATCGCCCTCTTCGGCGCGCGGCCGGGCACAATGTCGATCATCCCCGGCGATATCGTCCCAGACGCGCTCCTGCGCGGGATGAAGGCCATGGCAGACGCTACCCGCCTGCGGATCCTGCGATATCTCGCTCACGAGCCCCAGACAGCGGCCGAGCTTTCCCGGATCCTGCGCCTGCGGCCGCCAACGGTCAATCATCATCTCAACCAACTTCGCCTGGCCGGGATGGTTCAGGTTTTTCTAAGCTCCAGCGGGGAACGAAAGTTTTCTGCCCGCTATGAAGGTTTTGACAACACCCAGGATCTGTTAAACCAATTTGTGCGGGGTGAATAAGCGTGGCAGACGAAGAATCGAAAGGATCGCCAAAAAAAGCCTCTGTGATTGCCACATATCTAAGCCGCATCAGGGCCTTTAGCCATAACGCCCGGCTTTATCTGGTGAGCGAAGCGGTCTATGGCATCGCGACCGGTATCTTCCAGCTGCTTTTCAATTTTTATGTCCTCAGTCTGGGTTATAACGAGGCCGTCCTTGGCAATATGGTGACCGCCCGAAGCATGACCAGCCTGATCCTGGCTTTGCCGATGGGTTTTATGATCAATCGCATTGGTCGACGCAACGCGATTGTCCTTAGCTACGCGGGCTTTGCGGTTTCGGTGGCTTTCATGCTGCTCTTCCCTGGCAATATCATGTTCCTGGCCATGAACATTTTGCAGGGGATCGCCCAATCGCTGGGTGGTGTCGCCATGGGCCCCTTTTTAATGGATAACAGCCACGAAGAAGAGCGTACTTATCTTTTCAGCTTGTCTTCAGGCATGCGCATGACCGCGGTTTCGATCGGGCAGTGGATCGGCGGCTACCTGCCAACCTGGTTCGCCCTGCGTTTGGCCATCGGCGCCATGGATACCCAGGCCTATTCGCTCTCTTTATGGACGGTCGGCCTTTCGGGACTATTGAGTGTTGTGCCCATGCTGCTGGTCGTCAACAAAACCAACGAGGGTGCCCGTGGGTCTCTTTTTGCCCCGCTTAGCTTTATCCGCAAAAACCCCGGCAAATTCGAGAAGCTGATCCTGCCGTCCCTGATCACATCGGTCGGCGCTGGTCTGATCATGCCTTTCATGAATGTCTTTTTCCGAACAGTACACCACCAGAGCGATACTTCCATCGGCACCTATTTTGCCTGGGGTAGCCTGGCGATGGGGATCGGGCTGATCATCGCGCCAGCCCTGGCAGAACGCTTTGGCAAGATCGAAGTTGTGGTTGTCTCGCAAGCCCTTTCGATTCCATTCCTGGTCTTACTGGGCTTTTCCCCCTGGTTCGGGATCGTTTTGGTCGCCTATTATATGCGCACGATGCTGATGAACATGAGCAGCCCGATTTACTCAACCTTCGTAATGGAGCAGGTCGATCCCGAATCGCGGGGGATGCTGGCCAGCCTGACCAGCATGGCCTGGAATTTTGGCTGGGCGCTTAGCCCGACCATCAGCGGTTACCTGCAGGTGCGCCATGGTTTTGGCCCGCCCTTCATGCTGACGATCCTGCTCTATTCCGTTGCCATCGCGATGTATTATTTCTGGTTCCAACGCCCGTTGAAGAAGAATCCCGTTCAATTGTCTGAAGGCAACAGCGGTTTGTAGGGCTACTAACTATCGCCTGATCCAGGTGTATTCCTTGGCGCTGGAGCCGTTATAGACGATGTTGCCGTCTTTGACCAATCTGCCTCCATAATTACCCTCGCCAGCCATTGCCTGCCAGCCGCCCAGCACAAAAGGTAAAGGCCCATCGGCCGCGATCCACTCGCCATTGAATTTACGGGCGATGTGCAGGTGCGTGCCTGTGGCTGCCCCACCCTCACAGGAGGGATGCCCAACCCGATCGTCCTGATCGAGCCAGGTTCCGACCTGCGCGCGCCCTTCCGGCAGGAGGTGCATATAGATCAGCACCCAACCGGTGCCCTCGTTGCCGTCGCCGTCCAGATCGATCGCGACCGCTCCGCGTTCACTGCGCACGACCAGCCCAGGAGCAGCCGCCGTCGCCCACATCGGGCTTGGAGCGCAGCCAGGGGCGTCATCGACCGGCGCCAGGTCGATCGCGCCGCGCGGGCTGCCCAACTGCCAGGTGATATGAGGCCCCGAGGTCAGCGCCCAGGTCTCACCCGCAAGGAAGGGCAGGGTCAGGTCTGGTTGCGAAATGCCAGCCGGCAGAAGATCACCCATCGCGGCTGCCCGCTGCCAGGGGTCGCCAAACAATTGCTCATGAATAGCCAGAAAACCGTTGGGCCCATAAACCATGTCAGCGAAATCGCGCGAATCATACAAACCCGCGAAGAGGTATTGAACCGCGACCGTGCCGGGGTTGAGGTGGGGAGCGATCAAGCCGTTCTCGCCATCCCGATAGAACAAACCATTGATGGTGCCCTCGCGCCAGCCATAAAACCCTCGCGAAAGCTCCCGCGCCGCCACCTGAAGCTCGGCGTAGAGACCTTCCACGCCGCTTGCTTCATAATTCAGCGGCGAGTGATCCTCTTCCGCGTCCTCCGGCCAGCCAAAGACCCAGCCGGATTGAAATTCGGTGAAAGAAAGCAAAATGCGGGGATTGCTTGAGGTCTCCCGCGCGACGAGCTCGATGATCTCCGGCCCGCTGTACCAGCCACCGTGCAAATACTCGCCGTAATGATTGAGATAACCGCCCGCCTGGATGGCATAGGTGACGATGTCCGAGTACGCGGCGTCAGGTCCGTATAAAACTTCAGAATCCGGGAAAATTGCCCAGGTGTGCGGGGTGTAAAAAGATGGTGTTGGCACTCCTAAGGGAGTATTCACCGGCAGGAGCATGTCAACCGCGAAGCCTTCAGCCCCCTGAATTTGTGATGGCTCGCTCAAATGAAAACGCCTGGCAACGGTCTCAAGCCGATCCCCCGATTGGGAGCAATAGAGCATATTTCCAGGCAAAAGCTCTAACTCACAAACTTTTTCAGGGGCTGGGGTGACAGGCAAAGGCGTTTCAATCGGCAAAGGAGTTGGCTGGGGAAATTCAACGGTCTGAATTAGTTCTGGTGTGTTTGGGTTTTCAGGCGTGCTCAGGGCTGCCTCAAGCGTCACTTGCCGGGCAGCCAGTGTCTGTCGGGCGGAAAGAAAAGCCGCCGTTGCCTGGATATCCACCCATGGAAAGTGGCAGGCAGAAGAAAAAAGCAGGATCGCGATGCTCGCGAACAAAAGTATCGGTTGAAATTTATAGCGGATCGATCGGGGGCGTCTAACTTTCCGGATTGATTCGGAATTCATAGATGCCCTCTTTGTATTGCCACTCGTGGGCACAGCCCGGGCAGATCTGAGTGGCTTTGCTTTCCGGCAAGGGATGAGCGCAGACCGGACAGGCAAAAAATTGCCCTTCGGGCGGAAGCGGCGAAGCGCCAACAGCCCGATTGAGTGTAAAAATGCTTGGGGTAAAGGTGTTCAGCAGGGCAAAACCTTGCAGGCGTGAATCCCAGCTTACCAGCCGCTCATGTTTGATGTTGTTCTTGAACCAATCCGACCTAAAAAAGGAAACGCCCAAATGTTTTTGCTTTTCAAAACCGGTTTCCCGCAGGGTTTTGGCAATGGTCTTTGGGTGGAAATTATAGTTCAGCTTAACAAACTCGACCTGTTCAGGAGCAAATGGATTCCAGCGTTGGCGGCGCAGGATCCAGCGCAGGATCGCCTTGAAATTGCGTTTGTTGGCAAACTCGAGCAAAAAACGCCCATCTTCCGCCAGCACACGCCGCACCTCGCGCAAGGTTCGCGGCGCGTCAGCCATGTGGTGGAGGGTGCGGATCATGGTCGCGCCATCGAAAAGCCCGCTGACAAAAGGCAGCTTGTAGATGTCGGCTGCCACGAAAATGTAGCTGTCGCTCTCGCCCAGCCTTTCGCGCGCCTGGAGCAATTGCGTGCGGGAATAGTCGAGCAAAACGATGCGATCCCAGTTTTTATAGCGCGGGGTCACACGACCGGCACCAGCGCCAAGCTCAAGCAAAAGCTTGCCGCCCTGGCTAAAGAGCCTGTTGAGCGCGACGGTCTCGACCGCGTCTTCATAACGGCGATTGGCGGTATCCCAAAAGCTGGTTTGGTAATCTGAGCCCTCATAGGAGCAAACGGGTGGTGTGTTTGTGTTTTCGCTGGTCATCTTGGTCCAAATGCAATCGGGCAGGTTTGCCGGCAACACCCAGAGATACCTCCTTACCGCTGCTTCCTCTCGGACCTGACGGGGTTCGCAGGGCTCCGCCGCACCGGTCCCGCCCGAATGCGGGATTAAGGATAATGGAAAGCCTGGCGGCTGTCAATCATCATTTTTTCATTGTCATTTTTTCATCAATATATCGAACATGGAGATTCTACCAGGCAGAGATGTGGTCTTGCGAGAAAGCATTTTCCCATTTTCGAATGGATTCGCTACAAGATATTCACTTGCGAACGAACAACCATGCCGATAGCTCGATTTACAATCTCTGATCACAAATCCCACTAAACCCACAACCGCGGCAGCGGGCGGGGGAGTTGTGGGAGCGGTTAGGAGGGTTGGAAGCAAGGCAGTTTTGTTCACATTGGCGCATTTCCCCGATCAGGTCGATCAATTGGCTCTCAAGCGCTTGCGTGTAGGGAATCTTAAAGGATCTATCCCGATACTGGATCAGGCCGTATTGCGGGCGAAGGCCATAATTCTGCTCGACCAGATAGCAATAAGCCGCCAGTTGGATGAGATGAGAATCCCAGGGCTGTTTTGGAGCGTTGGAGCTCTTTAGTTCCACAGGGATCAATGCCCCATTTTCTCCCCGAATGAGATAATCCGGCTTTCCGACCAGGCCAAGGCTTGCGTCGTAAAGGGCTTTGGGCGGCTTTTGCCAATATTGGCTGTCCGCGTAGAAGACCGCTCCCTGCGGCAAACCGGAACGCTTGCGCAGCAAGAGGCTCAGCAGCCAGACCGCGAGGGCAAGCAGCGCCAGCAGGATCGCCCAATGTAGCGCTTTCATGAGAGCGCGCTCCATAAGAATATCAACAACGCAAGAACGATCAGCAACAATGCCAGCCAACGCAATAGTTGAGATTGCCGAACCCCGCGGCTGTGAGAATGATGGACCCGGCTGCCCAGGTCCATCACGGCTTGATTATCAGATTCTTCGCCCTGTCGGGTATAGTACCAGGAGCGTTGGCAATAGAGAAAAGCCCCCAGTTCTGAGGCGCTGATCCTGCGCATCAGCCTTGCTGGTCAGAAAGCTGAGACGAGAGACGGTCGAGCTTTTGAGCCAGCTGTTCTTCACGAAACGCGACGGTGATGTCAGCCCGCGTGCGTTCGATGATCCCGCGCGCCAGGTCAGTGCGGCGGCGCAAGCCTTCTGTGATCGCGTCGGGGAAGTCCATCGTGACCAACTGCGTATAAACTTCGTCCATGATCTCGAGCAAACGCTCCACCTCACGGTTGTAACCCGGGCGCAAAAGGTCCAGACAACGTCGGCGAAGCTCACCAAGTGTTTCCGCCAGACCGTTGAGGTAGGCGGGAGCTTCCGCACCCAAAGCTTCAGGGGTGGGTAAGTCTTCACCAAGGATCATCGCGACGGTCAGCTCAGCTTCACAGTACTCTTTCAGAGCGTCCTGGGTATAGCCGGCATAATAGAGGTCAGGGTGCGCGACCTTGAGGCTTTCCCGCAGGCGCGTGGCAAGCTCACGGCCGTTGGCAAGCTCCTGACGGGCTTCCGGCTCCTCATTGCGATGAATGGCACGGATCGCAAGGGAGGCGTGCTTGATGCACTGCCGCGCGTCGCGCAAAGCGTCATCGCGAAGCGCGGTCTTGTTCTCGAAATCAGTGCGGATCTCCTCGCAGATCTTATCGAGGGCGTCCATTTTTATTCTTTCTCACCAGATGGCGGCGTTCCGGCGCTTTTGAAGAGTTGGTCTGCCAGGGTTGTGCCCTGGGGGATCTTGATCTCACCAAAAGCAGCTTCGTAGCGTTTGATATTCTCGTTTAGCGCGCGCTGCACAAGTTTCATCCCCAGAGGGGAAAGTAAGAGACGCGTGTTCACCTTGGGATCGGTGAGGCCGGGCAGCATGGTCACAAAATCGAGCAAAAATTCGCCGGGAGTATGCGTGATATAGGCCACATTGACATAGCGCGGCTCTAAATCTTCCGGGATTTGCACCCGGATCTGCTGAAGGTCTGTCATATCGCCCTCTTAGAAGGGAATGTCCTCATCATCGTCCATCGGTCCAAAGCCAGAGCTGGCATCTTCATTACGCGGGGATAAGAAGCGCACGGTTTCAGCGGTCACAACATAGCTGGCGCCGTAAGTGCCATCCTGCCGCTGGAAGACGCTCGGGTTGCCGTTGCTATCAGAATAGAGGCGGCCTTCGACCAAAACTTTGGAGCCTTTGCGCAGGTATTGATTGCAGGCTTCGGCTTGTTTCCCAAAAACCGTGACGCGGAACCAGGTGGTTTCGTCCCGTTCACCAAATTTGCGGCTGGTCGCCATGCTGAAATTGGTCATGGGGTTGCCTTCAGGGGAATAGCGCATTTCAGGGTCGCGCCCTAAATTACCGATAAGAATTAATTTTTGATACATGGGATGTCCTTTCGTTTCTGTTCGCAAAATAAATTTTGGTTTGTATCTTGCTCTGATTTTACCCCATATTCGGAGGATTGAAGCGATGTGCAGCAATTCTCATTATAAAATTTGTGCAACCTGGATTCTCTTTTCCTCAAGCGAATAATATCTGATTTTTGATTGGTAATCGACCTGTAGGACGTTTTTTGTGGTAGGGGCGGGACCTGTGCGTGGCACGAAGTGCCAGGTACGCTGTGCCCGCCTGTCGTCTGGAATGAATAAAATATTACTGGAATATCAAGGAATTGTGACGTTTAATTTTCCACACTATCGGGCGGACATGGCAGTCCGCCCCTACAAATAACGCCCATAACTCTGATTAATAAATATATACCCAACATATTCTACTCTGTGAAATAACTCGGTTTGTGGGGGTGTTCTGCCAGGGCAAACGCATCTAAATCAGGCAAGGAACATGCATCTCATGAAGAAAGAAGAGGTGCATCATGGAAGAAAGTACATTCAGAATCATATTCAGCAGTCTGAAAGACCCGCGAATAGACAGAACAAAGCTTCATAACCTGTTGGATATCATCCTACTCAGCATCTGCGCTGTACTTTGC
>DBPR01000007.1 GCA_002305635.1 Anaerolineaceae bacterium UBA1415 | reverse complement strand
TCTAATGAAACGGCACCACCTTAGACTTTCTTCCGGGACCCCCTGGCAAAGCATCACAGGTAGGTGAAAAGGCTTTCCCTCATCCGCCCTGCGGGCACCCTCTCCTGCTGAGAGGGCAGGCCTTCTCCCAAAGTGAGAAGGCTTAATTAATGGGGCTCGCTTGTAGTCAGGCAAATACGAGCTAAACAAATTTCATGCTGAGAACTTCTGGCAAACAAAGTTTGAGACGCAAAATACGTGAAGAAAAAAATAAGCCGGATTGGGTTGCCTGTCTCAACAGAGAGCCCAATCCGGCCTGTAGTCTACAAGGCTTGCGGGCTTTAGATCACGGAATCGCGGGCAGGGCATCCTCGTCGGCACAAATCACACCCACCAGTCCACGGCCGGTATGGGCGCCCAGGGCGGTGCCGAGTTTGACAACCGGCAGCCAGGTGACCTGGAATATGTTATCCATGGCCTTTTTAAGGATTTCCCCGCCTTCGGGGTTGGCTGCAGTGCAGATCTGGGCAAGCAGGCGGCTGCCAGCGGCATGGTTGCGCAAAACCAGTTCGACAATGCCGTCAAT
Organism: Anaerolineaceae bacterium UBA1415; assembly: GCA_002305635.1. Classification (GTDB taxonomy): domain Bacteria; phylum Chloroflexota; class Anaerolineae; order Anaerolineales; family Anaerolineaceae; genus Mesolinea. The sequence goes on along the minus strand of DBPR01000007.1, from coordinate 24,782 downwards.
GGCTTTCTGGAAGGAGCGGCGTTTGATCTTGTCATAATACTTCCCGTCTTCTTTGCTGACCTCGATAACGGGTTTGATGCCCAGCAGGGAGGCGAGCAGACCGCGCAGATGACTGATGCGGCCGCCGGCGATCAGATACTTGAGATCGGGCAGGGTGAACTGGGTGTACACGGCCTTTTGCATCTGATCGAGTTTGGTGATGATCTCATCCATCGAGCGGTTGGCCTCCCGCATTTTGGCGGCGGCCAGAACGTACCAGGCTTCTCCGGCGGAGAGCGTCAGGGTGTCGATAAAGTGAATCCGAGCGTTCTTGATCAGCTCGGCGGCTTGTCTGGCAACGTTGCAGGTGCCGCTCAGACCGGATGAGATATGAATGGAAAGGATCTCGTCGTCCTCTTCGGCCAGTTTTTCGTAAACTTCCACAAAAGCTCCAATCGACGGGGTGGAGGTGATCGGCATGGTTGGACTGGCATCCATCATGTCATAAAATTTGACCGGGTCAATATCAACCCCAGCCTGGTATGAGACCCCATCCACCTCAACCTTGAGAGGGACCATATGTACCCCGATTTGCTGGCATTCCTCAAAGGAGAGATCCGCACCGCTGTCTGTTACGATTTTCATTTTAACCTCGTATTTTAAAGAATTGAAGCTTCGCTTAGTTGCTTTTAAATAAACAAATAGCTGCCAAACCTTTCAAATTTTACTATAGACAAGGGTGATTTAGGGTTTGTATATATTATTGGTGACAAACGTCAACTTTAGAATGATGATGTTCAATATTTCGGGAAATGTTAAAGGATGCAAAGGCTGGGTTAAGATTGGCAATAAAGGTTGAAAAGGGAGCCCAAAACCGGTTGTTTATGTTACTATTATTGAACGTTAACAATTAAATCCGACTAAATATGGAGGAATATCAATGAGAACAAAACTCAAAGTCTTTTATATCCTGATGGCGCTTGCGCTTGCCATTGGCCTGGTGGGGATGCAGCCCGCGCAGCCGGTTGAGGCGGGTACGCAAGCCCTGAGAATCAGCCAGGCTTATGGCGGCGGTGGAAACAGCGGCGCAACTTATACCCACGACTTCATTGAGCTATTCAACTCAACCAATGCAGCCGTCAACCTGCAAGGCTGGAGCGTTCAGTATGCTTCCGCAACGGGAACCAGCTGGCAGGTTACAGAATTGACTGGAAGCATTCCCGCGAACAGTTATTATCTGATCCAGGAAGCTCAAGGTGCTGGTGGAACAACGCCTTTGCCCACACCTGATGCAACAGGAACAATTCCAATGGGTGGAACTAATTTCAAAGTTGCGCTGGTGAGCTCGACGACTCCCTTGACCGGCGCTTGCCCGACCGAAGGCGTTGTTGATTTTATTGGTACTGCTACAGCTAATTGTTATGAAGGAACCACCCCTGCTCCCGCAGCTTCAAATACAACTTCTGTTCAAAGAGAATCAAACGGTTGTCAGGATACGGACCAAAACGGTGATGACTTTATTGCAGACGCACCGATTCCACGCAACACAGCTTCTCCGACCCATGCCTGCAGCCCGGTTTCTCACCCGGAACGATTTATCATTTCCGAATATGTTGAAGGATCGAGCAGCAACAAAGCCATTGAGCTTTACAACGGTACTGGTGTTGCCATTGATCTTCAGAACTACCGAATGGAATTGTTTGCCAATGGCAGCACAACTCCCAGCAATCCACTTACATGGGCTACCGAAACTATTCTCGCGGCTGGGGATACCTATGTGATCGTTAATAACAGCGCGAGCGATGCGTTAAAAGCCTATTCTGATCTTCTCCACGGCATAACAAATTTTAATGGCGATGATGCCTTTGTCCTTTATCGGATCACACCTGAAGGAAATGTGGTTCAGGATTCCTTTGGTCAACGCGGCTTAGATCCAGGAACCGGTTGGGGAAGTGGTGATACTTCTACGGTTAATCGTACCCTGGTACGCAAAGCAACAGTATGTCAGGGCGACCTTCTTCCAGACGATGCCTTTGAACCGGCAACAGAATATAATGGATTCCCGGAAGATACTTTCACGAATCTTGGCAGTCATACCATGAATTGCGGCGGCGCGGATCTGCCCCCGACGGTTGTCAGCACCATTCCCGCTAATAACGCCACCAATGTTGCCCCGGACAGCAATATCTCCATTACCTTCTCCGAGCCGGTGACTGTGACAGGCGAGTGGTTTACGATCTCCTGCGTGAAATCCGGTATGCACACCGCGACCGTGACGGATAATGATCCGACTTTTGTGCTCGACCCGGAAACCAACTTCGCAAGCTCTGAGGTTTGTACGGTCACGGTTTTGGCGGCCAATGTTACCGATGATGACGAGGATGATGCCGTCGCGGACCACATGCTGGAAAACTATGTCTTTAGTTTCACCACGGCTGCTGGCTGCGGCGATCCTTTCACCCCAATTTATGACATCCAGGGCAGCGGCACGGCTTCTCCTATGGTGGGCCAGACCGTTACCACCGAAGGTGTTGTGACCGGGGACTTCCAGGAAGGCGGCAAGAAGGGCTTCTTCATCCAGGATGTTGCTGGTGATGGTAACGATGCTACTTCTGACGGCATTTTCGTCTACTATCCCAATGGTCCCGAAGTGAATGTCGGTGATAAACTGCGCATTACAGGACGCATCAGCGAATATTACGAACTTACCCAAATGAATGGTTCGGCCCTGCAGGTCTGCTCGAGCGGAAATACGATCGCCCCCGTAGTTTTGACGCTGCCGTTCAACTCGAAAAACCACGAACATCTTGAAGGCATGCTGGTCACCTTCCCGCAGCCTCTGGTGATCTCAGAATACTTCAACTTTGACCGCTATGGCGAGCTCCTGCTGACAAGCACGCGCCATACCACCCCAACCGCTTACCTTGAACCCGGGCCGGACGCCATTGCCGCTCAGGAAGCACATTTGCTGGACAGCATTGCCGTGGATGATGGTTCGAGCTTCCAGAATCCGAGCTATTTGCGCCATCCCGATGGGTCAGCTTTCTCACTGGAACACTATTTCCGCGGCGGCGATACCATTCAGGGTCTGACCGGCGTGTTGGATTATAACTTCAACGAATACAAGGTGCAGCCGGTTGGCACAGCCACCTATAGCGCGGTAAACCTGCGTACCGAAGCTCCGGAACTGGTACCTGGTGAGATTCGCGTTGCCAGCCTGAACGTTTTGAACTATTTCGTGACCATTGATACTGGCGCCAGTATTTGTGGGCCTTCCGGAAATATGGAATGCCGCGGCGCTGATGACGCCACCGAACTTGAGCGCCAGACCGCCAAGGTCGTCAACGCCATTGTTGGCATGGACGCTGATATCGTTGGTTTGATCGAGATCGAAAACGAACACCCAGGTCAGACAGCAGATCAACCCGTGGCCACCATCGTGGCGGCTCTGAACGAGGCTGTTGGCCCCGAAACCTACGCCTATATCGCTACTGGCCCGATCGGCACAGACGCAATCAAACAGGCCATCCTCTACAAGCCCGCAAAGGTCGAACCAGTGGGAACGTTTGCCATTTTGGATGCCAGTGTGGATCCCGATTTTGACACCACCCGCAACCGTCCTGCTTTGGCAATGACCTTCCGCGACAAGATCACGGGCGAGATCTTCACGGTCTCTGTCAATCACCTGAAATCGAAGGGTTCTGCCTGTGATGGTGACCCCGATCTGGGCGATGGCGCCGGCAACTGTAACCTGACCCGCTACAGAGCAGCCAAGGCTTTGGTGAAATGGCTCGAGAATGACCCGACCGATACCGGCTCCGATATGTACGTGATTATCGGAGACCTGAACTCCTACGCGATGGAAGATCCGATCGATGCACTCAAATTGGGCGCTGATCAGGTTGCTGATACCGCTGATGACCTTTACAATCTGGTGGATCGCTTCCACGGCAATCATGTTTATGGTTACGTCTATGGCGGCCAAACCGGTTATCTGGATCACGCTCTGGCGAATCGCAAGCTGGCTTCTTATGTTTTGGACGCGAACTTCTGGCATATCAATGCCGATGAGGCTGACGTTTTTGACTACGACATGACCTTTAAACCAGATCCGGTTGACGCCATGTTCGACGCAACCACTCCATATCGCGCCTCTGACCACGACCCGGTGTTGATCAGCATTTTGCTAAATCACGCGCCAGAGGCACAGGATGATGAATATACTGTTGACCGCGAAGGGGTTTTGGTTGTGGACAAGCCGGGCGTGTTGGCAAATGACACCGATGTCAATATCTATGACAAGGTTTGGGTTGAGTTGATCGATGGCTCTGGTCCTTATCATGGCACTGTGGTATTGAATCCGGATGGATCCTTCACCTATACTCCAGACGGTAACTTTATGGGTGTCGATACTTTTGAGTACATGATGTTTGCAACTCCTGGACTGATGACCTCCTATACAGACACTGCCGTAGTGAAGATCAATGTGACCGGCAGTGACTTCAAAATCTATCTGCCCCTGATGTTCAAACAGTAAACTCGTATATTTTTAGACCAAACAGCGCCCCGTAAGGGGCGCTGTGTTTTTAATTCCAATTAGTTTTTGTCCAACGAAGTTGTCTGTAAAAAGGAATGTTTTCAAATAAGCTTAGTTGTTGGACGTCGGATCAAGATGGAACGCATCTCGCGTTCCATCTTGATCCCGACCTACCCCCACTACTGACAGACAAGACGGATTCCACATAAGCTTTTCCTGCCAGGATTTTATCGGTAACAAGGGAATAAACCTCCGGGGTTGATTTTCAAACGAGTCCTGTGACAAAGTTGACATAATTTGTTAAATTTTTGTAAATATCGGATAAAATAGAAGCATGGTCTGATCATGCGCGCGATAACACCAACCCTTTCTTCACTCTTAGAAGAACACGTTGGAAAGAACGTGGTAAGAAAGGTCGCGCCAATTTTTATCCCCACTTACACCGACCTGGTACGCGAAGTAGCCGAACTCTCTTATCGCAACAAAGATCACCTCTTTTTTTATCGCGGGCAGGATTCTGATTATCTTAATAAGGCTGGCAGCAGCACCTTTTACCCGAGCATTTACCGCAGCGATTTTTTGACCTCGCAGGAGATCCGGGCGCGTTTTGAGATGCTGGAACTGGCGGAACACTATCTGGCGGATGCCTTCGAACAGGAAGAGCTGGAGGGCAGGCAGGACGTACGCCGTAAGTGCTACATCGCCTGGAGCATCCTGCAGCACTATGGCGTATGCGAGACACCGGTGCTTGACATGACTCACTCACTGCGCGTAGCCGCGACCTTCGCGCAGCTGAACAATCCCCATGAGAGAGGGGTGATCGCCATCTTTGGCATGCCCTATATGACCAATCGGATCACCTATAACAGCGAGCATGACCTGGTGATCGTGCGATTGCTCTCGATCTGCCCTCCGATGGCGCTGCGGCCTTATTTTCAGGAAGGTTTTCTGGCGGGCACGCTCGACATCACCCGTGACTATCTGAACAAATCTGAGTTGGATTTCAATAATCGCCTGGTGGCGAAGTTCTCGATCCCTAATGATAAGTCCTTCTGGGGCAGTAATTTTGAAGGAATCCCGGAAGAGTTGCTCTTCCCACGCGATGACCGCATGGCGAAGATCTGCGAACGGGTCAAACGTCGGGTAGTGGCTGATATGAAATCGGTGTTTATTTCTTAGGAGTTTTAGAAGAATAATAGAATATTCTGAAATTAATCAGTGTCAATTTTGGTTAATTTTGGAGTATTACCATCAAACTTTCATTCCACAAAGCATACTGAGCCTGCTTTGCGGTAAAATCACTTAATATCGAAGAAAACAGGAAGGATGTAATAAAAAATGGTCACTGAACTTCGCCCTACGCCATCCGGGAAAGAGAAGTTTTGTCGGGTAAGCTCAACTTTTCTTCTCAACCTGATCTTTTTATCGCTGCTGGGCCTAATGATCCACACTCCGGCCTGGCTGCGGGTGATTGCCTTGCAAAACGCGCAGTTGAAGGAATATGCCGGAGAAAATGCCCCTGCCTTTTTGACTGCTTTTCTTCTGATCGGTCTGCTGGGTCTGATCCTGACCACGATTTGGAAGCCAACAAACAGATTGGCAACGATCATCTTGTGTCTGATCAATATCATCGTGATCGCGCTTTGTGCCTTGATCCTTTTGGGTTTAATGATCTCGTTCTCAGCCAGTGAATTGGCTTTTTTTAGAATACTGCAGATGCTCTTTGTTTTGGCAATTGCAATTTTGAATGTCAGAACCTTGGTTTACCTTGATATTCTTGGCGCAATCACCGGCGGAGAAAGAAAATAGAAGGATCAAAGCGCTATCGATATGAAAAAGGAAAAAAAGCTGCGTAATTCCGCAAAAGCGGTCATCATCCAAAATGGGAAACTGCTGGTCATCGAAAAGAAAGATGGACAGAACAGCTATTTTGTTTTGCCTGGCGGTGGTCAGAAAAAGGATGAAAACCTGCATGAGGCACTGATCCGTGAAGTTGGCGAAGAGGTCGGCGCCAGAGTTGAGGTCGGGTGTCTGTTACATGTGCGTGAATATCTTTCGGAAGACCACTTCCCTCATCCTGATCTGGAGCTTAGGCAGGTGGAGTTTTTCTTTGAATGCAAATTGAGCGAGGACTATGAGCCGCAAAACGGTATTCACCCGGACCAACGGCAGCAAGAGGTTCGGTGGGTAAAGTTGGAGGAGCTTGATCGGATCAATTTCTACCCTGTTTGTCTTCAGGATTATCTCAGGAATCGTGAAGGGAGCAATTTTCCCGCATATCTGGGAGAATGCAACTGAGAGACAGGCACCGGTCATTCTCAGCAGACACTCCAAAAGGTATAATTGAAAAAGATGGACGGGCCAAAGCCCAGCCGAAAGGATTAATTATGCGCCAGGGACTACTCAGCAACCAACAACTCCTATTCCTGCAGAAAGAAAAGCACAACCTTCAGGAAGCGCTTGCCACTTTGAGCCAGTTTTCACTGCCTGAAGAGGACCTCAAAAAACTACGGGAAGCGATCGACCAGCTGGATGAGCTCTTTCTCATCGTGGCCGCCGGTGAGTTCAATGCCGGTAAAAGCGCGTTGATCAACGCCCTTTTGGGAGAAAACGTGCTGCAGGAGGGCGTTACCCCCACCACTGCCCATGTGACCCTGCTGCGCTGGGGCGAGACTGCCACGCATCAGGTTGTGGACGACGGGTTCGCGATCGTAACGCATCCTTTACCCTTGCTTAAAGAGCTGAATATGGTCGATTCGCCGGGCACCAACGCGATCAACCGTCAACATGAACGCCTGACCAGCGATTACGTTCCCCGGTCCGATCTGGTTTTGTTCATCACTTCAGCAGACCGACCGCTGACCCAAAGCGAGCGCGTGTTTCTGGAAAAGATCCTGACCTGGGGTAAAAAGGTTAGCATTGTGATCAATAAATGCGATATTCTCGATGGTGAAGCTGCCCGTGCTCAGGTGCGGGAGTTTGTTGAGAGCAACGCGACAGAGATCCTCGGTTATAAGCCGGAAGTGTTCATGGTTTCGGCGCGTCTGGCGCAAAAAGCTCATCTGGCGGCGGATGCTGAAGAAGCTGGCCGATTGCGCGCTGAGAGCGGCATCGAAAAATTGGAACACTACATTAATGAAACATTGGATGACAGCGCCAGACTGGAACTGAAACTGCGCAATCCCCTTGGCGTGGCAAACAATCTGGAGCGCGCTGCTTCGGAAGCGATCGATTTTCAGATCGCTGACATGCGGCAGGACGCCAGCCTGGCCAAAGACCTGGAGGCGTCAATTGATCAATACAGGCAGGAACTGGACGCCGAAATTCCGCCGCGCCTGGCAGAGATCGAGAATATCATGATCAACTTTGAGAACCGCGGGCAAAACTTCTTTGACCGCACGATGAAGCTGACCAATATCCTCGACCTGGCGAAGCCAGAAAAGATCAAAAGCCAGTTTCAGGCGGAAGTTCAGGCGGATGTTTCAGCGGAGATCGACCACAAAGTGCGCAATATGATCGACTGGATGGTCGATAAGGACCTCAATACCTGGTATAAAGTGGCGGGCGCGTTGGAAAGACGGCAGGCGCAATCAGAAAAACTGAACCCTGCATCCATGACGCCGCAGGCAAACCGACGGCAGGAGTTGGTTGAGATGGTTGGCAGCACGATCCAGACGATCGTCAACCGCTATGACCGCGCTAAGGAAGCTCAGCAGCTGGCGGATTATGTGCAGGAATCAGTCGCCCAAACGGCTCTGTTTGGGATCGGCGCTCTGGGCGTGGGGGCGATGGTGGCGACCGTTTTGACGACCAAAGCGCTGGATGTGACCGGCATCGTCACCGCGGGAACGCTGGCGGTGTTGGGTTTGTTTGTGATCCCTTACAAGAGGAAGCAGGCCAAGGATGATTTTGCCGCCAAAATGGCAGAGATGCGGACGAATTTGCGCGCGACACTGGAAAAAACCTTCCGACGTGAGTCGGATGGCGCCGTTGCTCGCCTGGATGAGAACATTTCGCCCTATGTTGACTATGTTAAAAAAGAGCAGACACGCCTGGAGAGCAGCCGTTCGACCTTGCAGGAATTGAGGGATAAGCTTGTTGGTTTGGGTGAAGAGATCAGGCAGATCATCAAAGGATAGGTGAGCGAAAAATGACGGATGCTTGCGATCTGCCCCAACGGCTAAGCCGTGAAACGATCCTTGAGAGCGAATATTTAAATTTGCATATCGACCGCGTGCGCCAGCCGAATGGTTTTGTGATCGAACGCTTTCATTATGTGGAATATCCACGTCCGGCGGTTGGTGTGGTGGTGGAGGATGAGTTGGGACGGGTTGTTTTGGTGCGCGTGCCCCGATATACGATCAACAGTTGCACCTGGTCCGTTCCGGCAGGTGGCGTTGATGAGGGGGAAGATACCTTGCTTGCCGCTGAACGTGAGGCGCGTGAAGAAACGGGTTTTGAATCGAGCGAGCATCGTTTGATTTACAGCTATTATCCGCAGGCCGGCAGCAGCAACAAGCATTTTTTGGTCGTATTCTGCAAAGCAGGGGAGCGGACAGGGACTTTTGATCCGGACGAGATCAGTGAGGTAGGCTGGTTTACGCGGGACGAGATCGAAAGGATGATCGATCTTGGTGAGATCGAGGATGGGCTGGGATTAACCGCTTTGTTAATGTGGCTGCGGGAATCGAGCCGTTCATAGACTGGTGAATTGTTTGTTTGTCAAATGCAGGAGGAGGTTTTTTTGATACCAAGGGCGGGTATGGCAGCTATGCCGATCCGCTTATCATTAAAAATTTAAGGGTTCTCTTTCGTGCTCTGATAACATTACTCTCGCGTGACGACATGTCTTGAAGGGCATGTCCCCATCCCTGCTTAAGATAAATCAAAGCCTTTTAATATGTAATTTCCCTGACCCTTTATACGCCTGATATTCCACTTAATTTACTACCTTAGTGATATACTTTTTCCATTGTATCCAAGGAGGCTGGAATGAAAGTAATTATTGTTGGCGGTGTTGCTGGCGGCGCGAGTACGGCCGCGAGGTTGCGTCGTGTTGCCGAAGATGCCGAAATCATCATGTTTGAACAGGGGCCCTACGTCTCTTTTGCCAATTGCGGTTTACCGTATTATTTAAGCGGCACGATCAAAGAGCGCGAACAGCTTCTGGTCACCACGCCGCAAAGCCTGCGGGCGATGGCGAACCTGGATGTGCGCACGAATCAGGAAGTGATCGCGATCGATCGTGAGAAAAAGACCGTGACCGTGCGTGACCTGTTGAACGAGCGCGAATATACCGAATCTTATGACAAACTTTTACTGTCGCCTGGCGCCAGCCCGATCGTTCCGCCCTTGCCGGGAGTGGACAAAGAGGGCGTATTTATCCTGCATAATATCCCTGAACTGGACGCGATCTCGGGGTGGATCAAAACGCATCAGGTCAAACGCGCTGTCGTGGTTGGCGGCGGGTTCATCGGCCTGGAAGTGGCGGAAAATCTGGTCGAAGCTGGGATCAAGGTTGAACTGGTTGAGATGCTCAATCAGGTCATGGCTCCATTGGATTATGAAATGGCAGCTGTGGTGCATGAGCACCTCGAATTGCATTGCCTTGGGCTGCATTTGGGCGACGGGCTCAAATCCATTGAAGACGGAGACGATAGTCCTTTAAAAGTAAATACCGCCAGCGGTTTGAATATCCCGGCGGATATGGTCGTCCTTGCCATTGGCGTGCGCCCCAATACCAAACTGGCCAAAGAAGCTGGTCTGGAGGTGGAGCCGCGGGGGCATATCTGCACCAACAGCCACATGCAGACCTCTGACCCGGACATCTATGCGGTTGGCGACGCGGTTCAAATTGAATCCCGCATCACAGAAAAACCAACTTTCCTGGCGCTGGCCGGGCCTGCCAGCAAACAGGGACGCATCGCCGCGGACAACATCGCCGGCAGAGATATGACTTTCAGGGGTGTCATTGGCACATCGGTTGTCAAAGTCTTTGACCTGACCGCTGCGTCCACCGGCCTGAACAGCCGTCAGCTGAAAGATGCCAACATCCCATTTGAGACGGTTACGACCTTTGCCAACAATCACGCGGAATATTACCCGGGAGCTTCCCCGATTCAAATGAAACTCCTGTTTGGGCCTGAGGGGCAGATCTACGGCGCACAAGCTGTTGGTCTGGATGGGGTGGATAAGCGCATTGATGTCATCGCCACCGCGATCCACGGCAAACTGACAGTTTATGACCTGGAAGAACTGGAACTTGCTTACGCGCCGCCTTATGGCTCTTCGCGCGATCCAGTGAACATCCTCGGTTTCACAGCCGGAAACGTTTTGCGTGGGGATGTGGAAGTTGTGCAATGGGATCAACTGGACGCGAACGATGAGGAAAAATGGTTCAAACTCGATGTGCGCTATCCGGAAGAACTGGCTGTTTTCAGCGTCCCTGGCGCGATCAACATCCCTGTGACAGAACTGCGCGGACGTCTGAACGAGCTACCAAGAGACAAACGCATCCTGTGCATTTGCGGTACGGGAAAAAGATCCTATCTTGCCGCGCGAATTTTGATCCAGAACGGCTTTGATGCGGTCAATCTTTCCGGTGGGCTCAATATCCAAAAAGCTGTCAAAAAACCTGAAAAGATGACAAAACAGCCTGACCTTCCCACTAGGACGGAACCTGTCAACGGTGCTGTCAGCAGCGAAGCGAAGATCACCTACCAACTGGACGCCTGCGGATTGCAGTGCCCGGGCCCGATCCTGAAGCTGTACACCAAGGTTTGCGAAATGAAAGACGGCGAAGTGGTTCAGATCCTGGCTTCCGATCCGGGTTTCGCCAAAGACGTGGAGGCCTGGGCGAAATCGACCGGAAATACCCTGCTTGACCTGAAAATGGCGGGTGGAAAGGTGACCGCTCATGTTCAAAAGGGGCTTGGTGCGGCGGTTCAGCCAGCTGGCGCTTCAGCGCTGCCTGCTCCTGCGCCTGGGAAAGACCTGACCATGGTGGTGTTTTCCGGTGATCTGGACAAGGCCATTGCTGCCTTTATCATTGCAAACGGATTTGCTGCGATGGGTCAAAAGGCGACCTTGTTCTTCACCTTCTGGGGGCTCAACATCTTGCGCAAGCCGGAGCCGGCTAAGGTGAAAAAGACCTTTATTGAAAAGATGTTTGGCTGGATGATGCCCAGGGGCGCGGATAAACTGACCCTTTCCCAAATGCACATGATGGGTGCCGGAACCGCCATGATCAAAGGCATTATGAAGAAATATAATGTTGATTCTTTGCCGGAGATGATCCGGACCGCTCAGCAAAATGGCGTGCGAATTTTGGCCTGCCAGATGTCGATGGATCTGATGGGAATCAAGATGGAAGAACTGATCGATGGAGTCGAGTCGGCTGGTGTGGCGACCATGGCCGCCTCTGCGACCGATTCCAATACGCATTACTTCATTTAGTTCCTCAATCTAAATAGTGAAAGAGCCGGGTTGGAAATTACAATCCGACTCTTTTTTAATCTCTTATACCCAATTGATTTTTAAATTCAACAAAAATATTATTAATCAGATTTTTGGCATTTTTTATTAGTTGATCTTTCCATAGACTAAAGACGATGCCAAAAGTTAAGACAAGGATCAATAGATTATAGGATTGTGTCTGATTTACAGTGATCGGCAGAGAATAATGGAGACCTGTACTGGTTGAAAGAAGGAAGAAGGTGCCAATCACACTGTATAAAATCGTGAAAGGGTTGATAAAAACAGATGCGAAAGGGACTGCTATTGCGAGGTATTGATTGGCTATTGCAGGAGAGGTGGCGACCATAATCGCTGAATAGTATAAAAAGTAATCTATTAACTTATGTTTTCTAAGTAAGAAAGGAGTTAAGACCAGAATTATTATCCATAATAAACGAGGTGTCAGGTTTTGAACACTTGAGGGGACGAACAGCCAATAAAACGGTAGATTGTTGAACGATTTATACAGGAATACATTCTGTATAATTCCATTTTTCCCTTCCGCCCAAAACGGGAGAAATGAAAAGATGAAAATTGCAACTGGAATGAACATGGTCAATAGTTTTTGGAAAAGACCTTTTTGCTTTATTGCCAACCAAATTGGAAAAATAAAAAGAATATGTTTAGTAGTGATCGATAAGCCAAGAAGTAATAAGCCGATCAACTTATGTCCATGAATAGGTTCATCCCAATTATCCGAAATAAACAGAATCGAAAGTAATCCAAGCAGTATTGCTAAATTATCAAATTGATTGTGGTATCCAGTGATGATGATTGAAATTGGGTTCAATAAGAAAAGAAACCCTGCCAGATTGCCACATTTTTTTCTAAGAATGAAGAAGATACCTAAATCCACACTGCTTAGAAAGATAATTAACAGATATCGAAAAATAATTTCATCGTTAGAAGCTAAATGATATAGCACCTTCAGTATATAGAACCAAATTGGACCATAATTATATCGAGCAGTATTTGCGTAAACATTTAGACCTCTATCCATCAGGTCTGCAACGATTAAGTAAGACTGAAAATCAAAGTTATGCCCTCTGAGTGAAACAATGATCCTAAGAGCAACCCCGATAATAATGGCTCCAAAAGCGACCGATCTTAGGTTCAGCCATGTGTTTAGTGTTTCGATCATTGAATTTATTCGGGAGGTGATCCCAGTCTTATTTTTCAGAAATATCCCAAACAGTATGCCTGAAATCCCCAAGCCCACTAACAAGACCCTGTAGAGTTTCAATTGTTCCAATCCACCAGCTGTAATTTCATTATCTGAGGAAAAGTATTTGATAGCGAAAGATGGGGTAACAATAATGGATATTATTATCGCAATAATTCCTAAAGAAATGAAAAGTCGGAAAACTTGAGTTCGAGACATAAAGTACTCCTATGAAAAAATTTTATCAGCTAAAACCACCTTGTTGTTTTGATGTTATCATGGATTTTAGAAATCTCTGGTCTTAAATTGAGTGGACTTTTCGAGGACTATCTTTATCATCATCCCCGTTCATTTAATTTCAATTAAAATAAATCTATGTCCTTAAGAAAATACACTCGATATGATAAATTTGGGAAGATAACTCAACTAGGTACCGTTATCTTTTGGGCAGGGCTGGGTTTGTATCTTCTGACCCGTTTCCTGGCACTGGATAAATTCCCGATCTACTTTTTCTCCGACGAAGCGATCCAGACCATGTCTGCTTTTGACCTGATCAGGCGTGGGTTTCGGGACGTTCGGGGAAATCTCTTCCCGGTCTACTTTGAAAACGGGCAGCAGTTCAACCTGTCGCTCTCGGTCTGGCTGCAGGTACTGATCGCCTGGCTGCCGCGCTCGGTTTGGCTGACTCGGGGGCTGCCGGCGTTGATCAGCCTTGTCTTCCCGGTGAGCGCGGCTTTGTGGGCAAAGGATCACTTTAAAAGCAATATCTGGTGGTTGGCGCCCTATCTCATCAGCGCTTTGCCTGCCTGGTTTTTGCATTCCCGCACCGCTTTTGAAACTTCACTGGGCGTTGGTTTTTACAGCCTCTTCCTTTATTTTTATTTGAAGTATCGTGACCAGGATCCGCAATATTTGCCGCTTGCGCTTTTGTTTGGCGCTTTTGCTTTTTACAGTTACGCGCCGATGCAACTGGTCGTTGGCGTGACGGGTCTGGTCTTATTGCTGCTTGACTGGCGATATCATTTCAGGAATAAAGAGAGCCTCATCTCTGGCGTGATCGTCTTATTGTTACTGGCATTTCCTTACTTTTGGTTTCGCTTTTCTCATCAGGAAGCTTTGCGTGCGCACCTGCAACTGTTGCGGTCTTACTGGCTTAGCGAGGCTCCTCTGATCGAGAAGCTGGGGCTGTTTGGCGAAAAATGGCTTAAAGCACTTGATCCGCGCTATTGGTTTCTAACGAATCAGGTTGATCTGATCCGGCATCAAATGGAGGGACTGGGGCATTTGCCCTGGTTTTTCTTCCCCGCTTTTGTTCTGGGGTTTGCCAGGAGCTTCAAGGAGATCAAAAATACGCCATACCGGCTGGCGGTGATCGCGTTGCTGGTCGGGCCGCTCGGCGCGGCAATGGTGGATATCAGCATCACGCGGGTATTGGTGATGAATCTCCCCTTTGCCCTGATGATCTTTTTGGGTTTTGAGTGCGTCGCGGGATGGATGGAGAACAAAGTGGCGATCCGCAAAGCGGTGTTGGCGGGGTTGACGGGCTCCATTTTTCTATTCTCGCTCTGGATGTGCGTGGACGCGGTTCAAAACGGCCCGCTATGGTACCCTGATTACACTTTGTATGGCATGCAGTGGGGCGGACAGCAGATCAGCGCGAAGATCGAAGGCTTTCTTGAGGAAAATCCGGGTGCTGAATTGACATTGAGCCCGAGCTGGGCTAATAATACCGATGTGATCATGCGCTTCTTTTGGGGTGATCCCTTGCCCGTGACCTTAGGCTCAACTTTGGAATATGACCTTTATTACCGGGAAATAAAGCCGGAACAAGTCTTTATCATAGTACCGGAAGAGTTTGAAGCCCTGGCACAAAATCCAAAATTTGAAGGAATCCAAATCCTGGACAGGCTGCCATGGCCAGACGGACGAACGGGATTCTATTTTATTAAGCTGAATTATTCTCCAGATGCTGAAGATATCTTCGCGGAGGAGCTGCGGGAACGTCAGAAGCCGGAAGAGGTCGATTTTGACCTGATGGGGCAGCGGGTGCGGATCAGCCATTCGCGCCTTGACATGGGAACGATCGCCAGCATCTTTGACGGCAACCGCGCGACATTGATTCGAACTTTAGAGGCTAATCCGCTGATGATCAGCATCGGTTTTCCTGAAGCGATCGCCCTTGAAGGCGTGACGGTGTTGGTGGGGGCTCCGGCAACGCAATTTACGGCGGCGATCGTGACGGAAGAGGGGGAATCTTTGACTTTTTTAGAGAAAGTTGAAGCTTCGGATGTTGTGCGAGCGGTTTCTGTCGATTTTGGAAAACAATATTTGGTGAGACAGCTGCAGATCTGGGTGGAGAGCCTGAATGAGGCTGTGCCCGCGCATGTGCACTTGTGGGAATTGATTTTGGAGTAAACTTAACCCTTGCGTCCTCAAAAAACGTGATATACTTTATCCGCTCCGTTGAAAGACGGGGACACAATTACACACGCCTCGGGTCAGAAGTTCCCGCGTGCCCAAAAGGGTTCGGAGCTTCGCAAAACCAGGTGGAAGCATAACGCAAAGGAGTTATCATGTCTAATGTATCTATGAAGGCTCTTCTTGAGAGCGGTGTCCATTTCGGGCACAGAACCAATAAGTGGAACCCAAAAATGCGCCCTTATATCTTTACCGAGCGCAATGGCATCCATATCATCGACCTGCAGCAAACCGTAAAGCTGCTGGACGAAGCTTATAATGTCGTTCGCGACACTGTTGCCGATGGCGGCACGATCCTCTTCGTTGGCACCAAGCGCCAGGCGCAGGAAACGATCCAGGCCGAAGCGGAACGCTGCGGCATGCCGTACGTCAACCAGCGCTGGTTGGGCGGAACGCTGACCAACTGGACCACCATTCAACAGGGTCTGGTCGAATTGAACCGCCTCGAGAAAATGTTCGAGACTGGCGAAGTTCATCGTCTGACCAAAAAAGAAGGTCTTTTGCTGGAACGCAAGATCAACCGCCTCAATACCCGTTTGAGCGGTCTGCGCAATATGAAAACATTGCCCAGACTGATCTTTATTGTGGATATCGAACGCGAAGATACCGCTGTGCGCGAAGCTGTCTCGAAGGAAATTCCTGTGATCGCCATGGTTGACACCAACTGCAACCCCGGCAACATCGATTATGTGATCCCCTCCAATGATGACGCCATCCGTGCGATCAAACTTTTGATCGGGCATCTTGCGGACGCGGCGATTGAAGGCGCAATGATGCGCAAGGATGAGGAAGTGGAAGAAGAGGTGGTTGTGCCTGCCTTCACCAACATTTCCCGCCGCATCAAGGATGAGGACGAAATGGACGATGAGGATCTGCTGGGTGAGAGCACCCGCGCCAAGATCGTCTTTGAAAAAAGACACACCACTGACGCCGGTGATGAAGCGAACACCGATACTGACGCTCAGGACGAAGAATAAGAAAACTGGAGAACTGGAAAGGATTTATTATGGAAATTACCATTGATATGATCAAAGATCTGCGGGAAAAAACCGGTTGCGGCATCATGGATTGCCGCGCGGCTTTGCAGAACGCCAAAGGTGACATGGAAGCTGCCCTGGAAGAACTGCGTGAAAAAGGCCTGAAAAAGGCCGAAAAACGCGCCAATCGTGAAGCTTCTGAGGGTCGTCTGGAAGTTTATGTCCACAGCGAAGGCCGCCTGGTGGTTTTGGTGGAAGTTAACTCTGAAACCGATTTTGTCTCAAAATCGGATATGTTCAAAGAACTGGCCCACGAGATCGCTCTGCAGATCGCTGCCGCATCGCCGAAATACGTTGCTGAAAGCGATGTTCCCGCCGAAGTTCTCGAAGCGGAAAAAGAAGCCATCACTGCCCGTGTTCGTGAAGAAGGCAAGCCCGAAGCCATCATCCCCAAGATCGTGGAAGGCTCGATCAAGAAATTCATGGACGAGAATGTTCTGTTGAGACAAAAATACATCCGTGACGAAAGCAAGACCGTTGCTGATCTGATCAACGATAAGGTCGCCTCTTTGGGTGAGCGCATCGTGATCCGTCGTTTTGTGCGCTGGGCGCTGGGAGAAACAACTCAAGCCCCGGACGAAGACGAAGAAGCTGCTTAGTTTCGAAAGAGCCAACCCTCGGTTGGCTCTCTTTTTAGTATCACAGAAAATGAGAGAATGAATGAGCGAACAAGAAAAAACTGTCAAATATAGTCGCATTTTGCTCAAGCTTTCCGGCGAATCCCTGGCGGAACCCGGCGGGCACGGCATCGCGCCAGCTCAGGCAAGGCATATCGCTGAGTTGGTCAAGAGCGTCCATGAAACCGGCGTGGATGTCGCCATCGTGATCGGTGCCGGTAACCTGTGGCGCGGCGCGACCGGTGAGAACACCGGCATGGATCGCGCGACCGCGGATTATATGGGCATGCTGGCAACCATGATGAACGCCCTGGCGCTGATGGATGCACTGGAGCAGATCGATGTCATTACACGGGTCATGTCTGCGATCGAAATGCGCACTGTAGCGGAGCCTTACATCCGCCGCCGGGCCATCCGCCACCTGGAAAAAGGACGCGTGGTCATCTTTGGCGGTGGTACGGGAAACCCCTATTTTTCGACCGATACAGCCGCCGCGCTGCGTGCGACCGAAATTGGGGCAGATCTGGTGATCAAAGCCACAAAAGTGGACGGCGTTTATGACCGCGACCCTAAGATATACCCAGACGCCATTCGCTATCAACGACTAAGCCACATGGAAACGCTGAGTCAACGACTGAATGTAATGGATAGCACGGCGATCTCACTTTGTATGGACAATAATATGCCGATCATGGTGCTCAACTTATGGGAGCCGGGGGCTCTGATAGCTGCCATTCGTGGGGAAGAGGTCGGGACTTTGGTTACGATGGACGAATCATGAGTTTACAACATATCACTCCTGAATTATTTGAAAAATTAGTGGGCCTGGCGGCTTTGGAGTTGACCGAAGAAGAACGAGCCTACCTCTTTGAAGAAATGAATCATCAACTGGCATCGGTGGAAAGCCTGCGCCAGATCCAGATCCCGGAAGGCACTACGCCATCCCTGTATGGGCTGCACCCCGAGGGAATTTCTCCGCGCGCTGATGAATGGAAAGCTTTTACAAAGCCTAAACAGATCGTGGCGCTGGCGCCCGAAAGTGAAGACGGAATGATCGCCGTACCGGACGTAAAGGGGGCGAAATGAGTTTGACCTCTTTAAGCGCGTTTGAAGTTGCCAGAAAAGTGAAGGCTGGTGAATTGAAGGCGGTTGATGTCGCTGAAGCGGCATTGGCGCAGATACGGGCTGTGGACGGCCTGCCGGGTTCGCTGGATGGGGGCGCTGTTTCTGCAGATGAAGAAAAAAAGGTGCATGCCTTTATCCAGGTCACTGAAAAAATGGCATTGGAACAGGCGGAAAAGGTCGATCAGGCAGTCGCCAGAGGCGAAGATGCCGGTTTGCTGGCAGGCGTGCCGATTTCGATCAAGGATATTTTTTGCGTGGAAGGCACAACGACAACCGCCGCTTCGCGTATGCTCTCAAATTTCAGGCCGCCTTATACCGCTACCCCGGTGAGAAGGCTGATCGATCAGGGCGCCCTGATCCTTGGAAAAGTCAACCTGGATGAGTTTACTTTTGGTTCGTCCAACGAATCGAGCGCTTATCAACCTGCCACAAACAATCCCTGGAACACGGATCATGTTCCCGGTGGTTCTTCCGGCGGTTCAGCAGCCAGCGTCGCGGCGGAAGAGGTCGCGCTCTCACTTGGCACTGATACAGGCGGATCGATCCGTCAACCCGCGGCTTTTTGCGGCGTTGTCGGGCTTAAACCCACTTATGGTCGCGTCTCACGTCTGGGTTTGATCGCCTTCTCCTCATCGTTGGACTGCCCGGGCCCGCTCTCACGGAATACGCGTGATGCGGCTCTGATGCTGCAGGCGATGGCTGGTGTGGACCCGAAGGACAGTACCTCATCAACCCGAGCGGTTGATGATTACCTGTCCACGCTCGGGCAGGATGTTAAAGGCCTGCGGATCGGGCTTTCCCCTGATTATGACGCTGTTTATTACCCGAATTTCGAAACCGGTGAGCTGCACAAGGAAGCCATCCAGAAAGAGGTCCACGAGACGCTTTATCGCAGCGCTGAATTGCTGGCAAAAGCGGGAGCAGAGATCGTGGAAAATGTGCCCATGCCGAACACCGCTTACGGCATTCCGGCTTATTTTGTGATTTCCCGCGTTGAAGCAGCTTCCAACCTGCATCGCTTTGATGGGGTGAAGTACGGCTATCGGACGGAATCGGCGGTCAGCAATCTAAGTGAGCTTTACCGCCTGACCAGAGCCGAAGGCTTTGGCCCTCAGGTCAAGCTGCGTATTTTGATGGGGATGTATCTCTCGGCTGCCGGGCACGATGCCGATTATTACACGCACGCCCAAAAAGTCAGAGCCTTGATCCGGCAGGATTTTGTCAGAGCTTTTGAGCCTGACGGAGATCATCGGTTGGATGCCTTGCTCACGCCCACCACCGCGACGACGTCTTTCAAGCGAAAGGCGGTCTTTGGCAATTCCCTGCTGATGCAATATTCTGATCAAATGACCGTGTCCAGTAATCACGCCGGTGTGCCCGCATTGACGATCCCCGCTGGTCTGGACGAAGCGGGACTGCCGATCGGGATCCAATTGATCGGAAATGATTTCCGCGAAGACCTGATTCTACGTATAGGCCATGCTTTTGAACAGGTCAGCCGTGATGAAGCCTGGCGCAAAGTCCGACCGCAGGTTTTGGCCGGGGAGGTGAAGGCATGAAAGATTACGAAGTTGTCATTGGGCTGGAAACCCATATTCAGTTGAATACCAGGACAAAGATCTTTTGCTCCTGCAAGGCGGATTCCTGGGAAGATGAGGCAAATACCAATATCTGCCCGGTTTGCAGCGGCTTGCCTGGAACCTTACCGGTATTGAACGCGGAAGCGGTGCAAAAAGGCGCGCTGTTGGCCGCCGCAATGCACGCTGAGGTCAACCCGCTTAGTCGTTTTGACCGCAAGAACTATTTTTATCCCGATCTGCCCAAGGGTTATCAAATTACTCAATTTGATGAACCGATCGGCAAGGGCGGCTATCTGGACCTGAAAATGGCAGATGGCACAAAAAAACGCGTGCGCATTCACAAGCTGCATCTGGAAGAGGACGCGGGCAAGACCAAGATCGAGCACGGCACCCGCCTTGTAGACTTCAACCGCTGCGGCGTCCCGCTGATCGAGATGGTCACCGAGCCTGATCTGAGATCGGGTGAGGAAGCGGCGCAATATCTGATCCAGCTGCGCCAGCTGCTGCGCTGGATCGGCGTTTCGGAAGCCGACATGGAGCGTGGGCATCTGCGCTGCGACGCCAATGTTTCCATTCGTGAACGCGGAAGCCAGGTTTTGAATACCAAAACTGAGATCAAGAATGTTAACTCGATCGATTCTGTGCGGCAGGCGATCGGGGAAGAAGCCAAACGCCAGATCGAGCTGGTCGAGTCGGGCGGAAAAGTGGAATCTTATACGCTCGATTGGGATGCTGACAGGAATAAGCTGAGCCTGATGCGATCAAAGGAAACCGAAGCTGATTACCGCTATTTCCGCGATCCGGATCTGCTGCCGGTCAAGTTGAGCCGGGAAGAGATCGCTGGGATCATGGCGGCTTTGCCTGAATTGCCCCTCGAGCGACAGGCGAGGTTCGTGACGGAATATGGGTTATCCGAATATGACGCTGATATTCTGACCAACGAGCGCAGCTTGTCTGATTATTATGAAGCCGCCGTGGGCGCATACACGGGCGAACCGAAGGCGGTGGCGAACTGGATGATGAATGATCTGTCGCGTATGCTCAATGATCTGGGCAAAACCGCTGACCAGTTGGTGTTAGGTCCGAAGGCTTTGGCTGAGATCATCCAGATGATTGATGATGGCAAGATCAATGCGGCGACAGGCAAGAGCCTCCTGAAAAAGGTTGAGGAAAGCGGTTCTCGCCCGGCTGAGATCGTTGAGAAAGAAGGCCTGGGGCTGATCGCTGACAGCGATGCCCTGCGCGCGCAAATCGAGGCGGTTTTGGCCGACGCGCCAGATGAGGTCGCCAATTTCAAGGCAGGGAAAGAGAGCCTGTTGGGTTGGTTTGTGGGGCAGGTGATGCGCCGCACAGGCGGCAAAGCTGACCCCAAGCGCACCCGTGAACTGCTGCTTGAGATGCTCAGAAAATAGGCTTTGTTCTNNCGGCGGCAAAGCCGACCCCAAGCGGACGAGGGATATCTTGCTGAAGCTGTTGAAGGGATAAGCAAACTTTGTTTGGTAGAAAAGATTGCTCGTGGTCTTGCGTCCGCGAGCAATCTTTGTTAAGGGAAGTTGGCAGAAAATTACGAAATTATTGACAGGTCAACTTTTTAGACTAAAATAGGGACTACGCGGGCGTCGCCAAGTGGTANNTTAGCCTTCCAAGCTAACATTCGCCGGTTCGAATCCGGTCGCCCGCTTTTTTATTTAATAAACAGGGGATACTATATCTAACCGTGACTCTAAACACATTTTGGTCTATGGCTTAAAAATAAGATAGCGATTCGAATGCCGACAAAGGCGCTTTGGTAGTTAATAAACCCCTCATCCGCCCTTCGGGCACCTTCTCCCAAGGGCGAAGGCTTTTGGCAGCACCAATCCCTCACGTCTCTGGCTAATCAGTCCGCCCTGCGGGCACTATCCCAACTTTTCTCCTGTCCGGAGACAGCAATTCTCAGTATAAAATTTGTGTAACTTGGATTCTCTTTTCCTCGAGCGAATATTATCTAATTTTTGATTGGTAATCGACCTGTAGGACGTTTTTTCTGGTAGGGGCGGGCCGCTGCGCCCGCCCGTCTTCTGGAATGAATAAAATATTACTGGAATATCAAGGAATTGTGACGTTTAATTTTCCACACCATCGGGCGGACATACCCTGACGGGCACAGGTGCAGTCCGCCCCTACAAATAGCGCACTTAACTCTGAATAATAAATATATATCCAATATGTTTTACTCTGTGAAATAACTCGGTTTGTGGGGGTGTTCTGCCATTGAGGAGACTATACAATGTGCTTGATTTTTCTATACTGAGAATTGTTGGTCCGTAGAAGGCTAAGTAGATGTTGCCAAACCTGTTTATTGAAGATGATACGTCTATGGGCAATTCGCCTCGATATTCAAAATAGGATTTTGCCAATTGTGGGTGGGCAGAGCAGAGCATTTTAGAGCAAGGGCGGGTGAGAAGGCTTTTGGTAGTACCAAGTCCTTATTCTGGTAGCCAGAGTAGGCAGTCTGCTTTTCTGCCCTCACCCCAGCTTCGCCGACCCTCTCCCACTGAGAGGGCTGTGTCCACTCATCACGTCACCCCGGCACCGCCTTAGGTACGTGGAGTGTTTGAAAATAATTACGAATGATGTTTTTGATACTAGGTTAACCCTGATAACAAAAAAGCTGGATTTCGGAGTTGAATCCAGTTTTTATTTACTCGTTGTTTTGATCTTCTTCAGCTGTGTTGTCTTCTTCGTCCGAAGAATTGGTCAAAGGAAGAGCGGGGACGGGGTCGATGCGTTCTTCCATGCGCATTTGCCCGCGGAAGAAGGCGCCGTCTTCGCTGCTAAACGAGGTTGTGACAATATCACCCCAAACCTTGCCGGACGCGCGGATCTCGAGCTTCTGGCAGGTGATATTGCCCTTTACCGTCCCGGCGACAATGACGGTATCGGCTTTCATCTCATCTGTCTGCACCTTTCCGGTCTCGCCCACCACGACCAGGCCGGAAATGGCGATCTCCCCGGTGATGGTGCCCTCAATGCGCACGCCGCCTCTGCCGCGCAGGTCGCCCAGCCAGTTGATGCCGGGGCCAATTACCGATGTGACTTTGCTCTGAGTGGTATCGGGGACAAAAGTTGGTGTTTCGCGTTTTCTTGGAAAGAGCATTTTAAAGACCTTTTTCCTTTATCAGTTTTGCGGCATCCTGCCAGTCCAGGTGCCAGCGCCAGGGCATTGAAAGCCAGGGTTCCGGCGTTTTGCCCAGCCCGATGCGTGGGCTGGTGCGGACAAGCTTTTCAGGTGGGACGATGCCATCCTCCAGGAATATTGTACTCCCTGCCTGGCAAAGATCATGCTGGTTTAGAGCCCCATCAATACCCAATCCCTGGGTTAACTTCGCGGGACCATTGAGCCAGCTGGCAGTATGGGCAAGCATGGGGCGGTTTTTCTCCATTTGTGCCAGGCCCTCCATGGGAAAGATCGCCCGAATGAGAACCGCGGAGGGGATGTCTGCTTCATCGGCAACGAGATTGAACAGCCAGTGCATACCATAAGTGAAGTAAATATAAGCGTGACCAGCTTGCGCGAACATCGGTTCGGTTCGCTTCGTGCGCCCAACGCGGGCATGACAGGCAAGGTCGTTTTGCCCCTGGTAAGCTTCGGTTTCCATGATGATCCCTGACAAACGCTGGCCGTTCTGAAGGCGCACCAGGCGTTTGCCGATCAAAGCCGGTGCCAATTGAGGGGCGGGACGGGAAAAGAATTCGCGCCCGAGCATGTCAACTCTGGAACTGTTTGAGCAAAGGGTCTTTTTCCATTGTCAGGCGCAAACCGGTTTCCAGCGGCACCATGGGCAAAAAGTTGAGTTTTTCGTAGGCTTCGCTGATATCGGCACACATGCGGGAGGTCCCTTCGCTTTTGTGTGGATTGTAGATCTCTTCAGGCTTGCGGCCGGTGACCTGGCGAACCAGACGAACCAATTCGAGCACGCTGGTCTCAACCCCGCTGCCGATGTTGATCACTTCCTGATCGACGCCGTCGGCTGTGGCGGCGGTGACCATGGCATTGACGACGTCATCGACATAGATGTAGTCGCGGGTTTGTTTGCCGCTGCCGTGGATGATGATCGAGCTGTTGGTGAGCGCCTGCTTGAGGTAGCTGGGGATGATCGGGGGGTGCGAAGGGGGAATACGCTGACCCGGCCCATAGGCGTTAAAAATACGCAGACAAACCGCCTGGACACCATTTTGATAGCCGATCGTCCTGACATAATGCTCGGCGGCCAGCTTGGAGACGGCGTAGGGGGAACGCGGTTTGACTGAGAAGGTTTCCTGATAGGGGTTCTCGGTTTGGTCGCCGTAGATCGCGCCGGATGATGCCAAAACAATTCGTTTGACGCCGGTATCGCGGACAGCTTCCATCAGTGTGACCGTGCCGGTGACGTTGACATGGTTGTAGCCGCTGGGGAAGAGGATCGATTCGGGCACCGAGATGCGCGCAGCCAGGTGGAAAACACAATCAATATCCTGGAGGAGCGTCCAAAGCAGGGTTTTATCGGAAACACTGCCTTTGTTGAACTGCACGTCAGGCAGCAGATGGGCAGGATCGCCCGCAGAGCAGTCGTCCAGAACGGTGACATGGTGGCCAAGGCTGGCAAGGCGATTGCTGAGGGCAGTACCCAAAAAACCGGCTCCACCGGTGATAAGAAATCTCATGGCTTCCTCTGGGCGAAATTATAGCACGGAGAAAAAACACTGTCGTTACTGTTTCACATTTCCCTA
>DBPR01000015.1:458-10165 GCA_002305635.1 Anaerolineaceae bacterium UBA1415 | reverse complement strand
ATGGTCATCACAACCTCCTTCGGCTTCATGGATGCCACTGAAACTGTTGCTGGTGAATTCCCCGATAAAGATTTTGTCCATGTTTCCGGCTACAAATTCAATGGTTCCAACTTTGGCAACCTGATGGGCGCCATGGAAGATATCAAATACCTGGCTGGCATGCTGGCTGGCTCCCGTGCCATGGTCGATGGCAACCCCAAACTGGGTTACATGGCGACCTTCCCCATTCCGGAAGAACTGCGCCTTGGCAACGCCTTCGCCCTGGGTGTCCAAAAAACCTGCCCTGAGTGCACCATTGACGTCCGCTTCATCAACACCTGGCACGATCCGACAATCGAACAAGAAGGCGCTAAGTCCCTCTTCGATGCTGGTGCCCAGGTTGTCATGACCGGTGCCGACACCCCTGCCCCCGCTATTGCCGCTCCTGAAGGTAAATGGGGTATCACTTATGACTATGTCAACAACTGCACCCACGATGCCTGCCTCACCAGTATGTACTGGAACTGGGGTCCCCTCTATGCCATCGAGATTAAAAAGTCGATGGAAGGCACCTTCGCAGGCGAAGCGATTTACTTCGATGGCGATTCCGGTGGTCTTGGTCTCTTTGGCTTCATGGAAGGCGAAGAATTGATGCCTGGTGTGGTTGGTCTGCCCGAAGAAGACCTGCAGCTCATCCGTACCGAGCTTGCCAAATTCCTCTCCGGTGAAATGACCCGCTTCGATGTCTTCAAGGGACCTATCACCGATAACCAGGGTAACGTTGTCCTTGCCGAAGGCGAAAGCCTCCGCCAGGTGGACCTGGACTGCTTTGAAGGTCCAGGAGCACCCTGTGAGGGCGGTGTGGGTATGTATTGGTGGAACCAGAACGTAACCGCTGAACTCCCTTAGCCTTTGCTAAATCTAACAAAGAGATGGCTCGATGAGAGCCATCTCTCCTATAAAAGATGAACTCATGACTTTTACAGAAGAACCGAATGCAATCCCAGCCGTGGAAATGCGGGATATCACCCTGCGCTTTCCTGGCGTTTTAGCTAACGACCATGTCAATTTCACCCTCTATCCCGGTGAGATCCACGCCCTCCTGGGCGAGAATGGAGCCGGCAAAAGCACGTTGATGAACGTGCTCACCGGTCTATACAAGCCCCAATCCGGCGAAATCCGCATCCATGGCAAAAAAGTCAGTTTCAATTCCCCCAGGGATGCCATCGCCAACGGCATTGGCATGGTTCATCAGCATTTCATGCTGGTCGAAAATCAAACCGTGACCGAAAACATCCTCATCGGTCTCGACACCCCCCACTTTGCCCTCAACCTCAAGAAGTTTGACCACGAAATAAGCGATCTGGCAGATCAATTTGGCATCCATATCGACCCCACCGCCAAGATCTGGCAGCTTTCGGTCGGCGAACAGCAGCGCGTCGAAATCCTCAAAATCCTCTACCGGGGTGCCAATATTCTCATCATGGACGAGCCCACCGCCGTCCTCGCCCCGCAGGAAGCCGATGAGTTGATCGAAACGCTCAAGGGCATGGCTGCCCAAGGCAAGTCCATTGCCTTCATCAGCCACAAGCTCAACGAGGTCAAGCAAGTCGCCGACAAACTGACTGTCTTGCGGCGCGGGCGCGTCACTGCTGAGCGCATGGATCTCGAGAATTTTACACGCGAGAGTCTTGCCTCGCTGATGGTCGGTCGCGAAGTGATTTTCAATCTGCAAAAATGCGAACAAACAGCCGGGCGCGAAGTATTGCGCCTGGAAGATGTTTCCGCCGTTAACAACAAGAACCTGCCTGCCCTGCGCAACGTGGACCTCGCCCTGCACGAAGGCGAGATCCTCGGTATTGCCGGTGTCGCCGGTAACGGTCAGAGCGAACTGGTGGAAGTCATAACCGGTCTGCGTGAATGCACCGGCAACGTTTGGCTGGAAGGTAAAAATATCGCCAACAAACCGCCTGCGTTTTCCATCAGCCACGGACTCGCCCACATCCCTGAAGACCGTATCGGCGTCGGTTCCGCCCCCAACCTTTCCCTTACCAGCAACATCATCATGAAGCGCTACGACCAGAAGCCCGTATCGCAAAAATGGCAGCTGGACTACGTGGCTGCTGATAGTCTTGCCGACGGTCTGAAAACTGAATACGACATCCAGGCACCCAACGTGCAAACCCAGGCACGCAAGCTCTCAGGCGGCAACCTGCAAAAACTGATCCTCGCCCGCGAGCTCTCCAGCGCACCTCGGCTGGTGGTTGCCATGCAGCCAACCCGGGGGCTGGACGTAGGTGCTATAGAGTCCGTCCAGCAATTGCTTCTCAACCAGCGCGCCCAGGGCTGCGCCATTCTGCTGGTCTCCGAAGACCTGGATGAACTGCTCTCGCTATCCGACCGCATCGCCGTTATGTACGAAGGACATGTGGTCGGCACCATCTGCAGTGGTGATTTTGATATCAATCAAATCGGTCTGATGATGACCGGAACTATCCCGCAGGATCTGAAATCGCCATCGTCCGTTGAGGACTCTTCAGGTTCCAATGAGAATTCGTCTATTTCCGCGCCCAGCTCACGTTTCGACGAAGTGCTGGACCATGTCAAATCGTTCGAAGAGAGCTCGTCTCCCTCCGAAGAAGCCGACCAAAGCGTGACTCCTCCTGAAGAGCCTTCAGAAGAGGATTTGCCTCCCTCCGAAATCCTGCCCGAGGAAGACCCTGAGCTCAACCTGAGCGAAAAAGAGCGCGTCTTGCGCAAGGTTTTGGGCGAAAAATATCAGCAGGGAGATGTAGAATGAAAATTCCCTATCCCGTTTTTCTTAAACGCAGCCAGGATGCCCCCAAGTGGATGCCTTTCGTTACCTCGGTCGGCGCGGTGCTGCTCGCCTTCATCATTTCCGGCATTGTCCTGGCTGCCACCGGCGCCAACCCGCTCAAGGTCTATTCCTATTTCTTCAAGGCTTCCTTCGGCTCGTGGGGCGCTTTTTCTGACGTGATCGTCAAAGCCACCCCACTGCTGCTGATCGGTTTGGGCTGCAGCCTCGCCTTTAAAATGCGCCTCTGGAACATCGGCGCGGAAGGGCAGTTCTTTGTCGGAGCCTTCCTGGCAAGCGCCGTCGTCATGGTACCGCTGGTCAACCTCGAAACCACCCCCCGTTGGGCGATCGTCTCGCTCATGGCACTGCTGGGCATGATCGGCGGTTCGCTCTACGGCTTCATCCCCGGTTTCCTCAAAGCCAAACTGAACATCAATGAAGTCATCATCACCCTCATGCTCAACTATATCGCCGTGCTATGGAACAACTACTGGATCTTCGGCAAATGGAGTGAGGCTGGCTTCCAGATGACCAAAACCTTCCCGCACAGCGCCTGGCTGCCGCGCCTGGCAGACTATGCCAAAGAGATCCCTGCCTTCTCGGGCATGACCGCTCACGCCGGCATCCTTTTCGGGCTGATCGCCGCCGTGATCGTCTATCTGATCATCTATCGCAGCAAGTGGGGCTACAAGATAACCCTGATCGGTGACAACCCCAAAGCCGCCCGGTATGCCGGCATCAACATCGCCGCCAACACCATTTTGATCTTCATGGTCTCGGGTGCCCTGGCTGGTCTGGCGGGCATGACCGAGGTCTCCGGCGTGGTCCACCGCCTGCAGGAGCGCATCTCCACCTCCTACGGTTTCTCGGGCGTGATCGTCGCGTGGCTTGCCAAGCTGAACCCCTTCGCCGTGATCCTCGTCTCGATCCTCTTTGGCGCGCTTCTGGTTGCCAGCCGCGAGATCCAGCCCTCCGGCATCTCTTTCCTCATCCAGGGCATCACCCTTTTCCTCATTATCAGTAGTGATGTCCTCCTCAAATACGAAATCAAATGGGTTCGCCCTGCTCAGGAGACCGCCCAATGAACTGGATCGAAATCTTCCGCTCCGGCATTTCCACCGGTACCGTTTTGCTCATCGCTGCCATCGGCGAGACCCTCACCGAACGCTCGGGTATCCAAAACCTGGGTGTTGAAGGCATGATGCTGGTGGGCGCCATGGCTGGCTTCAAGGTCGCCTACCAAAGCGGCAACGTCTGGCTTGGTCTGCTGGCTGCCATCGCCGCCGGCGGGCTGCTGAGCCTGGCTCACGCCCTCGTTACCATCCATTTCCAAGCCGACCAAACCGTCAGCGGTCTTTCGCTCACCTTCTTGGGCACCGGTCTGGCTTTGGTGCTGGGTGATGGGCTCACCGGCATGACCGCTCCCGTCATCCCCAGCTTCACCATCCCGCTGCTTTCCCAGGTTCCATACCTCGGTCCGGTCGCCTTCGCCAACCACAACCTGCTGGTCTATGTTGGCTACCTGCTCGTGCCGCTCAGCTGGTACTACATACACAAAACCCGTCCCGGGCTCCATCTGCGCGCAGTTGGTGAAAACCCTGCTGCTGCCGATACCCTGGGCGTCAACATCTACCGCACCCGCTACCTCTATACCTTTATCGGCGGATGCTTTGCCGGGTTGGCTGGGGCTGCCATCAGTGTCGCCATTGCACCCGGATGGTACTCTAACCTGACTGTCAATGGTCAGGGCTGGATTGCGGTCGCGCTGGTGATCTTCGCCCATTGGAACCCGTGGCGGGTTGCCCTGGGAGGATATCTGTTTGGTGTGCTGCGCCGCTTCACGCTCGACCTGCAGGGACCGCGCCTCTTGTTCGGCTTGGCGAACCCCTTCTTCTTTAATACCAATCTGGTCTTCTTCCTGCAGATGGCGCCTTATATCCTCACCATCATTGCCCTTATCTGGGGCAGTTCAGCCGCCAGGAAGAAGCGCATCGGCTCTCCCGCCGCCCTAGGCGTGCCATATCAGAGAGGCGAAAGAGGGTTGTAGGGAATCAGTGATAGCTGATAGCTGATAGTCTTTTTGTAGGCCGGGTTCCGTTTCTGAACCCGGCTTTTTCATCTCTTAAGCCCTCCCTTGAGGGGAGAATCTGCAAATCAGGGGTGAGGGTGCATCTGATGTATAGGAGACCTGCCTGGCTCTCCAGCTAACATGTTAGGCTCACATGACCGCAAAGCATGCCGGGTTGGACCCTTACCAGGGCAGGCAACGCAACCCAGCCTACGAAAAGATCTCATCCGAGGCACTCGTCCTTCCACCCAACCTTCAATCTCGCCGATAAGTGGTAATATAAAATCATGAAAAGACCGCTTGAACCGGGTCTGTTGCGCTTGTTCCGCTATTTTTCCCTGATCGGGCTGGTGTATTTCTCCGCCCGCTGGGTTTACGACGATGTCAGCATCACCCCCACCGCAGTGATCGCCTTCCAGTCCGTCTATTACGTCATCGTGCATGGTTTGTTGTTCCTGACTTTGTCGTTCCCCTGGCTTGAAAACAAACTCAAAGACAAGTATTTTCCCCTCATCCTGATCGTCTACACACTCGCCATGGTAGGCAGCAGCTGGCTGTACTTGCTTGAACCCAACCGAGGCATCACGCACTTTATCTCTCAAACCTACTCCCTTGTGCCCATCCTGATCGTGCCGGTGGTTTTCATAGCCTGGCAGTATGACTTCAGAGCCGTGATTGCCTATACGGTTGTCACCAATCTTTCTGATTTCATCATTACCTTCCTGATTGTGCGCCATTTTTCCTTTGAGAATCTCCCGCTTTTCACCCTGCCGGTGGTGCGTGCCTTTGCCTTTGCGCTGGTGGGCTTGGTGGTCAATCAGCTCAATGAAAAACAGCGCGAGCAGAAGCACAAGCTGGTTCTGGCAAATATGCAGTTGGGTCAATATGCAAACACGCTCGAAAGCCTGGCGACCAGCCGCGAACGCAACCGCCTCGCCCGCGAATTGCACGACACCCTCGCCCACACGCTGAGCGGCATCTCGGTCAACCTGGAAGCGCTGAAAACCATGCTTCCGGAGGATCAAAGCGAGGTCAACGCCATGCTGGACAACGCTCTTTCCACTTCCCGCAGGGGATTGGACGGCACCCGCCGGGCTCTGAACGACCTGCGTGCCCAACCTTTGGAGGATCTCGGTCTTGAACTCGCCCTGCAAACTTTGGCAGAAAACCTGGCAGAACGGCAAGCCATGCTGGCAGAAATTCGCATCTCCAACCTTGTCCAGATCCTGCCTCCCAACGTGGAGCAAGCCTTTTATCGCATCGGGCAGGAGTCGCTCGAGAATGTTTCTGTGCACGCCAATGCCAGTAAGTTTTTCATCAGCCTGGAGGAAGCTGACGGAGTGGTCTGTATGGAAATCCGCGATGACGGCGTTGGTTTTGAACCCCATGCCCTGGTGGGCAAAGGACGTTACGGTCTGCAGGGCATGCAAGAGCGCGCCACTTCCATCGGAGCAGACCTTGAAGTGCAAAGTCAGCCTGGCGAGGGAACCATGATCAGATTAAGCTGGGAGCGTTTCTTATGATCAGAGTTTTGATTGCCGATGACCAGGAGATCGTCTGTGAAGGTCTCAAACGTATCTTACAAACCGATCCACAGATCAGGGTGATCGCCACTGCCAATGACGGTCAGGAAGCGCTCGATCTGATCGCCAACCAAACGCCCGATCTGGTCCTGATGGACCTGCAAATGCCGCGTATGAACGGCGTTCAGGCGATCCGCCACCTCAAAGAGAGCCATCCCAACCTGCCTGTGCTCGTTTTGACCACCTATATGGACGATAAATGGCTCTTTGATGCCATTCGCAGCGGCGCGTCTGGCTACCTGATGAAGGACCGTCCCCGCCAGGAACTGCTGGATGCCATTCACGGCACCCTGGCTGGGCAGGTGTATATCGACCCCAGTGTTGCTGGAAAAGTTTTGAGCAATGTGGCTTCTTCGCCTGAGAGACAGCCCCCTGAACGCTCCTACAACCTGACTGACCGTGAGCAGGACATTCTGAATTTGCTTGCCCAGGGTCTTTCAAATGCCGATATCTCGCACCGTTTGTACCTGTCGGAGGGCACTGTGCGCAACTATACCAGCACTCTTTTTGCCAAGTTGGGCGTTTCTGACCGCACCCAGGCTGTCATCCTCGCCATACGACAGGGATTGGTAACGGATAGCTCATAGCTCATAGCTCAGAAAAATTGTATTTTTCTTTTGTGTTTGTCAAATCCTTTCCTACCACCTATCAGCTACCTGTATCGCCACGAAGTGGACGGGTATCATCTTCTTTTCCTGTTACCACCCGATTTACCGTCTCGCTGCCCCACACCATCAGCGCCAGTAAGATCAACAACGCAAAGGGGAAGATCTGCAAACTCCAGCGGGAGGCGAGCAGACCCACCAGGGGCGGTGCCACCGAGAGCCCCACATAAGCCGAAGCCATCTGGATGCCCATCAGGCGAGAGGAATTTTCCTTGCCAAAGCGGGCAGGCGTCTCGTGCAGCATGGAAGGATAAATCGGCGCGCAGCCCATCCCGACCAACAACAAGCCAATCAGGCTAAACGTGTTGCCCGGTAAAAACAGAAGCAAGATACCCAACAAGATAGAGGTTTGCCCGGCACGAATGAGGGTCTTGCTCGAAAAGCGCAGGGTAAGAAATCCGTTGATCATCCGCCCCAGCATGATGCCAAAATAATAGGAGGCCGCCCAGGCTGCCGCTGTCTCCGGCTTCACGCCCCGGATCTGCACCAGGTAACTGGCGAACCACAGCCCGGCGGTCAGTTCGAGAGAACAATAAGCAAAAAATGCCGCCAGATTCGGACCCATTCCGGAAATTTTCCAGATACTGCCGTTGCTGAGTTTGACAGAATGGGCTTCTGCTGAAGCGTGATCGATTTTTTTCCAAAGCGAGAGCGACGCGATCAGGATCGCGACCAGTCCAAATTGAACGAATGACACCGATCGATAGCCATTTTGCCAGCGTCCGGTCAGACTGATCATGCCTGCCATCAAAAGCGGTCCGGCGGTGGCACCCACACCCCAAAACGCATGCAGCCAGCTCATGTGCTTCGAACTGTAGTTGCGCGCCACAAAATCGTTCAGGGAGGCATCGACAGCGCCTGCGCCCAAGCCCATCGGGACCGCCATCAGGCACAGCCACAGGTAGCTGGTGGTGAAAGAATAGCCCAACAATGCCAGCGCGGTGGTGAGGACGCTCAGGGTGGTCAGACGCCCGGTGCCGAGCTTCCGGATCAGCGCGCCGGTCAAGAGGCTGGAGATGATCGTGCCGACTGTAATGATCACCGAAACCAAGCCGGCTCCCTCAAGCGGCAGCCCTAATTCGGACCGCATGAGGGGCCAGGCTGCACCCAACATCGAATCAGGCAGCCCCAGGCTGATGAATGCAAGATAGATAACTAATAATAGAAGTGTGGTCATGTGTCAAACCTTGTATTGTAATATTTTCTTTCAAACAAAAACCAAGACCCACCCCCTTTAACCTCTTCTCACCGCTTCGATGTAGGGGATTGGGATGGATCTCTGACACGTCCGTCTTTTTAATGTAGGGGAGACCCCTGCCCTGGTGAGGGTCCATGGTCTCCCGGCAAGCACCGCGGAGTTAACTTTTAATCCCTCCCCCTCAGGCAAGGGATCGGTAGCCCCAATGTTGGGGCGTACCGGGGTTAGGGCTTTTTCCAGCCCACGCTGCCGGGTTGAAATTCGCAACCCGGCCTACGAAAAGACATCTTTTTTCGTTCGCATCAAATCAAATCCTGCCGACCTTGTTCCTTCAGGAGTTTTACCAGTTCCCGCACTTGTCCGGAGTGGTTCAGATCACACACCATCAAGGCGTCCGGTGTGTCCACGATGATCAGGTCTTTCAACCCAATGCCCGTGATGATGCGCGTGCTGCCCATCACCAGGGTATTTTCGCAGTCCTGCAGCAGCGTCTCACCTTTCACGCTGTTGCCCTTTTCGTCCATCGGTAAAAGCGACTTCATGCTCAGCCAGGTGCCCACATCCAGCCAATCCATATCGGCTGGGATCACGATCACCCGTTGGGCATGTTCCATCACGCCGTAATCGATGGTCTGCTTGGCAATCTTATTCCAGATGGCAGGCATTTCCTGCTCGTATTCAGGCTTGCCAATCAGATTGGCTATGCGCAAGAGGCTGGAGTGCAATTCCGGCATCTGCCGGCTGAACTCCGCCATGATCACCTTTACCTTCCAGATGAACATGCCGCTGTTCCAGCTGTAATTGCCCAGCGCCAACATCTTTTGAGCGTTATTCAGGTTCGGCTTTTCCACGAAGCGCGCCGCGTGGTAGGCTTTGTAGCCGTTTGCCTTGTCCACCGCGCCGTCCTGCTCGATGTATCCGTAATCGGTGGAGGGCCAGGTGGGGGTGATACCGAGCGTGATAATGTAATCCTGCTGGGCTAATTCCAGGGCTGCTTGCACCACGTCGCGGAAGACCTGCGGTTTGCCGATGTGATGGTCAGCCGTCAACACCGCCATGGTGGCGTCCGGGTCTCGTTGGGCAAGGTGGACCGCTGCCAGACCGATGGCGGAGGCGGTGCCGCGCATTTCGGGCTCGACGATGTAATTTTCCTGCGGGATCTCGGGCACTTGGGCAGCCAGATCGGCAATGTGTTCGCGGCTGGCGACCACCAAAATTTGTTCAGGGGTAAAAAGAGGATAAAGACGTTCAACAGCGATCTGGAACATACTTTGATCGCTGTAAAGGGCTAGGGATGGTTTGGAATGCTTTTCTCTGCTGAGTGGCCACAGGCGCGTCCCCGCCCCCCCAGCCATAATCAGGGCATAATTCATGTCTTTATCCTCCGGATAGGTAA
>DBPR01000015.1:0-413 GCA_002305635.1 Anaerolineaceae bacterium UBA1415 | reverse complement strand
CTGATAGCTGATAGCTGATAGCTTAAAAAATTGTATCTTTTTACTTGAATGGATTTTTTTCTGTTGCCTATGAGCGATCAGCGTCTTTTTCCTATTAGCTATTTGCACTATTTACACTATTTACACTATTTACAGTGTTTTTTGATAGTACAAGAACGCGTTTTGATTGCAATTGCTGGTTGATTGTTAAGGTACGACGGTTTGTGGCAAGATTATAGCACATATGTTCTATTTTCGGGAGGGGAGTTTTTTAGCGTAGGACGAGGAAGGCGTGCCGGGTCCGGGGGTGGCACTATGAAATGGGGCGAGGTGGAACAGGCGGGCTTGTTCCCTACAAAGGAGGTTATGGGCGGGTCTGGGACCCGCCCGTACGAATATTGCCTCGCGAAGGAACGCCCGGTGGACGTTCCCTA
>DBPR01000019.1 GCA_002305635.1 Anaerolineaceae bacterium UBA1415 | reverse complement strand
GTGCCGTCATTCGCCTTGTAGGTAAAGGTATCCGTACCGTTTGTGTTGGCATTGGGCGTGTAAACGAAAGAACCATCAGCATTCAGCGTCAGGGTGCCGTTGGCGGGTCCCGTAACCAATACCGCGGTCAGATCGTCGAGATCAGTGTCATTTGCCAACACGCCCGGTGCTGTGATCGACAGCGCGGTGTCTTCGGCGGTAGTGTAGCCATCATCTGCGGCAAGCGGAGCCACGTTGTTGACAACCAGCGTCACGGTGTTTGTCGCGAGCGCGTTTCCTGCGAGATCGGTGATCGAACCAGCCGGAACGCTGAACACGAATGTACCTTTAATACTGGCAACCTCGTTACCAGGGTACGGAACAATGGTCAGAACCGCGCCGTTGGCGGTGATGGTGCCGTAAGGAACGCCAGCCAGGCTGACGACCGTGCCGTCAGCAACAACGACGGCTTCGTCCAGGGTCACTGTGATGTGATCAACGGTGTAGCCGTGATCGACTGTCAGCGTGGTACCTACAGCAGTGACGTCGTCAAAGCCGGTCGCGCCAGCAGCAACGATGCTACCGATCGTTGGAGGGGTTGTGTCCTCAATGATGAGGATGAAGGTCACTGTTTCGGTATGGAGTCCATCGGCCACGGTGAAGGTAAAGCCAGTTCCAGGAACGATCACGCTGTTCTGGAAGTCAGCGCCAACCACGCTCACCAATGTGATGCCGTTGGCATCTTTCCAGTTGGAGCCGTGGAGTGTGCCCTGGGGATCCCAGGTGTAATCAGTGCCCTTGTAAGTTATTTTAATGACCGTGGCGCCATCCTGGCGGTGCAAAGCGCCGAGGTAGCGGGCCAGGTCGTACAAAGCGCCCGGGTTGTAGTTGACATCTGTATAAGTCGCGGTATAGGTGTTGGTCGCGTCTACAAACGCGAAGGTGCCAACATAGTTGTATACCGGGTCGTACACATAAGTTGGAGCGGATTCAATT
Organism: Anaerolineaceae bacterium UBA1415; assembly: GCA_002305635.1. GTDB lineage: Bacteria > Chloroflexota > Anaerolineae > Anaerolineales > Anaerolineaceae > Mesolinea. The sequence continues at coordinate 169,997 of DBPR01000019.1, read as the reverse complement.
TCATCGTCCAGCGTGTTGTAAACATCGACCACAAAGGTCACATTGGCCGTATTCAGACCATCAGATATGGTCATGGTCGCGGTCGCGGGGATCTGGTTGATCAGATCAGCCACAACCACGCTCACCAGCGTTACGTCATTTTCGTCTTTCCAGTTGGAGCCAACTAATGTTCCGTTGACATCCCAGGTGTATTCCACACCTTTGTAGGTGATTTTCTCTACCGTTGATATATCCTGATAGTGCAGAGCGCCCAGATAACGGGCCAGGTCGCGCATTGGCGCGCCGTCCAGATATTCTGCCGGCCAGTATTTCATGGTGTAAGTGTTGCTCGTGTCATCAAAGGTCATGTCGCCGCTGTATTCATAAACAGGGTCATAGACATAGTTCGGCGCTTCAGCGATCTCCTCATCCAGCGTGCTCACGATCGTGCGGCGGTCGCCGGTTAGGGTCGTGTTCTCAGCGGTCATGATGAAACCACCCGGCAGTTCGACCGTAGCCAATACGCGGGTCGGGATGGCTTTTTGACCATATTCCGCCTGGCGGGCATTGACCCAATAGCCATCGGTCGGGTAGTCAAAAGTGCCGAAAATATCAAAGGGGCTTGAGAAGTTCGTGATCGCGCTGAAGAGGTCGGTTCCAGCGATCGCGGTATTGGTCTGAAGCAGTTGATAGGCGGTCGATGGCCCTGTGAAGAGCTCGACCTTGATCGAGACAGCCTGGTCAAGCGTTACTTTTGTGGTGCCAAAACCGGCCGAAACGCCCAGAACATCACTAAATGCCATATAGCCAAAATCCTGCGCGTTGAGCGTTGGGACGATATCGGCGCGGTTGCCGGTAATCAGCGTGTTTTCGGCGGTCAGAACTCTGCCATCCAATAAAGTAACTGTCGCCTTGACGCGGGTCGCGGGCAGATGCTGCCCGAATTCGGTCTGACGGACGTTTGTCCAGGCGGAGTTCGTGTAATCGTACTTGCCGTAAATGTTGAATGGTGAGCTGAAAGAGCTGATGTCAGTGAATTGATCCAGTTTGGCGGTGTTGGTCTGGAGCAAAACCTCGTCGCCGTTTTCGTCCTCACCGAACAATTCGACCACGATCGAAGCAAGGTCAGCGATTGAACCGCCGTTGGTCGTCCAGCTGCTGTTGACACCCAGGAAGGTTCCATGCGCGGCAGCGGGATCATTAAGATAGGCAAATTCATCAGCGTTCAGGAGAACCTGAAGTTTTGAACCGGTCAGAACATTGATGGTGAAGGTTTGCGTAACGCCGTCCTTCCAGGTCACCACCACGTCCCAGCTTTGAGGAACGGCGGTAACTTTCGGGTAGATCCAGACGAAATTATCGCCATCAGCAACCGTATTCCAATCGTAGGTGGTACCGTTGAAAGTGAAGGTCGTGTCTGCCGTCGGATAGCCAGCCGGGGCGTTGATCTCAACCCCAACGCGGTGACCTTCCGTGCGTCCCACTGTCGGATCAGCGGGATACCAGGCAATATCGCCCTGGAAGTCGACCGTGTCGCCGGTCACGGTAACGGTCAGCGGTGTTCCTCCGGGGATATCGCCGGTGTTTCCGGGATCGCGTTCGATCGTCCCGACCAATTCACCGATCAGCCACCAGGAGTTTATTTTATAGCTGCCGTAGGGCGCAAAGACGAAGCGATCCGGGTCGTGGCTGTAGCGTCCATCGGTCAGAGCCAGTACGGCGGTCGCCGGGTCAGCGCTCGCGGCTGCCAGCAGCTCATCAGAGAAGATCACGCCTTCTTCGCCGCCGGTAAAGTCGCCGCCGGAAATTTCGACGCTGGTCGTGCGCAGGCTTGCGCCAGCAGGCACGCTCTCACGCACCGCGTAGCCAGTGGTGCCGGTGATCACTCCGCCTGTGATATTCACGCTCATCGCACCATCGGTATCACGATCCAGCGCGTTGTCGATCAGGATGCCGTCAGCAGCGCCTGTGATCGTGCCGCCGTTAACCGTCAGGGAGCCGCGTTCCATTTCGATCGCGGAACTGCCGCCAGTGAGCGTTCCTCCATTGATCGTTACTGAACCTGATTGTGGATTATAGATCGCTGCGGCTGTGCCGCCATCGATCATTCCGCCATTCACAGTCACAGTGGTGCCACTATTGTAGTTGAACTGGGTGATTGTGGCATCACCAGTGATCGCGGGCTGACCATCAGACCGGGAGACAGTTCCTCCGTTGATAGTCACATTCGCGCCTCTACCTATCACTCTTATACCATTTGTCAGCGTACCACTTTGCAGGATGAAATTATTTGGGAACCAGTAATTCGCATTTGTGTATCCTTGCACTCTTACCGAACGGTAACCACCGCTCAGCGTTGGCCCATCAACAATGACGGTAGCACGTGGGTTTATGAGAATAGTCGAACCTTTAGGCTGGGTGACGAAGGAGCCATTACCGATCAAATTTACTGTCGCGTTGGAAAGGACTGACAAGATAAAGCTGTTATCCGTTGTGTTGTTGTAGGTGACAGTATAGCCCATTGTATTAATCGTGACGTTTTTGCCACTTACAGTGGAAAATTCATAGACCTCGAAATTTCTCAGGAACTGGAGCTCATCACCGCTTTTTGCCTGGTAAAGAGCTTCGCCCAGCGAACAGTATTCGACTACCGGGTTGGCGGTCACATTTGCCACCACCTTGTCCTGCAGCTTGTAACTCATTTCTCCATATCCACTGGAAATTACAAAAGGGATCGGAAAGGCGTCCGGCCAGTCCACCAGCATCGAATTCTCGCCATCCAGCGTGATCGTGGTGGTCACGTCGCCTACAAGGGGCTGAAAGGTGATCTTGATCAAAGAACCGGGCCCGGATCTGGGGTCTGGGTCGCCGTCGGTGCCGCGCTGCGCCATGCCCCACTTAATGCGTCCTGTGTCCGCGCCAAAGGTGTTGGTGGGTTCATAGAAGGCGTCAGTCGGGTTCAGGAAGCCGCCGTTCACGATCGAGAGGATCTCGATTTGAGTTGGGTCATAGGTCAGCTCCAGGTGATAGGCGGTCAGATTTTCGACGTTTTTCACCAATACTTCTATTTCGTACGTTGAGCAGGTATTCGCCCGGCCTTGCCCGTGTGGGGATAGAGACAGGGAAGTATTTTGTGCATTGACTGGTTCCGTCCATGCCAGCCCTAAGACCAGCAGGACGGCCAGAAGTACAAGGGTAAAAATAGTCTTTCTTGATTTCACGGTTTCCTCCACAAACTAATTCTTACGTTTATTTTTGACTAAAAAGCTGACGGCAAGGATCGCTGCCGCAGCCAAAACTACCACAATGATCCAGATGATCTTATTCCCGCCTTCCTGAGCCTGAGTTAGCTCCGTTTCTTCACCAGTCACAGGGATCTGGGTGGGTTGAATTGTGTTGTCCTCATCTAGGCTTGATGAGATCTCAGCTGTGACGGAGGGGTCAACCTCACTTGTTTCAACAGCTGTTTCAGTATCTGGCGAAGTTGTTTCTTCTTCGCCTTCCGGAGCGGTCACTGACCCTGTATTGGGAGAACTCGTCCCGGAAATTGCCGGCTGACCGGTTGGAACTTTCGTCGCGGTTGGCACTGGTGTGCTGGTCGGGGCGGGCGTGTTGGTCGCCGTTGGCGGTATATAGGTCGGAATGATGATGATCTCGGTCGGGTCGATGACCGGGATCGCGGTCGCGGTGACCACCGGTGCCTGCGTTTTGATGACGATCTCTCCGTCAACTCCTTCGACATCAATTCCCAGTCCATTGCGGGTCGCCAGCTCCACTTTCTGCACCTCAATTTTGGTCTTGCCGGTCTTCAATGCCTTGGCGTAGAGGACCATGATGGTCCCGCTGCCGCTTTTCGCCTCGCTGGGGTTGATTTGGCTTAAAACCAGCCGCACGAGACCCTCTTCAGGATAGATTTCGTTATAAAGTGTCATTCCAGGGTCCAAAAAGGTGCCCAAAGCCGGTTGAATACCATCATTACGCGGGTCAGCGTCTTCAAATTCCCAGTAAGCTGGGTCAAATTTAAGTTCGATATCGATCCCGTAGAGATCGACCACGTTTTCAATATTAATGGGGATCTCGACCCTGACGCCGGGGCGTATTTCCATCTCCTCAAGCAGCCCTGCCCTGGCTATGGATTGGGCTCGCGCGATGCCAGTTGACAAGATCGCGATCACAAGCAATATCGCGAGGCTTTTAAGTGTTTTTTCTAATAATGGAAATGATTTCATATTTTGTCCGATACTATACAATTATTTTGTCTTTGGCAATTAGTCCAATCCTAAGCATTAGGGTCTAAGGGATCCAGTTCGCGTAAGCGGTTTGGCTGCTCAGACCGTAGTTCCCTGCCACGATCGCAGCATCGATGAGGTTTACCACGCCGTCAAAGTTGACATCCGCGTTAGGGTTGGCGGCTGGGTCAAGATAGCCGCCGGTCACGAGCGTCAGATCGTGAATATCGATCACGTTATCCGTCCAAACGGCGTTGCCGCCGCGCAGGACGAGCGGGGTCAACGTCCCATCCTCACTTGTGATCGTCGCGGTCTTGTTAAGGTCAGCCGTGATGTTGAGCACGCGCGGCTGGTTGGTCGTCAGCAGGTAGGTGTCAGCTGCCACGGACGGGATGGTCAGGTTCTCACCGGGGATATTCGTACTCACGCCGGTATAGGCGAGGCCGTAATGCAAGCCCCGCCCCAGATTGAGCGTTATCCCGCCGCGGTTTGTCTGCCCCTGCAAGGCGATGTTAAAGATCAGCGGAAGATAGGTCAAATTTCCGGTATTGACCACATTCAGAGTGCCGTTGGTTGTTTCGGTGGGAAGAGACTGACCATCGCCATTAGACAAATTAGCTTCTGTGAGGTCCAGTGGTGAAACGCCTTCTGCCACACCCCGAAAAACGATCCTAAAGAGCGTGCCGGTACCGTATCTTCCTGGTTGAGCCAATTGGGTACAGACCAGCCTGAAATAATTTGGGCCAACAAATCTATCAATACAGGAAACTTCCGTTAGGAAATCCCCAACCTCATAACTTACGCGAGTGACCTTACTGGGGTCAAAGTCTACCTGCACATCAAACGCGTTTAAGTCAACTGCGTCGCGGATCATCACATTAACAGTAACCTGGTTTGTGCCATCCAGGTAAATGTAGGATGGGTCGGGAGAAAAATAGATCATGGTTTGTGGATCCTGCGCTTTAACAGCACCTGTCTGCGCGATCGAGAAGGAAAAAATAAGACAAAGAAAGATCGACCAAATTTTTTGTGAAAATTTCATGTGTTTACACTTTCTTTCTAAAACAATTCATGCAGGGCGGTTCAAACCCGCCCTGCATTACTCAATTGTTAGCGTTCACCCGGACTCAGACTATGGTGTCCAGTTTTGATAAGCAGTTGCGTTGGTAAGTCCAAAGTTACCGCCAACCAAAGCAAGGTCACGGATGTTTACTACGCCGTCGAAGTTGGCATCAGCGTCAGTTTCTCCAACAAAACCATATTTTCCACCAACAAAGCCATAGTCGTTAACATCAATAATGTTATTTGTCCAAATGGTATTACCAGCAATCAACCGCAAAGTGGCGAGCGTCTCTGTCCCATCCGTGATCAACTTGGTTTTTAGCAGATCACTTGTAATGTTGAGATATCTCGGTTGAGCTGTGGTAATTGTGTAGGTCGTGTTGGGCACAAGGTAAGCAAAGCTCAGATTGACACCTGGGTCATCAGTTGAAGTAACGGTTGGGATCACAACAGATCCACCAGTCATCGTCACAGGAACACCAGCTCGGGTTGTGCGTCCCTGCATGCTGACCGTACCGGTAACCGCTCCGACCATATCGCCAATGCGGTACCAAGGATCGTCAAAGTAGACGTACTTGGGTATGTAAACAAAGGCGCTTGGGTCCGTGCTGTAGGAAGCACCAATGAGGTCGAGAATAGCATCGGTATTGCTTGCAAATACAACCGCGCCAGCGCCACCGCTTAGCTGACCATCGCTGATGGTCGCGTTTACGAGCTTGGTGGTTTCAGAGGCAACGATTTCACGGACGGCGTAACCATTCGTGCTTCTGATCGTGCCGCCGCTGATGTTGAGGTTCAAATCACCAGTATAACCAGTTTGGCTAGCGATGAAGATCGCATCGCCGGTGGGTTCTGCACCATTGGAGGGCGGTTCAGGGTTGGCAACAAAAGCGCCAGTCGCTGTGATCGTCGGGTTGCCGGAAATGGTAAGATCACCAGCTTTCATTTGAATAGCGCTTGGACCGCTGATCTCCGCGTTGCCGCTGATCGTCAGGGTACCATCCTGGGGATGATAAATGGCGATAGTCTGCTCGCTGATCACTTTTGCGTCACCGCTGATGTTGATTATGGTTCCACCGTATCCTGCTGATCCATTGCCGGCTATGGCAAATTTATTCGCAGTTGTCTTCACCGTGCCACCAGTCAGGTTGAATGTGCTTCCATTTTCCTGAATGATAACCCCATCGGTAGTCATACCACTGCTCATATTGAAGGTTCCTGGAGTCGGGTTAACAGTGTCAAAATCTGCGAACACTGCCACGGAAGCATAACCACCGGAAAGTGTCGCACTTTCCAGGTTTAGCTCTCCCCCGTAAACAACAACCGGAGTGCCACTTGTTTTCTCGGTATTAGTTGACTTTACAGTACCAGTACCGGTTATGGTCAGGTCGCCTCCTGTCATGACATTAAATACGGCGGAATAGGGACTACTTGCATTTGCTCGGGTGATCGTCTTGCCGTTGGTATCGAAAATGATCGTTTTCTCAACTGATGCCGGAGATGTCGTCTCAAAATCAAGACGAGCCTGTAACGTTTCACCAGCTTGAGCATCCGCAACGGCCAATGCAAGTGTTTCATAGATCACTCCAGTATCTGTATTGATCACCGGCCACATGTAGCGGATATGGTAATAATTGTCTGTATGGAGGTAGGTCTCCAGGGGGAAGAAGACAAATTCAGCAGGATCTTCTTTGTAGGTTCCACCGGTCAGTTTAAGGATCGCAGAGTCTACTGTGGCAAAGGACACAGCATCTGTCATTGCGTTTCCATTAGTAAGATCAAAGGTTCCACCTGTTACCTCAATTGACGTAACTTTAGTGGTCGCACCAGAAACATACTCGCGGAAGGCATAGGCGTGGGCAGATTCAAGCAACCCGCCGCTGATGTTGACAGAAATATTCGGTTCATAGATGCTGGTGATCAGGAGAGCATCTCCGGTATCCCAACTCTTCCCAGCTTCCGGGGCTGTGACGAGTTCTGTCCCAATTCCCTTAACAACACCACCGGTCATGATGAAATCGCCAGCGCGCATTTCGACGCCGTTCGTACCAATAACCTGGGCATTATCTTTAATGGTTAGTGTACCATCCTGAGGATGATAGATTGCCACATCATCATCTCGTTCAACAAGGACAGTACCGCTGAGGATGATCTCGGTTCCGCTGTAATTGACGCCAGTGTCATTTCTACCATTTCCAGAAATGGGAGCATAATCTTCGGAGGTAACAGAACCACCACTCAAATCCAGTTTACCACCGTTGCCAACCACGACAATTCCGTCAGCGACAGTACCGCCGGTCATGTTGAAAACCGCAGAGGTTGCGGGGTTTCCTGCCCCAGGAGTAATGTTGCCCTCGACCCGGACGGAGACATAATCACCCTTCAGCGTTACGTTTTCAGTGAGTGTAACCTGACCACCCACAATTCGGAGAGCGGCACCTTTTGTATGAGCGTCGTTCTGAGCGTCCAGTGTTCCATTTCCCTTAATTGTGAGATTGCCACCAGCTAGGACTTTAAACAGGCTGTCATAATCGGAGAATGGGTCGGCAACTGCCCCTGCATTCGTTCGGGTTACAGTATAGTCAACAGTGTTAAAAGTGATTTCCTTGGCAACTTCGACTGGTGCAGCAACAGTGAAGTCTCGCAGGACGGTTAAGGTGTCTCCTGCATTTGCTTCGTCCACTGCTGTTTGTAGATCACAGTAGGATTTCGCACCATTCCTGACCGCATAAAGGCTGGTTGTAACGGTCGTTGTTGCATTGGTGATGTCATAGGGGTAATTCCAGGCATCATCGGTTCTGGTAAGGATAGAAGTATTCAAGAGCTCCATTACAGAAGTTCCAGCTGCTTTGGTCTTTACTTTGATCTTCATCAAAGTACCGCCATCCGGATCATCGATCAGGTTCCAGTCGCCTTGATTCCCATAAAGCGTTCTGCTGTAATCAAGTACCCCAGTATCATTTCCGAGTTTTTTGATCTCAATAGCGTCACCTGGCAGGACATCGCCATTGATCAACTCCAGGACCTCTAACTTTGTAGTATCAAACGATACTTTGATCTGATAAGAACTCATATCATAAAAGGGACCAATGTTGACGGAAACTGTGTACTCACTCTCGATCTCACAAGCTTCCAATGTGACCAGGTCCATTGCCAGGGTGGTGTTGGTAACCTGGGATAGTTGAGTCATTTCCGGGTCGATCCAGAAGGGGAAGAATTTCACTGCACCATCCAGGTCTTCTCCGCTAGGACCGTCTGCGCTGCCCCAGTAGTTGGGGGATGCGTCAACCTGTTCCTCAGTATTTTCGTTCTTGAGGGCTACCCCAACACTTGAGTTGAAGGCATTATCTTCAATGATCGTTCCTGAAGGAACCTCATGCTCGGGTGTGGTGTTAGAGAGTTGTTCGATAAGTTGAACCCCATTGGCAAGGGTAGAGAAGGTATTGTCCCTGATCTGTGTGCCCTGGACATCGCCGCGGAGCAAGATGCCCACGGTGTTTTCATTAACATGCGCTTCTTGCCCTGTGATCGTGTTATTCTCAATGACAGCGCCAGTGATCGTGCCTTTCCCAGCTCCAGCAGAGCGGTCTGCCAGGCCAATACCGCGGTCGCTGGGTCCACCAAGAATAATCGTGTTGTTTCTGATCTGAATATCCGTGTAATGGCCATAAAGGGTACTTCCGGACCATTGATAGGTGGGAGAAGTGTTGAAGGTAATAGCTTCTGACCAACCACCACCGGTGCGAACAAATGAGAATGTGTTGTTCTCAACGATCTGAGGAGTAGTAACAGTTTTGTCTCCATAGATCATGCTGTAATAAAGACTGCCATCCGCGACATCTCCGGTATAAACGGTGTTGTTGCGAACAGTTGTTGAACCTAGCTGTTGTTCAAAGATGAGCGGATTGCCGCCAACCAGGTTGAGGGTGTTATGTTCCCAGATAACGGCAGCGTGATTGCCCTGACCATAAAGACCATAGTCATTGTATTGACCTCTGTCAGCGCCGTTAATGATGTTGTTTGACACTGTAACTGTCGCGCTATCAACAGCGATAGCGGTACCAGAGGTCAGAACAGTTGCTCCGTGGCTTGGACGTGGGGGATTGTTGAAGGTGAAACCGTCGATCAAAACATCACCGCTCGGATTTACAACCTTAATGGTGCTGTTATTTGTCGCGCCAGATGGGGCGATGACAGTATTGCCGTCACCAGTACCAAGTAATTGGATACCCTTGCTAATAAGGATATTTTCTTCATCGTAAGTACCAGCGGAAACCAAGATGACATCACCATCAACTGATGCATTTACTGCATCTGTAATAGTTTCAAAGCTTGTACCTTGGGTAGTGTTTCTGACTTTACCAGTACGGTTATCAAGACCAACCAATGTGGTGAAGGTAGCTCCGTTATAGGTAATATCAGCAATAGGGTTGTCAGATCCGATAAACACACCACTTTGAGCCGTTCCGAAGAGTGCGCCCACCTGGTTGGTAAGGGTAGTGCCATCAGCATGGCTAATAGTGATGGTCAGATTGGAAACAGGACTATTTTCTATGGTGCCTGCATTGTTCAAGCCCATTAAACCGCCAACGTGCGGTTTATCCTCACCAATTTGAGTGACGTTGAAAGTGATATTTTCGGCTGAGACGTTGGTCATATTGGATGTGCCGTAGGCCGCGATCGCGCCGACATATTTGCTTGCGGTGATGGTCGCATTTTTGACATGCACGTTTTCGTAGTGACCCATCCAGTCTTCACTGCCAGTGATAACGCCCGCGTAAGAGCGAACAGTGGTAGATCCGTTTAAAACAGCGCCATCAACGGTCAGATTCTGGATCTTGGCATGAGCAGCATTGGGGACACGACCAAACAATCCAAGGAAGTATCTATTATTAGAACTCTGATACGTGCCACCATCCACAAACAAATTGCGAATGGTATGACCACCGCCGTCAAAGGTGTTGGATTGACTGGGACCTGCCGCCACGCTTGGCGTCCATGGATGACTCGCCAGGTCAATGTCCGTGTTCAGGCGCACGGTATGCACACCGGTGACGCCGTCCAGGAACATGTTCGGAACGCTCATGATCCAGGCGAATTCTTCGGCAGAATAGATGTCAATCGTGAGATCACCAGCGCCATCATCCATGCCGGTTGGTCGTGCAATGGGATAGTCTCCATCCCAAACACTTGCACCCTGGGCGCGTACCGCATGCATAGGCGCGATCAGCAGCCCGAGCAAAAGCGCTGCGACAACAAGGTTTCGTAAAATACTTTTTTTCATTTAAATTCCTCCATTTATTGTTTTAATATTTGTTTTTTCTTCCAGCCAGAGGGCTGGAAATTTACAACTTCTTTTCTACTTCCTCATGGTATTTGTTTTCCTCTATCCACTTCCTCCCTTTTGACTTTTTTAAAAATCCTGTTATTATCGAGTCTTATTGCCTGCGTACTGATGTGATTCCTGAATGGATCTGGATTCACAAATAATACAAGAATGGTCGAAGCGTAAGGGCAATAGGGCAATTGTCCCCATCGCGGCTTTTTGATGTTCACACGAAAAGTCAGTTTGTAATAAAAACTGTTCCGTCCTGCTGTTATATGGCGCTATGTTGTTTTTCATATCATTTTTCGTTTCGGATGCTGCAACCAACTACCCTTTTTCATTTCGCACTTAGGTAAAGAATAAGCTCTAATAAAGTGTCAATAGTTTCACTGGCTGTGAACTGGCGCCTCCATCTTTCTGATTTTCAACTTATCGGCCTTATGATCCACTCCTATTAAAAGAACTGGGTTAGTTTGAACGTTGGGGGATACACTGGTAACGTACCAGTACTGACGATATAATTTCTCCCTCAACTATTATTATAATCAATGCTTTTGAATTTGGAAGGGTTATAAATGATTTTTTCTTTTTAAATTTTCAAATTCATGACTTTGGAATGATTTCTTGCCAGGCAAGACTGTCTTTGGAAATCGGATGTATTGGATGTATTCAGCATTTCTCTGTATGAAAAATAATTGGTACTGGGTTGAGAGTTAATATCGCTAATAACTGTTAAATTACATTAATATATCCGGTCAGTTAATCTGCAATAGTAGCGGACGGGGCTATACCCTGCTTCGCGGGCACGGGTCCCCGTCCTTACAGGTCGATTCCCTATCAAAGACAAAATAACATTTGCTTGAGGAAAGTAGAAACCGAGCTATACAAATTTCATACTGAGAATTGCTGGGATCTATTTTTTTTGGCTTGCTTTTTGATGTAGTTATAGTATAATTTTTATGTATTTTTTATAAAGACAGAAGCCTTTGATGGTTTCTGTTCAATATTCAGACATTTTTATACTTGTTGTTTCAGGGAATTGGGTACAGCGTATGAAAGAACCAAAAGAATAATCAATCTCCGTCATATTAAGTCGTTCGAAGTTGATCTTTGATCTCTAATTAATAAACAAATTGTCTATCTTAATAAAAACAAAAGACATTGCCTATCCGATAAATAAAGGAGAAACATGAAAAACAAAACGATGCTTTTAATAAGTATTATCCTGATCGTCTTTCTGATCGCCACCAGTCATAACCCCCAGGTTGTGCAAGCAGAAGAACAAACACCAGAAACAGGATCCTACACTATTGCGGACGAAGCTCCAGAAACACAGACCGATATCATTGAAGTAAAAGAGCTCGAAGGCCAGGGTTGGGAATCGCTAAAACTCAAACTTGAAGACATACCAATGGCAGCCGATAAATCTAATTATTATAGTATTCCAGGTGTCGCTTTTATAGCTCATGATAGCAGCCTTTCATACTATAACGCTGCCCATGGGTGTATCGGAAGCACCCAGAACGACGATCTTCAGAAAACATTTGTTGCGCCTTTAACGATTCCATATAACAGCAAATTGCAAACACTTTATTTTAAATTTTTCAATTTTGTTGAATCCCCAGGTGATTTCTATATAACGATATTTAGAAATCACTTTTACTCCGGAGATACGGAAACATTGTATTCCTGGACTATAAAATCAACTGGTACGGGCTGGAGAGCAAGCAGTGTTGGTTTGGGTGACCACATTGTTAACACTTCTATCTATGCTTATTGGGCAGAGATCAAACTGGCGAAAGGAAATCATCAGGGTTTCTGTCATTTTCAGATCTATTATCGGGAACCTATTGCGAATCCATTTGCCGTTGCCGTGCCAATCATCCAGAAGTAAGAAGCAAGATAGCCAAATCTGATTCGAATAGCCAAAACATGGGGATCAAACGACAATTGAATATTAACTGATAAATCAAAAAGCCTGTTTTGCTTTTCAGTATGCGAACAGGCTTTTTTATTTTCTATCTTAATATCCAATTCGCTCCACCGACCTCGCNNTCATTTTTTACATTCATGCCTGAAAGTAAAAAATCTTCGTTCGTCCTCAAAACGGCTATAATAGAGCCCATGAAACGATTGAAGGTCTTGTTCCTGCTCATGCTCCTCTGTCTGGTGGTCTATTCCCCCGTCCGGGCGCAGGCGTTGACCCCCGTTTATCAGGGGGTGGTCGTTTCCACCCCGAACGCGGACGGTTCGATCTATCATTACGTCGTTTACGGAGACACGCTCTGGAACATCGCCGAGGCTTACGGCGTCTCGCCCAGCGATATCATGATCCTGAACGGCAACAGCCCAGACGCCAACGAAGTGTACGCGGGCACCTATCTCCTCATCCGCAAGGCCAATACCCCGACGCCCTTTGTCGAATCAAGCCCCACTCCGGTGGAGCATACCCCGCGACCAACCGTTTTCCAACCCAGCCGAACGCCCATTCCGAGCAATACCCCGCTGCCAACTGCCACCGCCACGCCACCGCCCAGCCTTGGTCAACGCGTTTTTGGCAACAGCCAACATGTTGGTCTGGCCATGATCAGTATTAGTCTGATTGGCATCATCCTGGTCGTCATTTTCGGCTTTTTACGAAAAACTCACTAAACTTCGCTTACAATACAAGCCTTACGCTTTTGTTATGCTTTTGTTTGGACATCGCCCTGACAAAGGTATAATTTGAGGGATTAATATGGCTACGATTAGAAAAACCATTACCGTATATGCTGGTTCCGCCGACAGCCTCGATCAATGCTTCGTGGACGCCGCCTACGCGCTTGGCAAGGCGATCGCCACCCAGGGGCGGCAGCTCGTTTTTGGCAGCGGAAAAACCGGCCTGATGGGCGCCGTCGCCAGAGGAGCGCTGGACCACGGCGGAGAGGTCATTGGGATCATCAATGACGACCTCAACCTGCCCGAACTGGTCTTTGACAAACTGACCCGGATTGAAGAGGTTGCCAATATCCAGATCCGCCAGGCGCGCATGAACGAGCTGGGAGACGCTTTTATCGCCCTCCCCGGTGGTTTTGGCACCTTATACGAAACGCTCGAAGCGCTCACCTGGGCTCAGATCGGTCATCACACCAAACCGATCGGCTTCCTCAATGTGCGGGGCTACTATGACCTGTTCCTCTCGATGTTGGATCTTGCCATTGAGGAAGGGTTTATCTACCCAGAACACCGCGGGCTTTACCGGGCTTACTCAGACCCCATTGAGCTTCTGCAAGCGCTGGACGAGTTTACCCCACCCGAAAATATGAACCGCTGGCTGGTGCGCGAATGATCAAAACACTTTTTATCGACCTTGACGATACTGTCTATCCACCCAACAACGGTATCTGGGAGCTTTTGGGCGAACGCATCGTTGTTTACATGCGCGATGTGCTTGGCATCCCGCCGGACGAGATCATTGAAATACGAGAACACTTCCTCGAAAAATACGGCTCGACCATCAATGGCCTGCGGGCGGAATATGGCGCTGACCTGCACGATTATCTCGAATACGTTCACGATGAAGACCTTTCCCCTTTTATTCACAAGGATCAGGAACTGCGCCTCGCGTTGGAGTCGCTGCCGCAGCCAAAATGGATCTTCACCAACGCCAGCAAGAGCCACGCCGAACAGGTTCTGGGACTGCTGGGCATTCGCGACCTGTTTCAGGGCATCATTGATCTGGAAGACACCGACCCCTATTGCAAGCCGCACAAGGGCGCATTTGAAAAAGCGTTTGCACTGGCGAACCAACCCAAAGCTGAAGAAAGCCTCTTCGTTGACGATCGCGTCAGCAACCTCGATTCCGCCAGAGCGCTTGGAATGTATACCTTGTTGGTTTCTGCCAGGCACGTGGAAGGTTGCGACCATCCTCAAATTAAAAAATTATCCGCTTTGCCAGAATTTTTGACAAAGCTGGAGAGTACAATCAAGATATAGTTTTTTCTGAATGGAGAATTATGGAAAATAAAGGATTACGTTCATGCCTGTTGGCTATCGCTCTGATAGCGCTGCTGGTAGTAACATTTTTTGGCGGATTTGTGGTCGGCAGCATCCTGCCCCGCAACCCGCTGCGCGAGGCTCTCGGTCTGAGCGCCACCCAACCCGTCAACAACAACCCCGTCCAACCGCCAAAGGACGCCTCGACCGGTCACGACGCCACAGACGAGGTGGCGCCAACCGAAATTGTGCAGGCCACCACGCTCGAAGAGCTGGAAGAGCTCTTCAAGCCCTTCTGGGAAAGCTGGAATCTGCTGCACGAGAACTATGTCGACCAGCCACTGAACGACCTGGTACTGATGCGGGGAGCCATTCAGGGCATGCTGGCCGCCACCGGTGACAAGCACACTTCCTACATGGACCCCCAGCAATTCCAGCAGGCCAACGCCGAGATGGAAGGCGAATACACCGGCATCGGCGCCTGGGTCGATACATCCGGTGAATATGTTGAGGTGATATCGCCGATGAAAGGTTCCCCGGCCGAGGCAGCTGGTCTGCGCGCCAAAGATCAGGTCATTGCCATCAATGGCGAAGACATGACCGGTATTCCCGGCGACCTGGCCCTGAAGAAGATCCTGGGGCCAGCTGGCGAGCCCGTCACCCTGACGATCCGACGTGGAGAAGAGACCCTTGAGATGACGATCACGCGTGCCGTGATCCAGGTTCCAGTAGTGGATTACGAGATGCTGGAAGGAAACATTGCCTATGTTGCCCTACATACCTTCAACGAGCAGGCGACGGCCCAACTGCGCGCCGCTCTGAAAGAACTGATGGCACAAAATCCGAAAGGGCTCATTTTTGACCTGCGCAGCAACGGCGGCGGCTATCTGGTCACTGCCATTGAGGTAAGCTCAGAGTTCATCGCCAACGGCGTCATTATGTACGAAGAATATGGCGATGGCAGCCGCGAGACCTACCGCGCCAATACGGGCGGACTGGCGACCGAAATCCCGTTGGTTGTACTTATTAATGAAGGCACCGCTTCGGCTTCCGAAATTACCGCCGGGGCCATTCAGGATTATGACCGCGGAACCCTGATCGGCGTGACCAGCTACGGCAAAGGCTCTGTGCAAAACTGGATCCCGCTGAGAAGCGAAGAGGGCGGCGTGCGCATCACCATCGCGCGCTGGATCACCCCCAACGAGCATCAGATCAGCGAGATCGGCCTCACCCCTGATATCTTGGTCGAATACACCCAGGAAGAATATGAAGCTGGCATCGACCCGCAATTGAACGCCGCCATTGAATTTTTCAACAACAAATAAGCTCAACTCGCGAACGAGTGATGATTAAAATTAAACTGCCGACCTTCTGGTCGGCAGTTTCCCCTTAATTTTCCAATTTTATCTAACGAGGAAGCTTGTAGCAGCTGTAGCGGGCAGATATCCGGCCTTGGTTACCGTTGCTTCAAGTAAATAAGTGCCATAACCTGTCTTACGGGCGTTGATTCGATAGCTAAAGGTATAGGTTCCATTTGATCCGGTCGTTCCGGTGAAGGTTGTTCTGGTTCCATTCGCTGTCGTGAGCAAAACACTGACACTGGCGGACGGCACAGGCGCGCCATTTTGATCCACAACTGTAACCGTGCCGTAAACCCGGGCAAAATTGTAATATGAAGCAGCGTTCGTTGTGATCGTCGCAGAAAGTGCTTGCGCTGAGCTCGGTTCAGTCACGTTGACCGTGACCTGTTGGCTGGCAGTCAGACCGCCGCTGTCAACAACACTGGCTTCCAAAGTATGAGTACCGGTCGGCAGATCAGATTTGGTGAAAGATGCTCCGTTATACAGAACGCTCCCGTTCAGTTTCCAAACGATCGATCCGCTCAGATTGCCATCTTCGGCATCGCTGGCACTGGCTGTAAAGGTGATCGCCTCGCCGAGCGTAAAGCTGCTGTTATTTGATGGGCTGCTGATCGCGAGCGTAGGGGCTGTATTCTCTACCGGAGGTGTTGTTCCGCCAAGATAGTCAAGAGCTGCTTTGGCCTGAATCAGACCATAACCGTAATAAACATCGCGGCCAGGTGTGCCCAGATCAAGTGCGGTCGCGGTCAGAGCCGCGCGAATTTCAGCATTGGTCTTGTTTGGCACCGCGCTCCAAACCAGGGCTGCCACCGCGGAGACATGGGGGGTCGCCATGGAAGTGCCGTTGTAATATTCGTAACCGCTGGCTGGTTGATCCACCGCGCTAAAAACGGTTGCGGTCTGTCCCAGTTTATTGGCAACCAAAAATTGCCCGGCTTCCTGGCTAAGTGAAATACCAATGATGGTAGAGCTGTTGCCATCACCAAGTGTTCCTCCAAAATCACCTGGTACATTATTGTAAATAATGGCCGCCACGCCGCCGCTGTTTTTAACATTATTAACTTTCGTAAAGAAATCGTAATCACCGCGCTGGCATAAAACAACCTTGCCGCTCCAGGAACCTGTTGTTCCACAGAGACCTCCATCAACCAGGCTGCCGCTGGCAGTGCCACGGGCAGAATATTCGATGTGGCCGCCGTTGTAATCGACGCCGCTGACAGTAACTTTGTTGGTTTCGATATAAGGCACAGTCGAGAGCACATTCACACCTGGCGCTGCAATTTCGACCTGACTGTTGTATTGGGAGAAATCAGCCCAGTTCATATTGGAATCGACAGCGGCCACAGACATGACCGAGGTATAAGAGGCAGGATAGGAAAGCCCGGTATTACCGTCGTTTCCTGCTGCCGCAACGCTGAGAACACCGGCATTGTACGCACTCGTGAAAGCGGTATTTTCCGCACGAACATATTGTGGGCCACCCAGACTCATGCTGACAACATTCGCGCCAGCCGCCCGACAGCGGCTTAACGCATCGACCAGGTTGGATGCGTAAGTTGCCTTACCTGCATCATTGAAGAATTTAATAATGTAAAGGTTAATCGTACCAGGGATCACACCGACAACACCATAGGGATTGTTTTCAGCAGTGATGGTTCCGCCAACGTGCGAACCGTGTCCGCCGCCATCACGGGACCAATCGTCATCAACCTGTGAATAGCCACCGATCGCATTGGGCAGGTCTTCGTGACCCTGATAGTAACCGGAGTCAATGATACAGAGGGTGCGATTTGCTGCCGTTGGAGCTCCAGCGTCAACAACGCCATCGCGATTCGCATCCCAAACATCGCGAGCCTGAACCAAATCGATGCCGTATGGAACAACTTGT
The DNA here is from genome assembly GCA_002305635.1 of Anaerolineaceae bacterium UBA1415. Classification (GTDB taxonomy): domain Bacteria; phylum Chloroflexota; class Anaerolineae; order Anaerolineales; family Anaerolineaceae; genus Mesolinea. Next base: position 152,177 of record DBPR01000019.1, on the reverse strand, counting down.
CCGGTTTGTTCCAAAACGGAGTAAGCCTGGTCGGTGACCTGAGATTCCATGCTTTGGATCGGATAACGCAAGGCGTCTTCCTCAACATCCAGCACAAAGGGATTGTTGAGAATGCCATTGAGGGCAGCCGTGGGTACGCTTACGACATAAGCTCCCAGTTCAGGGAAGTCAAAATGAACTTTGGCGCCATTCCCGGTCAGCATCTTGAGCACATCCGGTCCGGCGCTGTCCTTATAACTAACCCAAATACGGGTGGTTTCGGGTGGATCAGCCGCAACCGGGCTGGCGACGCTGGCAAGGAGCATCAGGATAAGGATAAAAACGATTAAAACTTTCTTGTGTGACATTTGTTCTCCTTAATTCAATTGTGGTTCGTAAAAACAGTAAAAGGGATGCAAATTCATGGACGAATTTCCATGAATCCTGGAATTATACATAAAGTTATTTAGATTTGATTTAGATAATGAAGCAATACCACAATTTTTTGTCGCAAATCCAGTGCAATCGTGGCATCAGAACCTTTTAATGAAGACAGTAGCCTTAATATGCATAAACAGCGGACGGGAATACCACCCTGACGGGCACAGGACTTATCCGTACTGTACTCATAAGTTCGGTTTGTTTCCTGATGACCAAGAGGCGAGACCTGTGCGCGGCACGAAGTGCTATGCCTTCCGGGTATTTCCGCCCGTATTTGAAAAGACCGAATATTTGACCGATTCCAACAAGGCTTTACCCCACCTGTGTATAATGAGAAAAAACCGCCAAGGAGACCTAATGACCGAAAACATTCCCCGCTGGGACCTCAGCAACATTTATACAGGGCTCGATGACCCAAGATTACAACATGACCTTGCCTCCGTGCAGGACGATGTCGCAAGCTTGACCACTTTTTTTGAAAGCCAACTTTTCCCCCTGCAGGAGGCTCCTGAAGGAGCAGAAAAGCTCAGCAATTTGTTGAGTCAATTGGTGGACAGATTGAATTCCCTGCATGTCAGAGCAAGCACGATCGGCTCTTACCTTTACGGCATCACCAGCACCGATTCCTTTGATAAAGCCGCCGAGCAGCTCCAATCAAAATTTGAGATCGGGCTCCTACCCCTGCAAAACATCAACACGCGCATCATCGCCTGGCTGGGCAAAATTGACGATCAGCTTCCCGCTGCGCTCGAGCTGCCTGGTTCCGCGCGCGAACACGCCTTTATTTTGCGCGAGTATGCCGAGCAAAGCCAGTACCAGATGAGCGAAGCCGAAGAGGAGCTTGCCAATGAGCTTTCCCTTTCCGGCGGTTCCGCCTGGGGCAACCTGCAGGGCACGCTCACCTCTCAGAAAGAGGTCCAGTTTGAGCTCGATGGAAAAACGCAAACCCTGCCCCTGCCTGCCCTGATCAACCTGCGCAGCCACCCCTCGGCGGATGTTCGTGAGCGCGCCTACAAGCTCGAAATGGCAACCTTTGAGGAGATGAAAGAGGCCCTGGCAGCTTGTCTGAACGGCGTTAAAGGCGAGGTCAACACGCTCGACCGCAAACGTGGGCGCGAGGACTGCCTGCACTCTTCTCTCGATATGGCCCGCATCGACCGCGCCACGCTTGACGCGATGATCGAGGCGATCAGGGACGCCTTACCGATGTTCCGCGACTACTTCCGCGCCAAAGCCAAATTGCTTGGTACTGAAAAGTTACCCTGGTGGAGCCTGTTCGCGCCAGTCGGCAGCGTTGACAAGACCTATACCTTTGAAGAAGCCAGGGAGATCATTCTAAAAAACTACGGCAGCTTCTCACAGGAAATGGCAGATTTTGCGCAAAACGCTTTCGAGAACAACTGGATCGACGCGCTGCAGCGCCCAGGTAAACGCGGCGGCGCCTATTGCATGGGCATTGACGCAACCAGGGAAAGCCGGATCATGTCTAACTTTGACGGTTCATTCGACCAGGTCATGACCCTCGCCCACGAACTTGGCCACGCCTGGCATAATTACTGCGCGTTCCAGGCCAACAAAACTCCCTTGCAGACCCAAACCCCAATGACGCTCGCAGAGACCGCTTCGATCATGTGCGAAACGATCGTCCTGAATGCCCTGCTCAAACAGATCGAAGACCCCGCCACCGAACTGGCCGTTCTTGAGACTTCCATCTCCAGCGACGCCCAGACCATCGTGGATATCTATTCACGCTTCCTGTTTGAAAAAGAGGTCTTTGAACGCCGCAGGAACGCCACCCTCTCCGCTGATGAGATCAGCGGGATCATGCTTCAGGCGCAGCGCGATAGCTATGGCGACGGGATCGACCCTGAGGTGATGAACAAATTCGCCTGGACCTGGAAGCCGCATTACTACAGTACCGGCATTTCCTTCTATAACTACCCCTACGCCTTTGGCAATCTGTTCGCCAAGGGCCTGTACGCGATCTATCGGGAAAAGGGCGCTGCCTTTGTGCAGGACTATAAAGCCCTTCTGGCGAGCACCGGCGAAGGTTCCGCTGCGGATCTGGCCGCCCGCTTCGGCATCGACATCCGCACCAAAGCCTTCTGGGCTGCCTCCCTGGCCCAGATCGCCCCACAGATCGAACGTTACAAGCAGCTTCAGGATATTAAGCTTGTGTAACAGTATCCGTTGATTCGTTTTAGCGTCCAGGTGCAGAGAGGAACTCAGGATGGGTTCCTCTCTTTTTCTTTGTTTTTTAATCCTGAAGAGGAATAGCCTGCCAGGATAACAATTACAAAGGTTTTGTAAAGCGCGGTGAAAAAAAATTAGTTGAGCTGTACTAAAATTGCTAACAAGAATATGGTCGAGCCTGATGCCAGAGCTGTTGTTTTATCGCGCGACCAGATGAAATGAATGGAGGAAAAGCATGAACTTCGGGTTTTCCTATGTCGGTTTGGTCTTTCTTTTAATGCTGACGATCCCAAACCTTATTTGGACAAAGAATAAGCCAAAGGATTATGATAACTATGTCCAAAAAGAGAATAAGGTGCTATTCGCCTTCGAGCGGATCGGGCAGGTTTTGGTTACCTGCACGGCGCTCATTTTTTCCGACTTTAATCTCAAGCCCTGGTCAAACTGGTCATGGTGGCTGGTGGCGGCGTTCGTCTTGATGCTGCTTTATGAGATCAACTGGATCCGCTACTTCAAAAGCGAAAAAACGATGCAGGACTTTTACAGCAGCTTCCTCGGCGTCCCTGTCGCCCTCGCCACACTGCCTGTCCTGGCGTTTTTTCTACTGGCAATTTATGGAAAGAACATCGCGCTTGGCATTTCCATCATCATTCTCGGGATCGGTCACATCGGAATCCACCTGATGCACAAAAGAGCAGTTGAACAAGCCGATATGACCTCGAATTAAGCCTGGGGTTCGCGAAATTCGTCAATAAACACAAAACATTTTCAGATAAAAAAACGTCCCTGAAACAGAGACGTTTTTCGTATTGCCAAAAAAGGTTTTGGCCTGTATTATGCTTTTATAAATTAACTCAAGCCCAATATCTTTCCGGTCTCGAAATCGATGTCGATATCATAGTAGGAAGGGCGGGTTGGCAGACCGGGCATGGTGCTCATTGTCCCCAAAAGCGGGTAAACAAAGCCTGCTCCGACTGACGCGCTGATATCACGGATCGGAATTCGGAACCCCTTCGGCACGCCCTTCAGCTCTGGATCATGGCTGAGGCTCAGATGCGTCTTGGCCATACAGATCGGCAGACGGTCGTAGCCAAGCCGCGTGTATTCGGCAATTCGCTCCTCGGCCAGCGGGCTGTAATCAACCCCATCCGCGCCATAAACTTCCCGCGCGATGGTTTCGATCTTTTCCTTGATCGAATACTCAAGCGGGTAGAGGAAGCGGAAATCAGTCGGCAGTTCCGAAGCTTTCACAACGGCTTCTGCCAAAGCGACCGCACCTTTGCCGCCCTGGCTGAAATGATCCGCGATGATCGCGTCCACGATGGCGGGATGTTCGAGCGCGATCTTTCGCACCAGGTCAAGCTCCGCGTCTGTATCGGTCGGGAAGCGATTGACCGCCACAACCACCGGAATGCCAAATTTTCGCGCGATCTCTGCGTGCGCCAGCATATTGCCAGCGCCTTTTTCCACCAGTCCGAGGTTTTCGTCAACATATTCAGGCGCCAGCGGCGCGCCAGCGGTCACCTTTGGCCCACCGCCGTGCATTTTCAAAGCCCGAACGGTCGTGACCAGCACGACCACATCCGGTTTGTTGCCGGAATAGCGGCATTTAATATCAAAGAATTTTTCCATGCCCATATCAGCGCCAAAGCCGCTCTCGGTGACGACGAAATCCGCCAGTTTTAGCGCGATCTTGTCCGCCATGATCGAGCTGTTGCCGTGGGCGATGTTGGCGAAGGGCCCGGCATGAACCAAAACCGGCGTGCCTTCCAGCGTTTGCATCAACGTTGGCTTGATCGTGTCTTTCATCAGCACCGTCAGCGCCCCGGCAATGCCAAGATCATCCGCGGTCACCGGCTCACCAGCCCGACTTTGGCCGATCACGATCCTGGCGATGCGCTCGCGCATATCTTCCAGACTGGTTGCCAGCGCCAGGATCGCCATCAATTCACTGGCGACACTGATGTAATAATTGGTTGGCAGCTCAAAATTTTCCTGAGAACCCTGTCCAACCGTGATGCCGCGCAGCATGCGATCGTTGACATCAACAGCCCGGCGCCAGGTGACGGTGGCAGGGTCAATATCCAGGCGGGCGAATTTTGCTTTTTGTTCTTCGGTCAGCAGGTCGGGATCTTTCTCGGTGATGCCCAGTTTCTTCAGGCGTCCCTGCATCCCGCGGGCGAAATGGCGTTTGCCCTTTTTATCCTTCGGACAAAGACGATTGAAAAGCGCCTTGTCATTCTGGCCGGCTTCGTGGAACATTCGGGTATCGATCGCGGCCGCCAGGAGATTGTTGGCCGCTGTGATCGCGTGAATATCACCGGTCATGTGCAGATTGAAGTCTTCCATCGGAATGACCTGCGAATAGCCGCCGCCAGCCGCCCCGCCCTTGATCCCAAAGGTGGGTCCTTGCGATGGTTGACGGATACAGGTGATGACGCTTCGTCCGAGATGCGCGCCCAAAGCTTGGCTCAGGCCAACCGTCGTGGTCGTCTTGCCTTCGCCCAGTGGCGTCGGCGTAATGGCGGTTACATCAATATATTTGCCGTCAGGCGCGTCAGCCAATCGTTCCAGAACGCTCAGCTTGATCTTGGCTTTGTGTTCCCCGTAAAGCTCCAGTTCATCAGGCCGCAAACCCATTTCCTCTGCGACCTGAGTGATCGGCTTGAGCTCCGCTGCCTGGGCGATCTCGATATCGGCTGGAACCGGGCTAAGGGGTTCGATGACGGTCGGAATAAACTTGCGTAAGCCTGGATGTAACTTCATTTTTCTCTCCTGATTATTGTCCGAATTCAACGCCGTAGGGTAAGGTGGCGAAAGCCGTGATGCTCAGGCTATCGGGCGAACCCAGATAGGCAACCGGCACACTGACATTCACATAACTGCCCCCACGGATGATTTCTGTGGTCTGATAGCCGCCGCCAACGATCCTTCCATCTTCGTTGCGCAAAACGACATAAACACGGCTTTGGCTGACCGCGGCGTTCAGATTATTAATTACACTAACGCTGACATGGTTTTCATCGCTAAAACTGGTCTGGGATGTTCCCAATGGATTGAATTCGATCGGAAATTGGCCAAATTCGCCCGGTACAAGCACGAAATCGACCGTCTTGCCCTCACATTCTTTGGGCAGCTGCAGGGCTTCGATCGCGAAAGCCACTTTTTCTTTCGGCCAGATCACGTCAATATAACCATTGCTGGCCTGGCAAATGCGATCGTTTTCATCAGAGACAGTCAGGATGTAAAAAGTCTCTGTCAGCATTCGGTCGGTCTGATTTTCAATCATCGCGCCACCCGCGAACTGATGGTAGCGATCAACGACAAAATTCCACTCGCCTTTTTTGAGCGAATTCCACCAGTTGCCCCCTTCCAGAGAGGCGGAATAACTTGTCAGCCAGGGGTGCACTTCGACATGATCCACCGTTTCACCGCGTTTGGCGTTGACGCGCAGATTGAAACCAACCTGATCTTTTTCAGGCAAAAAATCGAAAATTTTCCAACCGCCGCCAACGATCTGGCCGGCCTGATTGTAGGCGATGGCGTTCAACTTCACCTGGGTATAGGTGTACGGGTCAGCATTGCTCAGCCAACCCGTCACGGAATAATCGTTGCCGACGCGGAACGCGGCGGTATTGCTGACCGTCAGCGCTTGCTTGTATTTCAGCCCGCGGTCGATCAGACCATCAATGACGTGCACTTCCACCGTGGCGATCTCCAGCCCGGCGTTGAGTTGAAATTCTTGCACAAAACCGGTTGTTTCGCGGGGAAAGAGGTAGCGGAAAGAAACGCGTTCAAGCGCGATGCGATTGCCGACGGCATCCAGCGCCTGAACCTCAAGCAAAACATCCCGTAAAATGGCATCCGTGAGCGTATTGAACAGCTTTGCCATTACCAGCACTTCGGTATCTTCCTGCAGGTATTCCAGTTCGGTAATCCGAACGGGATTTGGGTTGTTGAGGTTGGGGGTTGGGGTTGGGTTGATCGGTTGGAGCGGATCCTGCGTCTCCGAAAGGGTCGGCGGGAAGATCGGCTGCGCCGTGGCAGTCGGGTCGCCATCCGGCCCTTCAGGAACAAGGCAGGAACTCAGCAAAATTGCCAGAATCAGAATCGTGATCGCGTAAAAAGAAAATGAGCGCTTCATTTGCTTACCCATCTCTATTATAAACGCTTCATGGACTCTGACAAATCTTTTCGTTACTTACATCAAATAGAATTTGATATTCGTTTGTAAAATATTATCGTAGGTCGGGTTGCGTATTTCAATCTGACAGAACAAGTCTCAATCGTAATAAAAAAGAGACCCGCGAAGGTCTCTTTATAGGGCGGGTGGGGGTCGAACCCACACAGTGTCACCACCGACGGATTTTAAGTCCGTTGCGTCTGCCTATTCCGCCACCGCCCCGAAACTGGTAAGCAGTATTCTACCACTATCTCTTTTTAACTGGTAACGTAATTTGCTTAGATCGAAAGACTATCCTCCTCTTTTTAATCACTCACCATAAGTTCCATTAAATCCTTACACATCCTCTTTAAGCAGTTTATCATCAAGTGGTTCAGATAGAATGTTACTTATTCTCTCAGGATTCCATAGACTCTCAGCAATCTCTTGGTATAGATGCTGTCGCTCTCTTAACTCTGTCAAAGTAAGTTTGTTGTATGGTTTAAATGGTAGTCTTTTTTGTTCGTAGAAATGTTTAAATTTAGGATTATTTTGATAACAGCGGGAATCCAGAGTCTTGGCAAGATAGTTTTGACCAAAATAATGTGGTGATTTTTTGCTATATGGCAAATCACCGAAAGAAGCATTGAATGACTTTGGTAAAAGCAGCAATCCCCCGATTCGGTTTCGAGCTTCATTAAATTCCTCTGGATGGTTAAATTCATCTAAATGTCGCTCGTAATGATTTGCCCAAATATGTTCAACCTCAAATTTATCAATATTTTTTCCATTAGAGAGATTTAGATACTCATTTATTCTGGATTCTTGACCACAACTGGTTCCAATATAATCGGTCATCCGTGCGAGAAGCCAATGAATATATGGACGATTCATTTGGTTAAGTCTAAAACCATCATTGGTGATGAATCTTTCCTCTTCCTCATTTAATTTGTTTTTTAACCAATCAGCTAATTGTTCAGCCTTTTTACCCCGAATTTCCCTCATGAGTTTAAACATTGAGTATTGCAGGGTGGAGTACGAAATACTACGCCAGTTCCACATGCGTCTAGCAAGTAAAATGTCCAAATAAGCAGCAACCATACGAATTTTTTTCGACACAATTTTCTCTGAGTCAGAAGTGGTAAGAGGAGCAAGAACCACAGGATACTGCAGGGTAAAGCCAATTTGCGCGATATAAAACAGATCCTCGTAAGGTTCTTGAAGGTTTATGGAAGCGTCTCTCACTCTTAAGTACAAATCTCCAAATCTTTTTAGATCTTTTTCGATAAAATGGTAATATTGGTCGCTAGATTCCAATCCGATGTGTTTCTTATCATTTTCTCTAATCCAACGATGGAATTCGGTTCCTAATCGATCAAAATCACCAGGGCTAGCATTTCTTTTTCTCTCCCGAATACTTTCTGCATATTGACTACGCAACCATGCTTTAAAGAAATCGGAAGTCTCATTTTGTCCATTCTCCATCATTCTTTGAAACAAAGTTTTCATAAGATCGCTTGCTCGACGCCGCTTATCTTCATCGGTAATATTCGCTAAAAGATAACCCCTTAACATGTCTGTTGGAGATAAGGAAAGACCGCGATCATTCATTGTCTCAAATATCGTATAAGCATCATCATCCGAGAAAGCTGTTATTTTGATGAGATGAACATTTTCCAATAGCCAGTCAAGAAAGTAAGGTAGAGCTTGCTCATCAATTTCTTCAGGAAACATACTTTCAATATCAGAATACCGATCAATAATATTGTTTACGGATTCATTGTGTCCGTCCTTAATAAATTCCTGTTGATGAAAGAGGGCGTCCATACAAGGGATTCTTTCTTCTATTTGTAGGTTAAAAGATTTTTTACCGTATTTTTCAGAAAAGATAAGGTTGTTTATTGATACTTTTTCGGGACTACTTTTTTGCTTATTGTTTAAAAACATCAAAAGAAGTGTAATGGTCGTTAGGCGTTGTTGTCCATCAATAATAAATTCTTTTCCATTTCGCTGGCTAATGATTATTGAACCAAGAAAATAGTGCCCATAATTTTCGACCTCACTTCTTTCATGACTAACTTCGTAGTCTTCAAGAAATCTCTGAGTTAGATCATTTATCAATTCTTGAACCTGTTTTTTCCCCCATTTATATTCTCGTTGATAATAATCTATTGAGTATTTAGAATTATCCAGAAGTTCCCGTATTGTTTTACCATCCCCATCAATTTTTCGCATATTTCAACCTCCAAAGAGAAAACAAACAGAATGTGACTAACTCATCAATAATTATACCTTGATGCCCATCCACGACACCATCAAAGCTATGGAGATATAGTGAATATCTCATTTTTTGTTGTTTGGGGCCTCCAACCTAAACCACCAGAAGTAACGTTTTACCCCTTTTTTAATACATCTTTGATTACTTTGAAAATCTGCGAGTCTAATGAAAATTAAACCAGATCTAACGTTGTCCCTGAGATTTTTAATGATTCCAGGCTTTGCCGGATTGAACCCTTGAAAAACGCACCCAAGGGCAGGCTGCACAATCCGGCCTACATTTGTTCGCCCGTATATAAGAATCAATACGTTAACACAACCCCTCCAGCCGTAGGCACTGCCAATCATAAAATGACGCAATCTATGCCTGCATTCATCCCCATCAGGCGTATAATAGCCGGAATATGGAACTGACACCGCTATCCTGGCTGCTGGCCTTTCTCCCCATCCTGACGGTCATGGTTCTTATGCTTGCCTTTAAATGGGGAGGGATGCGTTCCAGCGCCGCCAGTTGGATCGTGACTGTGATCGTCAGTGTGGTTTTTTTTGGCGGCACCTGGAAGATCCTCGCCTGGTCGCAGGTCAAATCGCTGTTCCTCTCCTTCAACCTGCTCTACATCATCTGGGGCGCGCTTTTGCTCTACAGCCTGGCGAACGAAGTCGGCGCCATCCGCATGATCAGCGAGGCGATCCCCCACCTTTCCAGCGACCGCAGCCTGCAGGTGCTCACCATCGCCTTCCTGCTCACTTCTTTTTTGCAAGGCATGGGCGGATTTGGCGTTCCGGTCGCCGTTTGCGCGCCGATCCTCGTCAGCCTGGGCTTCAGTCCCATCCTCGCGGTGGTTCTGACCGCCATTGGGCACAGCTGGGCGGTCGCCTTCGGCTCAATGGCGTCCGCCTATGAAAGCCTCATCAGCGTCACCGCGGTCCCCGGTATCCAGATCGCCCCTTACGCGGCAGCCTTCTTCGCGCTCTCTCACGTCCCGATCGCCGGCATCATCACCGTTCTCAGCACTGGCTGGAAAAGCCTGTTGAAGACCATGCCCGCCATCCTCACCATCAGCGCCGTGATGTCCCTCACGCTTTGGGTCCTGGTCACAAACGGGCTTTGGTCGCTTGGCTCGATCGGCCCCTCGTTGATGGGCTTGCTGACCATGTTCCTGATCACCCGCCTGCCAGCCTATCGCGGCAAGGCTGATCCAGCCAGCCCAATGGAAAACAAGCAAAGCTTCCTCCTGACCATCATACCCTACATCCTATTGGTTGGCATTGGTTTTCTGATCATCCTGATCAAACCGCTCAATCAATTTCTTTCGCGGGCGCAGTTTTCCCTTGGCTATCCGGAAGTGGTCAGCGATCTTGGGCTTGTTACCCCGGCGCAGCAATCAGACCCGATCAGGTTCTTTTCCCACCCGGGTTCGGTTTTGATGTATTCGATCCTGATCTCTTCTCTCATCTTCCATTTTAAGGGGTACTTCAAAGTGGGCGCACTGCGCCGGATTCTCAGTCGGCTAACACACAGCGCCATTGGTGCCAGCCTGGGCGTCATCACGATGGTGGGTGTTTCCACCATCATGACCCATACCGGCATGACCAGCCTGATCGCCCGCGGGATCAGCGAGGCGATCAACCGCAGCCTCTACCCCGCCGTTTCGCCTTTTTTGGGCGCGCTGGGCGCCTTCCTGACGGGTTCAAACTCCAACAGCAACATTCTTTTTGGCGTTATCCAAAAAGAGTCTGCCCAATTGCTGAATCTGAGCGTGCCGCTCATTTTGGCTGGCCAAAACGCCGGGGCGTCTTTTGCTTCGGTCATGTCCCCTGCCAAATTGATCGTCAGCTGCACGACAGTTGGCCTAGCCAACCAGGAGGGAATTGTTTTGCGTAAATTACTGCCGCTGCTGCTTGTGCTAATAAGTTTGGCGGCGGTCGCGATGTTCCTCTGGGCGTTCTTCATGGGAGCGGGAGCATGAAATTTAACCTCAACCCCAGCCAGAAATTCCGCCTCCAGGTCGCCATCTTCGCCCTGGAAGCGATCATTACCGTTTTCTTGTATCTTGCCCTGCGCGCGGATCATATTTTCCTGGGAAAGATACTGTCATTCCTCCTGATCCTCGGCATTTTCAGCCTGATCTTCCTTTAATTGTTGGGCATAAAAATGGACGGACACCCATGTCCACCACTACATCGGCAGCCAAAGGTGCGCAAGGACGATCTTTCGTCAATTATTTTTCATCAACAAGCCGCGCGCCTTGACCAACCCCAGCCTGATAGATCTGTTTGACACCAGGGAGCTTGCCAAGTTCCTGCAGCGCCCAATCAACTTCATTTTTAAGCGTCAGGACGTGTACATTCGGGCCGGCGTCGACCGTGCAGCAGAGCGCGCGGCCTGCTTTGCGCCACTGCTTGACCTGCCAGAGGATGATCTCGGTCTCGGACAGCCAATAGACCAGCGGAGGAGTGCTGGTGCGCATGACCGCGTGCATGAATTCAGAATCTTCCTCAACAAGCTCCGCGAAAAGGGCAAAATCCCGCTCGAGAATGGCTTTGCGGCAAAGTTCGACCCGTTCCGAGACGCGTTCCTGACGCAAAGCGTGTAAGGGCGAAGTGTGAGCCAGGGCATGACCGGCGGTTGAACCGACCGTTTTGTGCCCGCTGTCGAGCACGCAGATCAGGTCGATGAGTTCCCAATGATCGGCGGGCGCGATCGAGTAAGCGAAAGAGTCCGCGTCGCCTTCCCCAGCCTGCCACTGGACAAAACCGTTCGGGATGGAACGGCTGGCAGAGCCGGAACCGCGTCGGGCGAGCCGGGAAAGCTGGCTTTCGGAGAGCTTCAATCCAATCGCGGTTGAGGCAGCCAGCGCCAGGGCGGCAAAGGCTGAAGCAGAAGAGGCAATTCCAGCTCCGGCGGGGAAGTTATTCGCGCTGTCCACTTGCGCGTAGATATCATGCCGCGCCAGATTTCTTACCAGGTCCAGAAAATCAGTCACACGTTTTAAGGAAGCGCCTTCCTGCGCTTTTCCCGCCAGAACAAAGCGATCTTCCGTGTAGGATGGGTCAAAAAGAACCGTTGTGCGCGTTTCAAGCCCGGCCAGATTGCTGGAAAGGGAGGAGTTGCAGGGCAGGCGTAAGGCATCATCGCGGTTCCCCCAGTACTTGATAAATGCAATGTTGGGGTGCGCGATGGCAGTTGCGGTCATTAATTCTGGACTTTTCATGGCAGTTTCGTTATGATTAATCTCCGTGGTGGTTTAGGATCCTTTCCATAATCATAAACCAAACCATGCCAACCGCAAGCGTTTTGCGGGCAAACAGATCATTACAGGAGAGTGATATATGAGCGAACAGAAAAAAGTTTCTCAAAACAGTGAGAAAGTATCAGGATATAAAGACAAGAAAATTACGACGGTTTTTGACCAAAAAGGTCGCATCAGGCGCGTTTTTTCCCAGAATCTGAACCCAGAGCGCCAAGGGCAAAGCGAGCTGGCGAAAATGATCGATCACACCCTGCTCAAGGCAGACGCGACCGTTACACAGATCAACAAACTCTGCCAGGAAGCGCTGGATTACGGCTTTGGGGCGGTGTGCGTGAATGGCTATTGGGTCAAACACTGCAAGCGCGTCTTAGCCGGCAGCCAGGTGAAGACCTGCGGTGTCGTTGGATTCCCCATGGGCGCCATGGCGACCAAGACCAAGATCAGTGAGACAAAACGGGCTGTTAAGGATGGCGCGGTTGAAGTTGACATGGTCATGAACATCGGCGAATTGAAAGCCGGGAACCTGGCCGCTGTCGCGCGCGATATTCAGGGTGTTGTAATGGCTGCGCATGCGGGAGGGGCGATCGTGAAAGTGATCATCGAGACCTGCCTGCTGACCGAAGATGAAAAGGTTACCGCCTGTTTGTTGGTGAAAGAAGCCGGAGCTGATTTTGTGAAAACTTCCACCGGTCTTTCCATTGGCGGAGCGACGGTCGAGGATGTGGCTTTGATGCGCGGCGTGGTCGGCTCCGAGATGGGCGTTAAAGCCGCGGGCGGCATTCGTACCTATGAGGATGCTGTTCGGATGGTCGCGGCTGGAGCGAACCGCATCGGCTCCTCAGGCGGCATCCAGATCGTGGAAGAAGAATTGCGCCGCAAAGCTGAGGGATAAAGCATTGTTTTCCTGATCTTGTCCATGGATAGAACGCAGGATTTGAGATCATGGCGAGCTTTTCTTGACAATGCTCAAAAATGGTATACTTGAAGTGAAATTAACTGAAATCTAACTCAGGGAATATACCTTTCTGCTTCTGCATATATTAAAAGGAAGGAAATTATGGCAAAGAAAAGTTCCGGAAGTTTATTATCTTCCTACCGAAAAAAACGACGAAGTAATAAGTCAATCCTTATCGCGCTGGCAGCCTTGCTGGTTCTGATTGGCCTGGTGCTGATCGTCCTGTGGGCGACAGGTGTTTTAGGTGACGGCGGAGGAATTTCGCTGTTCAGCACCAAAACTCCCACGCCAACCATGACCTTTACGCCAACCCCGGTGACCCCAACCAATACGGCGACGATCACGAGCACACCGACCGAGACGCCCACCATTACCCCCACTCCAACGCTGGACGGGCCTTTTGATTATATCGTGCAGGCTGAGGATTTTACCTGTTATGATGTGGCGGTGAAGTTTGATGTCAGCCTGGACATGCTGTTTTATGTCAACGGTATTGGTTTGGGTGAACCCTGCATTATTCGCGAAGGTCAGGTCATCAAGGTGCCACCGAGCTGGCAGGAAATGCCGACCTCAACGCCGGTTCCTACCGATCTCACTCCTGGTACGATCATCGACTACTATGTTGAATCCGGAGCGAACTGGATTACAATCACACGGTTCTTCCGTTCTACGATCCCGCAGATCATCGCCGAGACAAATCGCTATCGGACAGCCAACCGCATCACCCCATTATTGAGTGAGACATCACTGCTGAACGTTGGCGATCTCCTGAAAATCCCGGTAAATATCGCTACTCCGATTCCGAGTGCAACCCCAACCCGGACGAGCACACCGAATCCTTAGGATTCGACGTAAAAAACAAACAAGCCCTTCGCAAGAGGGGCTTGTTCTTTTCATGAAAATTGGAGACGAAAAATTTGATATGAAGAGGCAGCGGACGGGGACAAGCCCCGTCCGTACAGGGTGTTAACCGATAAAAGGTTTGAACAAATCAGAACATTTGTGATATCAAACCCCAACAGTAAGGATGGGGCTCGGCCCCATCCGTGGGTAATTCAATCAAAACCTTGTAATGAAGACAGAGGCTTTGATATGCAGAGGTCGCCGACGGGGCTGATACCCTGCTTCGCGGGCACAGGCCCCGTCCGTACATTCTACTTGTCCTGTTATTTTGCTAAGGTTATTAACTTTCCATCTTCGATCGCGGACTGGAAGAGGGCGTCGATCACGACCATGTTTTTGACCGCGTCGGCGAGGGGATAAAGCGGTTTTTCTTTCCGAACCGCGACCTGATAAAAATGCTCGATCAGGTTTTGATAGGTGTTTTCGCTGCGGTAGTTTGTCCTGGTGTGGTCATCGCCGCGCTCCACCAGGATCGAAACCCCTTTATTGTCCTGGTTGAAAGGCCAGTCGAGGGTCATGATGCCTTCGGTTCCAACGATGCGGGCAAATTGCTGGCGGGTAGCATTGAAAGCCACCTCGAAAGTGCCATAGATCTGATCGCCATAATCGAGAGTGGCAAGCATTTGCAGGTCGACTCCCGAACCGCCTTCGTGATAGCGCGCCTGAACGGCGATCGGTTCGCGCCCGAGCATCAGGCGTTGGAAATTAACACAATAACAGCCAAGGTCATACAGCGCGCCGCCGCCCATCCCCGGTACCAGGCGGAAGTCATCCGGGTTTTCGAGCGGAAACGTAAAGCTGTTTTGGATAAAGCGCACCTTCCCGATCTCGCCCTTTTTGATCATCTCAATGGCTTTCGGAATACGCGGGTGGTGGCGGTACATAAAGTTTTCCATTAACACCAGCGATTTTTCAATGGCAGTCCCGACCATCTGCTGGGCTTCATCCGCGTTCAGGGCGAAGGGCTTTTCAACCAGCACATGTTTGCCAGCCTGCAGGGCTTTGATCGTCCAGGGCATGTGTTCGTGATTGGGCAGAGGGATATAAACCGCGTGGACGTTGACATCGCGCAGCAGATCGTCATAGCTGCCATAGGCGACCGGCACGCCGACTTTATCGGCAAAGCTGCGCGCGCGGGTTAGCTCACGGCTGGCGATTGCCACCACATTGTTATGTTTGGCGTTCTGAATGGCTGGAATGGCCTTCCCGTTGATGCGGGCGGTGCCGAGAATGCCCCAGTTGAGTTCGGGCTTTCTGAATAAATTGCCTGTAAGTGTTTTCGATGATAAGATATCCATGTTTACTCACTTATCTTAAAAATAATGAACCAAGGGTTTTGTTTAACTAATTATAATCTATCCACATCCAAAGAAAACAAAGGATAAAAAAGGAGAAAAATGCTTCCACAAGAGATCATCAGCGAAATTCAACAAAAAACAGAGGAAAAAAGGGAAGATATCGTTCGCTTCATGCGTGAGATCTGCGCCATCCCCAGCTACGAATCCTTGATCGGGCCAGTTGGCGAGCGCATTGCCGAAGAAATGCGCAAATTAGGATTTGACGAAGTGCGTTTTGACAAAATGGGCAACATTTTAGGACGCATCGGCAACGGCCCGCGCACGATCGTCTTCGACTCGCACATTGATACGGTCGGCGTCGGTGATCCTGAAGAATGGCAGTGGGACCCCTTTGAGGGCAAAGTTGAAGACGGCGTTTTGTACGCCCGCGGGGCCTGCGATGAAAAAGGTTCCACCCCCGGCATGGTCTACGGCATGTCCTTTGCCCGTGATCTGGGTTTGCTGGACGGTTGGACGGCCTGGTATTTCGGCAATATGGAAGAATGGTGCGATGGTATCGCCCCGAATACTTTTGTCGAAGTTGACCCGGGTATCAAGCCCGATTTTGTGGTCATCGGCGAGCCGACCAAAATGCTGGTCTACCGCGGACACAAGGGCCGCATTGAAATGAAAGTAACGGCCAAGGGCGTTTCCGCCCACGCGGCCAGCAATCATGTTGGCATCAATGCCATTTATCTGCTTTTGCCCGTGATTGAAGGCATTCGCGACCTCGAACCTTCTTTGGGTGATCACCCCTTCCTGGGTCACGGCAAGATCACGGTTTCGGATATGACAGTCAAGACCCCCAGCATCAACGCTGTTCCTGATGAGGCGGTGATCTACATTGATCGGCGCATGACCTTTGGTGAAACCGAAGAAGAAGCCATCGCGCAGGTGGAAGCCCTGATCCCGGCGCAGTTCAAGGAACGTGTGACGGTTGAAGCGCTCTTTTATGATGAACCTTCTTATACCGGTTTTGTCTTCCCGGTCGAAAAGTATTTCCCCGCCTGGGCTTTGGACGAAGATCACGATTTGGTTCAGGCTGGTTTGAAGGCGCGCGAGCTGATCGGTCTGGAATATGAGCCGTCCGGCAAGTGGTCGTTCAGCACCAACGGTATTTATTGGGCTGGCAAGGCAAATATCCCATCGATCGGCTTTGGCCCTGGCGATGAGGTGACCGCCCATACCGTGATGGACAGCGTCAGGCTGGATGATGTCGTCAAGGCGACCGAGTTTTACGCGATCCTGCCGAGCCTGATCCCATAAACGTGAGGATGTAGGTCAGAGCCTTCCTTTTGGGAGGCTCTGATTGTTAAGATGGAAAAATGATCGTTCGCTGTGTCTGGGAACATAATAAGAATGACAGCCTGCTGTATGCAAGCAATGTTATCGGCGCTTTTACCCGTGGAGCTTCAAAGAAAGAAGCTCTGTATAAAATGCCGAAGGAAGTGAATTCCTGGTTTCTCTGGGCAGGAGAAACCCCGCCATCTTCCATTGAAGCAATGATCACTCAGGAAAAAGTAAGCGATCTTTGCATTAAAGATGCCGATTCTGATGTCTTGTTTGAGAAAGAAAAAGAAGATCTGTCCATTGAACAATATACGCAGTTAAAATCGCTGGTACTCAAATCTGCAAGTGACTTTCTTAGCTTATATGACTCCTTCCCAGATAAGGAGCGAAGTGTTTTGCCTGAAAGAAAGACCTTTTACGGAACAACCCCTCGGACTGCTTCGGAAATGTACATCCACACCAAAAATGTCAACGCGTATTACTGGGGTGAGATCGGACTGGATGTGTCCAATGAGGGAACGATCCTAGAAAACCGTTCGCGCGGATTTAAGGCATTGGAAACAAGGGGTGACTTTTTATCGGGAAAGGTGTATGACGGCAGCTATGGGGAACAATGGTCAATACCAAAGGTGTTGAGACGATTTCTCTGGCATGATCGTATTCATGCCAGGGCTTTGTATCGAATGGGAATAGCGACTTTTGGTACCGGGGCTGTTCCTGATGTTTTTAAATTCGGGTTCTGAAAGCCCCAGCACATCGGCCTTACCGAACCTTTTTCTGAAATAGCAATGATTGATTATAATAAGCAAAACTATTCAATTAGGAGAGAATAATGCAAACATTTCTGCACGGACGAGACCTGATCGGCGATCTTGATTTTTCCAAAGAGGAGGTCGAAACCGTTCTGGACGTCGCCTGGGACCTCAAACGCAAACGCGCGCTCAACGAACCGCATGCCTACCTGCGGGACAAAGTTCTGGCAATGCTCTTTTTCTTCAGCAGCACCCGCACCCGCGGTTCTTTTGAGGCGGGCATTGCCCAACTCGGCGGCCACGGCGCCTTTATCGAAAGCAGCACCACCCAAATATCTCACGGAGATACCGCCAAAGAGATCGGCGAGATCTACGGCCGTTATTTTGACGGGATCGCGATCCGCCACTGCGACTGGCAGGTTGGCAACGCTTATCTCAACGAAGTCGCGCAGGCCAGCCGCGTGCCGGTTTTGAACATGCAGTGCGATATTTATCACCCTTTCCAGTGCCTGGCTGATCTGATGACGATCATGGAGAAAAAAGGACGTGATCTGAAGAAAAAGAAGATCGTTGTTTCCTGGGCATACGCGGCTTCGTACCTGAAGCCAATTTCCGTACCGCAATCGCTCATCATCCAGATGCCGCGCTTTGGGATGGACGTTACCCTGGCGTACCCGAAGGAATTCCCGTTGATGCCCGAGATCGAACAGCAGGCCGCTGATGAAGCCAAAAAATGGGGCACCTCTTTTGAGATCGTTCACGACATGGACGAGAGCATGAAGGATGCCGACGTGATTTACGCCAAGAGCTGGGGGCCCTTGCTGACGACAGCCGACCCCGCCAAGGGCAAGGAATTGCAGGATTCTTACAAAGATTGGATCATGGACCAGCGCCGTCTGGAACTGGGCAAACCGGACGCGATCTACATGCATCCTTTACCCGCCGACCGCAATATTGAGGTCACGGATGAGGTCATTTTAGGCCCCAACTCGGTCGTTTATGATGAGGCGGAAAATCGCCTGCACGCGCAGAAAGCCGTCATGGCGTTGACCATGAGCTAAGTCTCTATTGGTTTTTGCAATTAATGGACAATGGTGGCAAATCGCCACCATTGTTTTTACAGCTGGATGCTGGTGAACCGGACGGGTAATTAACAAGAAAAAGCAGGTAAAATAGCGAAAAGATACGGAGCAGACATGGCAAGGAAGATCTTAATGTACCTCAACATTTCCCTGGGAGCGACGCTGGCGATCCAGGCCTTGTTCCATCCAGGCCTCAACGCCAATATTCGCCTGGTTTACATGATCGTTGCCATTGTGTTCGTTAACACAGCCATCTTTTCGAATCTGGCTTACACCGCGGCGATGTCAGAAAGCTCTTTCTCCTTCTTCAGCCGTAAGTATCGCCAGCTGCCAAAACAAGAGGCGGATCAACGCTCAAAAGCAATGATGGAAGTCGCCACTACTTCGATGCTTGCCAGCTCCCTGTTGGGATTGCTGGCCGCCAACACTTTGTTCTTTCTTGAGATTACGCAAATCAATTACCTGATCTGGGTGATCGCGATTGCAACGCTGGTACCTTTGTTGATCGCTTTTGTTTATCAATGGAAGCTTGATAGAAAATCATGATGTAGTGTCCCTTTGTTTCGACACCAATAATGACCCTTTGGGTATGTTGATTCCCTGGGGGTAATTGTCCAGACTGCTTCTCACCCTGCGAACCCAGTGTAATTAGCCTGCCCTTCGGGCAGCCCCTCATCCGCCCTTCGGGCACCTTCTCCCCGCGGAGAAGGCTGTTTTTAGCTCTGATCTGCCCTGCTGATGGCTATCTCACTCTGCGAACCTAATTAAATTAGCCTGCCCTTCGGGCAGCCCCTCACCCTGCTAAACCAGGGCGCAAGCAGTCCGCTCTGCGGGCACCTTCTCCCCGCGGAGAAGGCTTAAGGTAGTTCCCTTACCAACCTGTTTTTGACCAATGTGAATTGGCGAAGTTTTGATGTCGAATCGAACCTAAATGAAGGGTTTAATATCCTTACGAGTACATTGTTTAGACCGTAAAAATTGACTCACATAAAAAGACCCACACAACAAAAAGACCCCGTGGTATCACAGGGTCTTTTGGATCGTAAAAACAATTTTGTGCGTTTACTTTTCGGGCATATCCCGGCTGGCGATGACGTCCACGCCGGTGCCGATGATGTTGGGGATGATGACATCTTCGGCTTTGACTGGCGCGCTGACTTCGATGGCACGGATCTTTGCCAGAACCTCTGGAATTCTGCTCTTTGGAATTGTTCCTTTTGTGTAAACAGGCAGGAGAGGATAAAAACCATTGGGGATCCTTACCGTAGTCGCGACCATGCGCTGCGGCGCGATCGCCTCCTGACGACCGTAAGTCTCGCCTCTGCGGCAGCGATTCCCTAAAATTTTAATGACCTCATCGCCTTCCATGCGGACGATCAATTTGCAGCCCATTGGGCAAGCGGTGCAGATAAAGTTCTTTTCTTCCATCTTATGCCTCCGATTTGGGATAGATATCGACGGTCAGGACGCCGGTCTTTTCGACTTCGGCCGCCATGCTGGATTTGAGCACGATGGTGACCATCTCGCCCGGGCGAACATAGCGTTCTGACCGACGGACGATGCTGTTCTCTTCTCCCCGGACTTCCAGCCAGACATCTTCCTCGATGGGTTGGGTGACGCGCATCTGCAGGCTGATGTCGCCCTGTTCGAGGGCTTTTTTGTCGAGTTTGTGGGGGACAATGTAGCGAACGTTTTTGCCAGCTTTGAGGGGAATGTAGCGGGCAGCGCGTTCTTTTTCTGCCAGCGCAAATTCAGCGGCGCTTTTACCGGCCTCAAAACCAGCCATGGAAACATAATCGACCAGGTCATAAACATGAACCACGTTTCCTGCGGCAAAGATGCCGGGTACGTTGGTCTGGAAGTGTTCATCAACAAAGGGACCACCGGTGACGGGGTCGAGCATGACGCCAGCTTTTTTGCTAAGCTCATTTTCGGGGATGAGGCCTACCGAGAGCAGCAGCGTATCGCAGGAGATTATCTCTTCGGTGCCAGGGATGAAATTCCACTTGTCATCAACCGCAACCGATTCAATGGCTTCGACGCGGTTTTTGCCATGGATCTTTTTGATGGTATGGCGCAATTGCAGGGGGATGCCCCAGTCCTCGAGACACTGGACGTAGTTACGGCTCAGGCCGGAGAGGTAAGATTGAATTTCGAGCACGCGCTCAACTTTTGCGCCTTCGAAAGTAAGGCGTCGGGCCATGATCATACCGATATCGCCTGAACCGAGGATGACGAATTTATTGCCGGGCATGAAGCCTTCAACGTTGACCCAGCGCTGGGCTGTTCCCGCGGTAAAAACGCCGTTGGGGCGGTAGCCGGGGATGCGAACCTGAGCACGGGAACGTTCGCGGCAGCCCATGGCAAGGACGATGGCATGGGCGTCGACCTCAAGATAGCCAAAATCCTTGCTGGAGAGATAAAGCTTGCGCTGCGAGGTCACATCCATGACCATGGTATCCATCAAGAAAGTGATCCCGAGGGATTTTGCTTCATTAATAAAGCGCTGGGCGTATTCGGGCCCGGGCAGATCTTCTTTGAAAGTTTGCAGACCGAAGCCGTTATGGATACATTGCAGGAGAATGCCGCCCAATTCGACATCGCGCTCGATGACAAGCACATCGTCAGCGCCGCCTTTTTTGGCCTCGATGGCAGCTGCCAGACCGCTCGGACCGGCGCCAATTACAACCACATCATATTGTTTTTTAATCGACATTTTCGACCTCCACGTTCTTGGTAGTCCGGATGAGGTATTCTGAGCCTTCGCCACGTTTGGTGATTTCGAAGGGCGAAGTTCCCATTTCTCGGGCAAGGATCGCGACCACGCGCGACATATCAAAACCACCCTGGCAGCGGCCAGTGCCCAGCCAGGTGCGGCGTTTGATCGCGTCGTATGTCTGGGCTGGCACCGGAGCGTGAATTTCTGCGACAATTTCGCCTTCGGTGACGTTTTCACAGCGGCAGATGATCCTGCCGTAGCGTGGGTCAATTTCGCACAGCAGTTTGCGTTCCTGGTGAGTCAGTTTTGAGAAACGGGGTCGTGCTGGACGAATTGGATCCCAATCTTTCTTATCAATGAAGATCTCACCGGCATCTTTCATCAGATCGACCACCCTTTCAGCGATGGCTGGGGCTGAGGTGAGACCGGGGGATTCGATGCCGCCCAGATTGACGAAGCCCTGAACCTTTTCAGGAATTTCGATGACGAAATCGTTGTTGTAGTTGATGCCAGGGGTCAGGCAAGGTCCGTTGCCCATGGGCCGCAGACCGACAAAATTCGCGATGGAATGTTTCAGGTTGAGGCTCGGGATCAACTTTTGGGCGCCACTGAGCAGCTCATCCATGCCTTCTTTGGTCAGGGATGTGTCTTCCTTATCGTCAATGATGTTGGCATTGGGGCCGATGATGGTGTTTTCGTGCAGGGTTCCTGTAACGAGAATACCCTTGCCGCGACTGGATGGTACGGGGAAGAGCACATTGTGGATCTGGACTTCGGCGCGGTCAAAGATAAAATATTCGCCTTTGCGGGCTTTGATGAAGAATTCGGGACGAACGCCGGCTTTATGCATGACATCGTCAGAGTAGATGCCAGCCGCGTTGATGACCCAACGGGCAAAGAAGTCGCCGCGGTTGGTCTTGACGCCGATGATTCGGCTGCCTTCCCAGATGAAGTCCTCAAAAGCCGTGTTGAATAGGACGGTGGCGCCGTTGTTGACGGCGTTTTCAGCCGCCGCAACGGTGACCTGGAAGGGATCGCAAAGACCGCCGGTGCTGGCCCAGAGGGCGCCGCTGACTTCGGGGTTGATGTCGCGCTCACGGGAACGCATTTCAGCGCCATCGATCATGCGCATACCTGGGACACCATTTTTGATGCCTTGTTGCATGAGTTTGTCGACCAGGGGGAGTTCTTCTTCGCCGACGGCGACCACATAGTCACCGCGTCGTTCGAAGGCGAAGCCAAGTTCACCCGCGAGTTGGTCCCACATTGGATTCGCGCGCACATTCATGAGCGCTTTGAGAGAACCTGGGAGGGGATCGTAGCCGGCATGGACGATGGCGGTATTGGCAGACGAACACCCCATGCCGAGATCAGCTTCCTTTTCAATCAGTAAGACTCTGCCTTCATAGCGGGAAAGCCAGCGGGCAATCATTGACCCGACAACGCCTCCCCCGATTACGAGATAATCGTATTTTTCCTGCACACTTACCTCCAACCTATTGTATTTTTTGGCAGCTCATCGATCATGATGCCGATGGGAATGATCTTCGGGATTATTTGTTGAAGCTGCCTTTGAGCGATGAACGGCTATTAATCTGAAAGAAAATAAATCTATACAAGCTTACAAATTAATGCCAAATGGTATTATACTACTTAATAACTCTGTAACCTTAAAAAACATTGAATTTTGTGCAAGTCGTCTATACAACTTCGGAAAAATGGTGTAGAATAGAGTTGTCTCAGCGGAGGTGGTTTGCAATTGGGCTTAAATCAGTATTCGTAATAAGCCTGAACCACAAAACCGGTCAGTTTTGTTATTGAACATCGAAGAAAACAGGAACATTATATTGACAGTGATTAATGTTAGTTTATCAAAAAGAGGCTTGACCTCAGGTTCAGAAAGATTGACAGCAACTTGTTGCGTGTTTTTATCTGCTGGGGGTTCAATATCTGATTTCATCAACAAACATCTGTACAAGATGAAAGGGAGGTGTGCCTATTCACTAATTGTTTGAAAAGCAGTGCCCAAAACCATCTTTTTTTAAACAAATTTATAAGGAGAATAAATAAAATCATGGACAAACGTACAATCAAAGAATTTATCGGCGAAATATTTGGAACCTTCATCCTGATCCTGCTCGGTGATGGTGTTGTCGCCAACGTCGGTCTGGCCCCTCGCGTGGCCGGAACTGCTTATAACTGGAACACGATCACCATCGGCTGGGCATTCGCGGTCATTATCGCTGCTTATGTCTCCGGTGGTATTTCCGGTGCCCATCTCAATCCAGCCGTTACCCTCGGTCTGGCTGTCCGCCGCGGCTTCCCCTGGAAGAAAGTTGTTCCCTATATCGTAGCTCAAATGATCGGCGCCTTCCTTGGCGCTGCCGCTGTGTATTTCATCTATCGTGACGGCCTCGTGGCTGCCGGCCTGCCCAACGTTTGGTCGACCGGTCCCGGTTCTGTCTTTGGACAAACATTCTGGGGTGGCCCCTCCGCAGGTGTGGCAGGGTCTGGCTCTTACAGCTTGTTGACAGCCTCTATTGCTGAACTGTTTGGCACCTTTATCCTGATCTGGGGTATCTGCGCGAGCGGTGACCTCAAGAACAGCGGCCTCAAAGACAATTTCGGAATCTTCCTGGTTGGTTTTGCTGTCCTGGCAGTTGGTCTCTCCCTCGGCGGCCCCTCCGGCTATTCCATCAACCCCGCCCGCGACCTCGCACCCCGTCTCTTCGGCCTCCTGGTTGGAACCAAGGGTTTGTTCGATGGTATTTACTGGCTGATTCCGCCCGTGCTCGTACCATTAGTGGCCGGTCCTATCGGCTTCTGGCTGTATGATGTTCTGGTGAGCGCGAATCTGCCCAAGAAAGATTAATTTAGATTACGACCGCTGATTGATACCTGGTAATCGCATGGTCGTACCAAGTAAACAAAAAGGAGACACAAATATATGAAAAAATTGATCAATAAACCTGAAGATGTTGTAAAAGAAGAACTCAAAGGTATCGAACTGGCGCATGCCGACCTGGTCAAGGTCTATTATGACCCCGACTTTATCGTTCGCGCTGATGCCCCGGTTCAAGGCAAGGTAGGCTTGGTCTCCGGTGGGGGCAGCGGTCATGAACCCATGCACGGCGGTTTTGTCGGCAAGGGCATGCTCGATGCAGCCTGCCCGGGCGCGGTCTTTACCAGTCCAACTCCCGATCAGATGCTGGAAGCCACCAAAGCAGTTGATGGCGGCGCTGGCGTCCTGCACATTGTCAAAAACTACACCGGTGACGTGATGAACTTCGAAATGGCAGCCGATATGGCGCGTGCCGAAGGCATCGAAGTCGAATCTGTGATCGTTGATGACGACGTTGCTGTCGAAGACAGCACCTGGACTGCCGGACGACGCGGTGTCGGTCTGACCGTTCTGATGGAAAAAATCGTTGGCGCAGCTGCCGAAGAAGGACGTTCCCTGAAGGAATGTGCCGATCTGGCTCGCAAGATCAACGGCCAGGGCCGCAGTATGGGCATGGCTTTGACCTCCTGCACCGTTCCTCATGTTGGCAAACCTTCCTTCGATCTGCCCGAAGATGAGATGGAAATCGGTATTGGTATCCATGGTGAACCCGGTCGCCATCGCATTCCGCTGGAACCTGCTGACAAGATCACCGAAATGCTGATCGAGCCGATCGTTACTGATCTGCCCTATAAAGAAGGCGATGAAGTCGTGCTGTTTGTTAACAGCATGGGCGGAACGCCACTGATTGAACTCTACATTGTCTATGCCAAGGCAGTTGAACTGCTGGCAGCCAAGGGCATCAAAGTAGTTCGCCACCTGATCGGTCCGTACATCACCAGTCTTGAAATGGCTGGAACCTCCATCACCTTGCTGAAGGTTGATGAGGAAATGCTCAAACTCTGGGATGCGCCGGTCAAGACAGCCGGAATGCGCTGGGGAATTTAGTTAGATTCAGGATACTGGA
This sequence comes from Anaerolineaceae bacterium UBA1415, assembly GCA_002305635.1. GTDB lineage: Bacteria > Chloroflexota > Anaerolineae > Anaerolineales > Anaerolineaceae > Mesolinea. The sequence continues at coordinate 126,865 of DBPR01000019.1, read as the reverse complement.
GCTCGCGGGCTCCAGTATCCATATTAGAGGCAAATGTGACTATTCAAAGAGATGATGTGTTGAACTGGGTGCGTGAATACGCCCAGGTGATCGAAGACAACCATGAAATGCTGACAGAATTAGACCGCGAGATCGGTGATGCCGACCACGGAGCTAATATGCGCAGAGGCTTCAAGGCTGTCCTTGAAAAGTTGCCTACGGTGGAAGATAAAGATATCGGAACAATCCTGAAAACCGTTGGAATGACGCTTCTGTCCAAAGTTGGCGGAGCAGGCGGCCCTCTTTACTCAACAATTTTCATGAAGGCCGGTATGACCATCGGCGCGAAAATGGAGATGGAATTGAGCGACTGGGCACAGGCGCTTGAGGCGGGCATTGCGGGAGTGGCAACGCTCGGTAAGGCCCAACTAAACGACAAAACCATGTTGGACGCGCTTTATCCAGCATTGGATGCCTTGAAACAAGCCATCGCGGATGGCGTCCCGACCGGAGATGCGCTTAAACGATCTGCCGAAGCTGCCCATCAGGGCATGCTGGCGACGGTTCCCCTGATGGCTCGCAAAGGTCGCGCCAGTTATTTGGGAGAACGCAGTATCGGTCATCAGGATCCGGGGGCTACTTCAACAACTTTGTTGCTTGAATCAGTCGCAAGAATATGGGCGGATTGCTGATCCGTTCACAAATTACAATAAAAAAAGGAGATTAAATTATGGCAAAATATGTAGGAGCAGTGGATCAGGGTACTACCAGCACCCGTTTTATGGTTTTTGATCATAGTGGAAAAGTTGTTGGTTACGAACAAAAAGAACACGAACAGATCTACCCCAAACCAGGATGGGTTGAACACGATCCATTGGAAATCTGGCAAGCTACCCAGGAAGTTATCAGCGGTACCCTCAAAAAACTTCACCTCGAACCAAAAGATCTTGCTGCAGTCGGCGTGACCAATCAACGCGAAACCGCCGTTGTTTGGGAAAAAGCCACTGGCAAGCCTGTTTACAACGCGATTGTCTGGCAGGACACCCGTACTGATCTGATCTGCAACGAACTCGCAAAAGACGGCGGACAGGACCGCTTCCGCACCAAAGTTGGTCTGCCTTTGGCAACCTACTTCTCTGGTATGAAGATCAAGTGGATTCTGGAAAATGATCCCTCCTTGAAAGCAAAAGCCGAGAAGGGTGAAATCCTCTTCGGTAACATCGACACCTGGGTGATCTGGAATTTGACCGGCGGCCCCAAGGGCGGCGTCCACATCACTGATGTGACCAACGCTTCCCGTACCTTCATGATGAATCTGGAAACCCTCGACTGGGATCCGGAAATGCTGCAGGTTTTGGGCGTTCCCCGCGCAATGCTGCCCGACATCAAAGCCTCCAGCCAGGTCTACGGCTATGCCAAGGGCGATCTGGAAGGCGTTGCTGTGGCAGGTGACCTGGGTGATCAGCAGGCTGCCCTCTTCGGACAGACATGCTACAGCCCCGGCGAAGCCAAGAACACCTATGGTACCGGCTGCTTCATGCTCATGAATACTGGCACCAAACCGATCCAATCCAAGAACGGTCTGCTGACCACTTTGGGTTACAAGATCGGCAAAGAACCCGCTGTCTACGCTCTGGAAGGCTCCATCGCCATCACCGGCGCTTTGGTTCAGTGGATTCGCGATAACCTCAAGATGATCGAGAAGTCCCCGGACATCGAACAACTTGCGAAGACTGTCGAAGACAGCGGCGGCATCTACTTTGTACCCGCTTTCTCCGGTCTGTTCGCTCCCTACTGGAAGAGCGATGCCCGCGGCGCCATCGTCGGTCTGACCCGCTACATCAATGGCGGTCACCTGGCTCGTGCCGTCCTTGAAGCAACTGCCTATCAGACTGCTGAAGTTCTCGAAGCCATGAACAAAGATTCTGGCGTCGAGCTGACCGCGCTCAAGGTTGATGGCGGTATGGTCTTCAATGAGACCCTGATGCAATTCCAGTCCGACATCCTCGGTGTGCCCGTGATTCGCCCGACCGTTGCCGAAACCACCGCTTTGGGCGCTGCCTACGCAGCTGGCCTGGCTGTTGGCTTCTGGGAAAAGGTCGAAGATCTACGCGCCAACTGGGGCAAGGACAAAGAATGGCATCCTGCCATGGCCGAAGAAACCCGCGAAAAACTCTACAAGGGTTGGAAGAAAGCCGTTACACGTACCTTCGACTGGGTCGAAAACTAATTCAATTTTTCGTTTAGAATTAAGGGGCGGGACAAACTCTCGCCCCTTAATTATTGAATGGAGCTGAGCCATGAGCCAAAAAAAGAAGACAAGCAAAAGTGAAGATGAACAAAAAGCCCTCGAAAGCATGAGCAAACCCTGGATCCAGAGAAAAACAGGTTTTCTCGTTATAACCGCTCTCAGTGTGGTGTTGATGATTTTTATCTCCGTCCAGTTGATCATGCAAAACCCGCAGGAATGGCCCAAAGCGCTATTATGGGGATTCCTGTTTGGCGCGAGTGTTTGGGTGGTGTTCTTTGGGTTTAACTGGTTCCATTCATTGTTCAGACCCAAACCAGAAGAAGAAAAGAAACCATAATACAGGAGCGCACGATGGTCAACATTTTACTTGTTTCACATAGTTACAAACTTGCCACAGGGACAGCTGAACTTTTGCACCAGATGGCGACGTCAGAAGCTTTAAAAGTGCGCGTAGCCGCAGGCATTGGCGATGATCATGAAGAAATTGGCACCAACGCGGTTGAGATCATGGAAGCTCTAATGGAGTTAACTATGGATGGCGAGGTACTGGTTCTGATGGACCTGGGCAGCGCGCTTTTGAGCACGGAAATGGCATTGCAAATGTTGGACGAAGAAACAGCCGCCAGGGTACGCATGTGCCCGGCCCCCTTTGTGGAAGGCGCCATCGCGGCCGGGGTTCAGGCGAACATGGGCAGCAGTTTGCAGGAAGTCTATGACGAAGCCATGGGTGCTCTGGATGCTAAACGTAAGCAGATCCTGGGAGAAGAAGAAACTCCGGTTGAAGAGGCAGCATCTGTGCAGGAAAAAGAGGCGATAACCTCCGATGGAGTGGAGCTGCGGATAACGGTTACCAACGCCAGCGGCTTGCATGCCCGACCTGCGGCAACGTTCGTTCAGACGATCAAGAAGCATGATGCCAAATTGAGCGTGACCAACCTGACCCAAGGTGGGGAGGAAGTGGCCATCAAAGGCATGATCTCGGTCATGATGCTCGCCGCCCGGCAAGGCGACGAATTAATTTTGAAAGCGACCGGCAACGACCGCCAGGCAATGCTGGAGGAACTGGAACAATTGTTTTTGGATAATTTCGGCGAGTAATTATTAATTATTGATTGTTGTAAAGTCAGAATACTCGCGGTGAGATCAAAAAAGGATGCAAAAGCGCATCCTTTTGATTTAAGCGCGTGGTCAGGAGAGGAGGCCAGGCGCGAACGAAAAAGCGGTTAATCTATAAGAAAAATACCATCAGAAGCCATAGGGCGATCATCAGCAGACAGATCACAAAGCGGATGATGGCTGCGGTGCCATAACCGAAGGCGAGCGCTTTGGTGGCTTCCCAGGCTTTCTCCTTATCCTTGTCCAGACGGTAGTATTCGAGCAGAAAGAGGGTCGCAAGCGCCAAAGCCAGACCACCGATGGGTGTCAGGAAAATTCCACCCAATATCATCGCAAGGAAGGTGACGAGGATCTCCCACCAGGGGACGCCCTTATCGCGTGTGTTTTTGGCCCCCAGGATGTTGTCGATCAGCGAACCGCCGATCATCAGCAGGGTGTTGACCACAAAAATGGCGATCGTGAGGCCAAATTCCCAGCCTCCGTGCGCTTTGTTGAAACCAACATACAAGACCCAGATCAATTGCCCGACCCAGCTGACCGTCAGGCCTGGAAAAAAGACCAAGACCAGACCGAGCAAGCCGATCAGGTTGACGATCATGCAAATTATAAATACAAGATAATGGCTTACGGCATTCATCGAATTACTTCAATGCCTCCCATGAAGGGTTTCAGCACTTCAGGTACCACAATGCTGCCATCAGCCTGTTGGTAGTTTTCCATCACCGCGATCATGGTGCGCGGCAAACCGAGGCCTGAACCGTTCAGGGTGTTGACGAACTGGAGCGCGGAACCATCCGCCGGGCGATATTTGATGTTGGCGCGACGAGCCTGGAATTGACCGATATTGGAGATGGAAGAAACTTCCAGCCATTCCTGACAGCCGGGCGCCCAAACTTCGATGTCGTAGGTCTTGTGTGAGCCAAAGCTGAGATCGCCGGTCGATTGCAGCAGGACGCGATAGGTTAGGCCCAGTTCTTCACATGTTTTGGCGGCGTCAGCCACCATATTATCCAGTTCCTGGCTGGCGTTTTCGGGCTTGCAGTATTTGTACATTTCGACCTTGTCGAACTGGTGACCGCGTTTCATGCCGCGCACATCGCGCCCGGCACTCATCTTCTCGCGTCGGAAACAGGCGGTGTAGGAGGTCAGGTTCATTGGCAGCTCAGCTTCTTCAATGACTTCGCCCATCATGATGCCGGTCAGAGGCACTTCGGCGGTCGGCACCCACCAGAAATCTTCCTGATGGTCGTGATAGAGGTTGTCGGCGAACTTTGGCAGTTGACCGGAGGCAAACATGACTTCTTCGCGCACCATCCAGGGTGGGTAAAACTCGCGGTAGCCCTGGCGAATATGCAGATCGAGCATCCAGAAGATGAGCGCGCGCTGCAGCCTCGCGCCGGCGCCTTCGAGGACGTAAAAACGCGTCCCGGCAAGCTTTACGCCGGCATCAAAATCAAGGATACCCAAAGCCGGGCCGAGGTCCCAGTGAGCTTTTGGTTCAAAATCGAAAGATATTTTCTCTCCAACGGTGCGAATGACGACATTGTCCTTGTCGTCGAGGCCGATGGGGACGTCCGCATCGGGGATGTTCGGAATCCCAGCCAGGGCATCAAACAATTCGGCTTCCACAGTCTTCAGTTCTTCGTCAAGCGCGGCGATATTGTCTCCCAGGTTGCGCATAGCCGAAATTTTGGATTCGCGGGATTCTTTGTCCTTCATACGGCCGATTTCCTTGCTGACAGCGTTTCGTTCAGCCTTCTTGCTTTCAACATCGAGGATGAGTTCGCGCCGTTTTTCATCCAGGGCGATCACGCTATCAATAACATCGGTTTCCATATGACGTTTGGCCAGGGAATCTTTGACGAATTCTGCTTGTTCACGAATAAATTTGATGTCTAACATGTTTCTCCTAATTTTTGCACATTTCCTGATAATTGTACCGCTTTGTACCTGATGATGGAAATTTTATAGCACTTGAGTTTCTCATATTAGTGCCCTGATTTTTTTCCGTTTCCTTCGGTGGAAAACCAGCTTTTCACAAACGAGAGAGGCGCAGGAAACATCAAATGTAGCATCAGAACCTTGTTATGAAGGCAGAGGCATTGATATGCATAGGCAGCGGACGGGGCTAAACCCCGTCCGTACAGTTTGGTGACCTATAAATGGCTTGGTCAAAGCAGGAATTTGATGTTGTCAAATACCAAATGTACGGATGGGGCTAAGTGCCCTCTGGGTATGTCCCCATCCGCGAGTAAGCCTATCAGAGCCTTGTAACAAAGATGTAAACATTTGAAATTCATATGTAGCTAACAGGGACATACCAGAGTTTTTCCGTTTTAGTGCCCTGAATTAATCTCTTTTCCTCGATGAAAACCGAGTTTTTTTCAAAAGTGAGAAACTCAGGTAGCAGAAGATATAGAGTGGTTCTTCTGCCTGGAAGCAGTTTTGGGCAGCAAAAAAAAAAGCCGGAATAACTCCGGCCTTTATGTTTTATATTTTTACTGTTTGGCTGCCATCATATTGCGGATGGCAACGAGGTGTTCATGGATCTTGAATGCCAGGATCATTAGTTCTGAGTAGATGCGGGCGATAAAGATGCCAACAACCATCGCCAGCGGGCCGCCTAAAAGACCGCCAAGCGCAGGCCAAACGCTGCCCTGGTTGAACGCGGTAATGAAGCCACCGATCATGGTGACGATTCCGAAAATAACCGAAGCAACGATGCTGATGTAAAACAAAATTTTGATGATCGTCGGGGTGATCATCTTGTCAAAATTTACAAGCGAACGGAAATTCATTTTTCCTCCAAATTAATAAGTTTCTACTATTTTACCAGCACTCCCATCTGAAAACGCATGGCGAATAAGGATCTGATCAAAGTTGGTTGATAATTGAGGAAGGATCCCTCTTCCATCATTTTCAGAATCTTTTCCTCGCTGGCCCACATGACTTCGTCCACTTCTTCCGCCTGAAGGTGCAGGGATCGAAGGTCCGTGTCCATGTTCAGAAGATAAAAATCGTCGAAGCCGAATTCGAAATTGACCGTCAGGCTGGGCCTGACCTGGCTGAAATCGTAGTTGAGCCCCAATTCTTCCCGCAATTCCTGCTGGGCCTGCTGCCAGCTGTGATTGCCTTGCTGAACGGCACCGCCTACGCTCACATCCCAAAGCCCGGGCCAGTTCGTTTTGGAATTGCTCCGTTTTTGAATGAGCATTTCACCTTTGTTGTTGAAAATGCAAATGTGAATGACGAGATGATAACGGTTCTTTGGCACGGTTGAGCCGCGAACAATCGTTTCATTGGTCCTGATTCTTTCGCGGTCGTATAAATCCAGTATTTCCATTTTTCCTCGCTTTGTTTTGCTTTCAGGATTGTATCATTAGCAACCGATGAAATGAATCGATCGTTGAATCTTTTCAAGAAGCAGGGTTTGATGTGATTGTCGCTGTCGAAGGGCTAACACCAAATTTATGTGCTGGTCTCCTCACAGACACAAAATTTTTCGCGAAATAATTGACTATTTTTTTAAAAGAGGTATACTAATCAATTGTGAATATAACCCTACTGGGAGTTGAAAATGGATAACCCTATCGATAATACGAATAATGAAGTAACTATCACCGCGAAACAAAAGTTCGAAGGGAAGGTGTTGAAGACCTCGCTGCAAGGCGCTTTGGTTGATATTGGGTCTAAACTGCCTGCATTTTTACATGTCTCCCAAATGATCGATTCAAGCGATCCGAACAAGGTTCTGACCGGGCTTGATGTGGTCCTCACAGAAGGACAGACAGTAACTGTATGGGTGAGACGCGCTCATAAAGATCACATTGAACTGACCATGCGCAAGCCTTTGGATTATGAATGGCGGGAGCTTGCTCCTGACATGGCCGTCAAGGGCACTGTGATCCGTCTGGAATCCTTTGGCGCGTTCGTTGAGATTGGCGCCGAACGTCCGGGCTTGATCCATGTCAGCGAGCTATCTCATAACTATGTGCGTCTGCCATCTGAAGCGGTGACTGTCGGCCAGGAAGTTGAAGTCAAAGTATTGGAAGTCAACCGCCGCAAGAAGCAGATCAAATTGAGCCTGAAGGCGATGCAGGATCTTCCTGAAGAAGAAGTTGTAGAAGCTCCGAAACAGCGTCAGGGCCGCGGCAAGAAGGAAGTTGTCGAAGAAGTTGAAGAAGAAGTGATCCCGGATCCGACCTATATGGAAATTGCCATGCGCCGCGCCATGGATCTGGCTGAAAAAAGACGACCTCAAATCGCCAATCGGATCAAGAAACAAAAGAAATATTCTGACGATGATACCGAAGATATTTTTGAACGCACCATCAGAAACAAGCCGATCAATGCTGGCGATTAGGAATATGCCTCAGAAAAGATCTGCCAAGAGTATTACCTGAGAAGTTCCGGGGAGGGCTGGAGTAAATAGCCCTCCCCTTCAATTTTAAACAGAGTTGGAGATGATATGGCAACCAAGTACATATTTTTTACCGGTGGAGTGCTTTCTTCGGTTGGTAAGGGTGTAACAGCAGCATCTGTGGGAAGGCTGCTCAAGGCACGCGGTTTCACGGTTACTGTCCAAAAACTTGACCCATATCTGAATGTTGACCCAGGGACGATGAGCCCGTATCAGCATGGCGAGGTTTTTGTGCTGGATGACGGATCGGAAACAGACCTTGACCTGGGCCACTATGAGCGCTTCTGCGATCTGAATCTAAAGCGTACCAGCACGGTCACGACCGGTCAGGTTTATGAAGAGGTGATCAACCGCGAACGGCGGGGCGATTATCTGGGCGGCACGATCCAGGTTGTGCCCCATATTACGAATGAGATCAAACGCCGCGTAGACCTTTTGGGCCGCACCAGTGAAGCTGAGATTGCACTGATCGAGGTCGGCGGCACGGTTGGCGATATCGAAGGTCAACCATTCCTGGAGGCTATTCGTGAGATGCGAAATGAACTGGGTAGAAATAATACAGCCTTTGTACACCTGACCTGGCTTCCCTATCTCAAAGCCACTGCCGAAACCAAAACCAAACCAACCCAACACTCTGTGCGGGAGTTGCGTTCGATCGGTATCATGGCAGATATGATCATCGCCCGAAGCGATTATCCGGTTGAGAACGATCTGTGTCAGAAAATAGCGCGCTTCTGCGATGTGAAACCGGAAGCGGTTATTCCTTTGGTTACGGCCGAATTGCTCTATGGCATTCCTTTGCAGCTGGAAGAAATGCACGTCGCTGATATCTTGCTGGACGTACTGGGATTGAAGGCCAAACATGAGCCTGAACTGAGCGGTTGGCAATGGATGGTGGACGAGCTTTCAAAAGTGAAGCCGGTCGTGAAAGTAGGCCTGGTGGGCAAGTATGTTGAATTACACGATGCCTATCTGAGCGTGCGCGAAGCATTAAAGCACGCCGCGCTTTATTATGGCGTCGATGTCGATATTGTCTGGATATCGTCCACTGACCTTGAAAAAGCGGGGTCTTTGGATAAGGAATTGTCAGATCTGGACGCGATCCTTGTTCCGGGTGGTTTTGGAAGCCGGGGTGTGGAAGGCAAGATCCTGGCTGCGAAGTATGCGCGTGAACACGAGGTTCCATATCTGGGTTTGTGTTTGGGCATGCAGGTGATGGTGATCGAATTTGTTCGCAATGTTTTGGGGCTGGAAGACGCTAATTCTGCGGAATTTGACAAGATGACCGAACATCCGGTCTTTGATTTGATGACCGACCAAAAGGGTTTGGATCGCCTGGGCGGCACCATGCGGCTGGGTTTGTGCCCTTGCGTGATCGAAGAGTGCAGTCTGGCGCATGAACTTTATGGCCGCCGGGAGATCCAGGAACGCCATCGTCATCGCTATGAATTTAATAATGTATATCGTTCAACCATGGAAGAAGCCGGAATGGTATTCTCGGGTAATTCACCTGACCATCTTCTGGCAGAAATTGCTGAAAACAAGGCGCATCCCTTTATGATCGCGACGCAGTTCCATCCCGAGTTCATTTCCCGTCCCAATCGCCCACACCCTCTGTTTTTGGGCCTGATCAGGGCTGCCTGCCGTCATAAAGGCTTGCCGGACGAAATGATCGGTATTAATTTTTAATTTTTTGAGGACAGGATGAGTTATACTTATAACATACTCATCGAATAAAAAAGAAAAGGAATAAGAAAATGGATACAACAATTGAATTCGTCAATGCAATTGAAATATTGGACTCACGCGGCAACCCCACTGTGGAAGTTGAAGTCGTGCTTGCTGATGGCAGTTTTGGACGAGCCGCAGTGCCGTCCGGCGCCTCCACAGGCATTCACGAAGCGTTGGAGTTGCGCGACGGCGATAAGGAACGCTACAATGGAAAAGGTGTTCTGAAAGCAGTTGAGAACGTCAATGACGAGATCGCCGATGAACTTTTTGGTTTGGACGCGATCGAACAAAAAGAGATCGACGAGCTCCTGATCGAGCTGGACGGAACCCCTAACAAGTCCAAGTATGGCGCGAATGCTGTTCTGGGCGTTAGTCTGGCAGTCGCCAAAGCGGCTGCAAGCTCACTGGGTCTGCCGCTCTACCGCTATCTTGGCGGTGTTTACGCTCATGTTTTGCCTGTGCCAATGCTCAACATCCTCAACGGCGGCGCGCATACCGGCTGGCAGAGTACAGACGCTCAGGAATTCATGGTCATGCCGCTCGGCGCCGAAAGCTTCACCGAAGGTCTGCGCTGGGGCGCTGAGATCTATGCTTCCCTGAAGAACGTTCTGAAAGCTCATGGTTATGGCACCCTGGTCGGCGATGAAGGTGGTTTCGCTCCTTCACTCAAGGCCAACAGCGAAGCCATTGAACTGATCCTGGAAGCGATTGAAAAAGCTGGTTATAAGGCTGGCAAAGAAGTCGCGATCGCGCTTGATCCTGCTGCTTCAGAATTCTTTGAAGAAGATACCCGCACTTATAATCTGCGCAAGGAAGGTCGTAAACTTAGCAGTGATGAAATGGTGGATTTCTGGACCAACTGGATCGAGCAGTATCCGATCGTTTCCATTGAAGACGGTTTTGCTCAGGATGACTGGGAAGGCTGGAAGAACTTCACCGCCAAAAACGGTCACCGTTTGCAGATCGTTGGGGATGACCTTTTGGTTACCAACCCCAGCCGTGTGGCACGCGCCATTGAAGAAAAAGCCTGCAACGCGCTGCTGGTGAAAGTGAATCAGATCGGTTCCCTGACCGAGACGATGGAAGCCGTGACGATGGTGCAGAAGAACGGTTGGCGCGCGGTCTGCTCGCACCGCTCCGGTGAAACCGAAGACAATACCATCGCTGACTTGGCTGTCGCCATGAACATGGGTCAGATCAAGACCGGCGCACCGGCACGCTCTGATCGCGTCGCCAAGTACAATCAGCTGCTGCGCATTGAGCAGGAACTTGACCTGACCGGTCGTTACGCTGGTTGGGACGCCCTGACCTTCAAACTCTAAGTAATTGACGTCGGATTGAGAGCTGAATGTGATACACATTCAGCTCTCAATACCCTTATGGGCACTTTGTCTCGAACTTGTAAGAAAGAAGCCACCTCTTCATCAAAGGTGGCTTCTTTACATGCATATTTGCTCTGATGTAGATCGGATCTTGCCTTCCGATCCGGCGTGAGTATGTTAGTAGTTCGGGTTGTGTAGCCTGATCCTTTGAGGGGTCAACCCAACATGATCAACTGACCTAAAATATATTCAGGTCTGGTAAACTCTCCATATGAATAAAAGATTAATAGAATTGGAAGCAGAGTTGATCAACTGCCGGATGTGCCCGCGGTTGGTGGCATGGCGGGAAGAGGTTGCCCAAAAGAAGCGCAGGATGTATTTAGATTGGGACTATTGGGGGAAGCCGGTGCCCGGATTTGGCGATCCCCTGGCGAGGCTTTTGATCATAGGTCTGGCGCCAGGCGCGCACGGTTCGAACCGAACCGGTCGCATGTTCACCGGCGATGGTTCGGGGGACTTCTTTTACCCGGCTCTGTATCGGGCTGGTTTTGCTTCACAGCCTGAAGCAAAACACAAAGGAGATGGAATGACATTGAGCGATTGCTGGGTCACGTCAGTCGGTCGCTGCGCGCCGCCGGCGAATAAACCAACGCCACAAGAGCTGGAGAATTGCCAGGCCTGGTTGGTGCGTGAGCTGGCATTGCTGCCCAATATTAAGGGCGTCGTGGTTTTGGGGAAGATCGCGCTGGACGGTTTGCTGAAAGTTGGCAAATTCTCGACCTTGCCAAAGAAGGATTATCGTTTTGGTCACGGCTCGTTTTATGAGGGACGGGATGGTCTGCCCTGGGTCTTGTGTTCCTATCACCCAAGTTTACAGAACACACAAACTGGTCGCCTGACGGAAGCCATGTTTGACCAGATCTGGCAGGAAGCTAAGGGGCGATTGGTCTAACCGAGATAGTCAGACTGATAAGAGATCAAAATGAGGGCAGAAAATGCTTTGATGAAAAGCCCGAGACTTTATTATCCATAGGTAGCGGATGGGGTTCAGCCCCGTCCGTACAGTTTGCTTTCCTGTTACAAAGCTTTAAAGGCAATTATAAGGTTTATGAAAAAGAAGCTGTCTTTTTTTGTAACTAGTTCTTTTTGATCTCAGTGTGGAAGAAATAATTGACCACTTTCTTTTTCAATGGAGCGAGTTCCTGCTCAATTTCCTGGGCGAGGTTCAGCCAATAGGCTTTTCCGTTTCGATCATAGATCTGTTGATAGAGGGGCAGGAGCTCGGGGTAGTCGCTGGCAATAAACTGCATGATATTGGCCTTGAAGCTGCCTCTTAAATTCAGGTTTTCGAGCCAGATCTCGTCACACCAGGGGCTGACTTCCCTGACGATCGCTGGAACATCAGTGATCTCAGGAAAAATAGGCGATATGAAAGTCACGGTCGGGATGCCTGCCTGGCGAAGGTGACGCATGGCTTCAATGCGGCAAGCAATTGGGACGCTTCGGTCCATTTTTCGTCTGAAGGTTTCGTCCAGGGTGTTGATCGAGAAAACGACTTTGACGTGCCTGAATGCTTTGATCAGTTCGAGATCGCGCAAGACCAGATCAGATTTTGTCAACAAGCTGATCTCAGCTGTTGTGCCCGAAAGTTCCTCGAGCAGCGCGCGCGTGCGCTGGAATACGCGCTCAAAGCCGTTATAGGGGTCGGTGACTGTGCCGATGGTGATGCTTTTTCCGTCATATTTGTGAGGATTGCTAATCGGCCTCCAGTGTTTGACGTCCAAAAACGCTCCCCAGCTTTCAGAATGACCGGTAAAACGGCGCATGAAGGTGGCGTAGCAATAACGGCAGGCGAAGGAGCAGCCGACATAGGGGTTGGCGGCGTAATCTGCTGCCGGTACTTTGGTCTTAATGAGTATGTTTTTGCTGTCTATATGCCTGACGATCATCGCTCCAATTATCCCATAAAACTGCCGGCTTCTCCTTTATAATTGCTTCAACGGAGGCATTATGCAAAAATCCTATCGTCTGGACCCGAAACAACTTGGCAAACAAAAGAGGAACATCTTTTTATTCTATGGCCTTTCCGGTGCGATCGCCGGGGTGTTGATGTTCTTTACCCAACGCGCTCAGGACTCTGAACGCAGCCCCTGGCTTTTGATCGGTCTGATCCTGATCCTTTTGGTTTATTTCGGTTACCGCTCCTATCGCCAAAAAGAGGAGATTTGGGATGGTTATCTTTTGACTGTTGATGAACAGACGCTAACCTTATCCCAACCCGGCTACCCGGACTCAACGCTTCCTTTAAAAAAAGTTATCGGTGTTGAGGAGGGACGGGATGGGTTGTGGATCGCGACCCAGCAGGGCAACCGCGTCTTCATTGTGCCAAATTTGCTGCGGGCTGAGGACTATGAGGAAGTATGCGGGATCGTTCGGCGCAACGTCAGGCCGGTCGTGGATTCGGACGATGAAGGCGAGCTGAAATCTGCGCCTGATGAAACGCCGATGGAAGCCCTGGATATCCAGAAGCTCGCGGTACTATCTGAGGCAGAAGGGCTGGATGATCTTTCCGCCGAAGATCGTTTGTAAGCTTTTTAAACGAAAAACTTAGTTTTTTAGATTTTTGATCATGCGCCAGGCAGGCTCATGGACGGTTTGCCAGCGACCGAACTGGTCTTCATAGCCCCAGTTGCCTTCTTCAGTACCCAAAATGCGGAAGCCGTGCTTTTCGTACATACGTCTGGCCAGATCGTTGGCGCGGGCAACGTTCAGACGCAAGGCATTGAAACCCCGACTTAGGAGGTAATCCTCGATGAACTCGAGAATAAAGCTGCCCAGACCGTGATTGCGGTAGTCTGGCTTGAGCCTGAAGGAAAAAAGATATGCGCGATTGATGCCATCGGCAAGCTCGCGCTGTCTGGAATAGAGCATCAGGAAGACTTGCCCGATGATCTCCCCCGCTTCAGATTCCGCCACCCAAATCCGCGTGCTGCCGGTGCGGGTATTGTGAAAATGCTGCTTGTAAAGCTTTCGAAAATGAGAAAATTCGCCGTCCCATTCCATGCCAGGGAGGTCTTCCGCCTGGGCAGGGCGAATGCGGATGTTCGTGCCATCCGGCATCAGGTAGTGGCTTTCAATGGTCGGTTGGCTCATTGTTCGGATAATATTTTTTCCAGCAGTTCGATTTCCGCTTCGTAAGTGTCAATTTCACCGTCCAGCCAGGCAGTTTTCAGCTTTGTGAGGATCTGGTCGAAAAGGGGTGAGGGGTGAAGCCCACGTTTACTCAGCTCCTCACCGGTGGTATGGACGCGGACATGCTTGTAGACTTCGAGGTAATCCGTTAGTGGTTTGGTAAGCTGATCCTGTTCTTCCGAGAGCAGCACCGTTCGGATGGCGATATCGTTGAAGGCGGAAATCCTTTCCGTGATCTGGCTGGGTTTGAGCCCCACCAGGGCTGGCAATGATTCGCGCAGCTTATGAGTTTGGCGGATGAGGTCAAGCTGTTTCCCGGTCAGACGCAGGCGTTCGCAGACCTCTGCCAGCGCCTGATCATCGATCGTCTCCAGCCACAAGCTCCAGAAGGACTGCTGAATTTCCTTCAGGCTGAGTGAATTCTCATTTGCCTTGTTTAGAAAAACCTCAAAGCGCTGCTGGTTTCCGATATCCCAACCTAAGCCGGGGTGGATCGACTGGAGAATGCCATAATTCCTGAGCGTGCGCATGATCTGCGCTACCTTTTGCTCAAGGAAAATGAGGTCAAACTCGTGTTCAATCCGAGCGCCGCTGAGTTGATCGAGGAGGGGCAGGCTGGCGTGGAGCAGGCTAAGGGTGCGGTCTTCAATACGAAAGTCGAAACGTTCCGCGAAGCGAACCGCCCGCAGCATGCGCGTAGCATCATCAACGAAAGAGAGGGCATGCAAAACGCGGATGAGACCCTGCTGCAAGTCGTTATAACCGCCCCAGAAGTCAAAAATTTGCCCGAAATGCTCACCGTCCAGCCGTAAAGCCAGCGTGTTTATGGTGAAATCGCGCCGGTGAAGGTCCATCTTGATGCTGCTGCGTTCGACGATTGGCAAAGCAGCCGGGTGATCATAAAACTCGGTGCGCGCGCTGATCAGGTCGAGATGTTCCGGCAGGCTCAGAGCCTGGTCCACGACAGGCAACTTGAGCTTGTTGGCGATCTCCTCTCGGTCTTCGCTCAGGATCCATTTCGCGGTGCCAAAGCGATCATGCTTGACCACGCGACCGCCAAATCTGGATGACAAATGCCTGGCGAAGGCGATCGCGTCACCCTCGATAACGATGTCAAAATCCTGGCACGGACGCATCAGAAGCAGGTCACGGACAAACCCACCCACGATGTAAGCGGGCAGGTTTTGACTTTTGGCTTCTTCGGCGACGACTTCAAGGAGCTGTTTCCGATCTTCCGGCAAGGCGTTTTGTAAAGCGTCGATCAGTTTGGCGCGTGGGATGGGGCTGATATCCTTGCTGAGCGTACCGATCAGATCGGTGCGGGTGACGATGCCGATGATCATCTTGCTCTCCGGGTCGAGGACGGGGATCTGCCCCCAGCCGCTGGTAGACATGAGCTCTTTCAGGCGTGTGATCGAGTCGTCTGGATAAACGGCGACGCTGCCGGCTTCCATCAGGTCGCCAACCGTCTTATCGATATTATGCGCAAGGGCGCGATCGACATTGCGGCGGTTGAGCAGACCGAGGAGTTGATCGTTTTCAACGACGGGATAGCCCTCGAAGCCATATCGGTTCATGAGCTGTGCGGCTTCGGTCACCGACATGCCAGGTTCGAGCAAAAGCGGACGCAGGGACATGATCTGACGCACGGTTTTTTCGGAAGTAATGACCGATGGGAGATATTCAATGACGCTTTCGATCACCTGACGCAACAGAAAGCGGGTGTTGTCTGGGGTTGGTTTATCGTCAGGGCGAATGAGCGCGGACGAGGCGCGCCTGTGCCCGCCTCCTTTAAAATGCTTTGCCAGCATGGCAACATCCAGACGGTCAGTGGTGGAACGCGCCACCAGGCGGACGCCCTGACGCGTGGAAACGACCAGAATCAGACCGTCCGGATCGAGAAACTCGCGTAATTTGTGAGCAACGGAGGAGATTTCATCATTCAGGTCAAAAGCCTCCGCGCCTGCAAGCAGAACCTCAAGCCCCTCAACTTCGTAAGTGTCCAATGAGCTTAAAAGACGGTCATAAAGCTGCTGCTGCATGTTGGACAGCGGCGGGTTCAGATAGTGAGATACGATACTCAGGTCAGCTTTTTGTTCCAGCAGGAAGGCAACCGCCAGGGCGTCGCGGGGGCTGGTGTTGGTGTAAACCAGGGAGCCGGTATCTTCATAGATCCCGAGCAGCATCAGCGTGGCCTGGATCGGGGTTAGTTGGAGACCGGCTTGCTGTATCTTTTCGACCAGAAGGGTGGTGCATGCGCCGCAATTGTCAAGTTCCATTTCCCAATCTGGGTGCGACTGTCTTTTGCGCGGGTGATGGTCGAGCACCTGCACTTTTGTTAGATTTGTCAGGCCTTTCAGGGTGACCAGGGATTGCGTGTCGACCAGGGTCACGTTGGCGATGGTTTGGTTTGGCAGGTCTTTTATGGTGGAAAATCCCAATTCATGGCCAAAACGGTTGAGAAACTGGCGGCCGTTGCGGTTGATCTGACGGGGAAGCAGGGCATAAGCCTCGGGATGGAGGATGCGCGCGCCAAGCTGTGATGCCAGCGCGTCGAAGTCAGCTTGCTCGTGGGTCAATATCAGGTGCATGATCGCTCAATGTGAGCTTTTCGCTCAGTTTTCATACCAGAAAGTCTGGTTTTCAAGATTGTATGCATTATATATGGATTGAGCGAGCCTGGCAAAAATACGGTTGGCATAATCGTAGAGAAACTGGTTTTCTGTATGGGCAAAAACCACCAAAACGTAATCTCCGCCTGGCGTGTAAATGACCGAGGCATCACTGATCGTGTGGATCAGTCCGTCAGTTTCGTTGGTCCAGCCGTGTTTATGGGCGATGGAAGCCTCGGGCGGCAGGCCGGCTTCGAGCAAAGCCAGGATTTTATTTCCCTTGAGGTAGCCAAGCATGATCTCGCATTCTTCCTGATCGACCTGCCCGTTAAAGAGGCCGGCTTGCGGGGAGCTGGCACAACGATAAAGACGTGTCAGCAGATCACCGGTTTCGGAAGGCACGGTTTGATTGTAAAGATCAGGGTCAAGATAAACATCCCTGCGCTGGTTGGCGGGCGTATCGACGCGTTCCAATAGCGGTGAGCCGGGTTCAAAGTAGCCTGCCAGGAAGGTGTTTTGATAACCAAGTTCGCGCATATCAGCCGTGACCATGAGCGGCCCGTTCTGATTGTCCATGTAGGCTTTCATCAGGCCGTCCGCAGGTGGATTGAGCGATTCGCCGATCATTTGCGCCATCCAGTTCAGCGCCTGATTGGGAATGGGCGCCTCAAGCCTTCTCATGGTCGAGACCATGATGGGAATTTTGATCGTGCTGGCGGCTGAATAGGCGACGTCGACCGGTACATCCTGCTGATCCTTGATGGCAAAGTGCATTAGCTGGTCGGTTTTCATGTCGCGCAGGTAGATCTCAAAAAGTCCGTTGAATCTTTCCAGTTTGACGAGCTGCCGTACCATGGTTTCAAGGTTTTGCCAGGAAAGGGCTGGCGCTGGTGTTTCGTTTACTGTCAGGTTGACGATCCGTTCCGTTGGCGATGTCAGGGCGAGTTTGACCTGCTCGACCGTTTGGGAGAGCGAGCTCAACTGATAGCCTGGCTGCCCGGGGGTGAGATTCGTGCTGTAGAGGATCGGTGCCGGGGCGACCGCGGGCTGGTCATAACGCTGGGTGAAGATCTCGTCGAGGAAGTTTTGTAGATACGCTTCATCGAGCGTGTAGGCTAATTTGAGGGTGTGTGTACTCTGCTCTGAATCTTTCCCGAAGAACCAGGCTTTGAAGGAAATTGGGCGGGTGGTATGGGGGATCTGTTCCAGAATTGCCGCCAGGTCGAGCTGAAAGCCAAGCTCAGCAGGGGGAAACTGCATACGGGCGGTTTTGTACTGCAACTCAACGGGCAGGTTGAAAACCTCTTGGATGCGTTGGCTGGCTTCGTCAAGCGAGAGGCCTCCCAGTGGGATTCCTTCGATTTCGGTCAGGTAGGGAACAATTTCCGGCTGGGCGGCGTATTGGGTATAGGCGCGCAGAGCGATGATCAGGCTGGCAAAGATCGATCCGAGCCCGATGACCAGGAGAATGGCCCGCGACATTTGGGCACGCTTTTTTGCACGCGAGCGGTAAGATTTCATAGCATGATTTTACCATCATGGGCAAGGCTGGAAGCAGGGATGATCGGGTATTCTTGTAGTGGACGCATGCCCAGATTAATTCGTCTGTGTTTCCGGTAAGGATTTTGGAACTGGCTGGAAAAGTCAACTATAATTAGGCTATATCCATCCCGGTACCCAAGGAGTAGGCGATGTGTAAAGAAAAATCTGGAGAAAAAGCTGGTTGGAGCCTCTTTGGCATTGCAACCGCACTGGCGGCAGTCAAAGTGGGTTGGATCCTTTATAGCAAACGCTATATTGACCATAACGCAAAGTTAAAGATCATTCTCGACGCGGAGCAGAAGATTTACGCCTCTGAAACCGCTGGAAAGATCAATTATTTCACCAATTCAAAGCGTAAAGGCACACCCATCTTATTGGTACACGGTCTTCATCTGTACGCCGGACTCCATGACATGCTGCCGGTTTTTGAGGCTTTTCGCAACGCAGCTCCGGTTTATGCCATTGATCTGCCGGGGTTTGGGCGTTCTGAAAAGGGGGATCGCCCTTACCGCGTCAGCATGTACGAAGCAGCCATTTTGGATTTTATCAAAAATGAGATCGGCGAGGCTTGCCACGTGCTTTGTTTGGGAAACGCCAGCGAATATGTGGCAATGGCAGCCGCGCAGGATGAGCGATGGTTCCGATCGATCACGATGATCAACCCGACCGGATTTCATATGCCAGGCACAAGCACCTTGCAGGGAATCGACCGAATGGAACGCATGCGGGATCTGCTGCTGTCGTGGTTGAAAGTGCCTTTGTGGAGCCTGCCGGTTTACGATCTTTTTGCCAGTCGGGCCAGGATCACCAGTTTTTATCATAAAAGATTTGCTTACAGCTCACCCGCTGAGCTGATCGACCTGGCCTACACTTCTTCGCATCAACCAGGTGCTCACTTTGCTCCGATCGTTCTGATGAGCGGAAAACTTAATGTGGATAATGTGCGCGAGCGCTTTTATGAAAAACTGACGGTGCCTGTGCTCGCGGTTTACGATAATGATCCCGTTACCAGCTTTGATATGCTGCCGCAGCTGGTGAACGAACACAAAAACTGGCGCGCCTTTCGCAGCAGGAACACGAAAGGAATGCCCCACTTTGAAAAACCAGGCGTCCTTTTCCGCGAACTGGATCTGTTTTGGGAAAGGAGCAAATGACAAACAGCATGAACGATAAGCAGAACAACGGGAAGATCCTGTTGATAAGCATCCTTGGCGCGATCCTGTTCGCGCTGGTGCTGATCGGGGTCGCATTCCTCGTTTTCCGGTCACAGGCAAGGCAGCGTGCGCCGATGGAAACCACGCCGCAATACCTGATCACCATCATTCCCGCGCCAACGGAGACGCCAACGCTGGCCCCCACGTTGGTATTGCCAAGCCCGACGCCCGCGGATGTTTCGATCCTGCCGCCAGGTGTGGTGGCGGTTGGGCGCTATGTCAAGGTGAGCGGCACGCAGGGGGTTGGTTTGCGCATGCGCTCTGAAGCCGGTACGTCTGGTGAGCTAAACTTTTTGGCATTGGATGACGAAGCTTTTAAGGTCATTGATGGCCCCATCGTCAAGGACGGCTATACCTGGTGGTATTGTGAGGCGCTTTTGGATAAAAGCCGTGTCGGATGGGCAGCCGAGAATTTCCTTCTTGTTTTGGAAATTAGCACGCCTGAGCCTTAATTAGAAGTGAGAAAGTGGTGAAAGTTTGAAGCTTTTTGGACGAAAAACAAAGTGTGAATGTGCGCTGCCGGCTTCTTTTGAAGATGGAAAACCGATCACGATCTTAGCCGGGCTGGCACAGTCGGTCGGGAGGACCCGCGATCACATGGAAGACGCTGCTGTCAGCCTGGTCGTGCAGCAAGGTTTGCGTGGTCAGGAAAGAAGGGCGGGTCTTTTTGTGGTGGCAGATGGCATGGGCGGGCATTTCAATGGCGAAATGGCCAGCTCCATCGCGGTGCAAAATTTTGTTGAATCATTCGATTTGCTCCAGACTTTGAATCTCGAATCCATCAATGATGATCTCCTGGTGGAAAGGATGGAAAAAGCCGTCCATAAAGCCCAGGAAGCTGTTTTGGAGAACGTCAATGGTGGTGGTTCAACTTTAACTGCCGCATTGGTGATCGATCGCGAGCTTGTGTTTGCCCATGTTGGGGATTCGCGCCTTTATATGATCGGCGATTCCGGCGCGCCTGAGCACCTGACGCGCGATCATTCGCTGGTACAGCGTTTGGTGGATCTGGGCCAGATCAACGCTGCCGAGGCAGAGCTGCACCCGCAGAAAAACGTACTTTATCGCGCCTTGGGTCAAACGGATGGTTTTAAGGTCGATGTCGGACAAAAAGAACTCCGCAAACCGACCCATCTGCTTTTGTGCTCAGACGGCTTGTGGGGTTTGGTCAACGAATCCAGGCTGGTTGAGACGGTGCGGGCCTCTTCTCCCGTCGAAAAGAGAGCCCAGGAACTGTGCGATCTGGCAAACGAGGCTGGCGGAAGCGATAATATCACAGTGATCGTTGTGGACCTGTTTTAGGAGAATCATGGAAGCAAAGAAGAAGATTTTAGTTGTTGATGATGAACGTGGATTGGCAAAGATCATTCGCCTGAATCTGGAGCAGGACGGATTTGAAGTAGTTGAGGCAAACAACGGCACCCAGGCCATGGAAAAACTGCGTACCACGCTGCCGGATCTGATCTTACTGGATGTCATGATGCCGGATATCGACGGATTTACGGTTCTGAAGATGATCCGGGAAATCGGGAACATACCGGTGATCATGTTGACCGCCAAAGGACAGGAAGAGGACAAGGTCAAAGGGCTTGAATTGGGCGCCGATGATTATGTCACCAAACCCTTCAGTCCCCGTGAGCTGACCAGCCGCATTCGGGCTGTATTGAGAAGAGGCAGCTTCAGTAAGGATGAGGAAAGCGGTCAGATCGTGGTTGACGATCGCCTGACGATCGACTTTGGCAAACATGAGGTTTGGGTCGAAGGGGAATTGGTCCAGCTGAGACCAACTGAATACCGGCTGCTCTATCACCTGGTGCAGAACGCTGGCTGGGTTTTGACGCATGACCAGATATTGAACAAGGTCTGGGGTTACGAGTATGAAGACGAACCGCATTACGTGCGTTTGTACATCAATTATCTAAGGAAAAAGATCGAAGTCGATCCCTCCGATCCGCAATACATCCTGACCGAGCGGGGGATCGGTTATCGCTTCGTGGATTACAAGCGTAAAAATTCTTAAATTAACAGCCTTTACTTTTTGTTAAAGGTTGTATAATAATGGCATTACCCAGCTAAAAAACATTTTCGGAGGCTAAAATGGCTAAGAAAGATCCTAAATTGAATCCTGAACAGTCCGATTCTGACATCGCGGATGATGGTTCGAAACAACCCGCTAAAAAGAAAAAATTATCAACCAAAGCTTATGATCGTGAGATCGAAAAATTACAAATCGAATTGGTAAAGCTGCAGGGCTGGATCAAGGAAACAGGCGCAAAAGTTGTTGTGATCTTTGAAGGCCGGGATGCCGCCGGCAAGGGCGGCACGATCAAGCGCATCACTGAAAAGTTGAATCCCAGAATTGTGCGTGTCGTTGCGCTGCCTGTCGCTACTGAGAAAGAAAAGACCCAATGGTATTTTCAGCGTTATGTGGCACATCTGCCTGCGGCAGGTGAGATGGTTTTGTTTGACCGTTCCTGGTACAACCGGGCTGGCGTGGAGCGTGTGATGGGTTTTTGTACCCCGGAACAGGTGGAGGAGTTTTTCAGAACCGTGCCGGAATTCGAAAAAATGCTGATCCGTTCTGGCATCATCCTGATCAAATATTGGTTTTCAGTTAGCAATGAGGAACAGGAAAGAAGGTTCCAGGCTCGCATTGACGATATCACCCGCCGTTGGAAGTTGAGCCCGATGGATCTGGAGTCGCGCCTGCGCTGGGTCGAATATTCGCGGGCCAAGGATGATATGTTCCGCTATACCGATACCAAATTAAGCCCCTGGTATGTTGTTGAAGCGGACGATAAAAAACGTGCCCGCCTGAACTGCATCAGTCACCTTTTAAGTTTGATCCCCTATGAAGACCTGACACCACAGGTTTTGTCTTTGCCGCCAAGACAAATTGATGACAATTACGTCAGACCTCCTATTGAAGAACAGACTTTTGTTCCTGATCATCAATTTGACGAAAACTGATCGGATCAGGCGAATTTCAGTCCAAAAAGTGTGAAGGCGTTGTTTGCTGTTTGAGTTGAGACCTCGGCTAAGCTGAGGTCTTTTAGTTGCGCGATCTTGCTGGCAATATAAGGGATATAAGCCGGTTCGTTGCGCTCGCCGCGATGCGGATGGGGCGTAAGGTAGGGGCAATCAGTTTCGAGCAGGATCCGCTCGAGCGGTAATTGCTTGACCAAACTGTGCTTGTCCTGCGCGTTTTTGTAGGTGACCGGACCGCCAATCCCAAAATAAAAACCAGCTTCCAGTAAGGGTGGAAGATATTCCAGTGAAGCACCGTAGGAGTGCATAACGCCGGGGTGAGCTTTGATCGGGCTGTTTTCGGGCAGATTTTTTTGCCATTCGATCAGGATGGGCACCAGTTCGTGAGCCGAGGAACGCTCGTGCAGGATGATGGGTAGGTGCAGACGGGCTGCCAGTTCGAGCTGCGGGAACAAAGCGCGCCGCTGCTGTTCGGGTGTGGCATGATCGCGATAATAATCAAGACCGATCTCGCCAATCGCCAGTACTTCCGGTTCGTGGGCCAGGCGCTCCAGTTTTTCGAGCATTTTCTCGTTATAGTCGCTGGTGTAATTGGGATGGATCCCGACCGCGGTGAAAATAAAGCCAGGATTTTGACGGGCAAGCCTGATCGAGTTTTGAGCTGTTTCGAGGTCGATGCTGATGTTGATCATGAAGCCAAGTCCGGCTTGTTTGGCGCGTTCTATGACCTGAGCGCGGTCAGCATCAAAAGCATTGAAATCAATATGGGCGTGTGTGTCTGAGAGCATAACGTTTTTATTGTACCTGAAATGATCCAAAACCAAAGAGAGTGGGGTGAATTATGTTATCATTGAGACTGTTTGTATTGCAAAATCAACGGTAAAGCCAGCCTTTCTATATTGCTTGTGAGGTCTGGTTTGCCATTATGGGAACGATCAAAAAATGAATATATCATCCTATCTGTTTGGATTCATCATTGCGACACTGCTGGGAGCCATTTTTCATATCTGGAGAGATGGAGGAATTGGCCGACTCTTGTTGTATTTGCTGCTGAGCTGGTTCGGTTTTTTTATTGGGCATCTGGCGGCAAACAGCTTTGGGCTTAAATTTATGTCCGTGGGTCCGGTCAATCTGGCAGGCGGGATCGCCGGAAGTGTGGTTTTGCTGTTTTTGGGTCATTGGATCGGGCAGGTTGATCAAAACATCCTTCCGAAGGGGAAACAATGACAGAAAACCCTAATGATATGGTAAATCGGGTGCAAGATGGCGATCTGGTGCAATTGCACGGCAGCTCGCATAAGAGCCATATTTTGATCGTAAAAGAAGGCGAAGTCCTGCAGACCCATCGGGGTGTGATCCATCATGATGACATCATCGGACAATCCTGGGGTGTTCGGCTTGAATCGCATAACGGCCATCCTTTTTTTGTCTTACAGCCTGGCCTGACCGATCTGGTCCAGAGCATCAAGCGAACCACCCAGATCATGTATCCCAAAGATATCGGCTACATTGTTATGCGCCTCGGCATTGGCCCCGGCACGCGGGTCTTGGAATGCGGCGGCGGTTCGGGCGGTTTGACGACCGTGCTGGCTTATTTGACCGGCAAGGAAGGGCGGGTTTATTCCTATGAACGCAATCCTGAAGTCCAAAAACTGGCGATCAAAAATCTGACGCTCTTCGGTTTGG
Source organism: Anaerolineaceae bacterium UBA1415 (assembly GCA_002305635.1). GTDB lineage: Bacteria > Chloroflexota > Anaerolineae > Anaerolineales > Anaerolineaceae > Mesolinea. The sequence continues at coordinate 102,812 of DBPR01000019.1, read as the reverse complement.
AAGACCGGGTCGAGTTTAAAGCCGGGAATGCTGGAGATGGCTTTGAGGAACGCAACCTGGACGCGATCTTCCTGGATCTGCCAAACCCTTATGATTATCTGGAGCAGGTAAAGACCAGCTTGAAGGCTGGCGGGGCTTTTGGTACCTTGCTGCCGACTTTCAACCAGGTGGAGATCCTTCTACGGGTGCTCGAGCGAAGCGGTTTCGCGTTTATTGATGTCTGCGAACTCTCCTTGCGCCACTTCAAAACCGATTGGGCCAGGATCCGACCAGTTGACAGAATGGTTGCGCATACCGGTTATCTGATCTTCGCTCGCGCCGTTCAATGTGCGGAAGAACTAACAGAGCCGCTGGAAACGGAGCTGGATTGAGCTCGAATCTGGACCTTCCAGCTGATCTACCCCAGCGACTTGAAAGACGATCCCAGGCTGGAATATATCGGGAGATCAGGAAAAACCCCTTGGATAAAGACCGTCCGCGTTCAGCTGCGGTGCTGATGCCGCTGATCCGACGGGAAGGGCAGTGGCAGCTGATCTACACCCTGCGCTCCAGTATGCTGCACGACCACAGCGGACAGGTCTCATTTCCGGGCGGCTCCTGGGAGCCTGGGGATAAAGACTTGATCGAAACAGCCTTAAGGGAATCCTGGGAAGAAATTGGCTTGAACCCCAAAGCCGTGCGGGTTTTGGGAAAAATGGCAGCCATGGAGATGGTGACGAATTTTATCGTGACGCCTGTGGTCGGGATTTGTGACTGGCCAACTGACCTGACCGTAAATCCAGATGAAGTTGACCGCGTTTTTTCGATCCCGCTCGACTGGCTGGCGGATGAAAAAAATCGGTACTATCGGGCCCATAATTACCAGGGGGGAGAATTTGAGGTTTTGTACTTTAAACCTTATGACGGTGCGACGGTCTGGGGCGCGACCGCGATGATGACGCTTGATTTCCTGAAGTTGCTGTAGAAGCTTGCCCGACTCGATTTGCGAATCATTGTTTAGATATCGCTAAGTATCACTTGCATGTAGCATTTTTGGAGGATGGTTCACTGATTCACATCAGGGTCAACGCGCCCACGATGAGGAACTGGGCGAGGTGGTAGGTGATAATGATCCAGAACTTATACCTGGGCAGGCGTCTTTCAAGCTTGTCAAGCCCGATCATGACATCTGAAACGAAGAAGAGCATCGCGCCAACGCCCGCCATCACGGCTGCCAGGTCGGGCCAGGCTGGTCTGGCGATGCTGGTAATGGCGCTGATTGCCATGGCCAGCACCAGAACCCCATAGATTTTAAAGAAGGGAAGTACCTTTTTGTTAATGTCAACGGTTTTGGCGAAATGGTCAATTACCAGATGCATGATCACTCCCCCCAGCACAAGCGCGAAAACAGAAAGAACCAACACTGGCACACTGGTCAGCGACAGATTGAATCCGATCGTGTAGCAAAGTTGTGCGATGGAAAAAGCGCACATCCCCGCGATAAACCAGCGCATGCTTCGTGGGATCAAGAGCAAATCTCCTAAAAAGGAAAAAACCAAGCCGATCAGGAAAGGTGTTTTCTGGCTGGTCATCGGACCCTGCAAGACGAAAAAGATGATCAAAAAGATCATGGCGAAAGGCTTGCTGGCATAGTAGAGTTTTGGCCGCCACTGCCAGGCTGCCACCCAATTGATGAGGCTCGAGATCGCGATCAAAGCGATGAGGATCATGCTCAGGCTATTTTGCATTGTCTCCCGCCCCCGCCAGCCCGACCAGCCTTAGAAAGGCCGGGTCATTCTTCCAATCCTTTTGGGTCTTGACCTGCAGATCCAGAAAGACTTTTTGCTGGGTCATTTCCTCGATCGCCAGGCGCGCGTCGGTGCTGATCTTGCGGATCATCATGCCTTTCTTGCCGATGACGATGGCTTTTTGGGCATCCCTTTCGACAAAAATGGTGCCATGGATGTATATTACGCCATTCTCGCGCTCTTTGTAATCATTCACCAGAACAGCAATGCTGTACGGCAATTCGTCGCTCAGATTCTCCATCGTTTTCGCGCGGATCATCTCAGCGGCAATTTCCCGCTCAAAATCTTCGGTAATTTGATCGGTCGGGTAATATTCAGGCCCCTCAGGCAGACGCTCTTTGACCAATTCGAGCAACTTTGGCAAGCCTTTTCCGCTGCGGGTCGAGATCTCGATCGTTTTGGCTTCCGGCAGCAAAGCCTGATAGCCCTGTTTGATCTGCCCTTTATCGCTCAGGTCACTTTTGTTGTAGACCAATATGACCTCGTCCTGAGTGCGCTTTTCTTTGAGGGCATCGCTCAGCTGGCGATCAAGCTCATCGGCCGGGGCGCTCATATCGGCAATATAAAGCAGCAGGTCAGCATCTTCCAGCGCGAAACGCACTTCATTATTAATGAAGAGACTCAGTTTGTCTTTGGCGTTATTTAGCCCGGGCGTATCAACAAAGATCATCTGATAACGGTCGGTGCTTAGGATCCCCAATTGGCGTCTGCGTGTCGTTTGCGGACGAAACGAAACTCCCGCGATGGGCTGCCCGATCAGGGCATTCAGCAGGCTGCTTTTCCCCGCGTTTGGTTTGCCGATCAAGGCGATAAAGCCCGATTTGAATGAATTTTCTGTATTTTCCATTATTTCTGCCTTTCAAACCCAAGCTTACGAAAAAATCGTAGGGGAATCGTAGGTTAAACGTCAAGTATTATTGCAGGGTTTATTGTAATATAAAGTCGTAAGGGCGACTTCTCTTCTTCTTCTCCTCCTTAAAACACTAATGCTGCGTTCGGCGTACGCAGCATTAGATGGTTAAAGGGGGGGGTTTTTTTAAACCTATGATCTTCAGCTAAAACATTTCAGAGGGTTTTTGTGGTGCGCAAGCTTTTCTTATGACCAACAACGTCATTTCTTCTCATTCGGCTTATGGGCGCGTGGTCTGACCTTGTTCAATGAACTTGTTTTAGGATATCTTTGATTTTAATTTTAATGTCTGAACTGGAGTGGTTTTTTGAATCCGCTCTGCATGATCAATAAGAGAGGCAGGAACAGCAGAAGTGTTGAAAAAATGGAAGTTTGAATTTGCATTAGAATCAAGCCCATGAACAACAAACAAAAAATATTACTTGGCATGATCGCCCTGGTGCTGTTAGCTGTAACAGCGTTTGGGCTGGTTTTTGGCAAGAAAGTACTTGCCTATCTGCGTACATGGTCTGAGGGGCGAAACAAGGCTGTTATCGACTACATTCGCGACCCGGAGGCTCATCGGGACTGGGAGCTGCCCGCCCTCCACCAATGCGCGGACGCGCCGTTTGCCCTGCCTACCAGCGGCTTCATTGGCTACTTTTACGGCGATTCCTTTACTCCCCTCAAGCTTCATACCGGGCTGGATATCTTTGGCGGCAATCCGGTTGGGGTTACCCCGATCTACGCGCCTTATGACGGCTTTTTGACCCGTGAAAGCGACTGGAAATCCTCGGTGATCATTCGCATCCCGAAAGATCCGCTTGACCCAGACCGTCAGATCTGGGTTTACATGACCCATCTGGCTGACGTCGATGGAAACCCGCTGATCGATGACGCTTTTCCGGCTGGCACGCAGGAGAAACCGGTCAAAAAAGGCGATCTGATCGGCTATCAGGGCAACTATTCCGGCTACCCCGGCTCGCCGACCGGTATTCACCTGCACATCTCCATCGTCAAGGATGATGGAGAAGGTCATTACCTCAACGAGCTGCAGATCGGTAACACGATCGATCCGAGCGCCTATTTTGGCATGCAGCTGAATACGGATCGGGTTGATAAAAACGTCAAGAAACCAGTGTGTCTGCCTTAGGTGAATGACGTTTGTAAATAACAAGCAAAAGTTGACACTGGAGCCATCCATTGGCTATAATTCCCGCATTGTGAAATGGAGGTAAGCATGCAGGAAATTGCTGACAACGTTTTCATCGAGCAAAACTCGCTGGGTTTGTACGCGGGGATCATCCACAACGAAGCGGGCACCATACTGATCGACTCACCCATCCGGACAGACGGAGCCGGAACCTGGCGCGGCGCGACCGCGCGTCTTGTAACCGGACGACCACGTTATATGGTCGTTCTGGACACGAATTATGACCGTTTTTTGAGCATCAAGGGCAACGATACCACGATCGTGGCACATTCCGAAACGACCACTCCTTTGCGCGCCCGATACGCCTCGGTCAAAACCGTTGAAGAGGCTTATCAACATGAAGGGAACGAGGCACATAGCGGCAGCATCCGCATGCAGGCTCCTGAAATTAATTTTGACGGGGATTTAGGACTTCATCTGGGCGACCTGCAGATCCAGCTGGAACACCATCCTGGCTCCAATCTGGCTGGCATCTGGGCGATCATTCCTGAGCGGAAGGTTGTTTTCGTTGGCGACAGTGTGCTTGTTGACGAGCCGCCTTTTTTGGCTTATGCCAATCTTGAGCGATGGGAGCAGGACCTGAAAGAGCTTGGCTCCAAACGTTTCAAGGATTATCAGATCGTTTCGGCTCGCAACGGACTTGTCAATAAGGATCAGGTCAAGACCATGGCGGGTCATATCGCCTATATTGCCAAAGCCTTTGAGAAACTGGCCGAGGCGAAAGCGCCGGTGGATGAATGGTATGCCAGGATCCCTGCCATCTCCGGAAAGATCATTGAGCTGAATTTGTTTAACAGCGATCTGTTCTACAATCGCTTGCATTGGGGAATCACCACTTATTACGAACTAAATTGTCGGGAAAGAGGATAAAACATGGATGTCTGTGCTGGTTATGAACCGATGGTGGAAGCCACACGGGGTGGTATTGTTGAAAGCATGCATCTGGGTGCCATGGCGATCGTTGATTCGGACGGGCGTTTGTTGGCATCTTATGGAAATTCGGATCTGGTAACCTTTCCGCGCAGCTCGATGAAGCCTTTTCAGGCGCTGCCTTTTGTGGAAATGGGCGGCGTTGAGCTTTTTGGGCTGAATGATGAAGAACTGGCGATCCTTTGCGCCTCGCATACCGGCACGGATGAGCACGTGCGCGTTCTGAAAGGCCTGCACGAAAAGGTCGGTATTGGCTTGTCCGATCTGCAATGTGGGGTGCATTGGCCTACTGATAAAGAAACGACGCTGGCGATGCGCATGCGCGGCGAAGAGCCCAATTCTTACCGGCACAATTGCTCCGGGAAGCACTCCGGCATGCTGGCGCACGCGAAAATGCGCGAGCTAAGCCTTGAAAACTACCTTGAACCAGTGCATCCGGTGCAGCAAAGCATTCGTCAGACCGTCGCGAGCATGTGCGGTCTCCATCGCGATGATATGATCTTCGGGATCGACGGCTGCACCGCTCCAGTTTACGCGATGCCGCTGAGCAGTTTTGCCTGGGCAGCAGCGAAATTGGTTGACCCGAAAGACCTTTCCGAAAACACCCGTACCTCCTGCGAAAAGATCACTCACGCGATGACTTCTTACCCAATGATGGTGGCAGGACCCGGCCAGGTCGATACCGCCTTGATGCAGGTCATGGAAGGGAAGGTCGTCTCGAAAGGCGGCGCGGAGGGTTTCCAACTGATCGGGATCAAACCCGGCGTGGTGTCTGCCAGATCCAAAGGAATTGGCATCTGTTTCAAGATCGCCGATGGCGACCTGACGCGACGCGCCACGCATCTGCTGGTGGTTGAGCTGATGAAGGCTTTTGGCCTTGGCGATCAGGTCGAATCCGAGGCGTTTGGTCCTTTCAATCAGCCGGTTTTGCGCAACTTCCGCGGTATTGAAGTTGGCACGATGCGCCTGGCCAGACCGATCCAGTTTTTTGAGTGAGATGAAACTGAAAAAAGAAGACCGCAGACGAGCAGAAAAATTAGCCGCAGTGCATGCCCGCCTGCTGGAAGCATTTGGAGAGCCGCAATGGCATGAGTATCTCCCGGCGGTGGATGAGCTGGTCTGCACGATCCTTTCCCAAAACACGAACGATATCAACCGCGACAAGGCTTTCAGGGAACTGAAAGAAACTTATCGGAGTTGGGAGGAAGTGCGCGATGCCGACCCGAAGGAATTGCAGGAAGTGATTCGTATTGCCGGACTGGCGGCACAAAAGGGCCCCAATATTCAATCAGCGCTGCAGGCGATCAGCGAGCAAAGAGGCGAGATCAGCCTGGACTGGCTCCGAGAGAAAAGCGTTGACGAAGCCCGTGATTGGCTGGTCAGCCTGAAGGGGGTGGGCCCCAAAACAGCGGCGATCGTGCTCGTCTTCGCGTTGGATATGCCTGCTTTTCCGGTTGATACCCATATTTATCGCGTCAGCGGCAGGATCGGACTGCGACCACCCAAGCTGAACGTGGAAAAAACGCATCAATACTTGGAGATGATCGGTGAACCGACGACTTTCAAGGATCTGCACCTCAATATCATTAGTTTGGGTAGGTCGTACTGCCAGGCACGCAAACCAAAATGCCAGCACTGCCCGGTGCTGGAGCTGTGTGATTTTACCGAGAAGGTTCTGGAATAAGGGGATTGCTTAGGCCAGTTCGCCTTGCAGCGACCAGGGCCCGGTCCAGGTGATCTTCACATCCCGTGTTTGACCGTAGAGATTTTCGTCGCTCTCCACAAAAACGAGGCGGTTGGTGGGTGTGCGCCCACGCCATTTTCCTCGAAAACTGTTTTCAAACAAAACCGGTTGCAGCTGCCCAAGGAATTTCTGGTTGATCTCTCCAACCACGACCTTTTGCAGGTCTTCCAAAGCGCGGAAGCGCCTCATTTTTTCTTCTTCGCTCACGTCATCGGGCAGGAATTTCATGGAATAGGTGCTCGGTCGAGGGGAATAACGCGCCAGGTGGGCGACGTCGATCCGCAGGTCTTTCAGGAGTTGATAGGTGTTCTCAAATGCGGCTTCGCTCTCGCCAGGGAAACCGACGATTATATCTGTTCCGATGGAAACGCCTGGAATTCGCCCGCGAATGCGTTCGACCAGGTCGCGATATTGCTGATTGCTGTAGCCGCGGCGCATGGCCCGCAAGACCTCGTCATCGCCTGCCTGAACCGGCACTTCGATATGGGGCATTACTTTGGGTGTCTGCGCGACCGCGTCGATCAGTTCGTCGGTCATCCAGTTGGGATGGGAAGTAAGGAAGCGGATGCGTTCAAGCCCTTCAATTTTTGATAATTCGCGCAGCAGTTGAGGGAGGCGCATTTCACCAGGCAGATCGAGACCGTAGCGATCAACGATCTGGCCGAGCAGCACCAGTTCCTTCGCGCCGTGCTCAACCATGACGCTTGCTTCGCTCAATATTTTGCGCGATTCGCGGCTGCGTTCTTTGCCGCGTCGGTTGGGGATCACACAGTAAGCGCAGGCGTGCGAACAGCCCAAAACGATGGGCAGGTTTTCGCTGATGGTGTGTTGCGCGTCCGTGGTGACCCCGAATTCAGCGTCCAGAACCTCGTCCGCGCTGCGGCGCCAGGCTTCGGCATTGAGCTGATCCTGGCGTTCGCCCAAAAGGCGCAGAAAAGGCTCCGGGTCGGATGGGGCGGCAAAGACGTCCACCCAGGGGAAGCGTTTTTCAAGGGCGGCATTGCCTTTGATGCCGACCAAACAGCCCATCAGACCGATGATAAGGTCGGGATTGGCTTTTTTGAGTGGTAAAAGCGAGTTGAGCCGCCCGATGGCGCGATCTTCGGCGCTCTGGCGGACAACACAGGTGTTCAGGACGATTAGCCCCGCTTCGTCCGGGTCATTGGCAGGTAAAATGTTGAGGTTTTCCAAAGCGCGAGCGAGACGGTTGCTGTCCGCCACATTCATTTGGCAACCTTCAGTCCAGATGTAGTATTTCATAGGGCGATATTATACCTGAGAGAAACAGTTTTTTGCCCCTGGAACCGGCAAAGTTTCAGATTGAATAAAACAAAGAATTTGGAACGCAAACATATTTAAAAGGAATGATAAAATAGCTGCATGAAAAAGTTGATCCCGCTGTTTTTGGTCTTAATGCTCGTCTTATCGGCTTGCGGTAATGACGACCGTAAAAGTGTTGAAAGTTTTAGCGGGGAAACGGTCGCGACGATCAGTAACACGCGGCAAAGCGAACAGCCCGCTACTCAAGTGCCAACTAATGGTTCAACTCCGGTCAGCACAGCGACAGTGACTACAAAAGCAACCAGGGCGCAAACGGCAACACCAGTTGGCCCTGAGCCTACCCAAAGCCATACCGCGACCAGGACCGCCACGCGTCTTGTTTCGCCAGTGGTTTCGGAAAGTCCTTACCCGATCGCCAGCCAGGAAACGGCCACGCAAACAAGCCCGGCTCCGAGCAAAACCCCCACAAAGACCAACCCACCCAAGGCGACCAACACTGCAACCACAACCCTGGCAGCAACGACGCCCTCCCCCAGCAAAACTGCGGCGCCAACCGCAACGGCGACCTTCTCTCCAAGCCCTACCGCTACCAAAACGCCAATGGCGTTTATATGGAGCGGGGATTGGTATATCTGGCATCAGAGTACGACCGGAAAATACGTTCAAACGATCATGGTATTGACAGAGATCGGCGGTAATGTGTTTGGCAACGCGTCTATTGATGGGATTGCTTATACTTTTGAGGGCACAATAGGAGAAAATAATAATGTGATTGGCGAATGGCGTACCGCAACTCGCACGGTTCGTTTCTGGTGGGAACCAAAAGATTCTAATCAATTCCTGGGTTCATGGGCGGAACGGTTTGGATTTTGCGGGAACAAGCTTGAGGCTGTCCAGCCTGAGCCTTGTATGATCACACCCCCCATGTAAACATGAGCGTTATTCCCGCTGTTTTGACTGTTGATATGGGATAACTGTTTCTTTGCTGTTAAAAATTTCTGAAAAATTATGATAAATAATTAATGATGAAAATAAACAAACAATCAGCGATTCTCTGCATAGAGAAATAAGTCCTGGGTTAGGAGTTAAAGCCGCTATGGTTGAAATTATAGAATCAATTATCTGGTCATTTATTGTGCAAAAGTGGCGGACGGGGTCATTATGTTGCTTCGCGAGCACAGATTCTGGTCATTACAAGTCTATTTCTAACCAAAAATCAGATAACATTCCCTTTAGGAAAGGAGAATCGGAGCTACACAAATTTCATACTTAGAATTGTTGAAAATTGCCAGCTGATCATTGACAGAACTGATAGGGCAATTGCATTTAAATCTACGTAGATTAAGCTTCTTTGAAGCTTTCATTTATGAAATATGTTTAATTCAACACTTAAATTTACGTGTATGTGGTGCTGCTGGCAGGTTGTCATTGCGAGAAACCCTTGAGAGCAACGTGGCGATTTGCCTTAAAGATTTTGTTGCACAATATTTGAATGGAAAACTGATTAACTGAAGATATCCATTTCGCTTAAGAGGCTCGCAATGCCCGAAGGGCACGATGTAACTGTTCATTAATGAAATTTTACTTTTTAAATTTTTTTCTAAGCCAGGTTAAAAGATTGAGTTAATCATTGTATTTACGCTCGATTCTAATAAAAATCATTTTTTGTTTAAATGCGTTTGCCCTGACACATCTGACATTACAGATATGACACAGCTGGTGACACACTGGTGACACAGCTAATTATTGACAACGCAATAAGCTTGTGTTAATATATTATTACTTTACCTTTCTTATCATCGTAGAGGACATAGGAGGAATTTGATGAAAAAGAAATTTTTAATTTCAACCCTTTTTACTTTTGTATTACTTGCCACCACGGTTTTAGCGGTTAGATCCGATACACAGGTTATTATGCGCTATGGGAATGTTGACGGAACCTGGGGCGAAGTTGATCAAGGCCTTGCGGACCCGAATAGCGAATATATGGATGGAGCCGGTTGTCTGCGATATGCGGACGGCCCAGATGGTTCCAACACAAATCCAAATAACTTAAATGATGGGATGGTTTTCTCAGATACGGATCGTTCGATTCAGGGAAATAATACAACCAACTGGAACCAGGTTCGCTACGGTGGTATTAATGTAAATGGTTCCTGTGGTTCAAATGACATGGCCACTTATCAGAAGCAGAGCGGTTTGGCATTCAATGGCGTTGATGCGACCACACCAAAACGGGTTGCTCCCTTTGAGACTTATTTCCCACTTGGAAAACTAAGCCACGTAAACCATTCAATATATCTGGTCGGAGATAACAGATTTCAACAGACCTATATAGACTTGGTCATTAAAGATGTCGATTGCGGCCCGGATGGAGTATTGGTCCAGAATAAAAATGGTACGCCTTATCCTGACCCTGTACCAACATCGTTAGATCTTAGTTACAGATTTCTCATCTTTTATGATGAAACTTATAATACTGGTCTAAAGGAAAATTGTCCTTATCTAACCACAGGAAGGGCTTGCTCGGATGCCATTATCCCAGGTCAATTGCAAGGCAGTTCGTTCTTCTGCAAATATGATTACGATACAAAGGGTGATAACTCTCAGGTGTTTGAATTTCAAGTCAGTCTCCATGGCTTCACTCCTGTAGGCTTGTATGAATCTGTTGAAAATCTAGTTTACGATCCGGATTCGGTTATAACCGGCTTAATGATCAGTGAAGAAGATGCTACCAACAGCGTTGCGATTTGGGCGCGTGTGGGTCCTGTTAAACCGACGGCAATTGATATGAACTTCTTTGAAGCCAACGGAGCAGAGGAATCAATCGTGTTGCGATGGCAAACCGCCTTTGAAACGGATAATATTGGTTTCAACGTTTATCGCTCGGAAACGCTTATCCGTGAGAACGCTGTTCAATTAAATCAGACATTGATCGCGAGCCTGGTTCCTCCGGGAAGTACCTTTGGCGCGGATTATGAGTTTGTTGATGACAATGCCCTGCCGTATACGACTTATTTCTACTGGATCGAGGATGTGGACGTAAACGGAACCGTAACAATCCATGGCCCCATGGCGGCTGAGTGGGTTGATTAATGCTCTGAAGGGTTTATAAACGAAGGTACATTAAACTTTCAAATCTCATAGTGGAAAATATTTCCTTGGGATCATTTGTTTCCGGGGAAATATTTTTTCACTTATCTAATTTTCCCCTGATTTTTTGGTTTTGTTAACTTGTATAAATGATAAAATCGAGTATAATTTAGACAAGAATCTTTAATTTTGGAAATTGATTCTTTCTGGAGTATTATGAATCAAAAAAAGTTAACCATCTCGATTGTAATTGGTGTCGCATAGCTGGCAACGGCGGTTATTGCGGTTAATTCCATGCTTTATGGGAATATTGATGCGACATGGGGACTGGTTGATCGCACAAAACTTCCAACTCAAACGCTTACACCTGGTGCACAATGTCTGCGTTATGCCGATGGGCCAATTGGTACAAAAGCTAACCCAAATATCTTTAATAATGATGCTGTCCTTTCAACTGGACTGCCAGCTGTACAGGGGACAGATACGATTAATTGGAATCAAGTACGTTATGGTAGGAAGTATTACTATGGTAGTTGTGGCGATCTCGATATTTCCACATTTGGAGAACAGAGTGGTTTAGCATTTAATGGTATAGATGCGTCAAATCCAAAACGCGAAGCAGGGAACATGGTTCCTTTCCCGCTCGGGAAATTGTGCCATATCAATAATCCAGTTCACACTAACAACGATTTAGAGATGACCTATGCTGATATATCCATTAGTAATGTCGAATGTGGCGATAACGGAACCTTGGTTAAGGATAAAGCCGGAAATCCTTTGCCAGGAAACCCAACATCGATAGATCTTAATTATAGATTTAGGGTGCAGTTTGACGAAACCTATAACCAAAAGCCTTGTAAATATCCAAGCGTTGATCCATGTGCGGATGCTATCATTCCGGGCCAGGCTGAAGGCCAGCACTTTTTTTGTAAGTATGTGATGAATGGAGTGGTAGAAGTCAAAGAATATACTGTCGCGATATTGGGGTTCACATTAGCACGACTGAATCCCATCCCAACCCCCACGAGAACACCACCTGGTTTTATTGCAACGAATACGCCTCTACCAACAAATACGCCGACACCTGGAGGTCCAACACCAACTGGTCCAGTCCCTACACCTACACCTGCGTACGCATTTTGTGAAAATGCTGTTTATAACAAAAGTGTTCCAATGCCGGGTATCTTTATTAGTCAGGAATATAATACTAACTGTGCCTGTGTTTGGGCTGTCGTAACTGAGTACGAGCCATTAGTAGTTGAAATGAACTTCTTTGAAGCCAGTGCTGGTGAGCAATCGATCGTATTGCGATGGCAAACGGCTTTTGAGACTGATAATATCGGTTTCAACGTTTATCGTTCCGAGTCTCTTTTGCGTGAAAATGCTGTTCAATTAAATCAGGAACTAATTAAAAGCCTGGTTCCTCCGGGGAGCACCTACGGCGCGGACTATGAGTTTGTTGATGAAAGTGCTTTACCATATAACACTTATTTTTACTGGATCGAGGATGTGGATGTCAACGGAACGATCACAACCCACGGCCCAGTGAGAGCGGAATGGGTCGATTAGTTTGCTGACCGTTCTGAAGCAAGAAGTTATTTACGGGTATACATAAAGGCTGAATACTTTGCAGAACTATTGAGGAGGGCTTTCGGGCCTTCCTCTTTTTATTGTAAGAACCTGACTTTTTCATGAAAACAGGGAAAAGGGAAATTGAAAAGAATATGTGAAGAAGGTAGTGAGTTTCAAGGGGTGAGCATGCAGATGGAAAACTATTGGTCTCAAACAGGCAAGAAAGACCAGAAATTTCCATTATGGGAAAAATGGAATAAGGTGGGGAAGATAAATGGAGTTTGTTTCCCATCCTCATATCATCCTGGTCTTGTGACGAGTGAGAGTTTTTCCCAATCTGGATTTATCTTTAGCGACGATACTCCTGTGCGAAAGTTAATTGTTTTTCAAAGAATGGTATTTTTACTATTTCTTTTCAGAAATTAATTTCTCAAATTTAGCAACGGTCTTTTTAGCCTCTGTTCGAACCCATGCTCTCGGATCATTCACTAAAAGGCGCACCTTTTCAATTGATTCCACAGCTTTGAGCTTGTTTAAAGCTGAGATTGCATGCCCATTCACTTCCTCTTGATCAAGTAAACTTATTAATAAATGTATGGCTTCTGGCTTTTTTATTCTTCCCAGTCCAAGCACAAACATTTGCCTGCTGGTGCCGAAAGTCTTATCCGATACAAATCGGGCTATTTCATCAAATAGAGAGTCTTCGGCTATCACTTCGATCGTATTGCCAATTGCCCATTTAAGATAAAAATCAGTTGATGGAGCAAAAGCCATTTCCATTAATGTCTTTCCAACGGGATCTTTGCGTAACCATGGTACACATAGGAGTCTGACCAAAGCCTCTTGCAATCCGCGATTGTTAACTTCTGTTAGATATTTAACTAGCACTGGCGTTGCTTTTCTCCAATCTCCTTTGTGTCTAGGAAGATAAGAATATATATCGTCTGTAAAAATCCCTAACGCTTCCAATTCTTTGCGTATCGGTAATTCCTCTTTTTTGTACTCCCTCGCAAAATCACTATGATCCATCACAACCCTATTCTTATTCAATTAATCTCCTTATATCGGTCATTGCCACCTCCTCGCCAATCAAGGTTTACACCAATTCAATCGCATCCAGTTTGATGCCTTTAAACTTATGATTCAACAGAGACCTTGCCGCTTTAATGGATATCAATAGTTATTTCCCATATTTCCTGAACCAGGCTTAATTTAGCCATTTCTCAGCCAGATCAGGCAGATTGCGGATGCTGCCCCGGATGGTGTTGCAGCGCGGCAGGGACTCAATAAAGTAACGCCCGTAAGCCTTGCTGATGACGCGTTTATCCAGAATGACGACGATGCCCCGATCGGAGCGGGTGCGGATGAGGCGGCCAAAGCCCTGGCGGAAGCGCAGAATTGCTTCCGGGATCATATATTCGTTGAATGGGTTATCAAAGCTCTCCGAGCGGGCTGCCACGATCGGGTCGCTGGGGACTTCGAAAGGCAATTTGGCGATGACCAGAACCTGCAATGCTTCTCCAGGCACGTCCACGCCCTCCCAGAATGAGCGCGTGCCCAAAAGTACCGCTCTGGGGCTCTCTTTAAAAGTTTCCAGCAAAGATGAGGCTGAGGCTCCCTCGCCCTGCTCAAAGACCTGAATGTCGAGCTTCTGCAGCGCGGTTTGGATGTTCTGAGAGGTGCGCTGCAGCTGGGCATAGGAAGTGAACAGGACCAACATGCGCCCTCCGCTCACCTTTGCCAGGCGGACGATGGTATCTTCGAGCGTTTTTTGGTGCCCGTAGTTATCGGTCGGTTCCGGGATATCCTGCGGCAGGTAGAGCATAGTCGAGTTCTCGTAATCAAAAGGCGAACCGACCATGAGCTCGTTGGCGTCGGCGCCGTTGAGGCGCAATTTGAGGTAATCGAATTCGCCGTGGGTGGTGAGCGTGGCAGAGGTCAGAATGACGCTGGCTTTCTCGTGCCAGAGGTATTTTTCCATCAGGTTCCCGATGTGCAGGGGCGCGATCTGGAGCGTCAGGCGCATTTGCAGGGGGTCCAACTCGACCCAGTAAATTTGATCGTCGGAGGGCGACATGGTCAGCCCATCAAGTTTTGAGCCGATCTCGGTCAGCGTCTGGGTCGAGCGCGCCAGGCTGCCCAAAACGTCATCGGCGTCTTCGGGGTTGATCCCGTCAACGCCCTGGATCGAACCGCGCACGGCTCTCAGCAGCTTTAACAGCTCATCCAGATCGTTTTTGGCTTTTTCCCAGGCCATTTCAACATCCAGCCAGGCCGGGATCATGCGCGTGGAGGGCAAAATGCGCGTTTTTTGTGGGTAGGTGCCCAAAGGTTTTCCTTCGCGGATCTCTTCCAGCAAAAAGTCGATCGCTTTGAAATACTGGGTCATGCCGGTATCAAAGCGAAAAGCCCTGTCGGAAGCATCTTTGATGGCTTGCAGGAGGGCTAATAATTCCTTTGGCATCAGTGCTGGGCCAGCCATGCCAGCCAGCCTGCCCATGATGCCGGTTTCGGTACTGCCCAGCTCGCGGATGAGGCGGGTGACGTCCAATGCGCGCAGGCTAAAGCTCATCGCGTCGGTGGTGGCGGCTTCGAGGTGATGAGCCTCATCGACGACCAGGTAGTTGTAGTCCGGCAAAACCTTGCTCTCCGTCGCGGCGTCAGCCAGCAGCAGGGCGTGGTTGACGATCAGGATATGGGCGCTGTCGGCTGCCATGCGGGCTTTATAGAAGGGACAGATGCCGCCCATTTTGCGCATACAGTTTTCGAGCGAACAGGTTTCGTCTTCCGCCGATAGACGGGTCCAGACCATGCGTTCGTTGACGCCGTTAAGGTTGATCTCCCGCCGGTCACCGCTGTTGCTGCCTTGCAGCCAAACCAGGATCTTTGTCAGAACGCGCAGCTCGTCAACCGTCTCAGGGCCGCGCTTGCGCATTTGTTTCAGGCGCCGTGGGCAGAGATAGTTGCTGCGCCCTTTCAGGACGGCTGCCCGCAGGTCGATCCCCAGGGCTTCGATCAGGTAGGGAATGTCCTTTTCGATCAGCTGATCCTGCAACGCAATGGTGTTGGTGGAAATGACCACCCGTTCTCCGTTGTTGATGGCCCAATGAGCGGCCGGGATCAGGTAGGCGAGCGATTTACCGGTGCCGGTGCCGGCTTCGACCATGAGATGATCGCCGCGGTTGAGCGCCTGGCAAACGGCGCGCAGCATTTCGACTTGCTGGGCGCGGTGTTCAAACCCAGGATTGTAGCGGGCGAAGACGCCGCCGGGCTCAAGCAAGCTGGCCAATTCTTCGTAGTCCAGGGGGATAAGCGTATCGGTGGATTGCAGAGGCTTCGACCGACTGGCCTTTTCAAGATTGATGAAGATATCCTCGCCCTCTGTGCCGACCTTGCGGGGTTGGATGCCCTGAGCGCTAAGGTTTTTCAGCGCCCAACGGAAGGGCAGCTCAGCCTGCCAGTGCAGGTCTTTGCTCAGACGCAGGATCTCAGCCAGCAGGTCAACGGGCAGCTCTTCGATCTTTAGGAGAAGCTGTTGGAAGACCTGCATTGTCGCTTTGGCGTCATCGAGCGCTCGGTGAGCGTTGGCGAGGATGATGCCAAGCTGCTGCGAGAGCGCGCCCAGCCCATAGCGCGGCGCGGAAGGCATGACGACCGAAGCGATCTCGTAGGTGTCGATCGTGTCGTTGTATTTGAAAGCGTCATACTTTTGGAAAAAGCTCAGGTCAAAGTCAATGTTTTGTCCCAGAATGATGGCGTCGCCGATGAATTCCTGAATTTCCGGCAACACATCGCCGATGCAGGGCGCGTTCATCACCATCGCGTTGCTGATGCCGGTCAGGTTGGTGATGAAAGCGTTGATCGGTTTTCGGGGGTTGATCAGTTTTGAAAACTCAGCAATAACGCGGTTCTCATTGAATTTCACCGCGCCGATTTCAATTATGGAGTCATTTTTGGGGTCAAGACCAGTCGTCTCGAGATCTAAAGCTACAATTTCAGGCATGCCCAGAATTATACCCGTCTAATCTAACATTAGATTAATAAATTGCCTTTTTCAGGTAAGCTATAATAGATGGCATTAGGAGTAAGGTTTATGGCTAATATTTGGACTATTTTACAGTTTGTATTTTTCTTTGGTTTCCTGGTCTTCATCCACGAACTTGGACATTTTTTGGTAGCCAAGTCAGTGGGAATCGAAGTGGAAGAGTTTGGTTTTGGCTATCCACCGCGACTGACCAAGCTTTTTACCTGGAAAGGCACGGAATTCACCCTCAACTGGATCCCGTTCGGCGGCTTTGTTCGCCCAAAGGGTGAAGCAGACGCGAATGAGCCGGGCGGTTTGCTGGCGGCCCCTCGCTGGAAACGCTTTCTGGTTCTGGTCGCTGGCGCGACGATGAACTTCCTCTTTGGCATTCTGCTTTTGGTGATCATGTTCTCCGTCGCAGGTGGGCAGGATACCAGCAAGGTGATGGTCGCTGATGTGGCGGCGGAATCCCCCGCAGCCGTGGCAGGTTTGCAAGAAGGCGATATCGTCACGAAAGTGGGCGAATACGAGATCGCTGGCTTTGATGACATCGCCGACGCGACTTCACAATACTTAGATGAAGAAGTCGCCCTGACCTTCGACCGCGACGGAAAGCTTGAGACCGTTCTGGTCACCCCTCGCTCAAACCCGCCGAAAAATCAAGGCGCGATCGGCATCACGATCACGTATCCGGTGGTTTCTTTACCCCTGGGTCAATCGCTCTCGCAGGCGTTGAGGACGTTCTGGATGCAGGTCAAAACGACTGTCATGATCCCCTATAACCTGATCAAAGGCGCGATCTCCCCAGCGGAGGCGCGCGTCGTTGGCATCAAGGGAATTTATGATATGTTCAGCAACGCTGAGGCAATGGACCAAACCGATCCGGTCGCGGGCACCTCGCTTCCGATCTACCGTTTTTCGCTCATTTCGATGATCTCCATCGCAATCGGAATTACGAATTTGCTGCCGATCCCAGCATTGGATGGCGGGCAGATCCTCTTTTTGATCA
The DNA here is from genome assembly GCA_002305635.1 of Anaerolineaceae bacterium UBA1415. Lineage (GTDB taxonomy): Bacteria > Chloroflexota > Anaerolineae > Anaerolineales > Anaerolineaceae > Mesolinea. Next base: position 85,270 of record DBPR01000019.1, on the reverse strand, counting down.
TTGAGGCCATTACCCGCAAACGCATTCCTGATAACGTCGCGGCGACGATCAATAGCGTTTTTTTCTATGCCCTGATCCTGCTGATGATCTACATCACAATTCAGGACTTCCGCAATCCGATTCTGGCACCGTAGAGGCAAGATGAAAGAAGTAGTTAATATCCATGACCTGATCAAAGCATTATTGGATCAGGAACACGCGTTTCCTGCCAAATTGCTCTATCATTTTTCGGATCTGAGCCCTCAGGATCAGAAGGTTCTGGCAACGGCCTGGTTGATGATCCCGCTCAAACGGCGGCAGACGCTCCTGGAAGACCTGGTTGAATTTGCGGAAAATGATCCGGTTTTGATGTACGAAAGTGTTGCCCGCATCGCGCTGGATGATGCCGACCCGGGCGTGCAGTGCTCAGCCATTGATCTGTTGTTTGACAGCGAAGATAAGAAACTGATCCCGGTCTATTTGAGGATCATTAAGGATCTGGATCGTGATGATGCAGTACGCGCGGCAGTCGCCAACGGGCTTGGCCCTTTTGTTTGCCTGGGCGAGTATGAAAAACTGCGCCCCGAAATTCTGAAAGAAATTGAAGACGCTTTACTGCAGGCAACAAACGAGGACAAGAGCGATCTCGTGCGGCGGAGAGCGCTGGAATCGATGGGCTATTCGAGCCGTGAAGAAGTGGTCGATCTGCTGCGCAGAGCTGCTGTGATGGACGACGAACTTTGGGTGGAAAGCGCCATGTTCGGTATGGGCAGATCGGCTGATGAGCAGTGGGCGCCGACGATCCTGGAAAACCTTGACCATGAGAATCTGGCGGTCAGGATCCAGGCTGTCCATGCGGCTGGCGAGCTTGCTCTGAAAAAGGCGCGCAGATTTCTTTTGAAGAGTCTTGACCAGATCAGTGATGAAACTTTATTGCGTGAAACGGTTTGGGCGCTGGCAGAGATCGGCGGCGAGGGGGTTGAACGCAAACTTGAAGCGCTTCTGGCAGCCGCGGAGGACGATGAGGAGATCAGCTTTCTGGAAGAAGCGCTGGAATTGCTCAACTTTAACGAAAGTGACGGCGACCTGGAGATGTTGTCGATCCCCTGGGAAAAGAATGAATCGGACGCGGACGAAGAGGATACTGACGAGGAATTTGATGAGGATGATGAAGAATACGCTGATCACAGCGACTTCAATCTGGAAGAATGGGAACGCTACGTCTCCGATGATGACGACGAATCCGATGACGATGAATACAGCCTGGGCGATTTCGACGCGGATCGCTTTAATTAGTTTGAAGGAGGCGAAAGATGGTTCCTGAAACAGAACAAGACCTGGCACGATTGCACGCCTATGTGAGTGGAGTTGTGCAGGGCGTTGGATTTCGTTATTTCACGCTAAAGACCGCCCAGCAGCTTGCCCTGGTGGGCTGGGTTCGAAACTTATCGGACGGCTCGGTTGAGGTTGTGGCTGAGGGTCGGAAAGCCGTGCTGGAAGCCTTTTTAGCGGAGTTGAAACGCGGCCCGCAGTCGTCGCGCGTTGAGAACGTGCGGCATACCTTGTACCCCGCGCGCGGAGAGTTTAATAAGTTCGATGTAACGTTTTGATCCGGGACCACGGTTCTTTATGTTGAAAAGTTTAGCCCTGGGAAACGAACCCCAGGGCTTTTTTGTAAGCTTTTTATTCTTTTTATTGATGGCTTGTCTTTTCTCAATATTTTCTGGAAACCCAAAATTTTACCAAGATGCCGACAAGAATGACGAAAAGGCCGGCGCCCATGAGGGTGTAGGAGACGGTGGTGTTGAAATAGACACAGACTGCCCCTGCCGTGGTGATAATGGCACCGGTGATGGCCATCAGGGGTTCACCGGCTTTTTGTCGGATGAGCTGCGCGCGTTCGTCATGTTCCTCGTTGTAAAGCTTGCGCAACGCGGTTTCATCCTTCAGCGCTTTTCCGCGAACGAACATTTGAATGATCAGGACAGCAACAAGACCCATGATCACGCCTTCCACATAGCCGACCAGTGTTGTCGTGGCTGGGTTGGTGATTTTGGGGTACAAAAAGACGTGCAGTGTGCTGAAAAGGGCAATTGTCAGGGCGATAATGATCCCGCCGGTTCTGACTTGATTTTGAATTTCCTGTCGATATTTTTCCATGTTTATTCATTCTCCACTTCTGAAAAATCAAATACTTCTTCGATACTAAGCCCAAAATAACGGGCGATCCTGTAGGCAAGTACCAGCGAGGCGGTGTATTTTTCAACCTCAATTGAGGTGATGGTCTGACGGGTGGTTCCGACCTCCAGTGCCAGTTCTTCCTGGGTCAGTTTGTGTTGTTTTCGCAGTTCGCGAATTTTGGTTTTTATGGCAACCTCCTTGTTGATAATGTAAAGCCAGCTTTGCATAAAAAGTATAGTAAGCTTTGCATTTTAAGTCAAGGGTTTTTTGAGCAGGGAATGGAATTTGTTCTTAAGGTTTGATTAAATATACATGAATAAGGCTTAACTCTTGTCATGTTTGGATTTGGGCGTTCTCTTTGCGGCACTGGCTCAACCCTAAGGAACTCTGCCCCTCATCTTAAAAACAGCCATACATCAAGGTTAGTACGTCTGCAGCGAACTTTCCCTCACCCCAGCTTCGCCGACCCTCTCCCACTGAGAGGGCTTTAAGGGATCCCCATGGCACCCTGATGTTATTTATTGGTCAGTCATCTCTTCCTTGGGCGAAGAGGGCTTGTTTTTTCCAGGGCGGCAGATCGCTGTCATCCACCAGAATGGCTTTCAGCTCATACATCTGGTCGCGCAGCATGGCAGCCTGCTCGAATTCGAGCGCTTTGGCGGCGGCGCGCATTTGGTTTTCCATCTCGCTGATCATGCGCTCTAGCTCGCGTTTCTGCATTGTGGCGGCCATTTCGCGGACATTGCGCGGTTTCTTTTCGTCCTGAGCCACGTTTGTCAGCCTGTCTGTGATATCGTGTACGGCTTTGGTGATGCCGACGGGCGAGATATTGTGTTCTTTATTGTAGGCTTCCTGGATCTTGCGGCGGCGGTTGGTCTCATCAATGGCCCGTTGCATCGAGTCGGTCATTTTGTCTGCATAAAGGATGACCTTGCCGTTCAAATGGCGGGCCGCGCGACCAAAATTCTGCACCAGAGCGGTCGTGGAACGCAAAAAGCCCTCTTTGTCGGCGTCCAGGATCGCCACAAGGGAGACTTCAGGAAGATCAAGCCCCTCACGCAGGAGGTTGATGCCGACGACGACGTCAAAAACGCCCAGGCGCAGGTCACGAAGGATGCCGACCCGCTCAAGGGTATCGACTTCGGAATGGAGATAATGCACCTTGAAGCCCGATTCGAGCAAATAATCAGCCATGTCTTCTGCCATGCGCTTGGTCAGCGTCGTCACGAGGGCACGCTCACCGATATCGACCCTCTTCCGCAGTTCGACGATCAGATCATCGATCTGACCCCTGGTGGGTCTGATCTCAACGATCGGATCCAACAAGCCAGTCGGGCGGATGACCTGTTCGACCACCTGATCGGCGACCTGCATTTCGTAGGGGCCAGGTGTGGCGCTGGTGTACATCGTGATGCCCATCATCTCCTCAAATTCATGGAATTTGAGCGGGCGGTTGTCTTTCGCGGAAGGCAAACGGAAGCCATAATCGACCAAAACCTCTTTACGTGAGCGGTCGCCGTTGTACATGCCGCGCAGCTGGGGCACCATCATGTGCGATTCGTCCAGAACGAGGAGATAACGGCTGGGCATGAAATCGAGCAGGGTCCAGGGCGGCGTGCCCGCCGCGCGCTGGTCAATGTGACGGGAGTAGTTTTCGATGCCGGCGCAGGAGCCGACCTCGCGCAGCATCTCCAGATCGTAGCGCGTGCGCTGCTCCAGCCGCTGCGCTTCCAGCAGGCGGCCGTCTTTGCGGAAATACTCCACGCGCTCTTCAAGCTCGGCTGCTATGTCCATCAGCGTTTTTTCCATGCGCTTGTCCTCGGTGATGTAGTGCTTGGCGGGGTAGATATCGACCTGATCGAGCTTTTCGAGCACTTCTCCCGTGAGGGGGTTGAGGCGCGTGATCTCTTCGATCTCATCGCCAAAAAAGTTGATCCGATAGGCTTCGCGCTCGCTGTAAGCGGGCAGGATCTCGAGCGTGTCGCCCCGCACACGGAAAATGCCAGGTTTGACCTCGAGGTCGTTGCGCTGGTATTGAATATCGACCAATTGACGCAGGAGAGCGTTGCGGCGGTAGATCTTGCCTTTGGGGATGTGCAGCACGGACGCGCGATAGGCGTCCGGGTCGCCCAGACCGTAGATGGCGGAGACCGAAGCAACAATGATAACGTCCTGGCGGGACATCAGGGCGGTGGTCGCTGCCAGCCGCAGGCGGTCGATCTCCTCGTTGATGTCGGTCTCTTTCTCGATATAGAGGTCGCGTCTGGGGATGTAGGCTTCTGGTTGGTAATAATCGTAATAGGAAACGAAGTATTCCACCGCGTTCTCGGGGAAAAATTCTTTGTATTCAGCATAAAGCTGGGCTGCCAGGGTTTTGTTATGGGTCATTACCAGGGTTGGGATCTGCAGCTGTTGGATGACATTGGCCACGGTAAAAGTTTTGCCGGTGCCGGTCGCGCCGAGCAAGACCTGATTTTTATAACCTTTATTAATGCCATCGACAAGTTGACGAATGGCTTCCGGCTGGTCGCCGGTTGGTTGATAGGGGGCGTTCAGTTTGAATTGCATGACCATATTGTACATTAGCACGGCGGGACTGGTTGGCTTTGTCAGCAACTCTCCCTCTACAAAAATTGCGGTTATGGCTGAAATTCTGCAAAATTGCAGCAAATTAATCAAAATTTATAGATTGCAACGATTGATGCAATTAACGATTATTGCAGTGAAATAATCATTTTTTATCTTTGGATTTGTGAGAAGTTAAATCAAAAAAGCGGGCTTGATTGTCCATTAGCACGGCGGGTTTGGTTGGGTTTGTTGAAAACCTGAACGCGTATCGTATAATCTTGTCAACGGAGGCGATATGTGTGGAAGATTTACGATGGCGATTGATTCAGAAGACCTGCGCACGCAGCTGGCGCTGGGGCAGATGCCGTTGGATTGGGAAAAGCGCTATAACATCGCGCCCTCGCAGGAAGTGGCAACGGTGCCTTTTGCGCATAGCCGTGATGTGGTCTGGATGAAGTGGGGGCTGGTGCCGTTTTGGGCAAAGGACCCGGCGATTGGCTACAAAATGATCAACGCGCGGGCGGAGACAGTGGCAGAAAAACCGGCTTATCGCAGTTCTTTTCGCAACAAACGTTGCCTGATCCTGGCGGATGGCTTTTATGAGTGGAAAAAGATTGGAAGAAGCTCAATCCCTTATTATTTTCAACTGGAGGGCGGTGAGCCTTTTGCTTTCGCGGGACTTTGGGATGATTGGGAGAATAAGGGCGTTTCTTCGCTGCCAGGGATCCCAGGTTTGACAAGCTGCACTTTGATCACGACCGAAGCCAACCAGGATATGGCGGAAGTGCATCACCGCATGCCGGTCATTCTGCGCAAAGAGCGCATGTGGGATTGGCTGCTGGAGGACAACCCCAGGGCTTTGCAGGCGATGTTGAAGCCCTTGCTGGATGGTTCTCTGTTCCGGGTACAGGTGAGTCGGGATGTCAACAGCCCTGCCAATCAAGGTGCGGAACTGATCGCGCCTTATTCAGAGGGATTGCCGGGATTTTTAGATTAACGGCATGGCGGATCGGTTCCTAAGGGTGGAAGGTGCCACCAATTCTTAATATGGAAAAAATGGTACTGAGTTGAAAGTCAATGTCGCTAATAATTTATAAACTACATTAATATATCCAGTCATTTAATGTTCCTAAGTAGCGGACGGGGATGAACCCCGTCCGTACAGGCCGATTTTCGATCAAAAATTAATAAACATTCACTTAAGGAAATGGGAATCCGAGCTATACAAATTGCATACTGAGAATTGCTGGGGAGGTGGCATTTCCTCAATACCGGGATGTAAAGTAGAATAGAGAAAACAAGATCCTGGAGTTAGTATGAAAAAGACGAAAACCCTGGTTTTCTTAATCTTAGCTTTTGCGCTGGTTCTTTCTGCCTGCCAGCCTGATCAAACCGATATCACTTCCAATGACGGTGCTACGCTTGATCCTACCGCCATGGCACTTTCTGAACAGCTTTACCCTGGTGAGGAAGAAAATGTAACTTCGGAAGATGAAGCTCCCAAATGGTGGAACGAGGTTGTCTTTTATGAGATATTCGTTCGCTCGTTCAAGGACAGCGACGGCGATGGTATCGGTGATTTTCAAGGCATCATCTCCATGCTGGACTATCTCAATGACGGCGATCCGGAAACAACGGACGATCTTGGCATTGGCGGCATCTGGCTGATGCCGATCATGCCTTCGCCCAGTTACCACGGCTATGACGTCACCAATTACCAAAGCGTCAATCCCGACTACGGCACGCTGGCGGATTTCAAAGAGCTTCTGGATGAATGCCATCAACGCGGTATTCGTGTCGTGATCGATTTTGTCATCAATCACACCTCCAATGAGCATCCCTGGTTTGTGCAATCCCAGGATCCCAACAGTAGTTTTCGGGATTGGTACGTCTGGGAAGACACAAACCCCGGCAAACCCGGCCCCTGGGGACAAAACGCCTGGTACGAGAAGAACGGCGGCTGGTATTACGCGCCCTTCTGGAGCGGGATGCCTGATCTCAATCACAACCATCCCATGGTCAACAAATCGATCTACAACGCCACCAAATTCTGGCTTGATATGGGGGTTGACGGCTTTCGGGTGGACGCCGCTCGTTATCTGTTTGAGGACGGCGTTTCGCAGCAGGACACCAAAAGCTCGATCGCCTGGTTCCAGAACTGGCGTGACTATTATCTGAGCATTAATCCCGAAGCTTATACGGTGGGTGAGGTTTGGACGGATACGCAGGTCATCGCCAAATACGATCAACCGACCAAGGGCATGCAAAATTACTTCATGTTCGACCTGGCAAGCGATATTTTGGGTGGGATTTATTCGCCTGACCCTGCCCGGATCATGGCGTCTTACATGAATTCACTGACTTACTTCCCCGATCAACAGTTTGCCACCTTTTTGAGCAATCATGATCAGCAGCGTGTTGCTTCCTACTTCAGCGACAAGCTGGATCGTCAGAAACTGACGGCGTTCCTGTATCTGACTGGTCCCGGTGTGCCTTACCTCTATTATGGAGAAGAGATCGGTATGTTGGGGAACAAACCCGACGAAAAGATCCGCACCCCGATGCAGTGGTCAAACGATGCCCAGGCTGGCTTCAGCGCTGGAGACCCCTGGCAGGAGATCAATCCTGATTGGGAGACCAAGAACGTCCAGGCGCAAGGGGCTGACCCCGATTCTCTCCTGAATTGGTATCGGGGATTGATCAACCTGCGCAACAGATATCCTGGCTTGCAGTATGGAAATTACATTCCGATCACAGTCAATAATGAATGCCGTCGGGTGTACGGCGTTGTCCGTGAGCTGGGCGCGGAAACCTACATCATCATTGCCAACCTTGGCGTTCAACGTCTGGAAGGCTGTACGTTTTCTTACGAACCCAGCAGAAAAAATGTTACAGAAACTCCTCCTTCCTTTGATACGATAATTTGGGGCGAAGGATCCTATTCTCCTCAATATTCAGAAGATCCCAACGCACCGAACACCTTTACCATCCCAGATGGGCTGGATGGGGGCGAGACCCTCATCATTGAAATAAGTAATTAACGAAAAAAGAGGTAATAATGAAAAAGCTTCACCTGATACTTACCATCATACTTACTTTAGCAATTCTTGCTGGTTGTGCTGGCAACCCTGAAACTCAGCTTACGCCCGGAGCGACCGAGCCGCAGGCTTCGGCTGAACCAACAGAAGCAAGTCCGCAAACGACAGAAGAGATCGAAGAGGTGGAAGGGCCGCCTCTTTACGTCAACCTGACCTGGCATCAGCATCAGCCTTTGTATTACAAGAATGCCGACGGCGTCTACAGCCGCCCCTGGGTGCGCGTGCATGCCACCAAGGATTATCTCGACATGGTCGAGGTGATCGATCAGCACCCCGGCATGAAGGCGACCATCAACATTACGCCTTCATTAATTGTGCAGCTGGATGATTTCGTGAAGAATGGCACCAAGGACCTCTACTGGACTTTGGCGGAAGTGCCAGCGGCTGAATTGACGACCGAACAAAAGACTTTCATTTTGGAACGCTTTTTTGACGCCAACTGGGATCATATCATTGCCGTGCATCCCCGCTATCAGGAATTGCTCGATCAACGCGGCGGCACAGACGCCGAAACGATCGCTGCGGCAGTTGAATCTTTCAGCGAACAGGATTTCCGCGATCTGCAGATCTGGTTCAACCTTGCCTGGGTCGATCCGGATTATCTTGCAAAGGAACCGTTCAAAGCCTTGGTTGACAAGGGGCGCGATTTCTCGGAAGAGGACAAGGTCACCCTTTTTGATGGCATTTTCGCGATCATCGAACAGGTGATCCCAACCCACAAGGCATTGCAGGATAAGGGCGTCATCGAAGTGACAACAACGCCTTACGCGCATCCCATTTTGCCCCTGATCTATAACAGCGACCTGGCATTGATGGGCAACCCCAAGGCGATCACGCCGAGTGAGGCTTTTACCTATCCACAGGACGCGAATTATCACCTGCTGAAGAGCGTGGAAATGTACGAGGAACACTTCGGCATGCCGGTGCGCGGGCTTTGGCCCGGTGAGGGTTCAGTGGCAGAGGAGATCGTGCCGATGGTCTCGAAAGCCGGTTATCAGTGGATGCAGACCGGCGAGCCGGTTTTGGTTGCCAGCCTGGGCATGGACGGCGACCGCTTCAATCGCGACAGCAACGAAGTGCCGATTGACGGCGACGCGCTCTATCGTCCCTATTACGTCCAGGGCAGTTCAGGCGAGAACGTGGCGGTCTTTTTCAGAGACTGGAACATTTCGGACAAGGTCGGTTTTACCTATTCCGGCATGAGCGGTGAGGCGGCTGCCAAGGATATGGTCACTTATCTCAAACGAGTTCGTGCCAGCCTGAAAGATAAGGAAGGTCCACATATCGTTACGATCGTTGTTGACGGCGAGAACGCCTGGGAAAACTATGACAATGACGGCAAGGAATTCTTCCACACGCTCTATGACCTGTTGGCAAATGATAAAAACCTGATCATGATCACTCCTTCAGAGTATTTAAAGCTTTTCCCCGAGCAGCGGGAACTGGAAACACTCTTCCCAGGCGCCTGGTTCAGTGCCAATTACGATACCTGGTACGGGGAAGAAGAAGAAGCGGAAGCCTGGAATCTGCTGGGGCGGGTTCGTTTGGACCTGGCTAAGGCGGAATCTGGCGAAATTGAGGCACCAAACGCTGACTTTGACAAGGCTTTTGATTTTATGTACCTGGCTGAGGGTTCGGATTGGTTCTGGTGGTACGGAACGGATCAGGATTCAGGGCAGGATTCTTATTTTGACGAAGGTTATCGTGAACTTTTGAAGAATGTTTACGTTTCACTTGGGCTTGAACCCCCGGCTTTTCTTGATATCCCTGTGATCCAGCCGCAAATGCGAAAGCCGGATGTCGCAATCGAAAATGAGGTGCTGCCGGAGATCGACGGTGAGATGGGCGATGGAGAATGGGCTGGTGCTGGGATTTTTGGCGGTTCTGACCCGCAGGGTTTTGAAAGCTTCCAGTTCGCCTTGGATAAAGAAAACTTATCCTTCGGCATTCAATTACTGGAACCTTTAGGGGACGGTGAGTCCATCGAACTCTACCTGAACGTCCCCAATGATGAGGACCGTACCATCTATGATGAAAGCGGCGAGATCCGTCTGGCTTCGCCGGTTACCCGTATGATCAGGATCACACCCGATAACCCCAACGCTGAACTTTATGTCACTGATGGTGAGAGCTGGCATCTAAAAGAAACAGAATTTGGCAAAGTTGCCGCGACAACGAATTTTGTGGAGATCGGACTACCGGTTGCGGTTTTGGAAACTGTGTCCAACGGAACGAATATTCCCCTGAACGGCCTGATCCGCCGCGATGAGGTGCAATTGCTTACCCCGACACAGCCTTTTGCCATTCAATATCTCAGTTTTGAACCACTGGCGGTGATTTTCCAGATGGAAGATCCTAAAGATGACGATCACGGGCCCGGCAGCTATACCTATCCCAAGGATGGTGTTTTCAAGCCAGGTGATTTTGACCTGCTTTCCTTTGAAGTTGCCAGTGACGGCGCCAATCTGGTCTTTAGTTTCGGCATGGACGCGCCGATCACCAACGGGTGGGGTTCCCCGAGCGGTTTTTCGGTGCAAACCTTCGACGTTTACATCGATAAAGACCCCGGGGCTGGAACCGGAACACGCTTGCTGCTGCCCGGCCGCAATGCCGCGCTTGGCGCTGAGGATGGTTGGGATATCGCGCTGTGGGTGGAAGGCTGGACTTCTCAGGTGCTTGGCCTGGACGCGGATAACAATCCGGTCAAGCTGAATGAGGCCAGCAGCGCCATGAAGATATTTGTTGACAGTGGTAAAAACGCGGTCGTAGTAAGCGTTCCGATCGAATTTTTTGGTGATGGTGAACCCAGCGATTGGGGCTACACCGTCGCGGTGTTGGGGCAGGAAGGCTACCCGGCTGAAGGCGTCTGGCGTGTGCGTGATGTGAATCAGGCGGCTGAAAGTTACCGTTTTGGCGGCGCGCCTGCGGATAACAACCATACCCGAATCATCGATTTGCTGTTGCCTGTTGACGGTTCTGCCACACAGGAAGCGGTTCTGGGCAACTATCCTTCTTCTGCCGGAGGGCTTGATGCGACCAATCCAGATGCTTTTGCCATCATACCGCTTTTACTGGCCAAATAAGTGAAGGTCGCGCGGATGACTGAAGAATTTAAACTGATCTCAACTCCCAGAAGCACGGTCGAGTTATCGCTCAACGATGGCAGAATTATCGTTGGCAAACGCGGCGCGCGCCTGGAAGAATTTGCCAAAGTGATCCAAAATCCGGACGAAGCCATGATCGTAGGCATGGTTCTGAATGGAAGCCTGCGGGAACTGACCTATACCCTCGATCAGGATGGGCAGGCAAGCCTGATCACACTGGCAGACGCCGATGGGGCGCGCATCTACCGCCGCTCGCTGGTATTTCTGCTCGAAGTGGCTTTTAAACAATGTTTCCCCGAAGGGCAACTGACCATCGATCACTCGGTCTCTTCGGGAGGCTATCACTGCCAGATCTATGGTGTTGACGTCTTTGGTGAGCGTGAAATTGACAAGCTCGAGCAGACAATGCGCGAGCTTGTTGAGGCGGATCTCCCCTTTATTCGTGAGACTGTATCCCTGCCGGAGGCAATCGACTATTTTGAGACAGCCGGAGAAGAAGATAAGGTTCGCTTGTTGAAATATCGCCAGCGGCCGGACCTGGTCCTGTATCGGGCTAAGAATGTGCGCGACTATCATCACGGCTATATGGTGCCGTCCTCGGGCTATTTGAAGTGGTTTGAGCTTGATCTGGTCGAAGAAGGCTTTGTTTTACGCTTTCCCCGCCGCCATTCGCCCAACCAGATCGAACCATTGGGCGACTTTCCGACCTTGCTGAAAACTTTTAAGGAATATGCAGAGTGGCTCAACAAACTCGGCATCCCCTCGGTCGGCGCGCTCAATGACGCGATCGCTGAAGGACATGTCGATGGAGTGATCCTGGTCTCTGAGGCGCTGCATGAGATGCAGATCTCGCGCATTGCCGAGCAAATTTACAATGATCGTGAGCGGGTGGAAGTGATCCTGATTGCCGGACCATCTTCATCAGGGAAGACCACTTTTTCGAAACGTTTGAGTATTCAGCTGGTTGCCCGAGGCATCAATCCCTTTGCGCTTGAAATGGACAATTTCTTTGTTGACCGGGAGAAGACACCGCTTTTGCCGGACGGCAGCAAGGATTTTGAGTCCTTAAGGGCGATGAACCTTGTCCGCCTGAACAGGGATGTCAAGGCGTTGATCCGCGGAGAAGAAGTGCAGCTGCCTTATTACAACTTCATTACAGGATTGAGTGAAGAAGGCAAGGTCGTCAAACTGAACAAGGGCGATGTGATCATCCTCGAGGGCATTCACGGCCTGAACCCGGGCTTGCTGCGGGATATTGACCCACGCAACACCTTCAGGATCTATATTTCCTGCCTGACCCAACTCAACCTTGACCGCCACAACCGTATTTCAACGACCGACACGCGCATGCTGCGCCGCATTGTGCGCGATGCCCGCGACCGCGGTTACAGCGCCGGTGAGACGATCGGGCGTTGGGAGGCGGTGCGCAAGGGCGAGAAGGAACACATCTTCCCTTATCAGGAGAACGCGGACGTGATGTTCAACTCGGCGCTGGCATACGAACTGGGCACGCTCAAACCGCTGGTCGAACCGCTTTTGAGGCAGGTCAGCTACGGCACTCCGGAACATATCGAAGCCAAACGGCTGTTGAAATTCCTGGAGTGGTTCCTGCCCACAACGACTGAATTTGTGCCGGATAATTCGATCTTAAGAGAATTCATCGGCGATTCGATTCTGACCGATTTCTCGATGTGGAAACGGTGATCTTTTAAATAATATGAGGGCGGGCTGGTTGTATGCCCTTTTGGTATACATGCGCCCGCCTGAGACATCGTAGAATTTCGTAGGTACATGGCATCAGTCCCCTTGGGACACTGTATAAAATTAGGGATTGCTTTGAACTTGTTTCTCGAAGCTTATAACTCGAAGTTCTCGTTAAAACACCCCATCAGGTATAATTACACAGTTAATTTAGAAAATCATGGAGTGTCTTATGTACCTTAGCGGAAACCAGGTTCGTCAATCTTTTATCGATTTCTTTGCCCAGCGGGGGCATGCGGTTGTGCCGTCTGCCTCGCTTGTGCCAGGTGGAGACAGCACTTTGCTGTTCACCAATGCCGGCATGGTCCAGTTCAAAGATGTTTTCCTAGGCACCGAAACCCGCCCCTACACCCGCGCGGTCGATTCGCAAAAATGCCTGCGCGTATCCGGCAAGCATAACGACCTCGATACCGTCGGACGCGATAATACCCACCACACTTTCTTTGAAATGCTCGGCAACTGGTCTTTTGGCGACTATTACAAAAAAGAGGCCATCGCCTGGAGCTGGGAACTCCTGACCAAGGTCTGGGGGCTTGACCCTGTGCGTTTGTACGCCACCTATTTTGTCGATGACCAGGGCGATCTGCCTGCCGACGAGGAAGCGCGTCAATGCTGGCTGGCTCAACCGGGTTTCAATCCCGAACACCTTCTGAAAGGCGGCCGCAAAGACAACTTCTGGGAGATGGCGGAGACCGGCCCCTGCGGGCCTTGTACCGAGATCCATTATGACTTCGGGCCTGAGTTCTGCAATATGAAGCACGTTCCCGGCCACGTTTGCGCTGTCAATGGCGACTGCGCCCGCATCGTTGAGATCTGGAACAACGTTTTCATCCAGTACAACCGCACTTCTCCTACCGAATTTCAGCTTTTGCCCAAGCGCCATGTCGATACCGGCATGGGCTTTGAACGCATTGTTTCCATCATTCAGGGCGTCAACGGCAATTACGAAACTGACCTGTTGAAACCGCTGCTTGATGAGACACAGCGCCTCTGTGGGCAAAGCAAGGCGGAACGTGAGGCAAACCTGACCTCCTACCGCGTCATTGCTGATCACGTGCGTGCGGCTACTTTTTTGATCGCTGATGGCGTCATCCCCGGTAACATCGGGCGCGGCTACGTTTGCCGCATGATCATCCGCCGCGCGGCCCGTTTTGCGCGCAAGATCGGCCTCAATGAGCCGTTCATGGCGAAGATCGCCGATATCGTTATCGAAAATTACCATGAAGCTTATCCAGAAGTGCTGGCCAACAAAGAACTGATCGAAGAAACCTTCACCGCCGAAGAAAAACGCTTCGCTGAAACGCTTGACAGCGGTTTTGAGCAATTGCAGGGCTACATCGATGAGCTCAAGGCCGGGCAGCAAAGCAAACTGGACGGCAAACGAGCCTTCGACCTTTACGCCACGCTTGGTTTCCCGGTCGAGATCACCCGCGATATTCTGGCTGAATCCGGTCTGGAAGTTGACGAGAAGGGTTTCTATGAAGCCATGGAAGCTCACCGCCTCGCCTCCGGCAAGGGTTCCGCTTTTGCAGACATGAACAACCTTGATACTGAACTTTATCAAAATGAGTTCGCGCGCCTGGTTGAATCTGGCACACTGCCAGCCTCAGGCGTTGAACAGAATCCGTATGGTCGTTTCTCCCTGCCAGCCAAACTGGTCAGCCTGATCGCTGACGGCGAAAGCATCGGGAAAGCCAATCCCGGCCAGGAAGTAAGCCTGATCCTCAACCAAACACCCTTCTATCTCGAGTCGGGCGGTCAGGTCTCAGACTCTGGTTTTATTCGGGCTGCCGATGGCAGCTGGGAAGTCGAAGTGAGCTTGCTCAGCCGCCCGGCTGCCGGGGTCATTGCCCATCACGGCAAGGTGCTTTTCGGGCAACCTCAGGCAGATCAGCCCGTGCTCGCGGTCGTGGACGAGAAGCCGCGTCGTTCCACGATGCGCAACCACACCGCCACGCATCTACTCCACGCAGCTCTGCGCAAAGTGTTGGGCGAAAAGGTGCATCAGGCCGGCTCCTACGTTGACCCGGAACGCCTGCGTTTTGACTTTAACTACCCCCATGCCGTTGCCAAGGAAGATCTGCTCAAGATCGAAGCCCTCGTGAACGAGATGATCGCGGCTGAAGTTCCCGTCCGAAAAGAAAGCAAGACGCTCGAGCAAGCCCGCGCTGAAGGCGCGACCGCCTTGTTTGGCGAAAAATACGGTTCCGAAGTACGCACGATCGAGATCGTCGATCAGCGCGGCCGCTTCTCGTATGAGCTTTGCGGCGGCACGCACGTTGACAACACCACCGAGATCGGCTCTTTCTACATCACGGCTGAATCTTCCGTTGCTGCCGGACTGCGCCGTATTGAAGCGGTGACCGGTTCCAGCGCTTATCGCTACGCCCGTGAACGCCTCAATTTACTTAATGAAGTTGCCTCATTCTTCGAAACCAGCCCCGCTGATGTTCCTGGCAAGGCCGAACAACTCGAAGCCGAGCTAAAACAAAGCCGACAGGATCTGGAAAAGCTGCGTATCGAAGCTGCCAATCAGGCTTTCAAACAAAAACTGGAGGATGTGCAGGAGATCGCTGGTGTCCCGGTCCTGCGCGCGGTGATCGCCAACGCTGACGCGGATGCTCTGCGCTCGCTGGCGGATCAATTCCGTCAAAAACACCCCAGCGGCGTGGTTGTTCTTGGCACGGTCGTGAACGAAAAACCGATGCTGATCGCAGCAGTGACCCAGGACTTGATCACCCGTGGGCTCAAAGCAGGTGACCTGATCAAACGAGTCGCCCAGGTGGTTGGAGGCGGCGGCGGCGGACGGCCGGATATGGCTCAGGCTGGCGGCAAGGATGCCAGCAAGCTGAACGAAGCCCTTGACCAGGTCGAAGGCTATATTCGGGAAAATTTGAAATAAATGGCCGAAAATATCACGCCCTTGCGCCAGCAATATCTGGAGATCAAGAAGGAATACCCGGACGCGATCGTCTTTTTCCGTCTGGGTGATTTTTATGAAACCTTCGATGATGACGCGAAAAAGACCGCAGAGGCGTTGGATATCGTTTTGACCTCCCGTCCGGTGGCGAAGGGTGTTCGCGTGCCCATGGCTGGCATTCCATTCCATGCCGTCGATAATTATCTTGGTCGCCTGATCGAAAAAGGCTACCACGTTGCCATTTGTGAGCAGGTTGGCGATCAACCGGACAAAGGGCTCTTTCCGCGTGAAGTGATCCGCGTTGTCACCCCCGGTACTATAGTCGAGCCTAACCTTTTACAGGGTGGACGCAATAATTATCTGACTTGTCTGACCCTGCAGGACGGCAAGGCCGGGCTTGCTTATGTTGATGTCAGCACCGGTGAGCTGGCTGCCACCGAGATCAGCGAAGGTGATATCGAAAACCAGCTTAGGGCAGAGCTGCAGCGGCTTGGGCCGGCTGAGGTTCTGCTTTCGGAGATGGCGGATGAAAGAGTCGCCACCGGCTTCAACCTGACCCGCATTCCAAACTGGTATTTTGAACCGGGACGTTCAGTTGAGCTCATCCGCGCCCAATTTTCAGTCAGCGACCTCTCTGGTCTGGGTCTCAAACCCTATCCTCTGGCAGTCCGGGCTACTGGCGCTTTGCTTAAATTCCTGCAGGAAACGCAGAAAAGCCTGCTGAATCTGGAGCTAAGTTTCAGCACTTACAGCCTGTCGGATTTTATGGTTTTGGACGCGGAAACGCGGCGAAATCTGGAATTGACTGAAACCTTGAGGGAAGCCAAAACTGATGGATCTTTACTCAGCGTTTTGGATAAAACGCGCACCCCCATGGGCAAACGCCTTTTACGCAGCTGGGTCAACAAACCTCTGCTCGATGTTTCCCGCATCGGTCAGCGCCTCGATGCTGTGCAATATTTCTTCGATCGCGGTGTTGAAAGACGAGAAATCGCCGATCTGCTCAAGCAATTGCATGACCTGGAGCGACTTGTCAACCGCATCGTCTCCGGCGCGGCCCGCCCCAATGATCTGGTCGCCCTGCGCGAAGATCTGCGCAGCTTCCCGGAACTTTTCACTTTGCTGCAAACCGATCACAAAGCTTTAAAATCCATTCTGGAAGGCTGGCAAAACTTTGGGAGTGAGCTTGAGCTGCTCGAAAACGCCATCAGCGATGACCCGCCAGCCAATATCAACAATATCGGGCTCATCCGTCCCGGGTTCTCGGAGGAACTTGACCAGATCATGTATTCTTCCAAACACGCGCGCGAGTGGATCAACGCTCTTGAAGCAAACGAACGCCAACGCACCGGCATCAAGACATTAAGGGTCGGGTTTAACAAGGTTTTTGGTTATTACATCGATATTTCCCGCGGCATGGCGGACAAGGCGCCCGAGGAGTATATACGCAAGCAAACCCTGGTCAACAGTGAGCGCTACATCACCCCTGAGCTAAAAGAATACGAATCTTTGGTGCTCAACGCCGAAACGCAGATCCTCGAGATCGAGCTCAAGGTCTTCAATCAGGTCTGCGCGCAGCTGGGCAAGTCCAGCGGTGAATTGCTGGAAAGCTCACGCAAGATCGCGCAGCTGGATTGTCTGATCTCGCTGGCAGAAGTTGCCGCGCTGAACAATTACACGCGCCCGGTGCTGAAAGAAGAAAAAGGGATCGAAATTCTGGCAGGGCGTCACCCGGTCGTGGAGCATCTCAGCCACCAAACCCGCTACATTTCCAATGACACGGTCTTTGAGGATGGTGAGATCATTCGCCTGATCACTGGTCCGAACATGAGCGGTAAATCCACTTTCTTGCGCCAGGTTGTGCTGATCGTGCTCATGGCTCAAATTGGCAGTTTCGTGCCAGCGGATAAGGCGGAGATCGGCCTGGTCGACCGCATTTTCACCCGTATCGGCGCGCAGGATGCCATCCACCAGGGGCAATCGACCTTTATGGTCGAAATGCTCGAAACCGCCAACATCCTCAACAACGCCACACCGCGCAGTCTGTTAATTCTGGACGAAATTGGGCGGGGCACCAGCACTTACGACGGGCTCTCGATCGCCTGGGCAATCATCGAGTATCTGCACAGCCATCCCAAACTCAAGCCCCTGACGCTCTTCGCCACCCATTATCACGAGCTGACCGAACTGGCTTCGCTTTACCCCGGTGTTCGCAACTACAACGTGGCTGTTTCGGAAGCCGATGGCGAAGTGATCTTTTTACATAAGATTGTCCCTGGCGCGGCTGACCGCTCCTATGGCATACATGTCGCGCAGATGGCAGGGCTGCCCGCCCCGGTCATCTCGCGGGCAAATGAGATCCTCAAGCAGCTGGAAGCGACTTCGGGCACTACTATGCCTGAAGCCAAAGAGGAAAAAGAGCAACTGCGCCTCTTCCCCGAGAACAACCCCTTGATGGAAGCCTTCAAAAAGCTCGATCTCGAGTCTCTCACTCCCATTCAGGCGCTTAATAAGCTGTATGAATGGAAAAATGCCTTTTTCTCGGAGCAATAAGTTTTTTATACCTCCTTCCTGGAATGGAGTTTAGCTGCCATCAAGTTTTCTGTTGAAACAAGCAGATTAAACAAAAAAAAACCTCCAGTCGAGCTCTCCTGGCGTTGGGACTGCTTGCGTCCTGGGTGTAGTTCTCAGGTGGGGGAGTTCACCCTTCTCTTCAGAAAGGGCGAGCGGGGACGGGTCTTTTATTCTTTCTTTTTATGATTCTATTATTCCTATGTAGAATAATCACATGTCAAATTCCAGATTAACTCAACTTTCCAGAGTACTACGGAATAATGCAACTCCCCAGGAGAAGAAACTCTGGTATCAGCTCCTGAACAAGTTCCCAGTTAGATTCCACAGACAAAAAGTCATCCTAAGTTTCATCACTGACTTTTACTGTCATCAAGCAAAGCTGGTGGTTGAGGTGGATGGCAGCCAACATGATGAAGAAGAAAACATTATTTTGGATCAGCTCAGAACAGAAAAACTGGAAATGCTTGGAATAAAAGTGCTCAGATTCACAAACAGAGATATCGACTATCAATTCGATGCCGTATGTTGGGAAATAACCAATCATGTAGAATATCGTATTGTTAGAAAAACTATTGATTCTTAGGACTTGTAAGAAGACCCACTCCCCGGCTTCGCCGACCCCCTCCCTGGAGGGGGTTAGTGGGTAGTGGAATCTTATTTCTCTTACCACCCACAATCAGGATAATCACCTAAGATATTTCGAAATGACAGACCAATAAACTCAACCTATGTATCTTCCCTGTAATCTCTTTATAAGGTTTCAGGGAGTGGTTCTTTAATCCAAAAAATGTGAGCAGTTTTAGGATTCCAGCCAGTCAGGTTGACCGTTGAGGAAGGATTTGCCATCCATGAGGCGTTTGCCTTCGGGCTGCACGGTTTCGAGCACCAACAAGCCATCGCCCGTGCCAATTGCAGGTAGTCCATTAACGATATATCGTTCCCCAGGGTTAGCCTCAAAGGTCGGGTGCAGATAAGCCTCACTGATCTTTAAGCGTTTGCCCTGCCAAAGATAAACAGCTCCGGGCCAGGGTTGGAACGCATAGATCTTTCTCAATAAAGTCTGTCCATCCAGCTCAAAGTCGAGCAGCGCATCCTGTTTGCTAAGTTTTTGGGCATAGGATTTTTTGGAATTGTCCTGCGGAATGGCAGCCAAAGTACCGCTTAGATAAGCAGGCAGTATCTCGAGCAAAGTCATTGCGCCTAAATAAGCCAGTTGATCAGAAAGCTCCTGCGCGGAAGTACGCTCCCGGATCGGTACGGAACGCTGCGCCAGGATCGGGCCGGTATCCATGCCCTCATCCATGAGCATGATCGTCACCCCGCTGTGGCTGTCGCCATTGGCGATGGCAGCCTGAATGGGCGAGGCGCCCCGCCAGGCAGGCAAAAGCGAAGCGTGGACGTTGACACAGCCGAATTTAGGCATCTCAAGGATGGCTTTTGGCAGGATCTGACCATAGGCGGCCACAACGATCAGATCGGGCTTGTAACCCGCCAATTCGGTTACGGCACTTAGTTTTCGCAGGGATTCCGGCTGCAGAACCGGCAGGCCTAGCTTGACCGCCAGTTCCTTAACAGCGCAAGCCTGGGGTTTGCGCCCTCTTCCGGCTGGTCTGTCCGGTTGGGTCACGACCGCGACCACCTCATAGCTTTTGGCAAGCGCTTCCAGTGACGGCGTGGCAAAATCCGGCGAGCCCATGTAAATGATTCTCGGTGACATGCACAGATTTTATCATAGTGTTAGCTATGGATGTACGGATGGGAGAATAATATGATTCCCGAATGACACGCGAACGATGCTGTATATAAGCTTTTCTCAAACACAAAAACGGGTTTTATATTACACTTTAGGCAAGAAAGTGAGGTATCTGTGACAGATCAAAATGACTTTATCGACCCCGATCCCATCATCACTGAAAGAAGCGATGACGGTGTCAACTACACCCCAATTGCGGAAAAACCAGCCCTCGATCATTCCGAGGAAAAGACTCTGGCCATGTTTGCCCATCTTGGCATTTTTCTCAACCTGCTAACAGCCGTGTTGGGCATCCTGCCACCATTGATCATTTATTTCGCTTATAAAGATCGCTCGAAGTATGTTGCCTATCAAAGCCTGCAGGCTCTCATCTTCCAGGGCATCTTCTTCTTTGGTGGCGCCATCCTGGCGGGAATCACCTGGGCGGTTTCTGGCGTTCTATCAGTTGTCCTTATCGGCCTTCTCTGTATTCCGATCGCGATTTTGCTTTCTCTGATCCCAGTTGCCGCAATGGTCTATGCCATTGTGGCTGCCGTTGATAGCTATCATCACCGCGATTTCAAATACTGGCTGATCGGCGATTGGGTTCGCGACATATACGAAGCCTAAAGTTTGAAAGAACGGGGCGGTTCACGCATCATCCCTGCAATTAATCAAAAAAAGCGACTCTCAATTGGAGTCGCTTTTTTGTTTTTATTGTCACGATCAACGAGAAACGATCTTTTTCGCCTTGCTGAAAAGTCTTCCAACACAATAACTAAGTGTTCCCATCAGCAAAACCGAGAAACTCGCTACCAAAATGGCCCCGATGGAACGGCGGTATTCAAAAACTCGTGAACCCAGCAGGCGGTCGCGCAGATCGTCAACAAAGACGACATTAGGTTTGATCTTATTTATTTCCGATGCAATTTGAGCTTCAAAATCGCTCAACTCGGCGTTTAAATCATCGGTCATATCCATTTTTTTGATCTCCTGTATTTAAAAACCCCATTCAATTTCAGAGGTTACGGGTGTGGTTGTACTGACTGGCTTTTTCTTTTAATTCCGTCAACGTGCGGTGGTAAAGGCTTTTGATCGCTCCTTCGGTCTTGCCAAAAACAACCCCGATCTCCTCGTTGGAAAGTTTTTGCACGAATTTCAATACGATCAAATCCCGTTTTTGAGGGCTCAGGTCTTTGATCAATTCCAGCAAATAAGCATTATCCTGTTTTCGTACCATCAGGGCTTCCGGGTGGGCCGAACGGCTTGGGTCAGCAAGTTCAAGGTCTTCGATCGAGATCTCTGTCACGCGCGAGCGATCGCGATGGTGATTCGCGACCAGGTTATGCGCGATCCGGTACAACCAGGCGCTGAAGGGCAAACCCATGTGGCGGTAGCTGCCAATATTGTTCAATGCCTTGAAGAACACTTTTGCGGTCAGATCCTCCGCATCGTCATGGTTGCCAACTTTAAAATAAACATAGTTATAAATGCGACCCACGT
Source organism: Anaerolineaceae bacterium UBA1415 (assembly GCA_002305635.1). Taxonomy (GTDB): domain Bacteria; phylum Chloroflexota; class Anaerolineae; order Anaerolineales; family Anaerolineaceae; genus Mesolinea. Next base: position 63,850 of record DBPR01000019.1, on the reverse strand, counting down.
ATTTTTCATAGAGCAAACCAAACGATTCAGGGTTCGTGCGGGCATCGTTGATGAGGGCAACCTCATCATTCAGGTCAATCGCCTTTTGATCTCTCATATTTTTATTATAAACCAGTAAGGAGCAATTTTCTGATCAAGAAAACAGCAATTCATAAGTGAATGATCGGGTTCGAATATAGCTGGATTAGCGATTGCCGAATTTAATCATCCTGGTGGAAGCTTACATAACCTGAGAAGAAGCCATAGATAAAATGCTGTTTCTGGCTGTTTTTCCATTCATAAAACCCGTGAAATCAAGTTTTTCTATATGTAGCATTCGTCTGACATCATGGGTTTAACGACTTCCAGTACAACAAACCGGGATTTTGCTGTTTTATTCTTTTTCCGTTCGAATCGTAAATTCTTTTAGAAGATTATATATTTCTTTTTTTAAAAACAGGGGATAGAAGTACTCGTCTTTTATCCGTTCAAACGTCAACCATTCATAAATATGAGTTCGCTTTCCTTCTTTCCATTCGAACCGTTCTCCTCTTAACAATAAATCAGTATGTGATATATCCATTAAAAAATATACACATAGCTCATGATAATCAAGATGATCAACATCCTCTGTAAAGAAAGCCTGGTTCAGCCACAATGGTCGCACTATTTTCGGTGTTATTCCCAGGTCTTCCTGTACCTCTCGGACTACTGCATGCTCGGCAGTCTCACCCATACTTACCCTGCCACCCGGAAGATAGAAGTACGGTGATCGATCATCACGAATTGCTAAAATTTTATTATCAAAAATCATCATGGCACATACTCTATAATTGAACTTTTGATTATCACACTTGAATGATATGTCCATGCCTTTATCCTCCACGTATTCTACTCAGCGGACTGCAACAGCCCCTGCTTTATCTCCATGGTCTTGCCAAGCATCCGTTAATTCTTTTCTATCCTGTATAACTTGAAGTCTCTGATTATTCCACTCTCTGGAATAGCCTTCTTAAAGATATGTTTGCAAAGTTCTGTCGATAGTAAACTCAGGATCAATGATATCGTCGATTCTTTCTTTTCCCACTTCTGCCAACCACATTTTAAAGGGTTCAGCTTTAGGTGATGGAATAGATTGAACGATTCCCATCGAATAATCCTCTCGTATTGTCATTTAACTACCAGAAGTATACTAAACATTTCGAAAGATTTCGATAACATTTCGAAACATTTCGACAACATTACTCAACATTCCAAACAGGACATTGATTAATCGCAGGTTGTGCCAGTTTCTTCATGTTCAAAGCGACACACCAAATGTCACTTTGACCAATGAAATTATTAGTATAAGTTCGCTCTCTTTTTTCACATTAGTAATATTGCAAACATCGTCACCATTGGTATCATCGCTCTATGGCACCGATTACAAAACATCACGTTTGAGCAGTATTTTTGAATTTCGTACTTTGTGAAAGCTCCGAAACCCTTTTAGATACTGCATTTTTCTCCTTTATCATTATTGTGACATTCTCCCCTGACCCGGTTTACTTCACGTGCCCCAACATTTTGATCGCGAAAACCAATATTGCCTTTGTTTCTCTGATTTACACGTATTTACCCCAAAATCATCACGTATTTACCCCAAAATCATCTTCAATTTTGTGCACTTTATAAGGTACAATTATGTCGATGGCGATAGAGAATGAGCTGACGAGTTTTTCATGCAGTCGCTGCATGGTAGCTTCTGTTTCCTATACATATTTCCATCAATCCCCAACTCCCAACAACAACAATCTCCACAGAAGTGGGGAAATATTTAAGTAGAGGTTCATCGATGAGTGATTATTTGTTCCACAAAAGAGTTGAAGATTACGATCCCAACGTCAAAGATCTGGTTGAGTTCGAAACCGAACGGCAGGCCAGGCGTCTGATCATGATCCCCAGCGAGAGCATTGCGCCCCAGTCCGTACGCGACCTGCTCGCCTCGCCCTTCACCAATATCTATGCCGAAGGCTATCCCCGCCCCGAAACCCGTTATCAGGACGAAGAAACGATCATGGACTACGGGCTTCAGCTCGGACGCTATCGCCGCCACAGCGACGGGCGCTATTACAAAGGCGTCGAATATGTTGACATGGTCGAGGCCCTGGCCCGCCGTCGTGCCGCTGAGTTGTTTGCCGCCAATAACCTGATCCCTGATGATCTTTGGGTCAATGTTCAGCCTCTCTCGGGCGCCCCGGCCAATACCGCCATCTATACCGCCCTGATCCAGCCAGGCGATGCCATTTTGGGCATGGATCTGCTCCATGGCGGTCACCTGACCCACGGTTCTCCCGTCAATCGCTCAGGCCTCTTTTACAATGCCTATCATTACACGGTCGATCCGGTGACCGAACGGCTTGATTACGAAGAAATTCGCAAGATCGCCCACCATGCAAAACCCAAAGTCATCGTTGCTGGCTATACCTCTTATCCCTGGATCCCGGATTGGGAAAAATTCCGTGAGATCGCAGATGAAGTTGGCGCCTGGTTGTTGGCTGATGTTTCTCATATTGCCGGTCTCATCGCCGCCAAAACTGTTCCTTCCCCGATTGGCATTGCTGATATCGTCAGCTTTACCACCCACAAAACACTCTGCGGCCCCCGCGGCGCGGTGATCATCTGCCATGACCGCGAACTGGGGGAACAGATCGACAAGGGCGTCTTCCCCGGCGAACAAGGCGGCCCGCACGTCAATACCATGGCCGCCATGGCGCTGACCTTCAAACTGGCGACCACCAATCAATTTGTTGAGCTTCAGCACCAGACCCTGAAAAACGCTCAGGCCCTCGCCAACGCCTTCAAGGAGCTTGGCGTCAAGGTGCCTTACGGCGGCACCAACAGCCATATGTGCCTGATCGACTGTAAATCCTACAAGAGCCCGGATGGCATCCCCCTGAATGGCGATCTGGGTGCGCGAATTCTCGATCTGGCCGGCATCGTCACCAACCGCAACACCATCCCCGGTGACAAATCTGCTCTGCGCTCCACCGGCATCCGCCTCGGAACCACCTGGTTGACCCAACGCGGTTTCAAAGAGGCAGACATGGTCAAAATTGCGCAATTGACCGACAGACTCTTCAAGGCCACTACCCCCTATCACATGATCGGGCGCAGTGGCAACAAGACCAGAGCCAAAGTCGATTTTGAGACCATGGTTCAAATCAACAGTGAAGTCCGCCAAATGGCCGATTCCAAGCCAGGCATGGACGAGATCGAACAATTCCACGGTTTCCCGCATTATTTCTATCTCGAAGACCATCCTTCCACAGAGCTGGCAGCTTTGGAAATGACCGGCGAAACGGTAAGGGCTTTCCTCAATTTCGCTGTCACCAGTGACGTTGAAGCCTTGAATCCTGGCGATTGTCAAAAGACCATTATGCACACCACTTCCGGCGATATCGAAGGCGTTCTCACCTGTGTGAACCCTTATCGTTACAATCTGACCGTTTCCTCTGATAAGCTTGGTCTTGTCGGATTGTGGATCATCGGTCTTTCAACCGGTTTTATTTACTATGACGAAGACCTGACCCAGAGAATTCCGGGCCCAATTTCAATTCACAAGGCCGTGCCCAATTACGCCAAACCAGACAATGACCCCATCGATCTGCGCAAGCCCTATTTCGTTGGCATGCCCAAACAAACTGATCTGGAAGCCCACCCTGAGTTTCATTGGGAAGAACCCATTGATCCTCCTCTGAAGCGCACCCAGCTTTATCAAACCCATGTCGATCTCGGCGCCAAAATGACGCCTTTCGCTGGATGGGAAATGCCGCTTTGGTACACCTCGGTCCTGCAGGAACACCTTGCCACCCGTCAGGCTGGCGGTCTCTTTGACGTAACCCACATGGGTGTTTTCCTGACTGAAGGGCCAGACGCGGCTGTCTTCCTTGAATCTGTCTGCGGCAACGACGTCCTCTTCCGCCGGATCGGCGAATCGGTCTACACCCACTTCCTGGATCCGGATGCCAACGTGATCGACGACCTGATCATCTACCGCATTGCGGCTGAAAAATACCTGCTGGTGGTCAACGCCGCTAATGAAGACAAAGACTGGGCATGGTTGAATGCCGTCAAGGATGGCAAGGTCCTGGTCGATCGGGAACGCCCTTACGTGACCGCATTTGGTCGCAATGTGATCCTGCGCAATCTCAAGGATCCCAAAGAAGGCAAGGATATGCTGGTTGACATCGCCCTGCAGGGCCAGATCAGCCGTGACATCCTGCTTAAGCTGGCCGATCCGGCCGAATGCCGCAAGATCCGCCGCCTTGATCGCAACCAACTCTGTGACAGCGTTGTGGCTGGCGTGGATGTGATCGTCTCCCGCACCGGCTACACCGGCGAAAAGATGGCTTTCGAGATCTTTGTCCACCCCGACAATGTTGTTCACCTGTGGAATGCCATCATGGAAGTTGGCACGCCAATGGGGCTGCTGCCCTGCGGCCTTGGCGCCCGTGACTCCCTGCGTACCGAAGCCGGTTTGCCCCTTTATGGGCACGAAATGGGCGGCGATACCAACCTGACCGTTGGCGAAGCCGGATTCCTGCCCTTCCTCAAGCTCAACTCTGCCTGGTTCATTGGCCGCGAAACCTTTGTCGCACGCGAAGCCAAACGCACAGGGGTTGTGGCTCGCTTCACCTTTGACGAAAAAGCCGTTCGTATGGCACATCATGGCGACCCCGTTGTTGACATCAAGGGCCGTATGATCGGTTTTGTTACCAGCTGCGCCATTGACAGCAATGGCTACCTCACTGGCCAGGCTTTTCTTGACAAGAAAGCTACCGTCGAAGGAACAAAAATTTTCATCTTCCAGAACGCGCCAAGCTGGTGCCAGAACCCGCCCGCCCAACTCACCCAAGGCGATCGCGTGGCCTTACCTGGTGCGGCAACCATTGTTAGTCGTTACATGAAATAATTAGAACAAGAGAAAAAAGGAGAAAACAATCATGACAACACCCTGGGAACTGCGATTCGCAAATCGAACCCAAAGAATGAAAAGCTCTTTCATTCGAGAATTACTGAAGGTCACCAATCAACCGGACGTGATCTCATTCGGAGGCGGATTCCCCGCCGCTGAACTCTTCCCCATCGAAGAAAGTAAGAAAGCCGCTGAAAAAGTTCTTGATCTCTATGGTCGCAAAGCGCTTCAATATACAACCACCGAAGGCTATGACCCCCTGCGTGAGTGGATCGCGGAAGATGCCCGCAAAGACGGCCTCAATATCACCAAAGATAATATTCTGATCACCACCGGTTCCCAACAAGCGCTCGATTTTGTTGGTCGTATTTTTATCAATCAGGGCGATCGCGTTTTGACCGAAGCGACAACCTATCTTGGCGCGCTCCAGGCCTGGAACCCTTATGGCCCGACCTATGTTACCGCTGAGACCGACGAGAACGGATTGATCACTGATAATTTGGAAGATCTGATCCGCCAGAACATCAAATTCATGTATGTTCTGCCCAACTTCCATAATCCCCTCGGCGTTTCCATGACGCTCGAACGCCGCAAGCGCCTGATCGAGCTGGCCAATCAATACAGTGTGCCCCTGATCGAAGACGATCCTTATGGAAAGCTCATCTTCGAAGGCGAACCGCTGCCTTCCATCGCCGCGCTGGACGCCCAATATCAGCAAAAGAACGATACTGAGTTTGGTCGCAATGTGATCCGCACCAGCACATTCTCCAAGATCCTTGCTCCCGGTCTGCGCATCGGTTGGGCCATCGCCCCGCAGGAGATCATCAAGCGCATGGTCCAGGCCAAACAGGGCGCTGACCTGCAGTGCTCTACTTTCGACCAATACCTCGCCTATGAACTGGCCTCGGCTGACTGGCTGCCCGAACACATCAGCACCATCCGCCGTGTCTATAAGGAACGCCGTGACGCCATGCTGCAGGCTTTCAAGGACTTCATGCCCGAAGGCACCACCTGGACCGTGCCCAATGGCGGTCTCTTCCTCTGGCTGCGTCTACCGGAAGGCTGCGACAGCCTCGAGCTCTTCCCCAAAGCTGTTGAAGAAAAGGTTGCTTACGTACCTGGCACTCCCTTCTACCCCAATGGTGGCCCCAACAACACCATGCGCCTCAACTTCTCGGCAACCAACCCCGAAAAGATCCGCGAAGGCGTCCGCCGGCTTGGTGTGATGATCAAAAAGTCGTTGGAGAAGTAAAGCATCATTTTATTGATGAAACAAACGAGGTTTGGAGTTCCAGGCCTCGTTTGTTTTTTTGGGCTGTTTGATCAAATTGTTCCGGTGTGGACAGGAAGCTACCCGCATTGATACCCGCTTTGCTGTTGACAGTATGGCAGCAGGCTATCGCAAAAAAACAATATTTGAAACAATTGGGAGTAGAAAAATAGCCTGGGTCTGTTCCATTTAAGGATGATGGATTTGCAGGTTTAAACAAAAAAGGGTGGACAGGAAGGTCCACCCGAATTTAAAGTAATTGTTACTAATACAGTCTAAATTCGCTGCCTTCTTCCTCAAAGACGGTGTGGTCGAGGACGTGGGTGGTGGGGACGAAGTTCATAAAGCCGCGAGTGATGACCAGGCTGCTGGTTTTCGCTCCGCCGGGGAAGAAGCTGACGCCTTCCAGAACTGCTTTGGAGGTGGTCATGACCGGGGTCACAGCGGTCGCGCAGAAGATCAGGTCATCGCCGGGGGCAAGATCGTCCTGGGTGTAAACGTCGTCCAAACGGATACCCATTTTCGTGAGGCGTTCGGCGTCTTTTTCGTCTCTTGGTTTCCAGATGGCTTGCATTTTGCCACCCAATAGTTTGACTGCGGCAGCGGAGATTACTCCTTCTGGCGCGGCACCAATGCCCATGACGGCATGCACGCCAACGCCCTTAAAGCAGGCGAAAACACAGGGCATCAGGTCGCCGTCCATGATGAGGCGAACGCGGGCACCGGTCGAGCGCAATCGGCGGATCAGCTCTTCGTTGCGCGGTCTGTCCAGCACGGTGATGGTGAGTTCGTTGTTGCTGCGGCGTTTGAGCGCTTTTGCAAGGCGGTTGACATTTTCTTCAGGTTCGAGACGAATGTCCACGTAATTGGCGGCATCGCGGCCGACACATAATTTGTCCACGTAGGAATCAGAGGCATGGATCAGCCCGCCTCTTGGAGCAGCAGCCAGGACGCAAACAGCACCTGAGTTCAGATTTGCGGTCGCGTTTGTGTTTTCAAGGGGATCGACCGCGATATCGATGTTAATATCGCCCTTGCCCAGTTTCTCACCAATGAAAAGCATGGGAGCGTCGTCCCGTTCGCCTTCACCAATTTTGATCACACTTGATACACCAGGGATCAGGTTGAGCGCGGTGCGCATCGCGTCAACAGCCGCTTTATCAGCCAGGTTCTTATCACCCTGCCCAGCCGCTCTGGCAGCAGCAATTGCCGCGTTTTCGGTCACTTCCAGCAATTGCCAGGAAAGACTCTTGTATAAATCTTTTAGATCGCCTAATTTCTTTTCGTCAGCCATAACTCTCCTTTATTGATAACGATTTATTTCAAAGCTTTCTTTCAGATCGGGATTTCGTTTGTCTTATTGGTCATGCCTTTCTCTGTTTATGTCCTGTTGTTAGCAATACAAATTATACATGTTTATACAGAAAGGGGCAGGAGGTTGTTCAGAAATTCTCAGTATGGAAATAATAGTTCCGGGTTAGGCGTTAAAGTCAGTAATGTTGATAAATTAGAACCAATTATCTGGTCATTTAATGTGCAAAATTAGCGGATGGGGACATACCCAGAGGGCACTTAGCCCCATCCTTACAGGTCAATTTTCGATCAAAAACCAAATAATATTCGTCTGAGGAAAGGAGAATCTAAGTCGCACAAATTTCATACTGAGAATTGCTGAATTTTTTTAGAAGAATTGCTTGTTTTCAATGTTCGCAATCAATCAGATACGTATTTAATTTATTTAAATCCCTGAAACGTGCTTTGATAGGCTAAGAAAAATGCCAGTTGTTGGCTAATTTGTTTTGGAATTAATCGACTTCAGCTTTTTAAAACAGAATACATTCTGTTATTTCATTTGCTGAAAAAGCGTTCGGTCAGACTAATCATCAGGAATCAGTCCATCGTTTGTCGGTATGCCAGGGCGCGTTGGAGGGTGTTTTGGTCGGCGTATTCGATATCCCCGCCAACCGGCAGGCCGCGCGCCAGGCGCGAGACCTTGATCCCCAGCGGCTGGATGCGCTGCTGCAGATAGAGCGCGGTGGCGTCACCTTCCATGGATGGGTTGGTGGCAATGATGACTTCCTTGACGGGTTCCTGTTTGAGCCGTTCCAGCAGCGGGAAAATTTTGATCTGATCCGGCCCGATCCCCTCGATCGGGGAGAGCACGCCCATGAGAACGTGATATTTGCCCTGATAAACGCCGGTGCGTTCGATGGCGATGACGTCCAGCGGCTCTTCGACCACGCAGATGGTTTCATCGCTGCGATTGGAGGAAGCGCAAATGTCGCAGATATCTTCTCCGGCCAGCGTGATGTTATAGCATTGCTGGCAGTGGGAGGTGCCGCTTTTCAAGCCTTCCAGCGCTTCGGCCAGTTCGAGAGAGAGAGCCTCCGGCGCTTTGAGCAGATGAAAGGCCAACCGGGAAGCGGTCTTGGGACCGATCCCCGGTAAGTGTGAAAAAGCGTCGATCAGGTTTTGAACCGGATCAGGAATCGCGCGCATGAAGCCTTAGAACCCAAATCCGCCCAGCATGCTGGTAAAGGGCGACATTTTTTCTTCTGAAAGCTGGCGTGAGCTGTCCAATGCCTTATTAATAGCTGTCAAAACCAGATCCTGCAGCATTTCAACATCGGCATCTTCGAGCAGATCAGGCGCGATCTCGATCGCTTTGCAGACCTGAGCGCCGGTCATCGTCACCGAGACAGCGCCTCCACCGGCGGTTTCAGTGACGGTCTCTTCCGCCAGGTCAGCCTGGGCCTGTTGCATTTGTTCCTGCAATTTGGCCAGCTGCGCCATCATATTGCCTTGCCCTCTGCCGCCTGCGGCGGGGCCACGATATCCTTTTGCCATATTAATTATCCTTTCCTTCTGCGAAGGGGTCACCTTCGAGTAATTGTCCGTCTAAATGGTTTATTGCGTAGTCTACCAGATCGTTTTCTGCCTGATCGCTTTCGTTCGGCAGGATCACTTTTTGATCGCCCACGGTGCAAATCAGTTTAATATCCTGACCGTAGACCTTCGCGAGCGCCTGACCAACCAGGTCTTTGGCTTTCTCTTCCATCATGCGTTCACGCAGAATTTCACCTTCAAAATTGAGCACAATCGTATCCCCAAGCGCCTTGACCAATTTGCCGGAATTCAATACAGCCGCAGTGATGCGATTTTCTGAGCCAACATAACGTTTTACCCGATCCCAGCGGGATTTTGCCAGTTCCAGCGTGAGGGGCGTCCCGGGGACGAAATCGCCAATATTATCAGAAAGCTTTATATCAGGTTGTTTGTTCCGGCTGCGCTCACTTTTGGCTGGCGATGTTGCGGCTGCAGCCTGGCTAGACCGGTCATTTTCGGCTTCATGGGCAGGGTTGCGATCGCGACCGCTTGTTTCAGCCTGAACGATGACAGGCTGGGGAGGGCGCATTGAGCTCGCCAATGCGAGTTCCAGACCGAGACCGGGGTGCCAGTTGGCTTTCAGGTCTGTCGAGGCTTCGCTAAAAGCGGTGATGATGGCGACCAGGTGGTCAATGGCGAACTTTTCAGCCTGCTGATTCATCTTTTCACGCATTTCGGGGGTAAGCTCCAGGTTTTGCCCGGCTTTCATGCGGATCACGAGCAGGTCGCGTAAATAATCAACGATCTGTCGCGCAAACTGACGGGGATCGGTGCCACTGTCGAGCGCCTTGTGTATGATCTCCAGACCAAGGCCACTGTCTTCGGCCTGAATCGCCTCGACCAGGTTGATCACAGCCTGGCTGGTTGCCGTTCCGAGAACTTCCTGCGCGATCCCGAGCGTGACATGGCTGGACATCGAGCTAAGTTGGTCTACCATCGAGATGGCATCGCGCATCGCGCCGGTTGCCTGTCTGGCAATCAGGCTGAGCGCGTCTGCATCAATATTGATGTTTTCTTTTTTGGTCAGCTCGTTTAGTTTCTGAACAATGGTCGGCACGGGTATGCGCCGGAATTCATGCCTTTGGCAGCGCGAAAGCACAGTGGCTGGAATTTTGTGGATCTCGGTCGTGCAGAGGATGAACATCACGTGCGCGGGCGGTTCTTCCAGCGTTTTCAGAAGCGCGTTGAAAGCCGAAGTGGAGAGCATGTGAACTTCATCGACGATGTAGACCTTGAACTTCCCCTGGGATGGCGCAAAATTGATCTTGTCGCGCAGATCGCGAACGTCATCCACACTGGTGTTGGAGGCGGCGTCGATCTCGATCAGATCAAGAAAACGTCCTTCGTTGACCGCCAGGCAGTTTTCACACTGATTGCAGGGTTGTTTTTCCTTATCCTCATTCAGACAGTTGACAGCCTTGGCCAACAAGCGCGCGCTGGTGGTCTTGCCGGTGCCTTTGGGGCCGGCAAAGAGATAGGCATGGGCAACCCGATTGGTAATGATGGCGTTGCGCAAAGTCTGGACGATGTGGTCTTGTCCAACTACTTCTTCCCAAAGGGCAGGGCGCCAAACACGATAATAAGCTTGTGACATAAATTATCCTTACAATAATTATGGAACCTGCCAACTGGCCTGTTTTTGACCGGAGGCATCGATCAGAAAGATCTCGTCTCCGGATTTCCATAAAGCCAGATCAGAATTCCAATAGAGTTCGATCACGCTGTTGGTTCCATGTTTTGAATAGAGCCGCACGGCTCCGTTCTTATTGAGAATCAGCTTTGGCAGCTCCAGACTTTTCCCGCTGTCAGAGCTGATCGACCAGCCATTCAGGTTGATACTCGCATCGCTTTGATTACGGATCAGGATGTATTCGACGTTCAGATCGCCTGCGCCAAAAACGCCTTCTATCTTGAGCAAACCTTCGCTGTCAGGTTTTGGCTCTCCAGTCGCATTCATTTCCTGGGTTTTCTGGGCCTGGAGTGTTGGCGTTGCGGCAGGCGGCAGCGTGGCAAGGGGCCTGGGCGAGGTGGCGCGGTGTTGCCAAAACCATAAAACTGCCAGAATGGTTGCCGCCGAAACGAGCACATTCAGCAGGAGAAAGGGCAGATAATTCTTCCAAAATTTCATGATGATCTCCATAATCATAGCATAAAACTGCCTGGAAATGACGCTGATTCATGATTAAAAATTTAACAAAAAGAGCAAAAGAATTAACAAAACGCTAACATTGTCTTGATGTAGATTTAACTAAAACAAGTTAATATATCAACCATTCGTGCAACCATTGTTTCTCTCCTTTCAAAGCGCACGAATAGGATCGGATTGTGAAAAAAACAATATTAGATCGAAACTAAAACAGCCGCAGGTGAGGCGGCTGTTTTAGTTTAAGCCCTTGTTTACTGGATCGCCTGATCGAGGATCTCTCCCAGATCGTCATGGAAAACATAAGTCGCGTCATCGTCGTACGGAGTTTCGTCGCGATTGATCAAAACGAGATTATCCCCATGGAAGTAATGGAGCAGCCCGGCCGCGGGGTAGACCACCAGCGATGTACCGCCAACAATCATCAGATCGGCCCGGCGAATGGCGCTCTCTGCCTGGCGAATCACTCTGCCATTGAGGGCTTCGCCATAGAGGACGACATCGGGCCTGATCATACCCTGGCAAGCCGGACAATGGGGAACACCCTGGCCTTCCCATACAAGCGAGGCCGGATAATCGCGCCCACACTTCATGCAATAAAAACGCTGCATGCTGCCGTGCAATTCCAGCACATTCTTTGAACCGGCTGCCTGATGCAGCCCATCGATATTCTGCGTGATGATGGTTGTTTCGGGCCTTTGCGCCTCCAGACGGGCAAGCGCGAGGTGCGCCAGGTTGGGTTTGGCGTCTGGATAATGAAGGTTTTCCCGTTTATACGCGTAAAACTCGTCCGGATGGCTGAGCATGAAAGGGTAGCTCAGCATCGTCTCAGGAGAGTAATTGGTTTTATTCTCACGGTTGTAAAGACCGGTGGCGGATCTGAAATCGGGAATTCCAGAAGCGGTAGAAACGCCTGCTCCACCGAAGAAGACAATAAACTGCGATTTGTCAATTAATTCAGCCAGGATTTGACTTTGCTCTTTCATTTTTCTCCTTTTTATGGATGATGGTTTCCCGGATCCTCCGTTCCATTTTTTTCAATATTAACTGATCCGATCTTTTCTCCGAGCTTGTTTAGTGGCGGAAGCCAGTTCACGAATAATGCGACCGCAATACCGATCAGGGTGGCAATTACTCTGCCAACCGCATAGGTAAGAGGGTTGGTCTGGCTTACGTTGAGCATGATGATCAGGAAGACAATTACTGAAATGGCAAGTGAAGTTGGTTTTTTGATGGCGATCATAATCGCCATGAGCGGAAAAGACAGGATGCCAAGAATGAGGTAAAACAGGAGGCTCCTGGGGTCCATTCCGAAATGAGCGATCAGTAAAACCGCCATGAGATAAGAATATGCGCCTGCGATGATCGTGCTGAGCGTTCGGTCGATCGAAGCCTTGAATGTGGAACGCAGGGTTGGCTGCATGCAGACGACGGTGGCAATGCAGGCGTGCGTGGGCATGTCGGCCCCGCGCAGATTTTCGATCAGCAGGCAAAGGATCACCGCCAGCGCTGTCTTGATCACGCGCATACCGGGAGAGTTTTTGATCAAATGGTCGCTGATTTTGTGGAGAATACTCTCACTTTTCGTCCCGCTGACAGTCACTGTGTCGTCCTTTTTCACGTGTTCACACCTCTTGATTGTTGGTTAAGATATACCACAGGTTGTTTATTTTATTAAAACCTCATAAACGGTGTCCAGGGCAACTGCATCTACTGAAAGATGGACAAACAAGGACAATGGCAAAAAATCATAAAACCGCTTATGAGAAGCACAGGTGTTTATTTTTGCATATGCAGCGGATGGGGGACATACCCAGAGGGGACTTGACAGGCTCGGGGACAAACCAGCCACTGTACAACTACGTTTAATTCAGGGAGCAAAAATTAAATGCGAATTCGTGGTTGACGAAGCATTAAGGTCTCTCGCCAAATAATTGGTACAAACGCGGGACTTGCTCAAGCAGGGCACTTTCTTCGGTGCGCCAGCAGAAGACGTCGCCAACGCCGCCGTACTCAAAGGCGACGATCTCAGGTTCTTTCCAGGCACCGGAGCGGATCTGGCTGGCAGCCCATTCCGCGATCGGCCAGTCGTGTTCCTGCATCTCAAAATGATCGGTCATGGATCCGTTGTAATCCCGTATGCCGGTAATATGCAGCTCTTCCAGGCGATCAAGCGGCAGTCTGGCTACATAATCGCGATAGTCCAGGCCCGTCATGGCGGCAGTGATCTGGGCATGCGAAAGGTCAAGCAGGAGGCCGACATCGTTTCTGACAAGAAATTCGCTGATCAGTTCAGGGTCACTTGCCAGTTCCAGCTGAGGCAGGAAGTCATGCCAGGGCAGGTTTTCGGCAATGAAAGGCATCCCAGGCAGTTGCTCTCTCAGAAAAGCCAGATCGGCTTCCCAATTCGCAAGAATTTGATTTTTGCTTTGACCTGCGGGTTGAGCTGCGTTGGAAAGGTGGGTGTTTATGAATTTCGTGTCTGTCAGGTCGATCATGCGCTTAATCAGATCAAAATTCAGGCGCTGAACATTGTTCACTCCGAGGGCAATTTCAAAATGAATATAAACCTGCCCAATGCTTAGAGCAGGCTGGACAAGACCGTACCATTCCGGGCATTTAAGCAGATCGACCTTGACCTTTTCGGTTTGGATCAGCTTTTGCAGGGCTGTAGAGTAGTTGACGGCGAGTTTCATTTTCAGGCCGGGCTTTCCACTGCGTCTGTGGGTGAAAACGGATCAAGCCTTGATTCCAGATCGTGCCGGAATTGCTTGGTGTAGAGATTGTAATACAATCCGCGTTTGCGGATCAATTCCTGATGATTGCCGCTCTCCGCGATCTGGCCATCCTCAATAACGAATATCTGATCAGCAGATTTAATGGTCGAGAGGCGGTGGGCAATGATGAAGCTGGTACGTCCGCTCATGAGTTGATGCATGCCTTTTTGGATCAGCGCTTCGGTCAGGGTATCGACCGAACTGGTGGCTTCGTCCATAATGAAAATATTAGGATTTGCCAGCAAGGCGCGGGCGATGCTGATAAGCTGTTTCTGACCAACCGAAAGCTGGTTGCCGCCTTCGCCAACATTTGAATCGTAGCCATTTTCAAACTTGCTGATAAATTCATGCGCCCCTGCCAGCCTGGCTGCCTCTTCGATCTCCTCATCGTTGGCGTCGAGTCGGCCGTAGCGCAGGTTGTCGCGAATACTGCCCGAAAAGAGATGCGGAATCTGCAGGACAACGCCAATCCGCGACTGAATGTCTTCGAGAGAGTAATTCAGATAATCCTGACCGGCGATGCGGATCGTGCCTTCGCTTGGTTCATAAAAGCGGCAAAGCAGGTTGACGATGGTGGTCTTGCCGCCGCCGGTGGTGCCAACCAAAGCCACTTTTTGACCCTGAGGAATCTTAAAACTCAAATTGCGGATGACCGGTTCATCGGTCTCATAATGGAAAGAGACGTTCTCAAACTCCACGTTCCCAACCAGAGAATTGGTCGGGATGATTTCGCTGCGGTCAACGATCTCGGGTTTGGTCTCGAGCAGGGAGAACACACGCTCAGAGGAGGCGACCGCGTTCTGCATTTCTGCGTAAACGCGGGCAAGGTCCTGAATGGGCCAGAGGATGAACATGATGTAAGAGATAAAGGCCTGCAGGGTGCCGACTGAGATCAGGCTGTTGCCGACCATATTGCCGCCGCGCCAAAGTATCAGCACCAGCGAAATCGCGCTGATGGTCTGGATGGTGGGCAAATAAATGGCTGAGAGAAGACCCGCGCGATAACTTTCCCGGAACATATCGGTGGAAAGCACTTTGAAGTTCTTCAGATTCTGATCCTCCCGCAGCAGGGCTTTGACAATGCGCACGCCGGTGATGTTTTCGTTGAGCGAGGCTGTCATTTTGGAATTGGCCTTGCGCGAGCGGCGGAAGTGATAGTAGATCTTTACGCGGAATTTGAAAGAAATAAAGATCATGATCGGCAAGGAAAGCACCACGATCAAAGCCAGCTGCGCATTCAGGCGAAGCATGTAGTAGACCGCAAAGCCAATGTTGGTCAACGCCCAGATCGAGTCAGTGATACCCCAGGTGAGCAGGTCAGCCATTTTTTCGGTATCAGAAGTCACGCGCGACATGATCCAACCCAGCGGGGTTTTGGTGAAATAGGACAAAGAAAGCTTCTGCAGGTGATTAAAAAGGTCGCGGCGCAGATCATAGCGCAGCTTTTCGCCTAAAAGGCCAACGCTGTACATCATTACGAAGAAACCCGCCAGCTGCACCAGCGTGATCAACGAATAGTTGCCGAAAAGCCTGATCATCAGGCTGACGTTTTTGGTGACGATGGCATCATCGATGATCTGCTTGTTCAGCATGGTGAAGTAAGCGTCCAGCCAGGAGACAAAGGCAATGGAAGCAACGCCGCAAAAAACAAGTATCCAATACTTTTTTAGTAGTTTCAGCAGACGACCAAAGACACCTTTGGAAAGGTGTACCTCGTCATCCAGCTCGTTTTCATCATAATATGTTGACACGATCAATTTCCTCTTGCAGGGCACTGTCGATCCTGGCCTGGATCTCGTAAATGTCCTGATAAATTCCGGGTTGATTGAGGAGTTCCTCATGAACTCCTTTTTGCACGATCTTGCCTTGGTCAAAGACCAGGATCAGGTCGGCATTCATAATGCTCTGAATGCGATGGGCAATGATAAAGGTGGTGCGGTTCGCCATCAGGTTTTCAAGCGCTGATCTG
The DNA here is from genome assembly GCA_002305635.1 of Anaerolineaceae bacterium UBA1415. Lineage (GTDB taxonomy): Bacteria > Chloroflexota > Anaerolineae > Anaerolineales > Anaerolineaceae > Mesolinea. The sequence goes on along the minus strand of DBPR01000019.1, from coordinate 47,869 downwards.
ATCTGCACTTCGGTTTCCATGTCCACTGAGGAAGTGGAATCATCCATAATCAGGATGCGCGGGTTGATCAGGAGCGTGCGCGCGATGGCGACACGCTGCTTTTGCCCGCCAGAAAGCGTCACGCCGCGTTCCCCGACCAGAGTATCATAGCCGTTTTTGAATTCGAGAATGACATCGTGAATGGCAGCCTCTTTTGCGGCTGCGATGATCTCTTCCTCGCTGACTTCCCGGTGGACGCCGTAGGTAATGTTTTCACGGATCGAACAGGAGAAAAGGAAGGGCTCCTGCTCCACAACCCCGATCTGCGAGCGCAGGAACTGGCGCGAATACTCGTTGAGATTGACGCCATCAAGCAAAATTTTGCCAGCGGTGACATCGTAAAAACGAGGCAACAGGTTGACCAGGGATGTTTTGCCCGATCCGGTTGAGCCCAACAGCGCGACAACGTCACCGGCTTTGCACTCAAAACTGACGTCTTCGAGGACAGATTGGGCTTTCTCATATTCGAAACTGACATTCTCGAACTTAATGTCCCCACGGATGCTCTCGCTCGGTTCGCAGCTGGCAGAGGTCATATCCTCCTGCCGCGCCTTGAGGATCGTGGTGATGCGACCCAGGGAAACGAAGGTACGCGAGGTATCGATGATCAGGCGGCCCAGATTGCGGATGGGCCAGATCAGCCAACCCAGCAAACCGTGGAAGGTGATGAATTGTCCAAGTGTCATGGCATCGTTTATGACCATCATGGCGGCGATGTAATTGCTTCCGATCCCCTGGGCTGCGCAAAGAATGTCTGTCAGCGGCCAGAAAAGGCTGTGCATCCAGACGAATTTTTTCCCAAGTTTGAATTTCTTCAGGTTTTCCTGATCAAACTTTCTGATCTCATAATCCTGGCGCGCGAAGGCTTTCACCACGCGGACGCCGCTAAGATTTTCCTGAAGGTTGGTAGAAAGTACCGCGCCTTGTTCCTGGTAAGCTTCGTATGCCCTGGAAAGAGATTTGAAGAAAAACATGGAAATGACCAGCACGATGGGCATGATAATGATCGAGATCAGCGCAAGGCGCAGGTTGATGCGGGCAATGGCGATGAATGAGACGATAAAGATCATCAAAATTCGCCCCATGTTGATCGATTGATCGGCAAAGAACCGCCGGATGGTATCCACGTCCGAAGTCGCGCGTTCAAGCAGGTCGCCGGTTTTGGCTTCAGAATGATAGGCAAAGGGCAAATGCTGGATGTGGTCAAAAAGATAGTCGCGCAAGCGGCGTGTCGCGCTCTCGGCTGTCAGGGTCGCCATCCAGCTGCTAATGAAGCTCGAAAGGGCTTGCAAAGTGATCAAAGCGCCAAAGCTAAGGGCGGAAACAAAAAGATTGCTGCCCTTGATGCCACTTTGGATCACGCGATCGATAAAATCGCCTAAGTAAAGGTACATTCCGGTGCGCGCCAGGGCAGCCAGACCAGTAAACAGGTTCGCGACGATAAAGTTGAGGTGATAACCATGCATTAAATGCCAGAGCGCCGGTAACTTTTTATCGCCAGTGATCTTTGAAATATCGATATCTTTATAGTTTTTTATGTCAGTTGTCATCTTATCTTAAGGTGTCTGTTACTTTCATTTGACACGAAGAGCAAGTATACACGGCAGGTTTGGACGGGTCAATTCTTCCTTACAAGATTTGCCAAAAACTGCGCTTATTCTGGACTCAGGAATGGGCAATTAGATCATATTACTTTTCAGTTGGGTGGCTTACGGAGTTGAAAAAATCTTCAGCAAGCGAAAAGATATGTTCCGCCTCCGGCCCCAATAACATCACATGGGGGGAATGCTCCAGCACGACCAATCTTTTCAGGTCGGAGGAAATGGCGTTGTAAACAGTCTCACCAGTTTTTGGTCTGACGGTCATATCAGCTTTACTTACCATCACCAGTGTTGGTTGTTTGATCTTATGAATATCTTTCCTGACCACTTTCTGCAGTTTGAGCAGCTCGACAGCTCCTTTAAGGGGATAAACGTTATAACCCTTCCATGGCATGGTTTTGTCACCAGGCTGTTTATTCAGATAATCCATAAAAAATTGCAGGAAAAGCGCTGCTTCCAGGTTGTTGACCTTTAATGCTGGTGCGAAGAGCAGTAGACCTCTGATCTCCGGGAAATCAATTGCCAGTTTGAGGCAAAGCAGCGCGCCCATGGATTCCCCGGCCAGCCAAATTGTCTGATGCTTCTTTTGCAGGTCAAGGTAGCTTGCGCACACGGTTTCGTACCAGTCCTGCCAGCTGATTTGGTTGAGCTCATCGGGGTGGGTGCCGTGGCCCGGCAGGAGCGGCGCCGCGACCGTGCGGCCAAGCGCTAAAAAGTGCTCAGCCAGCGTGCGCACCTCGGTCGTTGTGGCGGTATAGCCGTGAACGAGTAAAAAGGCGGTCTCATCGCCCTCAAAGTGGAAACTATCACCATCCAGCTCAGGATGAAGCATAAAAGTCTCTTTCAAGATTTCCTCCGAAACGATATTCTATCGCTTTTTTGAGGATCGCGCACCCAGATCTTCGCACATTTAAACCTAAAATAACAATTGTTAATCTTAGCCGTTTACTTGACTTGTTCATGCCCTGTGACAGCAAACACCCAGCAAGGGCCCCATTTGCTGTCTATGCCCACCAAAGCCTCGTGCTTCATTACAAGGTTCTGACTGGCTCACCCTTTGACAGCAAGCATCCAGCACAAGCCCTATGTCATGTTGAAATTGGTTTAACAATCCTGTATAAACAGTATAAAAAAGAGGAGACAATTTTGCCTCCTCTTTACTCAGGTCAGGAAAACTATTTCGCCCAGTATTGAAGTTTGTCGATCAGGGTCTTGAAATCTTTGGTACCGGTTGACATGCTAACGAAGCCAAAGGGCCCGGCAGTTGAAATGCCATCGTTCGCGGCTGAGCCAACCAGCGTTCCATTGATATAGAAATCGAAGCTGTTATCTTTTGCTAAAATACCAATTCTGTTGCTTTCCGTCACCGGATTCAGAGCATCGCTGCCGGTATAAGCGAGCAGATCGACGGTTTGGTTGGCCCGGTTGTAAAGGCTGAAGCCCCAGGTGCCATCACAGGTGACGCCAAGATAATAGAAGACATTTGGATGAGTCCAGCGGATCACAAGGCCAAAACGGTCGGAGCCATTGCAATTAGGCATGGTAAAAGTGGTCTCAAAATAACCGTTCTTTTGGGAGGGATTGGTGGTGTACCAACTGCTCCACCAGGGTGTGCCTTTGGAGGTGAATTCGAGCTGTCCATTACCAGCTTTGGAGACCAAATGATCGCCTTCAAAATTCCAATAGGTACCGGAATCAAACTCATCGACATAGTCGGGCGTCCCAGACCAGGGATCACCTGTTTGAGCCTCAACTTGAGTAGGAGTGGGCGCTGCTTGTGTGGGAGCGGGGGCTGCTTCACTTGCTTCAGGTGTTGGACTAACTACTGCCTGAGTGGTTTCAGGTGAAACCGGAGTTTCCACGGGAGTTGCTTCCTCAGTCGCAGTGGAACCACCATCTTTTTCAATCGGTTCAACGATGTTGAAAGGTTCATCACCAGCGGGAGCGCCCTGGGTCAGCAATACCGCGACACGGGTTTGCACGACAGGATCCTGCGAAAGATCCTGCTCTTCAGGGAAGTTGCAGGCGGAAACAAGCAGAACGATCAGCAGTAAGACAGGTATTAATTTTTTCATCTTGCCATCCTTAATAATGTTAGTATGACCATGGTTGCAATTTTAGCACCAAACTGATTTTCTATAAAAGATAACAAGATAAGATGGGAGCGGTAAACTAAATTAGTATCTCTTGTCTGATTTTCCGGTTAATAGAATTAGTACAGGAAAGAAGGTGGTAAAAGTGGACATTTTTCAAAAATGCGGCGATTTTGAGGCAGCGCGTATCGCCCGGGCTGACGGCAGTTATCCTTATTTTATTCCGTTGGATCGCAACGAAGGCACTGAAGTTGTTTATCAGGGCAAGCGCATCATCATGTGCGGCTCGAATAACTACCTGGGCCTGACCACTCATCCAAAAGTTCGTGAAGCTGCTGTTGAAGCGATCAAAAAATACGGCACCAGTTGCACAGGTTCGCGGTTTTTGAATGGCAACATGACCATCATTGAAGAGCTGGAAGAAAAGTTAGCTGACTGGGTCGGTAAGGAAGCCGCGCTGGTCTTTTCGACCGGCATGCAGGTGAATCTGGGCACGATCAGCTCGCTGGTCAAGCGCGGTGAATATGTCATCCTCGATAAGGAAAATCATGCCAGCATTGTTGACGGCTCGTTTTTAAGCGGCGGCAAGATCGAACGTTATCGCCACAACGATATGGAACATCTCGAACGGGTGCTAAAGAGTTTGCCCGAAGAGCCGGGTAAACTGCTTGTAACGGACGGCTTGTTCAGCATGGAAGGCGATATTGCCCCGCTGCCTGAAATTTGCCCTTTGTGCAAACAATACGGTGTTCGGGTCATGGTCGATGACGCCCACGCCATGGGTGTTTTGGGCGGCGGCAAGGGAACGGCTGCTCATTTTGGCATGACCGACCAGGTCGATCTGATCATGTCAACGTTCAGCAAGTCTTTTGCCTCGATCGGCGGATTCGTTGCTGGCGATTTTGACGTGATTGATTACGTCAAACATCATGCCCGAAGCCTGATCTTTAGCGCCAGCATTCCACCCGCGAATACGGCGACCGTCCTGGCCGCTCTCGAAGTGATGAAGGAAGAGCCTCAATTGGTCGAGCAATTGACCAGGAATGCCGAATTTATGCGAGAGGGGCTAAGGCAGTTGGGATTCGACACCGGGCATTCAGAATCGCCGATCATTCCGATCATTATTGGTGACGATGCCCTGACCTTTAAGGTCTGGCGGGAATTGATGGAAGCTGGTGTTTTTGTCAATCCCGTTATCGCGCCCGCAACAACACCCGGCCGACAGCTTTTGCGCACCAGCTATATGGCAACGCACACCCAGGCACAGCTTGAAAAAGTGCTCGATGTTTTCGAGAAAATTGGCAAAGCCAACGGATTGATCTAATTTTTTGTACCACCTCCATATAGGAGTGGATCATAAACTTACATTTATATAAAAAGAGCCTGCGCATTCGTTGAAGTGCAGGCTCTTTTGTCGGTTAAATCAATTCCAATTATCGCTTTGCTTGTTTGGAATACTTCAACTGATAAACCAGACGCATAAGGAGGGATTCCCAGGCGGGGATGGGCTTCTGGCCGGATAACCGGGCGATGTTGGCGGCTCTGGCGTTCTTTTCCAAAACGGCACGGACATTTTTCGCGTCGGATTCGTTTTTGCCGAAGCAGATCGCCACCTGCTCAGCTGGGTCAAAGACGACGCTTGCGGACCCGCGCTTCTGGCTAACGCTGACCCCACAGATCTGGGCGAAGTCGTCCAGATAGGGCTTTAAGCTGCGTGAAATCCAGGGCAGCACCTCATTATCAGCGGATACGGCAATGCCTTCATGTGTGGTTTTCTGCCATTTGTCAGCGATGTTTTTCTCTTTATCACTGTCGCTCTGAATATCCGGTCTTTGACTGAGTTGTTTTCCAAGTCGCGCTGCAAATACTTCAGCACAAAAACGCTCCATCTCTTTGGCAAGCCGGAGGCACTCCTCCGCGGTTTCAGCCAAAATAAAAGCGCCGTGTCTACCCATCAGAACGATTCTCGCGTCGCTGCGGGCGAGGGTCTCACTCATGTTGTTGTGCAATTTTTTGGTGCCGGGCAGGGCGTATGCGCTCAAAGGAATGCTCGTAGTGCCCAAAACAGGCTGCCAGGCCTCGGGAACGTCGATATCTGTTCCCAATAGGGTGAGCGCAGAGGCATAGACCTGATGTGTATGCGCCACGACTTTCATGTGGGGATAACGTTGGTAGACCCGGGCGTGCATCGGGGACTCAGAAGAGGGTTTGCCGCTGCCTTCTGCCAAAGGTTTTCCATCTGTCGTCGAGACGGTCACAAGTTCGCTTGCCTGCATGCCCTCATAAGCCTTTCCTGAGGGAGTGATGACAAAGCTGCGCTCGTCAAGACGGGCGCTGAAGTTGCCCCAGGTGCGCACAACCAGTCCGGTTTTGAGGAATTCCTGCGCCAGATCAACAACCATCTGGCGCGTTTCTGTTTCCTGAATGGGAGCCATGAGCTGCCTACTTTTCGAATGGAACAACGTGTTCGAAGACACGGTCGAAGGCGGCCAGAGCCTGGTCGATCTTCTCTTCGTCGTATGCCGCGCTGGTATAAAGGCGGCTGCCAGCGAGCGTGACCAGACCTTCCGCCATATAGGCCGCGCCCATATGTTCCATCTCAGCCTTGCGTTTGGAGGTTTCTTTCAGAACCGCGGGAATCGTCCACGGTTTCATCCAGTTGACGCTGAAGTGCATGGTGCCGACCGTTTCCAGGTGGCAAATGGAGCCCTGATTGAAGGCGACGAAGGGAAGGTCGTGCTTTTGTATCAGATCTTTGAGCCCGGCGGTCATACGGTCGCCCATGGCGTTGGCTTTTTCGCAGGCGTTTGTTTCCTGAATGCGTTTCAGGGTGTAATAGCCGGCAAGGGCGGAGAGGGGGGTTGCCGCCATCGTGCCGCCAACCAGCGCCTTTTTCACCTTATCACCGGTTTGGATGCCGGCTGCGAGATATTTGCGGAATTCTTCTTTACCGCCGATGCCGCCCGCGCCGGGGTAGCCTCCGGCGATGACTTTGCCAAAGACGGTCAGGTCAGGTTCAACGCCCATGATGCCTTGCGCGCCGTGGGGCGAGAGTCTGAAGGCAGTGACCACCTCGTCGAAAATTAGCAGAGCGCCGTATTTTTTGCAAAGTTCGGCAGCGCCTTTGATGAAGTCGACGCTGATGGGACGGGTGCCGCTTTCGGGTCCGACAGGCTCGATCATCACCGCGGCTGTTCCACCGCGCAGCTGATTGCGTCGGAGCTTCCATTCCAATGAATTGAGATCACCCGGGAAGAATTCGTCAATGCCCTTGAAAATGAAGAGCGGGATGCCGTGGGCCTGGGTAAATTTGCTGCCCGGAACGCGGATGCCATAGGCGTGTTGGTCGCTCCATCCGTGGTAAGCGCCACCCATTTTGAGGATGTGCCTGTGCTTGGTTGCCAGGCGGGCAACGCGGATGGCAGCCATGCAGGCTTCCGTGCCCGAGTTCAACATGCGCAGCCATGTCACGGACGGGATAAGTTCGGTGACCAGTTTGGCGATGCGGTATTCGTATTCATGGAAGAGACCAGTGGAAGGCCCACAGGTGTTCAGCAGTTCGATAACCTTTTCGCGCACTTCCGGAGGATTTGAACCGAGAACGGTCGGACCGCCAGCCTGCAAAAAGTCGAAATAGCGGTTGCCGTCGAGGTCTTCCAGAAAAGCGCCTTCGGCCTTGGTGAAGACGAGGGGAAAAGGATGATTAAAGGCCAGGTTGTGTTGCACGCCTCCAGGAATGTATTTCTTTGCTTCCTGTATCATCTGGTAGCTTAAGACACATTTTTTATCGAAATACTCTGCCTTATACGCGGCAAGCGCGTCGGGGGAAATGGAATGGATGGGTTTTTTGATCAGCTCATCCAGTGCTTCCGATTGTTTTTTGATTGTTGCGGCGGATAAATCTATCATGACCAAATCCTTTAACCTCTTTTCTTTTGATCACATTTCAGTAATTGAGTCGTCACTCAATGCAAATTTACCATGATTAACCGCATAAAGCAAGACTGTTTTACTGGTTGTTATCCATTTTAATGGATGAAAAAGCGTATTGTTTTTCATTAATTGTGATACGATTGTCCATGTTGAGTGAGCGCTCAATACGGACTACCTTAAAATCGATTTAAGTACAGAGCCTCATTGCCAAAACCTGTTTGCTGGTCTTTGAAACCCTCGTCTACGCTCAGAGACAATGGCGCATGAAACAAGTTTGAACAATGAGATATGGAGCAAGATGGACAGCTTTGCCAATGAAAGTTTTAAACGCCTGGATCCAGAAAAACAGGATCGCATCTTAAAGGCTGCCATTGCCGAGTTCGCTGAACGAGGCTATGAACTGGCCAACACGAATCGCATTGCCAAAAACGCAAATATCAGTGTGGGGTCGGTCTTCCACTATTTCAATACAAAAGAGAATCTCTTCCTTTACATTGTTCAATACGGCTCCGCAATGATCGAGGAACAAGCCGGTAAAGTGGTTGATGATGAAACGCTGAGTGTCGCCCAGAAGATAGAATGCCTGCTGCGTCTGGCGGTTAAAAGCTCCCGGGAGGAGATGACCTTAATTCGTCTCTATCACGAAATGTCCTCGATCGGCAATCAGGACCTGATGTCCAAACTGCCGCGAAGTATGGAACTTTTTACAGCTGAACGTTACGTAAAGATGCTTGAAGAAGGGCAGAAAAAAGGTGAGGTCAGGCCTGAGCTGGATGCCAGACTTGCCGCGTTTTCCATGGATAACATCTTTTTATCGCTCCAATTCGCTTACGCGTGCGATTATTACAGGATCCGTTTCCAACTGTATAACCACCCTGAGATCGACAAGGAAGAATATGATGAAAAAGTCATCTCAGAAACATTCCAAATTTTAAAAGGGGCGCTTTTGGTACCCGATATGAGCGAAAGGGACTGAAATAATGATCATTCTGGCGTATGACATCGGCACAACAGGGGTTAAGACCTGCTTGTTTAAACTGAGTGAAGAAAGCAGCCTGGAGGGGATGTCCATCCATCTGGAAGATTCAAGCTTTGCTGGCTACTCGCTAAGCGTCCTTCCAAACGGCGGTGTTGAACAAAACCCCCAGGAATGGTGGGATGCCATGTGCAAAACAACGCGCCATCTGGTCAGCCGTGATCCGGAAATGTGTGCCCGGATCGAGGGTATCAGCTTTTGCGCTCAGGCGCAAAGTGTGGTTTTGCTTGACAAAGCAGCCCGGGCGGTGCGCCCTTCCATGAGCTATATGGACCAACGTTCGGGCAGCGTTCGCAAGGCACACGCAGGCGGAGGGCCCCAGGTCGCTGGTGTTGGTTTGGGTTTCCTTTTGCAAAGCCTTTATCACACCGGCGTTGTCGCAGGCAGCGATAAGGACCCGGTTTGGAAATACCTTTGGGTCAAGGAAAATGAGCCTGAAATTTACGCCAGGGCGCACAAGTGGGTGGATGTCAAAGATGCCCTGGTGGCAAGGATGACGGGCGAATTTACCATGAGTCAGGATTCTGCTTTTGCCACTTTATTAATGGATAAAAACACAGCAAAGTCAGTATTCAGCTCCGCTCTCATGAAACGGCTTGGCATATTGCCGGAGCACATGCCCGAGATCGTTGCCTCAACCGCTAAGGTTGGCACCCTTTTGGCAGAACCAGCCACGGAACTTGGGCTACATAGTGGTATTCCTGTCTTTTCAGGAGGCAGTGACGCGGCTCTGATCGGCGTCGGCGCCGGTTGCGTGCGTCCGGAAATGACCCATGTCTATATGGGCACCTCTGGTTGGGTTTCCACAGTCACCGATAAAAATATTGTGGACACGAACGCGATGATCGCCTCGGTCGTGGGCGTTCAACCCGGTCTTTACAATTATTTCGCGGAACTTGAGACCGCGGGGAAATGTCTGGAGTGGGTACGTGACCATCTTGCCCTGGACGAGATCAACATTTATCTCAGCAAACAGCATGTTGCGGATGACCCAAGCTCAGAATATAAAAGTTTGTACGACTACATGTCCAAAGTTATTTCCGAAACGCCCGCGGGTTCCGGCGGCGTCATTTTTGCCCCGTGGCTGCACGGCAACCGCTGTCCTTTTGAGGATGCCAACGCGCGCGGAATGTTCTTTAATATCGGTTTGGAAACGGGCAAGACCGAACTGATTCGCGCCGTTATTGAAGGGGTTTGTTACCATATGCGTTGGTTCCTAGAAACGATCAATAAAAAGCTTAGGACAGGAGACAAAGTGCGCTTTGTCGGCGGCGGCGCGCTGTCTTCCGTAACCGCGGGTATTCTGGCGGATGTTTTGCAGGTTCCGGTTGAGACGGTGCCTGAACCGCAAAACGTGGGGGCAGTTGGCGCGGCTTTGGTGGTCGCGGTTGGTTTAGGTCGAATCGCTGATCTGAAGGACGCTGAAACGCTGATCAGGCCGGATCGCGTTTTTATGCCCAATCCAGATGTTCAAGCTGTGCATGAGAGAAACTACGCGGCATTTACCAAACTCTATGCAGCAAATAAAACGTTATTCCGTCAACTCAACCAAACTCATTGATAAAAGGATATTGCCATGTTAGAAGACAACCAGAATAGCCCACAGTTGGATACGCCAGACCATCAGAATGCTGTACCCTCAGAGACGACAGGTTCTCAGGATGTACCTTTAAAGTCCCGTGAGGCATTGACACAGGCGATCAAGTTTACCTTGCTTTCTTTTTCCGCCGCGGGGATCGAAGCCTTATCGTTTGTAATTTTAGAGACATTGACCACCTGGCCCTATGCCGCCAAACATGTGATTTCCATTGTTCTTTCAGTTTTATGGAACTTCACCCTCAACCGACGCTACACATTCAAATCAGCCAATAATGTCCCCATCGCGATGCTGAAGGTTGGGCTTTTCTACGTCTTCTTCATCCCGCTTACCGCCTGGCTTGGTAAATGGGCTGCGGGGATCGGTGTCAACGAGTATCTCATCAAGGGCAGCACGATGGTTTTGAACTTCGTGGGCGAGTTTTTGTGGTGGAAGTTTATCGTTTTCAGAGGCAGCGAAAACACGAACGCCCTCGCGAAAAAGGAACAGGAAATAGTTAAGAAAGCCGGCTAAAAAATAGAGAAAAATTTGACAGATTCCGTTTCATCGGGTAATATCAGATTTCGTTATCGGCGAGGTAGCTCAACGGTGGAGCAGTGGACTCATAAGCCATTGGTTCTGGGTTCAAATCCCAGCCTCGCCATTTTTCTTTTAACTATAAATACTCAAATTTTTTTCATTCAACCACTCAAAAAAAATCTAGGGAACAAAGATGATCGGTGATTGGTTCCGGGTTCCCTTGTCACTTCGTTACAAGGGCAGGCAAATCCCAGCCTCGCCATTTTTAATTTAAACCATATTATGTAGGCCGGATTGTGTAGTTCAATCCGGCAAGACCTTGCGTATTTTATCCAGTTTATGTTGATGTAATTTAGACACAGATGGCTTCGCAAGCCGGAGTGAAAGCGCGTGAGTATCGTATCATCAGAATAACGATAGCGCTTTCATTCCGGCCTACAGTTGCTGATGAGGCATAATTGTTGGACGTCGGATTGAAATTGTCCCGTGTGGGGACAATTTCAATCACGACCTTGCAAAAGTTACGACTTACGCAAAAGTCACGACCGCAAGTATCGAAATTGCAATTTATTAGACCTTCTCAGTCGACATTATTCGCTAATACTATTTGATAACCATCTCAAGATCGCGAAGAGGGCAAGGATGAGGATGAGGAGGATTACCGTTATCGGGGTGGCGGCTTCGAGCCCGTAGCCCTGAAATCGCTCGTAGATCAGCACGGGGACGATTTTGGGACTGTAAGCCAGGATGATGACCGCCCCGAACTCGCTGATACCGCGGGCGAACATCATGATCGCGCCGTTCAAAACCCCTCTCCAGGCGAGGGGCAGGCTGATCTGCCAAAAAACCTTCCAGGCAGACGCGCCATCGACCTGGGCGGCTTGTTCCAGATCACGATTAACTGCCTGAAAGGCTTGTCTGGAGGTGTTGACCAGCAATGGAACACTGACAAAAAGCATGGCGACAATGATCCCAGCCAATCGGTCCGTAAAACTAATGCCCAGGTGAGCAAAGGTCTTTCCCAGAATGCCCGTACGACCAAAAACCAGCAATAAGGCGATGCCCGCGGCTGTGCGTGGGATCACGGTCGGGAGATCGATGACTCCCTCGATGATCGCTTTTCCATGGAAGTCTGAGCGGGCAAGCAGGTAAGCGATCGGAACACCCAACAAAAGACCCATAACGGTTGCCCATGCGCCGGCTTTGAAGGTGAGGCTGATCGAGTCGATCACGACCTGATCCTGGAGGGTTTGCAATAAGGTGCCAACCGAGGTGGAAAGGAGGGTTAGCAGCAGCGGCAAAAGGATAAAAAAGATCAGAAGACTGGCGAGGATATTAAAGCCAATGGGTACAAACGTTTTTGCTCCTGATCTTTTTTTCTGTGTCATAAGCCAAAGAATTCTTTTAGTTCAGCTGGCAGGTTTTCAGGCTGGTCGATCTGAGCAGGGATGAAAAGCGGCTGCCAGTTGTCTTTCATGATCTGCTGCCCTTTGGGGCCATACAAAAATTCGATAAAACGAATGGCAAGCTCGGGTTGGGGCGCGTTTGTTGGAATTGTCAGGCCATAGCGGATCTGTTCTGCCGTAAAGATCGGCTCCACCGACGCGAAGCGCTGGAAATCCAGCTCGACCCTAACGCGATTGTAATAATCTTCCAGTTTTGGGTCGTTCAATCCGAACTCAGGCGGCAGTTTGACTGATTCGAAACCGAGCTGATTGGCGACGCTCACGTATTCAAAAGCGTAATCAATTTCGCCACTCTCGAGCAAGGCGTTAAGCGCAACGCTGGAACCGCGTACGACCAGGTGACTGTCTGGATTGGTTTCGACGATCTCTGGAATGATGATGGAGATATCTTCACCCTCCGTTTTCAGTCTGATTGGGTACTTGAACTGCCTGTGAACAAAATTGCCAAAGATCGAGCTGTCCGAATAAAAATCAGAGGCAAGGGCAAAAGCCATGAAGGTGCGATATCCCATCGCGTCAAACCGTGGGTCAGAGATGCCAACACGCACATCATCCCGCGAAAGGATCTCAAACCAATTATGAGCTGAGATCTCATCAGCGTACTTGCTTTTTGAGGTGTACGCGATGGTGATGGTATTGGTCGCCATCGAAAGGTACCAATTCGCGTAGGGTTCCCCGGTTTCGGGGTTGTTGGTGGCGTACATGAGCATCGGTAAAAGGCTTTGGTCGGCGGTCGCGACCAGGTCCAGCTCGCGGTGAAGATCCGTCACTCGGCGCATGACCTGGATCGAGCCGTGGAATTCCATCTGCACATCCACATCAGGGTTTTCAGCCTCGAAAGCTTCTTCGAGTTGCTGGAAAGGCTGCATCAGACTACCTGCCGCAAAGATGGTTAACACCTGTTTTTCTTTGGGTGCGCAAGCTGAAAAAAGGAATAATAAAACCAGAAGAAATGGCAATATTTTTTTCATATCAGGAAAAAAGAGATGGTGGATTATTCCACCATCTCTTTCCACATACTATTTGAACCGGATTTCAACCAGGTCTTTGACGAAAGCGCTGGATTCGAAACCAGGCATGTAGCTGCGAATAAACTCTTCGTCCCAACCCAGGTAGCAATTTTCACATGCCAGGACGTCAGCAAGCGGCAGCTCAACTTCGTAACCATCGCTGGCGACGAGCACAATGGCTGCGGCATCAGATTTGACAGTGATCAACTCGAATATCTTTTCCAGCGGGATGCCAATGATTCCCATCGCGCCCTTTTTGGGATGTTCGATAGCGACTGAAACGGCTTCCATTCCGGCAAGGTCTTCAGAAGTTAATACGAGTTCTGATTCGACCGCGCCCGTCAGTTTTACTTCCTTGTCGGCAGGAACGTCATAAGATACCATCTCAACTTCCACTGGAGTTTCAACAGTCTCTGTTGGGACTGCCGCGGCAGTATGTTCATCCAAACGCAAGACGATGCTGGCAATGGCGCCAATTTGTTGTTTGCCAGTCAGGTTTTCGCCAACCAGGCGTAAGGGGAAGTCCTCGGTGTTGAGTGGGTTGCCATTGACCAGATAGGCGACAATGATGCCGTCATTACGGGTGATATCTTTTGAGCTGAATGTGACTGTATAACCATCAACCGCGACCACGTCGATATCGTAGCCTGCATCGGCGAGCTCATCATTGTAAGCACCATCGCTATGGACATCTTCGTCGTCCACGCGACCAACCAGTAGCCAGAGCGGGATGCCGGTCCAGGTTTGGTTTTTGTTGTCAACGAAAGACGCTCCGTGGCATTTTTCACCAGCGCCAGATTCGAAATCAGCGCGCTGCATGGTTTCGTCGATCGCGCCAGTCAATTCAAGTTCCCAATCAACAAAAGCTTCCTTGACTTTGAGTTGATTTACCCACTTGATCGACCAGTGGCCGTCAACGACCTGAAGGTTGGAATCGCTCACCATCATCATGCGCAGATTGCCGTCCTGAACTTCGTCGAGCAGTTCGCCGTCCATTTCATAGGCGAGGATGGCGGTCATCGGGGCGAGCGGTTCGATCTCACTGCCGGTACCAGCATCGTAGGTGATGAAGCTGCCATTGATGACCTGATCCATGGACATGGTCATGGAATATCCATCAACCGCTGTGACTTCAAGACTCTTGCTGTCATCGATTCCGTCAACCAACTCGAGCAAAGTGGTGAGGGCCACGCCTTTGAACGTAGTTGGCGCAGTAATCTTGCCAGTGCTGGACATGATCCCGGCGAAGCCTTCCACGGCAGGGAGCTCTCTGATCTTGTCGAAGGTGAGATCGACGACCTGGTCACCATTCGTGATCTCAAGGATTGCCTGGGGCAATTCTTCGACATCGGGGGCGGTGACATCGGTTTTGGTGCTTGTTCCACAAGCTGTCATCGCAAAGATGAGTACAAAAATAAGGGGAATTAGTAAGAGGCGTTTTTTCATGTTGATCTCCTTTGGTAATGGAAGAATTATAGCTGATGTGCTCAATAAATGAGCAAAATTGCAACAATTCTTAATATAGCGAAAGAAACCGCTCAAGATTGGGGGACAACAAGCTAACCTAATCTTTTTCGAGGGAGAACTGTGAATTTCTGAAAGGACCGGATTGCTATGGAAATGGTTTTTACGATTTTCCATTCATTTATTAAACACAGCTTGACATGGAATATAGGATAACATATCTATAAAATAAGATGAAGTATCCGGTAAAGGAGTTAAGATGAAAACAACTTATGAAGATTTTCTTGATGAATATTCTTATCGGGAAAGATTTGAACATGACATGATGGCCAAAGGTATTTTTGAGATCCTGGCTCAGGATGAGAATATCATTGCGATGATCGAGCACTCCGAGGCTGGCAAGCCCGCGCTGGCGGCCTGCGTTAATCAGATCGAAGCTTTTTTTGAACAAGGTGGGGCCAAGGGGTTTGATCTGTCTGTGGATTTCAACAAGCAATGTGTTGGACGCATGGTGAAGACCATCCTGAGACCATTCGGTTATGAAACTCATATTCAAAAAAGTATGCCGAAGACCCTCGAATCAAAATATTTCCGCTCCGCTACCAGTTATCAAAAAACACGCACCGCTTTATTGAAAGTTGTAAAAACAATCGTTGAAGCTTAGTTGGTCAAACCCGACCAACCCTTGAACGCTATCATCATCGAGTCATTCTTAAGGGTTATGAGTTTACATAAGATGTTGGATGATATAATTTACCAAACTTATATGAGGTGAACATGAGCGAATACATTGGTTATCATGAAATTGACGCAGCGACCGACGCGGTGAGAGCCAGACTGACGATCATCCCTGAGGTTGCTCTGATCTTAGGTTCGGGTTTGGGCGAACTGGCTGAGTCCATCCAAGACCCCACCATCATCCCGACCCGGGAAATTCCATTTTGGCCTGTTTCGACTGTGCCAGGGCACAAGGGCCGCCTGGTGATCGGTGAACTGGAAGGGAAAAAAGTTCTGGTTCTGCAAGGCAGAACTCATTATTACGAGGGCCATAATATTTCCAAAATTGGTCTGCCGATCCGCGTGATGCAAAGGCTGGGGATCAAAACGTTAATCCTGACCAACGCTTCTGGCGGCTTGAATAACGATTTTTACCCTGGCGATCTGATGATCATAAAAGATCACCTGGCGCTCCTGCCGATGGCGGGTGAAAATCCCTTGCGCGGACCGAACTTAGACGAATTTGGACCTCGTTTCCCGGATATGAGCGCGGTTTACAGCCCCAAATTAATTGCTTTGACCGAGCAGGTAGCTGCTGAAATGGGAATCGCGATGCATAAGGGTGTTTATGTGTGTTTGTCTGGCCCAACGTTTGAAACCCCAGCCGACTGCCGCTTCCTGAAGATGATTGGCGTGGACGCGGTTGGCATGTCAACCGTCCCAGAAGCGATCGTTGCCAGACATGGCGGCATGGATATTCTGGGCATTGCCACGATCACCAATAAGATCGATCCAGACGGCACGAACAAAGCTTCCCACCAGGAAGTGTTGGAAGTTGGCGACCAATTAGCGCCAAAGTTGATGCGTGTGATTCGAGGCGTGCTGCGCAAACTCGCCTGATCTTTTGGTTCGATGGAATACGTAATTCGTTTTTTAGCGGAATTTGAAGTTCCGATCTATCTGGTGTTGGGCATCGTCGCGCTGGTCTATTTGCGGCGCGTCCTGGTCGCGCTGGATGAAAAACGAACTGCGATCTTCAGGTTGGAACGTGAAGCAGCCCAACGAAAAGTTGTCGCGGCTGTTTCAGTTTTGGTTTTGGTGGGTTTGTTGACGGTTGGTGAATTTGTTGTGGCGACTTTTCTGGCAGGAGAACTCTCCCAGGAACCAACATTTTCGACCTCAACGATCGAGATGCTTTCGACACCAACCACGACTTTGACTGGCCCAGCGCCAACCGACGCGACTCCGACCCCAACACGATATCCCCAGGTGGATATCGAGGGGATCGAGAGTAATTGCATCAACGATGTGCTCGAGATCAAAGAACCGTTGCATAACGCCGACGTGAGTGGGGTTGTGGAAATCATTGGCAGTGTCAACACAGAAAATTTCGGGTCTTATACTTATGAATATTCAACTGTTGGCGAGCCGAACTGGCAGACGATCGCTGCTGGAAGCGGAAATCGCATTGATGAGAGCCTGGGCAACTGGTATACCAGCGATCTGACGCCTGGGCCGTATTTTCTGCGGCTGGTCGCATTGGATAACGACGGGGTGGAACAATCCGCTTGCGTTATCATTGTTCAGGTTGTCCAGAATTAAGAGGAGGCATCATGGCAAAATTAACTGTTTTAGTCGCGAATCGGGATCATTATCGGGATATGGAGGCGCTGGATCATGGCATCAGCAGTAATTACGCCTACCGGATGGTGATCAGCAACGATAAGAACGCCTCTTCCTATAGTTTTCAAAGGGTGAAGCTGCCAAGGGAAGCGCATCTGAACTACACGCGGGATATCGAACGATTGAAACAATCCTGGTATGAGGCCAGTCTGGTTTATGTTGGTTTGTTGGACGAAATTGTGGTGGCCTATGCCGTTGTGGATGCCAAAAATATGCCTGGTACAACCCGCATTACTGATCTGGTCGTCATGCCTGAATTGCGCCAGAAAGGGATCGGAAGGGTGATGGTAGCGGCTGTGGAAAGCTGGGCAGCAAAGAATTCATCGCAAAGAGTTTTGCTTGAGATCGCGATGCGCAATTACCCCATGGTGGAAATGGCGAAACGAGCCGGTTATGAGATGTGCGGATTTATGGAAGATTATTTTCCGAACGGTGATCCGGCTTTGTTCTATCACAAAAAGCTGGCCTAAGCGGAAGGTGATATGCTGCTTTTAATTAACCTTTCCCTGATCCTGGAAACATTAAACCAGATCATGTACGCGGGAGTTGCCATTACGGCAATTGCCCTCTTCATGTACGCGACTGGTTTTAATTACCGCGATCGAATTGTGCAGACCTTTGGTCTGATCATGGCTTGTGTGGCTTTGATCTATACCGGTGAGACGATGGCCAACGTCTCCAACAGGCCTGAATACATTCAGCTCTGGCTGCAGTTGCGCTGGGTCGGGCTGATGATGCTGCCGGCCGTCTATCTGCATTTTTCAGACGCCTTGCTGACATTGATGGGAAGACCCAGCCGCGGACGCAGGAACAAAGCTGTTTGGTTGGTCTATCTTTTGACAGGGATCGCCGCGATTTTGATCTTTTTTGAGATCACTGTTGGCGGCCTGGCAAAGGACCCGGCACCGGTTTACTATCTGGAACGCAATCAGGTCACCTTTTATTTCGGCGTTTTTTATATTCTTGTTATGGTCATGGTCAGTTACAACATGGCCAGGGCGCTCTTTCAGACTGTTACCAAGACTGGTGTGCGCCGTATGGTCTACCTGATGGCAGGTGCCGCCGCTCCGGCCTTGATGAGCATTATTTTCCTCTATTATGGGAATCAGTGGTTCGCGATCCACCCGCACTATTTTTGGTTCTTTAGCATAATTGCTTCAGGGATCACGATGGTTTTTCTGGTCGTGTTGACCTATGCCGTCTCGTTTTTCGGCTTGATGTGGACTGACCGTCAGATCAAGAGCCGTCTGTTCCGTTGGTTGATGCGGGGGCCATTTGTCGCAGCACTGGTTTTGGGGCTGACGACCGTCGCGCGCAGATACGGCGAATTGCAGGGAGACCCTTACATTTATTATGTGCCCATCGTCATGGTGGGGACGATCCTCTTGCTCGAATATGCGATCTCGCTTTTTTCACCTCATATTGAGAAATCTTTCTTTTGGGGTGATGACCGCGAAGAGCTTGAGGTGATCCAATCACTTCAGGACCGGATGTTAACCAATCGGGACCTAAGGCAATTCCTGGAAACAACGGCGGCATTGATCAGTGAGCGATTACCGGTGTCCAGCGGTTTTATTGCCGTTTTGGATGGGGAGAAGGTGGATCAGGTCGTCACCACCGGGGACAAGAAAAACATTGAAGCGCTGAATGTAGATCAGGATTTTATTTCCCAGGTTCAACAAACTCAGGAGCATTGGGAGAGCCTGTTTGAATGGCAGGGCCTTTACTTATTACCACTGGAATATGAGTTTGAAGAAGACCAAAAACGCCTGCTGGGGTTAGGCGGTTTTGTAAAGAACGATATCTGGGAAGTGGATGATGAAAACCGCGAAGCCATTCTTCAGCTGACAGAACGCGCCACCCTGGCGATCAAGGATCATATTCTCCAGAAACAGGTGATCGTCAGCCTGTCCGCGCTGCAAACCGAGGTTGACTATCTGCAAGACCTGCGGGCCGCGGCTGATTTCAATAAGAAACGTCTGGGTGCCATTCAGCCGCCGGAGATTCCGGAAGAAATGGCGGATTGGGTCAAGGATGCGCTGACGCACTACTGGGGCGGCCCCAAGCTGACCAACAATCCATTGATCAACTTTAAGATTGTTGAAACTGCGAGCGAAAACCAGGATGGCAACCGCACGAACGCCCTTAGAAGCGTCTTGACGGAGGCGATCGAGAAGATGAAGCCCTCCGGCGAGCGCAAATTTACCAGTGAGTGGCTGCTCTACAATATTCTTGAGCTAAAATTTTTGCAGGGCAAAAAAGTGCGTGAGGTGGCCAGAAAACTCGCCGTTTCAGAAGCGGATCTGTATCGCAAACAGAAGATAGCGATCGAAAATGTGGCCATCAAAATTGCTGAAATGGAAAAAGAGGCAAACGGCGAAAGCAGTCTTTCTGACGAGGAAAACCAACTCGAAGAATAAAAAAAAACAGCTAATTTCGGTATGTCAAAAAGATATTACTCGTGGTCGGGAGATCACAAACGAACTTTGACGGGGTATAAAACATAATAGGAACGGCGTTCAGAAAAATGTACGGACGGGGCTAAGTGCCCTTTGGGTATGTCCCCGTCCGCTGCCTATGCGTATCAAAGCCTTGTGCTTCAATACAAGGTTCTGATCGGCTTATACACGGATGGGGGCGAGCCCCATCCCTACCTTTGGCGCTTAATGGCAAGAATGTTTGGGGCAAGCCATAATTGAAAATTGGAAAACATTCTGCTTCGCGAGCAAAGGTAGGCTCCCACCTCTGGATTGTCCTTTTTTGTATCCTTTCCTCTAATGTGATAGTCTTGAGGAATATAAAGTCTCCGACATTCTGGCATGAATAGTGCAGGGTTAAACCTGAAGATTGTTCTATTTAATCGGAGAATTATCGTGGCAGAAAGCAAACAAAGTACAGGCAGAATCAGCAAAGCCAAAGCAAAGGAACTTGAGCTGGCGCAGGAACTCGAAGCGCAGCAGAAAGAGGAAAAACAGAAAAAACTGATCCGCCTGGGTTGGGATCTGGCTGCATTGGCGCTTCTGGTTATTGGCGCTGTTTTGTTGCTGGCTTTATTGGGGGTCACACACGGGGCTTTGGTGGATAAAAGCGTTTTTACGCTCAGGCGCTGGTTTGGGCTGGGGCGTTTCATGGTGGCTGGCGCAATCTTTATCACTGGTTGGGTTCTGCTGCTTTGGCGCAAAAGCCCGCCGGAACGCTTTAAACTCGGTCGTTTGCTGATGGTCGAGTTTGGGTTGTTTACTTTGCTCGGAGCTCTGTCAGCTTTTTTCAATGATTCGGTTTTTACCATCAATAATGGTTCCAGTGCTGGTGGGATCGTTGGGTTTGGTCTGGCTTTTCCTCTTCGGGACCTGATTGGGAATCTGATCACCGGCATCATCTTTCTTTGTGTCAGTCTGCTACTTCTGGTTATCGGTTTTGGTCTTGCTTCAGGCATTGAAAGATGGGCCAGGAGTGGGCTTTCTCAGAATGTGGAAGTCAACGAAAGTAATTTAATTGAAGAATACGAAGATGAAGTTGTATCAAACGTCAGCGAAGAAAAGCCTGAAAAGCCTGAAAAGGTTACAAAAGTGACAAAACCCGTCAAACAAATGGAATTGCCTTTGAGCTTTAAACGCGGGGAGTTGGTCGATAACAACCAAAATAAAACTGAAAAAGAAGTCAAACCCCGCTCCGATGAGCTGCCGCCGTTGAGCCTGCTTGAACCTGAAAAAACGGTTGTGGCAAACCAGGCTACCATTAATATGAACGCGGGCATGATCGAAAAGACCCTGTCTGAGTTTGGCGTTCCCGCCAAGGTGATCGGTTATCGTGTTGGGCCGACCGTGACCCAATACGCGGTGGAACCTGGCTATTTCGATAAGGGCAATCCAGACGAGAAACAAAAAGTCCGCATTTCAAGCATCTCGGGGCTAAAACGCGACCTGACCCTTGCGCTAAAGGCCGAACGCCTGCGCATTGAGGCGCCTGTTCCCGGCGAGTCTTATGTTGGGATCGAGATCCCGAACAGTGAAAACCTGATCGTGCGGCTGCGACCTTTGCTGGAATCGCCGGAATTCAACAGCGCCAAATCTTCCCTGACGGTGCCTTTGGGCCGAGGAGTTTCCGGCCAGCCGGTGATTGGCGACCTGGCTACCATGCCGCATCTGCTGATCGCCGGAACGACCAACTCTGGTAAATCGGTGGCAATTGCCGCGATCACGCTGGCACTGGTGATGAACAACCATCCGGACGATCTGAAACTGGTCATGGTCGATCCAAAATTGGTGGAGTTGAAACGGTTTAACGGTCTGCCGCACCTTTTGGGCGAGGTTGAGACCGATCTGGAACGCATTAAAGTCGTACTGCGCTGGGCGACGACCCAGATGGATGCTCGTTATCGCTTGCTCGAAACTGCCAGATCCCGCAATCTGGATACCTACAATCAAAAGATGGTCAAAGCCGGTAAGAGCAAATTGCCAAAAGTGGTCATCATCATTGATGAATTGGCTGATCTGATGATAAACACTGCGAATAAAGATGAGATCGAAGGGCCGATCGTCCGTCTGGCACAAAAAGCCAGGGCAGTTGGCATTCACCTGATCGTGGCAACGCAAAGACCCAGCACAGACGTGATCACTGGCACCATTAAAGCCAACTTCCCGACCCGAATTGCTTTTACGGTTGCTTCGCAGATGGATTCGCGCGTGATCCTTGATCGCGGGGGCGCTGAAACCCTTTTGGGGAAAGGTGATCTGTTGTACATGCATGCGGAAAGCAGCTATCCGGTGCGCGCTCAGGGCGTTTTGGTCACCGATCCGGAGATCCGCAAGGTGATCTCCTGGTGGCAAAAGCAGTATCAATCCGAGAAGCCCGGCGCGATCTCGCTGGTATTGCCTGAAAGCCCGCAGAGAGGGATGTCAGAAACCAGCTTTCAGGCCCAGGAAGCTGAAAATAGAACGGATGAAGCGCCCTGGGAAGCTGAGGTGCAGAGTTCTGGGGAGGAAGATTCTGATGAAGCGCTGATCCGTGAAGCGACCGAGTTGGTACGCGTCAAGAGACGGGCTTCGGCCTCTTATCTGCAGCGGCATTTGCGCCTCGGGTATCCGCGGGCTGCCTGGCTGATCGATCAGCTGGAAGCGCGCGGCGTGTTGGGCCCCGCGAGCAGCAGCAAGCGGGAACGCGAGATCCTGATCGACCCTCCCGATGAAACTGAGGAAGAGGATGGCGAGGATTAATGACCGGGAGAGAATCTCAAAAGAAAGACCTTGAATCTTTGTTAAGACGGGTTTTCAAAAACCCTCTGGATGGCATCGGTGCTTTCTTATTAAAACTAGGCTTGACTCCCAATCACATTACGCTTCTTGGTTTACTGGGGAACATCGGGGCAGCCATTTTGATTGGAATGGGCCAGCTGCGCTGGGCGGGATTGCTGGCGGGTCTGATGGCGCCTCTGGACGCGGTCGATGGGGCGATGGCGCGCCTGAGAGGCACAAGCAGCAAATTTGGCGCGTTTTTGGATTCAACGATCGACCGTTATGATGAACTGATCCTCCTGGCTGGGTTGACATTTCATTTTTTCAAAATAGGTTCATTGGCGGGAGTGATGCTCACTTTTGCGGCAGCGATTGGCTCCGTAATGGTCTCATACACACGGGCAAGGGCCGAAGCGCTCGGATTTCAGGCCAGCGTGGGCATTTTGACGCGGGTTGGGCGCGCGATCGTGCTTGTGATTGGACTATTATTTGCGCAAGCGCTGCTATCTGTTGGTATAATTGCAATCCTGGCAAACATCACCGCCATTCAGCGCATTTTTGCAGTTTGGCGGCAATCCAAGGCTGGGTAGACCACAGGAGGTCTAAGAAAGGAAAAAAATGCCTCAAGGATTTAATATCGGACCATTAACCATTCGCTATTATGCTTTATTGATCATTTTGGGTGCCGTTGCAGGAGCCTGGCTCGCCTCGCGGCAGGCAAAGAAGTATGGGCATGACCCCGAAATTGTGCTGGACCTGCTGCCCTGGCTGCTGATCGGCGGCATCATTGGCGCGCGTCTATGGCATGTCTTTACCCCGTCGGCTTCCAATATCGCGGCAGGTGTCACCACTGAAAACTACTTAAAAAATCCCATCGAAATATTAAAGATGTGGAAGGGTGGGCTTGGCATCCCTGGTGGTGTCATCGGCGGCGCGCTGGCATTGTGGCTCTATACCAAAGCCAAAAAACTGAATTTCATGCAGTGGGCCGATTTTATCGCTCCCGGCCTTTTGATCGGACAGGCGATTGGCCGCTGGGGCAACTTTGTCAACCAGGAAGTTTACGGCAAACCGTCTGATCTGCCCTGGGCGATCACCATTGACCCTCCTTATCGTATCTCTGGTTTCGAACACGTTTCGAAATACCACCCTCTGTTCTTATACGAATCATTGCTGGCCCTAATTGGAGCCGGAATTTTGCTGCTGATTGATAAGAAATGGCACAAAAAGCTCTTCAAAGGCGATCTCTTGTGGTTGTACTTGATCTATTATCCAACTGTACGATTCTTTCTGGAGTTTTTGCGGCTTGATCCGTCCCCTGTCAACAATATCAATGTCAATCAAACCTCGATGATGATCGTCGGCATTCTGGCGGCGATTGTTCTGATCTTGCGCCATACCGTTTGGGCAGAGAAGTTGAAAGCCAGGGAAGAGGCCGAAGAGCTCATGATTGAAGCTGAAACAGAAGATGAAGTCGCGGAGGAAGACGAATCATCAGAAGAAAGTAATAATGTTGAGGATGAGGACCTGCACTCTGAGGCACCTGAGGAAGAGCCGGAAGACGAAAATGTAACAGCACATTTGGCAGCTGATGAGAATTTAGAAGAAGCCGAAGAGCTTGAGCTTGAGAATAATGAATGGATCGCTGACGAGCGCCCTGAGGGAATTCAGGAAGAGGTCGATGAACATTTGGCTGAAGTTGATGAGGATGAGCCAGTCGTCGCAGATGAGGATGCTCCTGATCTGGATGAGGAGGAGAAGCTCTAAAGCTTATCCTGGAATCAAATTAAAGCGGACAGAGATGTCCGCTTTTTTTAATCAATGCTCTTCCAAAACATAGCACTAAAGAAGGTGCGAGTTTCCTCGGTCACCGTTTTGTAAAAGGCTTTGAAAGAATGGCGAGCAAGGGACAGTTTGAGGATGAACGAATAACCCGTTGTTGCCCGGGGTGGTGGTAAAATTCTAAAATTGCTTTGAGGCAGTAAATTGTATATTGTGAGGTTTGAGATGAAGATCAAAGAACAAGTTGAATTGTTGATGCAGGGCGCTGATTTTGGCGACGATACGATCGCTGAAACCATGGCCAAAGAGCTTGAGGAACGCCTGATAGAGTCCGAAAAAACCGGTAAGCCTTTACGCGTCTATTGTGGTTACGATCCAACTTCGACCGATCTTCACCTGGGTCATACCGTCACGATGCGCAAGCTGCGCCAGTTTCAGGAGTTGGGCCATCACGTGATCTTTGTGATCGGCTCTTTTACTTCGATGATTGGCGATCCTTCGGATAAAGACAAGTTGCGTCCTCAGCTTTCTCGCGAGAAGGTGATGGAAAACGGCCAAACTTACGCGCAGCAGGCATTCCGCATCCTTGACGCGAGCAAAACCGAGATCGTCTACAATCACGAATGGCTGGAGAAACTGAACCTTGGCGATCTGGTGGAACTGGCGTCCAATTTCACTGTGCAGCAGTTCCTGGCTCGTGATAACTTCCACAAACGCTTCGATAAAAACGAGCCGATCTTCCTGCATGAGTTCTTCTATGCCATCATGCAGGGCTATGATGCCCATCACCTGAAAGCCGATGTACAGATCGGCGGCTCAGATCAGCTTTTTAATATTCTGACCGGCGGTCGCAAGCTGATGACCTACTTTGGCGAAAAACCGAACATTGGGATCGTTTTGGGAATTCTGCCCGGAACCGATGGCGAAGTACGCATGAGCAAATCTTTGGGAAACCATATCCCGCTCAACAGCAACGCGGAGGA
Organism: Anaerolineaceae bacterium UBA1415; assembly: GCA_002305635.1. Taxonomy (GTDB): domain Bacteria; phylum Chloroflexota; class Anaerolineae; order Anaerolineales; family Anaerolineaceae; genus Mesolinea. The sequence goes on along the minus strand of DBPR01000019.1, from coordinate 22,712 downwards.
TATGTACGGTAAGGTGATGAGCATTCCTGATAAAGCCATGCCGATCTATGCAAAACTCGCCACTGCCTGGACGCCGGAAGAGGTTCACGCTTTTGAAAACGATCTGGCTGCCGGAACATTACACCCGCGCGACGGTAAAATGCGGCTTGCCAGGGGTATCACCAGCGTGTTCTATAGTGCAGAAGAAGCTGAGAACGCCGAAAAACAGTTCGTAACCACTTTTCAACAAGGGAATGTTCCCGATGATATCCCTGAATATACCTTCAAGGATGACGAAAAGATACTTGATATCATCGTCGGACAAAAAATGGCTGGTTCGCGCAGCGAGGCCCGCAGGGTCATCGATCAGCAGGGCGTGAAGCTGAACGGTGAGGTCGTCAGCGATCTTAATGTTGAGATCCCGGACGATGCCATTCTGCAGGTTGGGAAAAGACGCTTTTTGCGGTTGAAGAAAGCTTGATCAGCCGTAATTCTCAATGCACAATTTCAGCTCGGGGTCGGAAGGCCCCGAGTTTATTTTTTAAAAATGGTCTTAATACAAATTGTAACTTATTCCGGGCTTGAATAATCCAGAAGAATTTCTCCAAGGTTTTGCGGCAGATCGGGGGCGTTTTCTTCCAGGGCAATCACGATCGCCAGCGGTGTTCCCGACCATTCACTGGTGGTGCCACCGATCAACCAGGTCAGCGGTTGGGTTTCATTGATCGTCGCGTGTCCCACCTGGTACCAAATCGCCTGGTTTGTTGGGGCGAGTTCGTTGCGGATGCGCCTGGCGACCGATTGCGCCATGACCTCCGTATCTGGCCGGGCAGCGTTGATCTCAACCCATTTTCCATCGGGATTCAGATAGGCGTTCACAAGGGCGGGCGGAGGCATGAGTCCATTATTGGTGATCGCGGCTGCCACCAGGGCCATTTGGGCGGGGTTGACCTGCAACTGCGCTACGAGTTCAGGATTGCGGTTGAGTTCGTCAAGCTCCGGCGCGAGCGGAGGCTGACTGCATTGAATGACCAGATCCGGCGCGCTGAAGATGCCAAAGTCGCTTAATTTTTGTAGCAACGATTTCGGGTCGGCGGCGTTCAGATAATCGAAAGCGGTGCTCATGCATCCAGCCTGGATGCCGTTGAGGGCAAGCTGGTTGGCTTTGATCGTCTCGTAACAGGCGGAATCGTAACGGGTCAGGACTTCTGGCGTGAAAAGCTGGACTGAGTTTTGGTTTGACCAAACCGATTCAAAAGCCAGCGTGGTTGCCAGACTACCGATAGGGTAGGAAGCCTGTGTGGCGCGATTTAGCAAGGGCGCATCGGAGCGTTCAAGCAAGGATTGCCAGTTTTCCTGCAGGAGGTTGGCATCATAGTATGGGTGGGAAGCGATCGCGTAGACTTCGCCGGTGCGCGCGTTCATGATCAGAACGGCGCCAGTTCGGTCAGCCAGCAAATTGTCAGCTTTTTTCTGCATGGCCAGATTGATGTTTAGTTTTAGATCCAGACCTGGAAGAGGCTGGTTATAAAGCGTTTCGTGCCACCAGCGGTCTTTCCATCCAATACCCGCGTAGCCGCGTAAGAACGAATATTGGCTTTGTTCAATGCCGGCTTGCCCAAAGAGCGGGTGCGCGTAGCCTAATGTATTGGAGAGGGAGGGTACATTGGTTCGGCGTTCATAAGTTCCGGATTCGCCCACCGTTTCGACCAGTTTCTCCCCGGACAAGGCATAAATTTCGCCGCGGGGCGAATAGCGGTCATACACGGCCCAACGTGGATTTTCTGCTTTGTCGATGAGTTCCTGTTGATGGGGAAAGGCGAGGTAACCGTTCCAGGCGATCGTCAAAATGAAAATGATTGAGATCAGGCTGGCGACCCAATTGTATGGACTTCGCACCCGATCGGGCAGCTCCTGAGTGCTGGTTTGCGTGCTCATTTTCAACAACAGCATGATGGCTATCAGGTTGGTGACGAGGGACGAACCTCCGTAAGAGGCAAAGGGCAAGGTCACACCGGTGAGCGGGATCAGGCCCAGATTGCCGCTAACAATGAAGAAGGATTGCAGGGCCACGAAAGCAGAAATGCCAAAGGCCAGGTAGCGCCCAAAGGTGGATTTGCTGCAAAGCGCGATATGAATCCCTCGCAGAATGATGAAGAGCAGGCAGATCAGCACCGCGCTTGCGCCAATCAGACCCAGCTCTTCACCAATCGCGGTGAAGATGAAATCCGAAAAGGCAATTGGGACAAATTGCGGGCTGCCCAAACCAGGGCCGGTACCGGTGATCCCGCCGGAGGCAATCGCGATCTGGGCCTGTGCCAACTGCCAGGCGCTGCCGCTGGCATCCAGCCAGGGGTTGAGCCAGATATCGACCCGTGTTTTGACCACGTCAAAAGCAAAGTATCCTATTAATCCGGCAATTAAAGCCAGTGATGGAATGATCCAAAGCAGTCTGCGCTTTTGGGTTGTTACCGAAAGCATCAGGACATACAAACAGATGAAAATGCTGGCTGTACCGAGGTCCCTTTGCGCGATCAGGAGCAGGCCAGCAAAGACTACGACGATCAGCGTCGGGAATACCGAGTTGATCCAGGTCATGTTCGGTCGAAGTTGGTCGGCAAAAAAAGCGGCCAGATAAATGATCAGCAGCAATTTTAAGGGCTCTGAAGGTTGAATATAAATGCCAAAAACTTTCAACCAGAGTTTCTGACCGATTCCCATCGGATTTACGCCGATAAAAAAAGTTAATATGATCAGGATCAGTCCCAGCAAGAGCCAGACGTATTTGTAATTCCTGATCGTTTGGATCAGCTCAGGCAGACTGAGCGCGTAGATGAACAAGCCGCTGCCGATCAGGTACCAAAAGGATTGCCTCAAACCGAGATCGGGTGAGAGGCGCCAGATCGTCAGTAGACCGATCCCGATCAAAAGTGCTGTGGCTGGGAATATCCAGGGATCGCGGTTTGGCAGTTTGCGCCCGATATTGCGTTGGATCAAAAGGGTGCAAAGCAGCCAAATGGCATAAGGAATAAAGTAATGCCAGGTGATAATGAGCTTTTCAGCGTGCGTGCGAATCCCCTCTGCCAGTGATAAGGCAGCCGCAAGCAAGCCAATCGCCACACAAACCATCAAAAGCATCGGTGGATGCGTTTTGGGCTGTGATCTCAACCGAAAAAAGTTCAAATTACCCCAGATATTTGCCAACCAGCAGGGAAAGTTTCTCTTTTGTGGCTGGGTTGATATGGGCTGGATTGGTCATAATAGCGTATTTCAGCGCGTTTTCACAATCGCAGGCTGTTTGTTCTTCTTCCGCAAGGACATCGACCAGGTGGATCAGGCTTTGCTGAGCGATCTGGGTGTTCTTTTTGAGCGTGTTGACGACCATTTCGACGGTTACGGCTTCTTCGCTGACGTGCCAGCAGTCATAATCGGTCACATGCGCCATGGTGGCATAGCAAATTTCAGCTTCGCGGGCCAGGTAGGCCTCCGGTGAGGCTGTCATGCCGACCAGGGAGAATCCGAGTTGTCTGAAAGCGTTTGATTCCGCCCGGGTGGAGAAGCGCGGGCCCTCGATCGTGACAAAAGTTCCGCCTTCGTGCACGGTGGCATCGGTTTTGCGCAAGGCTTTGAGCAGTTGTTTGCTTAGTTTAGGGCAGAAAGGATCGGCAGAGCTGATGTGCACGACCAGACCATTGCCATAAAAGCTGCGTTCGCGGTCTTTGGTGTTATCAAAGAGTTGATCGGGCACGATGATATCGCCCGGGGCGTAATCTTCACGAAGCGAGCCAACAGCGCTGACGCTGATGATCCTGTTGACGCCAAGCTGCTTCATCGCGTATATGTTGGCACGATAATTGACCTCAGTCGGCGAATAGATATGGCCTATGCCGTGTCTGGCAAGGAAGGCCAGCTTTTTCCCGTGGACCTCTCCGATCACGATCGGGGAGGATGGTTTGCCGAATGGGGTGACGATTTCGACTTCCTGAATGTTTTCGAAACCTTCGAATCCGTATAGTCCGGAACCTCCAATGATTCCAAATGCAAATTCTGCCATGTCTTGATCCTCGCTTTCTATTTTTCGAGTGGTTTGATGTAAATTTTAAATACAGCATCGCCGCAATAAATGGAGTCATTATCTTTGACGACGATGGGTTCTTCAATTTTTAAATCTTCCAGCCAGGAACCGTTGGTCGATTTGAGGTCTTCATACCACCATTGGTTGAGCTGGTAGCTCAGGCGGCCGTGGCGGCCGGAGACGGTGTCATCCTTGAGAATGAGGTCGGAATCGGGGTTGCGCCCGATGCTGACTTCGGAGCTGGTGTAGGTTTGAATGATTTGTTCGCCGTCGATGGTGGTTGTCAAGGTGAGGGTCGGGATCGCGATCATGCCGCCGCGCAATTTCGCGCCCGTAATGCTTTTCCAGAGGAGCCAGACAGCCATGCCCAGAAAGGCATACAGGCCGACAAAAAGCAGAATTCTTAAGATCAAACCGATAACGGCGTTCACGAGAGTCCCTCCGAGAGTGTGCGCGTGGGTTTGGAAGTGGATTGCTCGATGGTTTGGTTGTAGATCAGGGTCGTTTTGCCGATCTGAATGACATCGCCTGGCTTTAGAACCTGATTATGGGCGGGGTAGTTATTCACCTTCGTGCCGCCTGTCGAACCAAGGTCGAAAAGGAAAAAGCGGCCGTTATCCGCGCGCAGCTGGATATGATCGCGCGAGACCATCGGGTCGTCCAGAACGATATCGTTGGTCGAACGGCGACCGATCTTGATGATGGCCTTTTTGAGATAGTAGGGCTCACGGTCTTTGATGATCAGGCAGGCGTCCTGGGGAAGGCTTTCGGGATCGATGGTGCGGGAGATCTTTAACAAAGCTGTCTGGCGGGAAGTCACTTCTTCCACGGAAATCGCGGTCTCAACTTTTAGCTGGTTTGCTGAAAGCTCGGGACTTTGAAGGATCTGGATCACCGGGTTGGCTTTGAGCTGATAGCCAGCCTCGCGCCAGGATCCACCCAAAAGCTGTGAAACTTCGTCAAGAACGGGCAAAGACTCCTGCCAGGCGTCCCAACGATCGGCGGAAACATGCAGGATGATCAGGTCCGGCATTTGTTTGGTTTGAAGATCACTTTGCCCGTCAATGTGTTTCTGGATCAGGTCGATGAGCGTGTTGGAAAGTGAGCCTGATACACCCGGGAAGAGCAAACGATCCAGTTTTTCTTCCAGGAGATAGCGCAGCTTATTCTCGATTGATTGCAAGATGTTTGTCGCCATAAATCCTCAGTTTGATTATACCAAGTCCTGGCTATGGAAACTCAAAGAGCGTAGATTGGATTACTGAAGATCCAGCCGCGATGACGGTTGAGGTAGTCGATGTAGGCCTCGACGCGGTAGATGCCCGGCTCTTTGGTGATGTAGGTCAGCACTTCGCGGTCGGAATGTTCCTTGACTACCATGCCGTCTTTGAGCAGGCGGACGTGGGTGCGAATGGGCAGACGCGCCTGAAAGGTGAGGCCGGCATTGGCGCGAACCTGATCGCCCATGATGAAGGTGCCGTCGTTTGTGTTGCAGGTGAAACGGAAGCCGACGGTTGAATGCGGCAGATCATAGCCGCAAAAAGCATGACCGTTATTTAAAGCTTGAAGGATCATATTGCGGTCGGTATTAATCTCGCCGGTCAGTTTCGAAGGGGTGAGGATGTGGGTTCTCAAACTGCGAAATTGCCATGCGTATGGGTAGAGCTTTAGCCTTACAGGCCCGAATTGTTTTTTGAGCTCGTGCGCGTCAACCCCGGCAATTGCAACGACCGGGCTTTTCGAGCTGGCGAGTAGCTCATCCCAAAGATGCAGAGAAGCGGTGGTAGGCCCCTGACACATGAAGTTGGGGAAGAGCGCGTGTAACGCGGCTTTGGGAAAGCTTTGCGAGCGGGTCTTGAACTCACTTAACTGGTTCCAGAGCTCAATGCCGGTGTAGCCTTTGACCGACCAATCGCGCCAGCCAAATTCGCCTTCCCCAAAGATGCGAAGAGGCTCCTCAACCGGATGGGCAATGAAGCTGAGCGCGCCAGCGGCGTTGGCCTGGTCGATCAGTTTTTGGGGTTCGCGCGTGTAGCGGGAAAGCTCCTGATTGTTCCCAAAAACGAGCAAATGGGAACCTTTTTCTTTGAGGGTTGGGTCGTGCAATTCTTCGCCAACCAACATGAGCAGGCGCTGCCTGCCTTTTTGGTAGTAGCCATCAAGTCCCTGGGCGAGGACGTTGTGATCGGAGACGAGCAAGGCATCGACACCAGCCTCCAGCCCTGCATTGGCGAGGTCCTGGTGCAGCCCATTTCCGTCTGAAAAGCGGGTGTGCATGTGAATGGCGGTGATCAGTTCCTGCATACAGTGATTATAACGCCGGAATGGCGGAGAAAACCATTTATGAAAGTTTATTATTTCTTTAATTTACCTTATGCTTTAATTGATACCAAAGGCTTTAAAATTATTATAAAATAATATAAAAATTTTTTATGGGATAAACAAAGGATGTTCCATGATGACACAAATTTCTATGGAACAAAAAAGGGTTGGATTCGTTTATTAAATGAGAGAAATGATAACTAATATCACAGGTAAACTCCATTGATCTCAGTTGGATGAGTTCACCGAAAAAGATCTTTTTTAAGGTGTCATCCTACAAATCGGATCAACAAGTTTATAATAATGACAGGCTGGCTTTTGTCCTTTTTTGAGAACAGGAATTTAATATGGCAAAGAAAAATATATTTTGGATCATCTCAGTTGTATTTTGCCTGATCCTGGCCGCTTGTGCAAGTGAATTTTCCAGGACAGCAGAGTTCACAGAAGTAAACACCAGTTCTGAATCGGATTCCATTCAGAATCTGGGAGTTGATCGTTACCACGAGGAAGATGGCATTCAGGTGAGCCTTTTTACGGTTCATGACGAAAGCAACCCTTATCGTTGGCATGCCCAACTGACCGTTCACGCGCTTGAAGATCGTAATATGGTGCGTATTTCACTGACTTCAAGCTCGGATGCAGAATGTTCCGTAGTCATTTCAGGGAACCAGGTGGCTTTATCTGGCCCGCGGAAATATCTCAATGTACTCAGCTGGGAAGTTGATCTGGTGCAAGGTCAAACTGAGAATTATGACATTGAGTTGAATGAATGTTCTTCGATCCAAAGTGGAAGAATTGCCGAGCTGGAAGTTGAGGCAATGACCCCGAATGGTTATTTCGTTTTTGACAGGAACACTATTTTTGTCGAAGGGGATGACTATCAGGTGCTGCTGTATCTGACCCCTTATCCAACCTCTGCCAACGATCCGTTTATGCACAACCCTGATTCTTATGATGAGAATGTTACTCCAATGTATCCATCTCCGACACCGCCAGCGACCCCTGCGGACGCGATACAAACCGTGTATTTTCTGATGACCGGGACGCCCTATCCGACCACGCCGCCCAGGACAGCAACGCCGATCCCGCCAACACCTACTCCTGGGGTTTATCCGTAAGTCTCTCGTGCCTGGCGATGACAAAACTGTAGGACGGTTTTTGTGGTAGGGGCGGGACCTGTGCGTGGCACGAAGTGCCAGGTACGCTGCGCCCGCCCGTCCTGTGGAATGAATTAAATATAACTAGGATACCGAGGAATGCCAGAATGATGAATTCAGATAATCAAGGAATTCTACGTTNNGCAGTCCGCCCCTACAAATAGCGCCCGATACTCTGAATAATAAATAAATACCCAATATATCGTGCTTTATGGAATAATTCTGTGTCTGGGCTTTTTTTTATATTGACGGGACTATACCGTGGGCTTGTTTTTTCCATACTGAGAATTGCTGATCTAAAATCGAGGTTTTACGAAAAACTGAAGTATAATAAGCGTCTTGAAAATTTGACGGATGAAAGGGACAGGGTATAATTTACCTGTTTAACCTGGAGGATAAGTTCGAACTATGTTATTAAATGTTGCCATTATCATCATCTCTATCGCTCTCATTGCCAGCATCCTGCTCCAAAGTAAGGGGATTGGTCTGGGTGGTTTGGCTGGCGGCGATGCGGGTGGAGTTTACACTCAGCGCCGCGGTATCGAAAAAGTGATGTTCTACATCACGATCGCGCTAAGCGTTGTGTTCCTGGTTCTGGCTCTGGTCAGCGTAATTGTTTCGGGGTAATCTGCCGAGGCAATTTTAGGCCAGGTCAATCTAATATGGAGGAATAAAGACGACTCACCAATCCGGGGAGTTGTCTTTGTTATTTTATGAAAAAGTTCCGTTGGCAAATTCTGATCGTCCTCATCACAGCCCTGCTTGTGGGCGTGATCCTCTTTTTTCAGCAAAGCCAGGTCAAACCTGAGGCGGTCTCAACCCCCAGCCCGATCAGCGGCGGCACCTATACTGAGGCTTTGGTTGGCCATTTTTTGCGCCTGAACCCGGTTTTGGATCATTTTAATCAAGTCGATCGGGATATTGACCGACTGCTGTTTAACAGTCTGGTTCGCTTTGATCCCAACGGTTTGCCGGTTGGCGATCTGGCGGAAAGCTGGACGCTCTCAACCGATGGCACGGTCTACACTTTCAATTTGCGTCTGGACGCAGTCTGGCACGACGGCGTGCCGGTCACGGCTCAGGATGTCGCTTTTACGATTGGGCTGTTGCAAAGCGACAGCAAGCTCATCCCGGAGGATCTAAGGAGCTTTTGGACACAGAGCACGGTTAATCCGATCTCCGATTCGAGCCTTGAATTTGCTCTGCCGATCGCATTTTCTCCCTTTTTGGATTATCTGAGCTTTCAGATCCTGCCATCTCATTTGCTCGGCAATCTGAGCGTGGAGGAATTGGTCGATCATCCTTTCAATCTTGCGCCGGTCGGTTCCGGGCCATACAAATTCGATTCACTGGAAACCAAAGACGGCGCGATCCTTGGCGTCAACCTGGTCGCGAACGATTTCTATTTTAAGGGGCGGCCTTTTATTGAAGAAATTCGTTTTCGTTATTATCCAGACGAAAGCAGCGCGCTGGATGCCTATCAGGAAGGCGCGGTTGATGGGGTTGGCAGTATTGCCCTGATGGATATGAGCCGGGTATTGAACCAAACAGGTTTGAATCTCTATTCCAGTCGGCTGCCGCGGTTGAGCCTTGTGTTTTTAAATTTGCGCAATGCCAACGCACCCATTTTGCAGGACGCGGATTTTCGAAAAGCCTTGATGGCGGGCGTCAACCGTCAGGGGATCATTGATGACGTTTATCAGGGACAGGCGGTTTTGGCACAGGGGCCGATCATGCCCGGGAACTGGGCTTTTTATGAGGCACAGGCAGCGTATCGGTATGATACTGATGGCGCCCGGCAGATTTTGGCTGGGATGGGTCTGAGCCTTGACGCCTCTGGACAGTTGTTTTCTGAAGGCTCGCCTGTAGAATTAACACTGGCAGTTCAGGATGACGCGCAGCACCTGGCGATCGCTCAGATCTTACAGAAAAACTGGCAGAACCTTGGGATCAAGGTCGAACTGCAGCCAAAACCCTACGAACAACTGGTGAGTGATCTCGAAGCGCGTTCCTATGAGATGGTGCTGATCGATATTGACCTCTCAGAAACCCCGGATCCGGACCCTTATCAGTTTTGGGCAGAATCGCAGATTGAAGGCGGACAAAACTATGCCCAATGGCAGAACACGACCGCCAGCACCTACCTGGAACAGGCCAGGCAGACCTCCAGCATCGAATTGCGCAAGAAGCTTTATCGCAACTTCCAGGTGCTTTTTGACGAAGAATTGCCTTCCTTGCCGCTTTTTTATTCGGTGTACAACTATGCTGTCAAAGATTCGATCAAAGAACTTCGCTTTGGTCCGATCTATAATCCGGCTGATCGCTTTAACAATGTGCATTTGTGGTATATCCTGACGGGAGTGGAGTAAAGATGGGAAAAAATCCAATTGGTTCAACTGATCTGATCGGCCTTTCCGGCGTGCGCAAGAGTGATCCACGAATTCGTTTGAATGGCGCGATCGACGAAGCCAGCTCAAGTTTGAGTCTGGCAAAATCGATGTTGAAGGACGAGGCTGACCGTGCGTTGTTGACCAATTGTCAGATCGATCTTTCGAACCTGATGGGCTTTGTCGCCAGGATCGGCACGCCGAGAATGGGTGAAGAAGACCTTTCTTTTTTTGCCCAGGAACTGGCTCAAATCGAGCAGTCCAAAAAGGATCTGGAAGCAATTGTCAGCTATCCCAGGCAGTTTATTCATCCGGGTTTCAATCAAGAGACCGGCGGCCTGGACCTGGCAAGGTCCATCGTACGGCGGGCAGAACGTGAGGCGACTGAGATATTGGATGATCTTAACCTGGAACTGGCGAACGCGCGGCAATATCTCAACCGGCTTTCGAGCATCTGTTATCTTTTGATCCTGAAAAACCTGGACGAATAGGTCAATGACCGGGACGATCATCAATTTTGCCGCGGTGATCCTTGGCAGTCTGATCGGACTGGTCGCTGGAAAACGCATCCCTGAAAAAACAAAACAAAGTCTTGTGTCAGTCCTGGGTCTTTTTACCATCGCGTATGGCATTTTCATTTTTGGCCAGACGAATAACATGCTGATCCCATTGTTTTCCCTGGTTTTAGGCACGATCCTTGGGGAGTTGCTCAAAATTGAAGAGGGAATGAATGGTTTGGGTGAAAAGGTGCAAAGCTGGGTAGCCAAATTCAACCCTGATATGAGCGCTGACCGGCAGCGCTTTGTAAGCGGTTTTGTTTCGGCTTCACTTTTGTTTTGCATCGGCCCGATGGCGATCTTAGGCTCGTTACAGGACGGTATTAGCGGGAATTACGAGATGCTGGCGATCAAATCGCTGTTGGACGGGATCGCGTCGATCGCATTCGCGTCCACGCTTGGCATTGGGGTTGCTTTTTCCGCTGGTATGGTTTTTCTCTATCAGGGCGCGATCAGCCTTTTGGCACGAGTCATCGGCGAGAGCTTTTCTGAGGCGATCATCGCGGAAATGACAGCCACCGGCGGGATCATCCTGGCAGCGATCGGGATCAGCTCGCTTCTGGAGATCAAAAAAATTCGCATCGGCAGCTTTTTGCCAGCTCTCTTTATCGCGATCCTGATCGTCTGGCTTTTGACTCGTTTTGGGATCAGTTATTCATAAAAAAAAATAACTTACAAAATTGAAAGGTCAGATTGATATTTATGCACAGAACGGGCATAAATATCAATCTCCACATTTGTTGCACTAATTGCCGCTTTCCGCGAGGGCGGCTTCGATGGCGTCATTCAATTCGTCTGCCAAAACCACTTTTCCATTGACGATAAAACTGGGGGTGTACTGGATCCGCTGCACCTGGGCGTAGTTGCGGGCTTCGGTAACGGTTTTGACATGTCTGTCACTTGCCAGACATTCCTGGAATTTTGATATGTTCAATCCAACCTTTTCCGCGAAGCTGTTGAGGCTGTCTTCGGAGAAGACACCGGGGGAGTCGAGGTTCAGATAGACTTGTTTTTTGTATTCAAAGAATTTACTCTGTTCACCCGCGCAATAGGTTGCTTCAGCCGCGTTGGCAGATTCGTCATCAGCGAATTGGTAGTTGTAATAGGTCAGATAGACTTTGCCGGTATCAATGTAGGTCTTTCTAAAGGTATCTTCCCTGTCCAGTGCGAAAGCCTGGCAATGGGAGCAGGTATAGTTTGAGAATTGTTCAACTTTCACCGGCGCTTCCGCGTCCCCCAGGGTTGGTCCTGCCACTTTTTTCCTGGGAAGGAAATAGATCAATGAAAAAGCTACTACGAGGACGATTGCCGCAATGACAAAAGTTGTAATTTGTTTTTTCTTTTGCTTTGCTTTTTGTTCTTTAAGCATTTGGCGTTGTGATTGCAGACTGGTCATAAAATGCTCCTGATGTTTAGAGTTTGTATATTATAGCTGGTAATACTCACCTTGTCCCGAATTTATAAACCGGAAAACTTTCCTGGTGGCTTCTGAAGCCAAGGCTTTGATAGAGCGTGAGTGAGGCGCGGTTGTCTTGCTGTGTGTTGACGCTAAAAACATAGTCGCCGGAGTTTTTGAAGTCAGCGATCAGGCTGTTGAGCAAGCTGAGGGCGTATCCTTTGCCCCTGTGATCGGGATGAACTGCCAGACGGGCGATGTGAATATGATCGAAAACGACATGGCTGACCTGATAGGCAATTGCCTGGCCATCGAGCCTGATGCAAGTTGCAGAGTCTGCTCCCGCGATGCAGTGCCGCAGGCTTGCTTCGTTGAGCTGCCAGGGAGCTGAGAAACATTGCGCGTCAAGCTTAGAGATCAGTGCAACATCCTCTTGTGATATTGCCTCAATCAGGTTGGGAGCACAGTCGCAAGGATGAAGGACAGGCTTGCTTGTGGTGAGGGTGACGATCTGACCTGTTCTTTCAAAGCCGTTCCTGACCAGCAGGTTCTCAAACCATTCCTGATGACTCAGGCTGTAGAGCGCGTTGACCTTGTTTTGCGCGAGCCATTTTTTGCCATAATTTAGCAGATCCCCAAAATGCTCCTGATGTTTTCCATCCTGAAGGCTAAAGAAAAAACGCAGCCAGGCGAAATCCGGGGTTTCAGGGGCAAGGCTGATGGTTGCGCATAGCCGATCGTCTTCCTCGAGCGCGAAAGTGGAATCGTCCAGCAGGCGTTCTTCCGGCGCGAGCCAATCGAGGTGGGTGTAGGCCACATGCGGTGGGTTGGCCAGCTGACGCAACTCGCTGAGCGGAAAATCCTCGGCAGGTCTGATTAACATCGTTTATCGGGAGTAGACGACTTGTCCGCCGACCATCGTCATTATTGGCAAAAGCTGATGAATCTCATGCGGTTGAAGCTTGTATGGGTCCTCTTCGAGGACGATCAGATCGGCCGGGCAGCCCGGACCGAGGGGCATCAGGCTGGTCTGATTAGGATAGGATGAGAGCGGAAGGGTGAAAGCCTTGAGCGCGTTTTCGAATGTGAAGCATTGATCAGGGTACCAGGCCTGGTCGGCGTTGGCAGCCAGGGGAACCCCAGCCTCAGAACGGGCAAAGCGTTGGCGGGTTGTTGCAGCGAAAAGGCCTTCGAAGGGATTGGCGCTTTCCACCGGCGTGTCGGAGCCAAAACGCAGCGTTAGGCCCTGATCGAGCATGCTTTGATAAGCATACGCGTGCTCACAGCGGGCGCCCCAGTAGCGTTGGGCGACAATCATATCCGAGGTCGCGTGGGTGGGTTGAACCGAGGCGATCAGGTTCAGCTTTTTCATGCGCGTAAGGTCATCCGGGTGGATCAACTGGATATGCTCAATGCGATGGGGCAAATGGGGCAGCCCGTGTTCAGCCTCATAACGGCGCAGCATTTCGTAACCATCGATCGCTTCCCGGACAGCCCGGTCGCCAATGGCATGGACAGTCAGCGGCCAGCCGTCCTGGGCAGCTTTGATGCCGATGTCTGCCAGCTCCCGCGCGGAAAGCAGCAGCATACCGGATTCGGTCGTGTTTTCGTAGGGCTGCAGCAGCGCTGCCGATCGAGGCCCAAGCGCGCCATCGGCGAAAAGCTTCAGCCAGCCGGGCTGAAGATAGGGGGGACGATTGAGCTTTTCGCGCCAGCCTTCTTGTAAAACCCGATCGATCTCTTCCGAAGGCAGGTTCTGGCTGACCCGCAGACGCAGCAGGTCTTGATCGACAAGTTGTAGCAAGGCCTCAGCCGCCGGAAAGCGGTCGAAGTCATGCACGCCGGTGATGCCAAAGCTGTGCAGGTGGGCCTGCGCGTTTTGGATCCGGCGCGCGATCTGTTCTGTACGTGGCTGGGGGATGTGCTTTTCAAGCATCGGAACGGCATATTCAAGCAAAATGCCTGTTGGCTGAGCGTTGCCATCGCGCAGGATACGCCCTTTTGGAGGGTCAGGCGTCTCAGCGCTGATTCCAGCGAGGTTCAGCGCCTGGCTGTTTGCCCAGGCGGCATGCAGGGATATGGCGTGCAGGAGTACAGGATTGTTTGGGCTAACGGCATCGAGTTGGGCGGCTGTGCCGTATTCAGCAGGCTGCCAGTCGTTCTGGTTCCAGCCATAGCCGATGATCCATTCCCCTGGTCTGGCTGTTTCGGCGCGTGTTTTTACCCTTCGCAAAACTTCGTCAAGGCTGTCAGCCGCACAATCAACCGCGTCAAGACGGTCGGCGAGCAGGCGCAAATGAAGATGGAAGTCAGTCAATCCGGGCAGGATGGCCTTGCCTTCCAGATCAATTTGTTTGGTTCCTGATTCGCAGAGCGCGGAGAGCAAAAAATGGCTGCCAATGGCGGTGACTTTTCCGTCTGAAATTAAAATCGCGTCTTGGCCTTCCCCGGCGGGAAAGGCAAGGTTGGCATTGTAAAAAAGGGTATCCTTAGTCATTTATTCCCAGCAGATCCAGGATCGCGTTGAGTTCTTCATCGGAATAAAAAGCGATGTTGATGCTGCCGCCGCGTTTTCCTTTATTGAGGGAAACTTTGGTGTGGAAGAATCCGCGCAGGCGGTTTTCAAGGTGTTCGATCTCGGCCGGACGGCTTGGTTTTGCTGGATTGCGTTCGGCTTTGCCCTGCAGTTTGCTCACCAGGGCTTCGGTCTGGCGGACGTTGAGATTGAGGCTCAGGATGCTATCCAGGGCGGCTTCAATCGAACGGGTATTGGGCAAGCCCAAAAGCGCGCGGGCGTGACCTTCGCTGATCTTCGCGTCCAGCAGGGCTTCCTGAGCGATCGGGGGCAGGTTGAGTAATCTCAGACTATTGGTGACCGAAACGCGGCTTTTGCCTACCCGACGCGCGATCTCATCATGCGTTAAGGAGAAGCTGTCAAGCAGGTTCTGATAAGCGCGGGCGCGTTCGAGTGGGTTGAGGTCTTCGCGCTGAACATTTTCGATGATCGCGAATTCGAGCTGTTCCTGCTCAGTGGCGGTGCGGACGATCGCTGGCACTTCGCTTAAGCCTGCAAGTTTGGAAGCCCGCAAACGGCGTTCACCGGCTATGAGGAAATAGTGGTTTGTGTTTTCACCTGGGATCAGGATCAGCGGTTGAATGACGCCGTGTTCACGGATCGAAACCGCGAGATCTTCAAGTTGTTCGGGGTCGAAGGTCTTGCGGGGTTGATGTGGGTTGGGACTGATGTTTTCAACCGGAACCTTCAAAACTTTATCCGTGGATGATGGGGCGCCTGCCTCCTGCCAGCCAGGAATGAGGGCATCGAGACCACGACCTAAACCTGTTTTTCTTGCCATAATTACTCCTCAACCGGGGTGAGCGCGACCCCGTCACCAATTAATAATTCCTGTGCCAGCTCTTTATAGGCGATCGCTCCGCTCGACGATGGGGCGTAGAGTGAGATCGGCATGCCAAAAGAAGGCGCTTCCGCCAGCCGCACGCTGCGTGGAATAAAACTTTTAAAGACTTTTTCGGGGAAGAACTTTTGAACCTCTGCCATGACTTCGGTGGAGAGATTTGTGCGTCCGTCAAACATGGTCAGCAATACCCCTCGGATTTTGAGATCGTCAAAGAGGCTGACGCGAATGCGATCAAGTGTTTTTGTCAGCTGACCGAGGCCTTCAAGCGCCAGATATTCTGATTGTACCGGAATGATGATGCCGTCTTTGGCTGCGATCAACCCGTTGAGGGTGAGCAGACCCAAAGATGGGGGACAATCGATCAGGATGTAATCAAAATTAGGTTCAAGCTCAAGGATGCTTTCCCGCAGGCGGCGGTCGCGTGAGGGCAGATCGATCAGCTCGATCTCAGCTCCGGAAAGGTTGGGTGAGGACGGGATCAGGCTTAACTTAAAGGCCGGGTTGCGCAAAATCACATCGTTGGCCTGTTTCTCACCGATCAGAACTTCGTAGGTGCCATATTTGATCTTGTTATGTTCCACACCCAGACAAGCGGTCGCGTTGGTCTGTGGGTCAAGATCAACCAAAAGGATTTTTTGGCCCAGCTGCGCCAGGTAGGCTCCGAGGTTGATGGTCGTTGTTGTTTTTCCGACCCCACCTTTTTGATTGACGATCGTGTAAATTTTGCCCATACGTTAAAAAGCCTTCCTGGCGTTTTCGATTTCCTCTTTTGTTGGAATGCTATCAAGATAATGGCGCGTGACTGAATTGGCTGCCAGTTCAACAGCAAATTGAGCTGCCTGCCAGGCATTTCTGGTGACAGAATAGCGCTGGAAAAAACATGCAGCGAAAATATCACCGGCACCGGTATCTTCGACCAACTTCCGCGTTGGAGCGGGAAAGCGGCGCATCTCCTGCTTCCAGTATACCCGAGCTCCATTCTTATTTTCAGTGACCACCAATAATTCACAAAGACGGACGTAGTCCCTGATGAGGGCTTCATCGCCTGCCAGATCTTCGAGTGATAGCACAACGGCGTCGGTTTTTGGCAGACAGCTTTCTTTTTCAGGCCAATCTCTAAACCTGACCTGTCCGTCCTCGGCGAATTGGCGAAGAAAACCCTGAGGGGTCAGACAAAGCAAACTGTCAGGAAAAACAGAGAAAAATTTGGGATCAATTTCGTTGGCGACCGGACCAAAATGGACGATGTTAGGCCTGCACCAGGCGTCTGGAAGCCCTTCTGGGGTCAGGAGGCTGGCTTGCGCGTAGCAGAATTGTAGGCGACCTGCCTCGGTGGGAATATTTTTGAAAGTAGTTGTTCGATTGGAGGGCAGGCTGACCAGTTCCAGCGATTTGAGGGCAGAAAGGTCAAGGTCAGGCGCGTGGCTGGTGAGGACCGCGGTCTTTTGGCCGAGCATATGGGAGCTTAAACCCGAAAAACTGACCGTGCCGCCCAGTTTGCTGGAGCCGTCCGGTTGAAGATCGTTGGTGACATGGCCGATGATCAGGGTATCGATTGGTTTCAAGCTGCTTTTCCCGAACATTTGGGTGTTTTACCGCCTTTCCAGAGGGAAAATTATAGCATGGAACCTGAACGAAACGGTGGTTGCCTTGTGAAGGTCAGTAATGTCGAGAATCAAAAATCGATTAGGATTAAGTATTGAAGGTTTGAGATGCACGAAGATAGATTTACTTACCGCAAGGCTTTGGATGATTTTCATCGCTTTCGCTCCAAAGCAGCCATGGAACGCTTTTGGGCTGGCATCCGGGGAGAATCCCTGGATTTGCTGCCATTTGATAAAGTTTCCGCGAAACTTCGCGCTGTTAACCAAACCGAGCTTGGTTTACAGGAGGTTCCGCTTGATGCGATCATCGGTAGTGTGAACCGAACCGGGGACTTTGACCGCAATTTTGCTCCTTTGAGCGTAGATGACGGTTCACGCTGGGCTAATGTCAAGGCAGCCATGACCAGCCCTTTCACGCATGGCGTTCCGCCGGTTTCACTGTACAAAATTGGAGAAGCATATTTTGTACTGGACGGGAATCATCGTGTCTCGATCGCCAAAGAAATGGGACTGGATACCATCGAAGCCTATGTTACTGAAGTGAAAACCAAAGTGCCTTTATCGAGCAGTTTTACTTTGGAAGAGTTGGTTGAAAAAGCCGCCCAGGCTGATTTTTTGGAAAATACGCATTTGGATCGCATCCTGCCTGGCGTTGATCTAAGTCTGAAGCAAATCGATAATTATCCACTGCTGGAAGAGCATATCAATGTTCACCGCTATTACATGGGAATTGAGCAAGCACGGGAGGTCGATCATGAGACGGCTGCCAGGGATTGGTACGAGAGGGTCTATCTGCCGGTTGTCAGGGTGATTGAAAGCTCCGGCCTTCATGATGAATTTGCGCACCTAAGCCTGACCGATCTGTACCTGCTGGTATTGGATAAACAGCATCACCTGCAGGAATGGCTTGGTACAGCACTACGGACTGAAAAGGTTGTCGACTACCTCGCTGATCAGGAAGGGAAACAAACCAGAAATATCCCTGTTTCGTCTGATATCCAGGTTGGAGATGAGTTCTTGTTCCGGGATGTTTTGGTCGCCATCAGTGAGCAGGATGAAGAACAGATCGCTTTGACGCAGGCTGCATTGGTAAATCGCAATCGTGAAGGGAACATTCTTGGCATTTATGTGAAGCCGGAACATCATGTCGCTAAAGAAGCGTTAAACGCGTTGGAAGCAAGGTTCTACGAATTTCTTCGGGAAAAAGAGATGCGAGGCAAGTTTATTTCGGTTGAGGGTGAGCCGGGAAGAAAATTGCGAGAGTTCAGTCTTTTAAGCGATCTGTTGGTTTTGAAGCTGCGTTTTCCTCCCGGGGAATCGATCTTTGATCGAATTTCCTCCGGGATCATTGGCATTTTGCAAAGCAGCCGCCGACCTGTTTTATTCGTGAAAGAAGAGCCGTTGGCGGTAAGCAATATTTTGCTGATCTACGATGAACGGGAACGCAGCCGTGAGGCCTTTTTTGTCGCGGCTTATTATGCTGCAAGGTACGGTTGTCCTCTCGTGCTGGTCAATATCCACAAAACCGACCCCGCGAATCAGGATAGCCTGGCCTTCGCTCAGGAATATTTAATCTCTGTTCAGGTAGAAGCGAGGTTGATCGAGCTTGACGAGCAAGAAATAGCTGAACAACTCCCGACGCTGATCGAAGAACATCAGATCAGCACGGTCATGATGGGCGGCTATGAAAGCCGCGGCTTGTTGGGTAGGCTTCTTGCTTCCAACGTCGATCGGGTGTTGGAAACAGTTGATGTCCCGGTGATGGTTTTTCGCTAATTATTCAGCGAGTCTCAATACAGAATAAAAAATGCCTCATGGTCGGGAGACCATAAGCCATCTGGAATGGATAAAAACAATTGGAATATCGAGGAATGCCAGAATGATGATTCCAGATAATCAAGGAATTCTACGTTTAATCTTCCAAACCAACGGGCGGACATACCCTGACGGGCACAGGTGGCAGTCCGCCCATACAATTGGCGCACGAATCTCTGAATAATAAAAATAAACCCTAAATATCATGCTTTATGGAATAACTCATTGTCTGGGCATTTTTTACATTGATGGGACTATACCATGGGCTTGATTTTTCCAAACTGAGAATTCCTGTGTGGAATAAGAACAACTGGTAATTATTTCCGTTTGAGCACGAGCATGGTGCAGTCATCCTCGAGGGAGGAAAATCCGCTGTATTCCTCCAGATCCTTCATAACGAGTTCTATCAAAGACCGGGCTGATTTTTGATTCGCGTCTCTTAATAGATCTTCCAAACGCTTCGTGCCATATTCCTCATTTTGACTGTTTCTGGTTTCGCTGACTCCATCTGTATAGAGGAAGAAGGCCTCCCCTTTATCGATCTGAAGCGTATCATCCTTAAGTTGGATCGGATCCATGATCCCAAGCGCGATGCCGCCGCGTCCGAGGCTGTGGGCCTGGTTTTGCTGCGGTTGCAGATAGATGGGTGGGGTGTGCCCGGCAATGCTATAAAGCAACTGGCCCGTTTTCACGTCGAGTATCATATAGAAAAGGGTCACAAAAAAAGATTGGCTTGAGTCGAGTTGTAATAATTGATTGACCCGTGTCAGTGTCTCCGCGGGGGAGGTGAAATCTCGCGCGACAGCACGCAAAAGCGTGCGGGCGACGGTCATATAGAGCGAAGCCGGCAGCCCTTTATCGGAAACATCCGCGATGAGCAAGCCATAGCGCTGCTCGTCAAGCTGGATCACGTCATAGAAATCACCGCCCACCTGACGGGCAGTTTTCCATTCCACCGCCAGATCGTAACCGGGGATCTGCGGCAGTGTCTCTGGCAGGAAAGTCTGCTGAATGCGCCTGGCCAGGTTGAGCTCCTGCTCGGTTTGCCGACGCAGCTCTTCGATCTGCCGTAAACGTTCCTTGTCGATCGCGTAAGCGAAATAGTCGGCATAGGTCGAGCAGATCTTGAGAGAATCGGTGCCGTAACGACCCTGGGAATCGGTGTGAATGGTCAGGACGCCATATTTTTTGCCCTCACTGACGATGGGCGCGGCGATGGCGGAATAGGGCTCATCCATGCCCAGTGCCGCCGCGATTTGGTCAAGAGCTGGCTGTGCGGGCTTGAGGATGCTTTCGAGATCGAGGTTGGCATGGTGAAACCAGTTTTCTTTGGCCAAAACTTTTGGCGTACCAGGAAAATCAGAATCCTGGGAATCGTTGGCCAGGAATTGCGCTTCAAGAATTAAATCCTGGCTTTCCGGGTCGATCAAGCAGAGAGCGCAAAAATCGACCGGCAAAAGCTGAGGTATCTTCTTCAGCATGGCGGTCAGTAATTCTTCCAGCTTTAAGTCGCGGGTGAGCAGATCGGCCGTCTCGCGGTAACTTTCAGAAACTTCACGGCGCCATTCCTGAGCTTTGAAAAGCTGGGCATTGCGGATGGCAACCGAAATTGTGATCGAAAGCGATTCGAGCAGGTTCACGTCGTTTTCCTGGAAGGCGTTCAGCTGATCGCTTTGAACATCGAGAACCCCAAGCGTTTCACCGCGAAACTGCAGCGGCAGACTAAGCTCGGAGCCGATCGACGTGCCGGATTGCGCTTCGGGCTGGTGCCAGGCGGTGTTGCCAACGTCGTTGGCGAGTTGGAGCCGTCCTGATTTGGCAGCCAATGGGATCAGACCGCGATGGGCGTTGAGATCATAAGTGACTTTCTTCTCAGCATAATAAGCGGCGCGGCTGCCGCTGCCAGATACGAAAACGAGCTTTTGAGGAACATAATCGAAAAGGAAGAGGTGGACATAGGGGTAATCCAGCCGTTGGTGGATCAGCTGGCTGACCTTGGCAAGCAATTCATTCAGATCGACAATGCTGCTGATCGAGCGGTTGATCTCAGAGACCAGCTGAAGCGCCTCAAGGGTCAGGACGCTGTCCCGACATCTGATGCCCTCAATCTGTACCGTATCAGAGAAACCGACAAGGAGTTTTCGCATTGTCAGCTGGTTCGTTGTTTCATCCAGCGCTTCGTAATGCACAAAATCCATCAATTGATGGATCAGGAAGACGCCCAGCCCACGCTCACGGCGATCGACCACATCGCTGACCAGGTCCGGACTGGGCACGTCCTGAGGGTTGAATGACTGACCCTGATCCTGCAGCATGATGGTGATGCCCTTGTCATCAAGCTCCATTTCCAGCAGCATTTCACCCTTTTGCTCCGTTGGATAGGCATGGTCGATGATGTTTGAACAGGCCTCATCAACAGCCAGTTCGATATCATAAAGCTGCTTATTGTCAAAGCCAGCTCGCTGGGCGTAGTCGCGCACCAGAACGGAAATGGGGCCAAGACTGGTATATTGGGCGGGAAAAACGGCTGAAAACATGGGCAATTCCTCCAAATAAGAAGCAATTCTCTCTTTCCTGAACATATTCGCAGGGATTGATTTTCATGAGAATCGCTAAATTTGCAGGCAAATTATATCATGGCGATGGAGTAGAATTAGGTCATGCCAAAACCCCGTCATACCCTGCGAATAGATGACCTGCCAAGCAGCGACCGTCCGCGTGAACGCATGGCGACCGAAGGCGTTCAGGCGTTGACCAACGGCGAGTTGCTGGCGATCCTTTTGAACTCCGGAACGACCGAAATGAGCGCGATCGATCTTGGCAACCATATTTTGAATGAGTTGGGCGGTTTTTCGGGCATTCACCGAGAAGATCTTTCGCGCCTGCTGGAGATCAAAGGGGTAGGACTCGCGAAAGCTGCCAGGATCAAAGCGGCCGTGGAAGTGGGCAGGCGCCTGGCCAATGAGCGGCTGGAGATGGGAGTCCAATTGAAGACACCTGAAGATATTGCCGAACTGGTGGGGCACGAGATGCGCGGTCTGCAGCAAGAGGAATTGTGGGTTTTGATGGTAAATTCGCGCAATAAGTACCTGGGGCGGCATGAGCTTTATAAGGGCTCACAGGACGCCACAACGGTGCGCGTAGGTGAAATCTTCAAGGAAGCGGTGCGCCGCAATGTCTATGGGATCGTTTTGGTGCATAATCATCCTTCCGGCAATCCCGGCGAAAGCCCGGAGGACGTTAATTTGACCAGGGCTGTGATCGAGGCGGGTACTGTTCTGGATATCCGGTTGCTGGATCATGTCATCATCGCTGGCACTGCGCACAACTCCATCCGTCGGAATCACCCCGAGCTTTGGGCATAGACAAATTTGTTTAAAAGTTTATTTGATTTGCAAACTGACCTTGCAGTTCGGGCACATGCTTTCTTTTTGGCTGACAACAAAGCCGCAGTTGGGACAGGTGGTCGGCTGCACCTCGCCCAGTGGGGCGCCGCAGGCAAGGCAGCGGCTGGCGCCGGTTTGGTTGGCGGTCTGGCAGTAAGGGCAGACCATGCGCGCTAAACGTGCTGAAAGGGCTTGGCCGGTGCCGTGTTGGCGGGCGGTTTGGTCGATCACTTCCCAGATCTGTTCTTCCAGCGTGATCGATTCCACATCCTGGGCAAGGTCATCCAAACGGTTGATTAGTGTGATTGGGTTTCTTAGAGCGCTGAGCGCGGTTTTGCCAAGGCTGGCGGCCAATCCGAACCAGTCTTGTTTGCCGAGCGTGATGCTGATGCCATCGGTAACTTTTGAGATATTGGCGGTCATGGCGGTGCGTCCGCCCGAACGTCGGTTTGGACGAGTAGAGATCTGGACTGCCAGGTTTTCGGGCCCTCCGATCTGTTGTACCATATAATTGCCGCGGCTAAAACTTGCGATCAGGCGATCGGCGATCAGGCGAGGGTCAAGGTTTCCGTGATAAATTCTTGTGCTCATAGGTTACTGTTTCACATTTCCCTA
>DBPR01000008.1 GCA_002305635.1 Anaerolineaceae bacterium UBA1415 | reverse complement strand
TTCGATCATCAGGAAGATGAGCCTAAACTTGTTGAAGCAGGATAAGAGTCTGAAGGTTGGTATTCGTGCGAAACGTCTGAGATGTGGTTGGGATCAGGACTATTTGCTGCGTGTTCTGTCTCAATAAGAAGCGTCTATTATTCTGATAAACGACTTGCAAGACCTATTTAGGTTTTTTCTTGTTGGTGGTGTTTGAAAAATAACACTTTTTTGCGATTGGTTTATGTCAAACAATAGCTTATTTCACCAAAGCAATCCCAAAGTATATCGATTTATAACAAATAATTTGAAGATCATTAAATAAGGAGCCTGGGGGTGGCTGTTCTATGCCTTTTACACAAATAAGATGCGATTGCCCTGGTGGTTTGCCTGGTTCAAAAACGGGCTGGGTTGGGAGGCGTTGTTAAACACAATTTTCAGCTTCGTCTATTATTTTCAAACCACCGGGTCAAAATTTTGTTGCAACCAAGGTTTGTATGAAGAAGATGGTCTTTTGACCTGTTTAAAACTTCAGGCTGGCAATTTGCCAGCCTGAGAGCGTTTGAAGCCATGAGGATTGCGAAGCCTATTTCGAAAAAAATTATTTATTGTTCACGATAACAGGTATCGCGTTGACAAAAGGCGATGGTTCGATGTAATCGATCGTGATCTGACAGATATGCATATATTTCAATTCTGAGGACGAATAGATATCAATGCGAATCTGATATGAATATTGATCAACGACCGTGTGATTTACCGCTTTATACTTATTGAATGGCTCACCAGAAGAATACATTGAGCCAGTAGTGTCATACAGGATGTTATCGGCTGTTTTTCCCTTCCAATGCTCTCTTTCGATCCAGAACTTTAATTCAGCGTTGGCTGTACTTGCCACCCAGTCTGTACCTGTCCAGTAGACATTCGTTATTTTGGAGCCGATCGGCAGGCTGAATGGGAAATAGGTCGTTGTCCAATCAGAATTTTGGCCTGATGGGGTAATAGTACCCAAACATCCCCAGCCATGAGGTAATAGTCTGGTGTTAAATGATCGGTTCCAGGGCTGGAGGTTCCATCCGCTGATGACAACCCTCTTTTGGCCAGCAGCAACCTGCGGAATTTCATCGACAAAATAACTCTCAGTCTCTTCAATGTCCGGAGCTGGTTCCGGAATTGGAGCAACACCGGTCATATCACTCAACTCTTCCTGCACTGGAGGTTCATCACTCGCAATGGCTTGAGATTGTCCCAGGGAAGAGATCAGCATGACTGCGATCAAAACCAGAAAAATGCTTAGAGAAATATTCTTTTTCATGTTAATCCTTTCTATTTTCTAGAATTGCTCAATAACGTTGCTGGAACCCCAAAGGTGAAAAGAAAGCCTGATCAAGATCGGAGTCCCATTGAAGACTGGAAACCAAACAAGTGGTTTTCTTAATAAATCCAGGACGAAAAAATAAAATGGTAGTTGTTGAATGATCCTCCTTTTTTGGGTTTGGTTTCTCCCTAAATAGTATTGCCTTGATCCACATTAATAATGAATCGTAAAGACTTTCTCGAACAATCAGAGCCAGGATCTTTAAGATGCTCTTTCTGATTACAATGACAATATCTGACATGATCAATGGTTGTCAGTCTGAAGGAACAGCAAAAGCTTGTAACTATAACAGTATTATAAAGATAGGATTATTCAATGTCAAGGAATATTATGAGAGATTATGAGAGAACAGCAATTCTCAATATTGAAAAAATAAGTCTCGGGTTAAGTGTTAATGTCGCAAAAGATGTAAATGTAGAAGCAAAAATCCAGTTATTTAATGTGTAAAAGTGGCGTACGGGGTCATACCCGCTACAGATCGATTTCGGATCAAGAATCAGATAACATTCACTTGAGGTAAGGAGGATCTAAGTTGCACAAATTTATTTCGAGAATTGCTGAATGTTATCCGGTGGGGTTTTAAGAAAGATGTGGGATAGCACATCTTTGGGTTTGGATATTAGCCTTACGGCCATTAAATAAAAAAATGAGCGCGGGGAGGATCGAACTCCCAACAAACGGCTTAAAAGGCCGCTGCTCTGCCATTGAGCTACGCGCCCGTGTGGACGAATTGCTATTTTAGCACGCACTTGCAGACGCGTCAAATGTTTTTCCAACGAAATTTTTCAACGAATTCAAGATCACCGCGAATTCACTGTGTATAATTAACCAATAAAATACCCGAGGTGCATGATGGCAAAAGAAAAACTTCCTTATGGGCTATGGGCCAGTCAGGTCTCCCCAGCGATGATCGGCGGAGGGATCCGCATAAATGATGTCCAATTTTCACCCGACGGCAAGACCCTGATTTGGTCACAGTCGCAGGATGGCAAAACAACCTTATTTGCTCAACAAGGCAATGATGCCCCCTGGGATCTGAGCAGCGAATACAATCCGAGCGGCGCGGTCGGTTATGGCGGCGGCGACTTTGTCGCGGTAAACGATGGCGTTTATTTTGCCGACCGGGACGGCAGGCTCTATTACAAAAGCTATGGGGCTGGTTTACCGGCTGCCATTACCCCTCAATTTGGCGGCTGCGCCGCGCCTGTGCCTGTCCCAACGAGAGATTTTGTGGTTTATGTGCATACGTATGAGGACAAGGACGTACTGGCGGGCGTTGATAGCCAGGGCAGAGAGTGGCCTGTAATTCTGGCTCAGGGCGCGGATTTTTATCTGCACCCGGCCGTTCACCCTGATGGAAATTTGCTTGCCTGGGTTGAGTGGGAACACCCCAACATGCCCTGGGACGGTGCAAGGCTGATGCTGATGTCATTAAAGGAAGATGATCAGGCTATCCTGCTGCCGGGACAAGTTGCCGGAAGCGAAACGCAGGCTGTTTTTCAACCGATCTTCTCACCCGACGGCAATAAACTTGCCTGGTTACAGAACACGGGCGAGTTTGACGATCTGATCGTGATGGATCTCTTGAGCGGGGAACGAACCAGGCTGTTGGAAGATCGCAATCTTCTGCCGCCAGCCTGGGTGCAGGGCGATCGGGTTTTGGCATGGAGCGCGGATTCGTCTGAGATCTATTTTTTGGAAAATGAGCTTGGGACTGTCACACTAAATAAAGTTAACCTACACAACAAGCAGGAAGAGCGGATTGACACGCAGCCCTACACTCTCCTGGAACAACTGAGCCTTTCTCCGCAAGGTGAGATCGCGTTGATCGCGCAATCCCCTGCCCTGGCACCGCGGATCATCGTCAGATCGGAAAATGAAACAAAAGTCGTGATGCGCAGCCAGGCGGACACGCTTGGGCAAGCCGAATTTGCGCGCCCGGAGAGGGTCAGCTGGGCTTCATCCGATGGTGTGCAGGTGCATGGGCTATATTACCTGCCCACCAACACGCGGTTCACCAACGATGGCCCGCCGCCGATGGTCACAGCCATTCATGGGGGACCCACTTCTCAGGTCTACAACGCTTTCAACATGGATGGGGCCTTCTTCACCAGTCGGGGCTATGCTTATTTTGTGGTCAACTACCGCGGCAGCACCGGTTACGGACGCAGCTATCGGGACGCGCTGAAAGGCAACTGGGGCGAGTTGGATCTGCAGGACGCAATCGAAGGCTGCCAGGCGATGGTCGATCGTGGTTTGGCAGACCCGAATAAACTGATCATTAAAGGCGGCAGCGCTGGCGGCTACACGGTTTTGAACGCATTGGTGCATCAACCAGGCTTCTTTAAGGCTGGCATCTGTTCCTATGGGGTTTCAAACCTGTTTTTGCTGGATATGGACACCCATAAGTTTGAATCGCATTATACAAAATCGCTGGTTGGCAGCCTGCCGGAAGCAGCTGAGAAGTTTCAGGCCTGGTCGCCGGTCTTCCATGCCGAAAAGATCCGTGACGCGATGGCGGTTTTTCAGGGTGCTGAGGATGGTGTTGTGCCGCCTGGACAATCCGAGGCGATCGTGCGCCAGCTGAGAGCCAATCGCGTTCCGCATGTTTACAAATTGTACGAAGGGGAAGGTCACGGCTTCCGCAAAAAGGAAAATCTGATCGATTTTTACGAAACGATCGATCAATTCCTGAAACAGTATGTCATTTTCAGCGCATAGGAAGGATATTTATGGAAATCACAATGAAATCAGTAAACGGTGAGCAGCTGCAGGGCAGGGTCTGGGGAGATAAACAGATTGCCAGGGCCGTTGTCGTGTTGGTGCATGGTTTGGGCGAACATGTCGGGCGTTACGAGCATGTGGCCGCAAAATTTGTGGAACGGGGCTATTTCCTGCTTGGCTTTGACCAACAGGGGCACGGCAAGACCGCCGGCAAGCGAGGCGTGATCGCTCCGAACGATTCGCTTCTGCGGGATATCGAAGCGGCGGTCCTGCTGGCGAAGCAGATGGCGCCTGCAAAGTCAGTCTTTTTGTATGGGCACAGCATGGGCGCGTTGGAAGTTTTGTATTATGGTCTGAAGGGCAAAGAGGCTGTCGCCGGGATCATGGCGACCAGTCCGGCGCTGGATGAAAACAGTATGAGCAAAGCTCAGAAAGCGCTGGTTTCTATTATGAAGAAGATCCTGCCCAATCTGGCAGTTGATAATGGATTGGCTGTGGAGGCACTGTCGAGGGATGCAAAGGTAGTTGAAGCCTATCAAAAGGATCCGCTTGTACACCCGAAAGCGAGTGTGGGCTTAGCGGCTTTTATGACTGACGCGGCAGATTATGTGCGTGAGCATGCGCAGGACTGGGCGGTACCACTTTACTTGGCCCATGGCAGCGCGGACGCGATCTGCCCGATAGAAGGGGTGGAGAAATTTGCCAAAGAGCTTGGGGAAAAGGTCACTTTTGTGCGCTGGGAAGGATTGTTCCATGAAACGCATAATGAGCCCGAGAAGGATGTCGTAATTGCGCGGATGCTGGATTGGCTGGATGAGCGAGAGAATTGAGGGGATGGTTCTTCACTATTTACTCAGACATAGTCTGAATGATTGATTCGTCGGATTGATATATGGGCGTATCTATGCCCATATATCAATCACGACCTACCACACAGGTTTCTCTCATCACGTATGGTCTTAAGACCATGCGTGTAGTTGTTCCAGAGAAAAACATAGTTGGGGGACTACTTTTGAAATTAAAATGAGTTAAAAGAAAAAGCAGACCTTTCGGGTCTGCCTGAGGCGGAGAGGGCGGGATTCGAACCCGCGATACCTCTCGGTATACTCGCTTTCCAAGCGAGCGCACTAGGCCAACTATGCGACCTCTCCACGTGAGCCGATATTATAACAGACTTTGCGAAGTTGCAAGCCTGTTTTTTTGACACCTGTTTTTTTGACCTGTTTTTTTGACCCAATATGATTAATCGGTTCAGGCAAAATAAAAAGACCATCCGTAAGGAAATAAATGAAATAAAAAAGAGGTAACTCTTTTTGGATAGCCTCTTTTTTATCACGACGCGGTTAGGCGAAGTTTATTTCTTCAAAGCTTCCTTTAATTGCGTCAGGATGTCCACCGGGGTGGGGTCGACGCCGTAGGCAAGCGCCAGGTAATAGGAAACGTAATCTCCAAACTGCAAAAGGCTGAACATTTGCGACAGCCTATCATCGCTACTTGCCTTTACTTCTTCAACAGCAATACCAGCCTGCAAAAAGAACTGTTTGCTGTGTTCAATTCTCTTTTGGTTGCGGGGATGGTCCATCGGCGCGCGCAGGAAAATGGCGGAGGTCTTCTCAAACAAAGACTCAGGATAAAGCAAGCCCGCTAGGGTATTATGGTTCATTTCGGGAATGCCCTCAAAACTCGCCCAGGCTTTTGCCAGCTCGTTGATCTGTGTTTTCCAACGCCGGGCGATGACTTCCAGCTGTCCGGCTCCAAAGATCACGATATTGCGATTCAACAGCTGTCCGGCAAGGCGGCGGGCAGGGTTGTGAGCGAGATCAACCTCTGGTCCGAGGAGCTGATGCTGTTTGCGCATTTCCTGGATGGCATTGCGGATGTGCGAGTCCTGATCGCTCACCAGCCCGATGCGGGAAAGAAGCGCCAGCAGAAGCCCGAAAGACCAGGCGACCGCGGTTCGGGGCTGCCCGTTGTGATCAAATCGCCAGTGAGGCACGTTCACTTCTTTGGCTTTGCGCTCAAGCGCTCCGCCTGTTGAGATGCCGATCAGAGAACAGTTGCGTGTCAGGGCGGTCTCGAAAGAGCTCAGAGTTTCTTCGGTGTTGCCGGAATGGGAAGAACAAATGACGAGGCAGTCTTCACCCTGCGCCCAGGCTGGCAAGCCGTAGTTGCGCCAGGAAGAAACGGGAACAGGCATGATCTCAGATAAATAGGCGCTGAGAAGATCCCCTCCAATTGCGGAACCGCCCATCCCGCAGATCAAAATCTGTCGAATTTCCGGGAAAGTGGGTAGATCGAAAAGAAAGCCTTTTTGCCAGGCTGCTTCGAGATCGTCCGGCAAGGCGCGGATGTAGCCTGCCATATTCTGAGGGTCATTGATGCTGTTTTGTTCTGTCATAGGTCTCCTTTTATTAAACCTTTCCAACCCATCGGTCAGGGTTCGGTAGTAATTATTGGGGTCGGTGCTGGTGTGGGTGTGGCCTGGTCTGTCACCTGAATACGGACGTAAAAGGGCGCGTCGGCGTTGAAACCAATACCGAATAAATTGCCATCAGCATCCTTGAGCATCCAGTTGCTTTGGTAGGAGCCTGGAGCGGTCGGCGCGAAGAAGGTCACGCTGAGATCGATCGCCTGACCTGGCAAAACTTCGCCTGGTAGAAAATGCTCCTGAATGGCTCCCATCGGGTTTTGCGAGAAAAAGACCAGTTTGTAAAGGCGGGTCCATTTGCAGGAACCGCTGTTGACCAGACGCCAGGTCTTCACGAATTCCTGACCGGCGTACATTGCTGTATCGTCTGGAATGCTGATGTCAAAAGGCTCGCCCGGGCTGGCGCGGTTGCAATCGCTGAGGCTTGTGGTAGGGCTGGGCGCGGGGGTTGGCGAGCGTTCGATGGTCGGAATGGTTGTTGGGAATGATAAAGCCGTTGCCGTTGGCGTTTCGGCAATGCGGGGTTGTGCTGTCTGGGTCAGCTTTGCCGACTGGGTGACGAGCGCTTCGGATGTTCTCATCAGATCGAGATGTTCGGTGGTTGGCAGCGGCAGGGGCGTCGGGTCCGCGGGACGACATGCTGAAAAGCCAAGCCCAAGCAGGATCGGAATCAAAATAAGAAAGGGGAGACGCCTCATCATGCTCTGATTTTACTTCATAGCGGCTGGTCTGGTTCAGAACTGGCCGTGAAGGTCTTTATGCTGCTGCCAAAATGGTGTTCAACCGTGCCGTTTGGGAAAACTACGGTGCTGTTTTTGCCCTCGCGGATGATTTCAAGCCCACGGTAGCGAATCTTGATCTGCCAGGGGAAGGGGTTGGTCCCCCAGAGGCGAACCTTGTTTTTATGATAGATCGCGACTCCCGCCAATTCGAGGAAGAGATTGATCGGCAAAAGCCCGCCAGGAGCGTTTTTATAGCCTTGACCTCGGGCAGCGGTTGCCTGCCAGCGTTCACTGGCGGCGTGATCGGCTTTAAGTAGGGCAATTTGTGCCGAGATGAGCTGGGAGAAGAGTTGGAACGCCAGCTCGCGTTCGTTTTTGTCAATTAAAAGCGAAACAAGGTAAGCATTCCAGCTGAGGTTGACCGTCTGATCGTCAAGTTGGGATGAGAGCAGCTCGGGCAGGCCGAATTTGGTGCCAGCCAGCCATTGGCGCAGGTAGGAAACGGACTCTTTCTGATCAGGGTTTGAGAGCGTGGGCGAAAGAAGCTCCCTGAGGAGCCAGCTCAGGTCAAATTGCCTGAGGTCTGCGGTGTAAAGCTGCAGTTGAGCCTTTTCAAGGGGAAAATCTTCGATACGATCAATACGGGCGTAAACCTGTTGGGTGGTCAGGAAGAAGCTGCCAGGGAGCCAGAGGAGGTCCTGGGATGTGATCTCTTCCCGAATGGATTCACCCAAGCGGCTTTCACCGATGATGGTGAAAGGGATTGGTTTTTTGATCATCAGTTCGGATTTGATGCGTAAATTAGGGCGGGAAGCCTGGTTGAGATAGATCGGTTTTTGCCCAAATTCCGCCAGGTCGCCTTCGTAAAGCACCTGGCTGGGGTGGGATTGATGGGTTTCAATATCGAGTATGCCCGAAGTGAAGCTTTTGTCTTCATTTCTGGCAAGCCAGGCCTGGATCTTTTCTGACCTCGATCGAATTTCAAACAGGGCTTGATCGTCTTCGAGAGGTTTGGCGATATTGTGAAGGTTCTCCAGTTCGATGAGTAAAAGGCTTGCCAGGCCAAAGGATTCGGTACTATTGATCCGCGTGGGCAAGCTTGCTTCTTCCGACAAGTTGAAATGATTCAAGGAGAGCAATTGGCTTTGCTCAAGCGTTTGCCATTCGGGCAGACCGTCCTGGTCGCGATCGTTGTCCTGCTTGAACCAGCTCATGCAAAGCCGCAACAAAGCGGGAAAGATCGATCGCAGGTAATCTTTGTCCTGAATAAGCTGGTGAATTTTCCAGGCTAATTGCGCCAGGCATGGAAATGGAGGGTCAGACAACTTGCTGTCGACACATTGCTCCAATTGATTATCAAGATAGTTGGCAAAAAGCTGCGCGGCGAGCTGCGTTTGGGCTGGCAAAAGGCTCATGAGCATTTGCCATAGTTCGAGCGCGTGCGCCGGAGCCTTTGATGGTAGGCCTGATGAAACGGAATGAATGCCGCGGCTTTTATGTATGAGAAAATCGCCGTCCGGCCCTTTTTGCAGGAGTTGGAAAGCCTGGTTTTGCAGTGAGAAAAGGGCGGCGTCCCAGTCCGCCAGTGGGGTTGTGACCTGTACCAGGCGCGTCTGATTGTCAAGCTCAAGCCGGGCGATCTCCGCGTCCCAGTTGACCGGGATCCTGAGCTGGTTTTTCTTGTTTTCCTGATCAGGGTTTGAGAAAATTTCGAGCTGCCAGAAAATATCGTAACTTTGGCCTGGTTCAAGGCGTTTGCTTTGTTCAAGCCCGATCATCGGACTAAGAACGGGTTTGGACATCCCCTCCAGCGTAAGTTGGAGCGATAGATTACCGGAAGCAGCCTTGAGATAGGTTTGGTAAGACTGGCTGACATGCCTGAGCTCTGAGCTTCCGCGTAAATTGACCAACCTGGCGGCCATACCTGCCCCGATCTCCTGGTTTTGGTCGCTGTGATTGGTGAGTTTGAGCCTTCCTATTAAAAGCCCGCCCTCTTTTACCCAAAAATCAACCTGGGCTTCAAGCTCTTCAAATGGGGTCAGGATCAGGCGGGTAAAGTTGCTGTAGAGGATCTCGATGCGCGGCGCGGAAAAGAAATCAGCCAGGTTGAAGTGGATCACTTTGTTGAGCGAGAATTGTGGAAAAAGCTGAAAGGACTGGGCCTGCAGCCCGAGGGTGGTATAGAGGTTTATGGCGCTGTTTTGCTCAAATCTAAACTGCCAGATGATATCTGGTTCGGGTTGAGATTGACTGAACTGGCTGTCCGCGCAAAGCGTCAGGCTAATTGGATCGTCAGAGAAGAAGGGGCCGATTTTCACAGGCTTATTATACGCCGAGTCCGGTGTCCCTCACCCCGGGGAAAGAACTTGGGACGCAAGCAGCCCCGGCTTTGCCGATCACTTTGCCCCTCATCCGCCCTTCGGGCACCTTCTCCCCGCGGAGAAGGCTTAAAGTGGTGTCTGCCCTGCGGGCAGCCCCTCACCCTGGTAAACCAGGGCGCAAGCAGTCCTGGCTTCGCCTACTTTGGCCCCTCACCCCGGCTTCGCCGACCCTCTCCTGCTGAGAGGGCTTAATGTCCTTCACACGCTTTGCTGACAGCACCTTAGACTCTGGGATACCAGAGTAAACTGTCTTTACCCTTACCCTGCACGGACTCTGAGTAATTAGACCGCTCTTCGGGCAGCCTCTCCTGCTGAGAGGGCTTTGACCTAAATTCGCCCTGTCTACAATTCCTCTCCCACGGTGAAAAGTGGGTTGCAAACGATTAATAGCAATACTCTAAATAGCTCTTAAACCTGATTTAAGATTGCCTTAACCTTAGTTTGTTAACATTAGCGGGTAATACAAATACAAAAGTATTTAGAGGAGAAAAATGAAGAATTTAAAGAAGTTTTTGACACTTGGCTTCGCATTGCTTATGGTTATGGCAATGATTGTAAGCTGTACCAAGCCCGCAGTTGATACCACTCCTACCCCCGCAACCGGGGATGGTGCTGATACGACTACTGGCACAATCACTTTAGCTGGTTCGACCACCGTTCAACCTCTGGCCGAAAAATTTGCTGAAGCCTACATGGCTGAACACGCTGGCGTTCGCATCGATGTCCAGGGCGGCGGTTCAAGCGTTGGCGTGAAAGCTGCCGGTGAGAAAACCGCCAATATCGGTATGGCTTCCCGCGAAGTCAAAGACAGCGAAATGACCGAATTCCCCGGTATTAAAGTTTTCGTCATTGCCCGCGATGGCATCGCACTGGTTGCGCATGACGACGTAAAAGTAGAAGATCTGACCATTGAACAGATCAAAGGCATTTTCGGCGGAACCATTACCAACTGGAAAGAAGTTGGTGGCGATGACGCGAACATTATCGTGGTTTCCCGTGAAGAGGGTTCCGGTACCCGCGCTGCTTTTGAAGAAATGGTGCTGGGCGAAGACGTTCTGATGACCGACACCGCCATTCTGCAGCCTTCCAACGGTTCCATCCGCACCACTGTTTCCACAACCCCGAACGCTATTGGCTACCTGAGCTTTGGTTATCTGGATGACACTGTCAAAGCGGTCAAGGTTGAAGGCGTTGCCCCGACAGAACCCAACGCTGCTGACGGCTCTTATCCCATCGTTCGCCCCCTGAACATGATCACTTTTGGCGAACCGACCGGGGAAGTTAAATCCTTTGTCGACTTCATGCTCAGTGAAGCTGGACAGGCTATCGTTGTTGAAGAAGGTTACATTTCCGTTCTTCCGGTTGCTGAAGCACAAGCAACTGAAGAAGTCGTTGAAGAAGGTTTGACCGGTACCGTAACCCTGGCTGGTTCCACCACTGTTCAGCCTCTGGCCGAAATGTTCGCAGAAGCTTTCATGGCCGCGAATGCTGACGTCGAGATCACCGTTCAGGGTGGCGGCTCCAGCGTCGGTGTCAAATCCGCTGCTGATGGCACCGCCAACATTGGCATGGCTTCCCGCGATCTCAAAGACAGCGAAAAGACCGAATTCCCCGATCTGAACGTTGTTGTCATCGCCCGTGACGGTATCGCTATCGCTGCCTCTCCTGAGATTCCTGTTGAAAACCTGACCATCGATCAGATCAAGGGCATCTTTGGCGGCACGATCACCAACTGGAAAGAAGTTGGCGGCCCCGACGCGGCCATTATCGTTGTCTCCCGTGAAGAAGGTTCCGGTACACGCGCTGCTTTCGAAGAAATGGTGCTTGGCGAAGACGTTCTGATCACCGATACCGCGATTCTGCAGCCCTCCAATGGTTCTGTTCGCACAACCGTTTCAACTACCCCAAATTCAATCGGTTACCTGAGCTTTGGTTACCTCGATGAATCCGTCAAGGCTATCTCTGTCGAAGGTGTTGCACCGACCGAAGAAAACGCTTCCAATGGAACCTACCCGATTGTCCGTCCTTTGAACATGATCACCAAGGGTGCTCCCGAAGGCGCAGTAAAAGCATTCCTCGATTTCATCCTGAGTGCTGATGGCCAGGCGATTGTATCCGAAGAAGGATACATCGCGGTGAAATAAACGTGAGTCAAGGAATTTACGAATATAATAGTTCAGCATCTCTGCCAATTATTGGCAGAGATGCCAGAATTAAGAAAGAACCCGGAGGTCAAAGAAGCACTATGAGCACACGAATGATCGTGGACAAAGCGGTAAAGTACATCCTCTTTATTAGTGCTATTCTTTCAATCATCATCGTCCTGGCGATCGCTTTCTTCATTTTTCAGGAGAGCGTTCAGGCCTGGAAGGAAATCGGCGTTGGAGAGATGCTGTTCAAACGTGTCTGGCGACCAGGGCAGGACCAATACGGAATTCTGGCAATGATCTATGGGTCAGTCGCGGTCACTTTTGGCGCGATCATCCTTGGCGTCCCGCTGGCATTGGGAACAGCCATTTTCCTGGGCGAAATTGCTCCCACAGGCGTCAGGGCGGTTTTGCGACCAGCTGTGCAGTTGTTGGCTGGCATCCCCTCTGTGGTTTATGGCCTTTTTGGTATGGTGGTGTTGGTTCCGATGGTTCGGCAGATCAATGTGCCGGGCAATTCAGGCTATGGATTGCTTGCCGCTTCGATCGTTCTGGCGGTCATGATCCTGCCGACGATCACGAGCATTGCCGAAGACGCCATACGAGCCGTACCCGACAGCTACCGCTCCGGGTCGCTCGCGTTGGGCGCCACCAGATGGCAAACGATCACGAAGGTCGTTCTGCCAGCCGGTCGGTCTGGAATTATCGCTGGAATTATTCTCGGGGTTGGCAGAGCGCTGGGTGAGACCATGGCAATGATCATGGTCATTGGCAATTCGGTCATATTTCCCAGTCCTCTCACCAAAAATCCACTGACCTTCTTCCTCTCCCAGGCTCGTACTCTGACCGGTAATATCGCGGTTGAGATCAGTTACGCGACCGGTGTGCACGAGAGCGCGCTTTTTGCCACTGGTGTGGTTTTATTTGTGCTGATCATAGTGGTCAACGCCAGCGCGCGATGGCTGATCAGCCGCCAGAGTGATGTTCAGACGACAAGGCAGGGATAAATATGATCCAGGAAACAAAAATGACAACCCTGATGTCAGAAGAGGCGACAGAGCGCGATCTGAAAATGCGCAAAAGTTCACAAAAATTCTGGTTTGCAGCCACATGGATCTTTGGAGCGATCACGTTCTCGATCCTTTTACTGGTGATCGGTTATGTCATCATCCAGGGCGGCAAAGCTGTTAACTGGGAATTTTTGAGCACAGCCCCAAAAGGTGGGCTTTCAGGTGAAGGCGGCGTATCGACCACCCTGGGAACAACCCTCTATTTGGTATTATTAACGATTGGAATCTCCACTCCTTTGGGGGTCGGAGCTGCAATTTACCTGATCGAATATGCTGGTGAACAGAGCCTGACCTCACCGGTGCTGCGAGCTTTGATCAGCATCGCGAACTTTGCGGTGGAAACCCTGGCAGGAATCCCCTCGATCATTTACGGCTTGTTTGGTTACGCCTTGTTTGTTTCGGCTTTACGCTTTGGCTGGTCTTTACTGTCAGCCTCGCTGGCAGGAGCTTGTCTGGTTTTGCCGACCATCATTCGCACGACCGAAGAAGCCTTGCTGGCTGTGCCCGATGATTACCGTCGCGGCAGCCTCGCGCTGGGTGCGACCAAATGGCAAACACTGTATAAAGTAGTCTTGCCAGCAAGCCTGCCCGGCATCATCACCGGCGTGATCCTTAGTGTTGGCCGTGTGATCAGTGAAACCGCCGTCTTTTTCGTGACACTGGGCGGCAGTCACCGTTTGCCAACCTCGATCATGGATGGTGGCCGCACGCTGGCACTGCACCTGTATTATCTCGCAATGGATACCCGCGCTTTTGACAAGGCTATGGGTACCGGTGCTGTTTTGGTCGTTATGATCATTCTGATCAATCTGGCCATTGACTTCGTCTCCCGAAAATTAACCGCTGGACTGAAGGGCAGATAATGAACAATATAAAAATAGAAACAATCAACTACAATCTTTATTATGGAAAATTCCACGCGCTCAGAGATATTAATATCAAGATCCCTGAAAAGAAAGTAACAGCGCTGATCGGCCCTTCCGGCTGCGGAAAAAGTTCATTTTTGCGGACTTTTAATCGCATGAACGATCTCATCCCTGGCGCGAGCATGACCGGGGATGTGCTAATCGATGATCAGGATCTGTTCAAAATTGACCCGGTAAGCCTGCGTCAGAACGTGGGCATGGTCTTCCAGAAGCCGAATCCCTTCCCAAAAACGATCTTTGATAATATTGCTTACGGACCGAGAGTTAATGGGTTAAAAGATCACAAAAAGTTAGAAGAAATTGTGGAAAACAGCCTCCGTTCAGCAGCTTTGTGGGATGAGGTCAAGGATGACCTTAACAAATCCGGCCTGGCGCTTTCCGGTGGGCAGCAGCAGCGCCTCTGCATCGCGCGGGCGTTGGCTGTGCAGCCAAGTGTGATCTTGATGGACGAGCCGGCAGCTTCGCTGGACCCTATTGCGACCTTGAAAATTGAAGATCTGATCCATGAACTGTCACAAAACTACACCATTGTGATCGTGACCCATAACATGCAGCAGGCTGGTCGTGTTTCGGATTATACGGCTTTCTTCTATACGGATGAAACCAGAACCGGACGCCTGGTCGAGTTTGATGAAACCAAGACAATTTTCACCAATCCTTCTGATCAAAGGACAGAAGATTACATTACCGGGCGTTTTGGCTAAAGCCTATTTGGGTTTTATGGTGGCTTTTGAAGTGTTTAGCCCCGCCCAGCGCAATGAAACCCGCCATAAAGATTTTTGAAGCTTGTGAGATCGTGCAATTGCTGATGCTTGTACGATCTTTTCTTTTTCCAGATATTTGCCTGAGACATGATCGAATTCCGGATTGGTTGCCAGGTTTAAAACTGTTTTGGCTCCCTCATGAACGGAGTTTCCCCAACTGAGCGGCAACATTCTGATTAGTTTTGTGCGAATGATGCCGGGATGGATGCAATTGACAGTGATGTTGGTATCCGCCAGCTGTTCTGCCAGTTCCCGGGTGGCTGGAATGACCAGCAATTTGCTGCGACAATAGGCCACCCAGCGCCAGAAAAACTTCATCTGGGGGTCTTTGATGTTGTGCCAGACCAGGCGGTGACCGATCGAAGACAGGTTCACGATGCGGGACTGGTCTTTGGCGGTCAGGATGGGAATGAGTGAGACGGTCAGCAGAAAAGGTGAGAGATAATTGACCTGAAGCGTTTGCTCAAAACCGTCTTCAGTGATGATCTTGCCATTGGGATAGTGCCCGGCGTTGTTGATCAGGAAATGAAGTCGGTTTGTGGTCTTTTGCACGTTTTCTGCCATAGCCCGCACCTGATCGAGAGAACTGAAATCGGCCAGGACCGGGGTAATATCCGTATTGCCGGTTTCTTTTGAAATTTCCTCGATCGCGGAGGAAAGCCGCCGAGGGTTTCTTCCGTGCAAAATCAGCTTTGCGCCTGTTGGGGCAAAGAGTTTCCCGAGTTCTTTACCGATCCCATCGGTCGCGCCTGTGATGAGTACTGTTTTTCCTGCAAGGTTTGGAATCGTTTCCATGGAAGTCTCCTCAAATGGCGATAAAATCCGCCAGTTTATTAACCCCTGGAACTGGAAAAGGATACAGGCATTGGAAGGACAAAAGCTATTAAAGGTTGATCTCAACTTTTGTCTCTGTCCTTTGCCATTTTTTTGGAAATCAGCCTAAGTCTTCATTAAACACTTTATTAACTTCTGTTTGATAATCTTGCCTGGGAGTAAAATTGACGCTATGAACAAGCAAACAGATAATCAATCGAAACAAAGCCCTGATGAGGTCAAATCTTCGGAATTAGAGCCTACTGAGAAAACTTCAAATACATCCGCTGCCATAAGATCCCTGCCGCGCACGGTTTGGGCGGTGAGTCTGACCAGTTTTCTGATGGATATTTCCAGTGAGATGGTCATCAATGTTCTACCCCTGTTTCTTTCCAACGTGCTGGGGGTCAAAACCAATATCATTGGTCTGATCGAGGGGGTCGCCGAGGCGACGGCAAGCATTCTTAAGGTCTTTTCAGGCTGGATTTCGGATCGGATCGGCAGCCGCAAGTGGCTGGCGGTTTTTGGCTACGGCTTGTCTGCCCTGACAAAGCCTTTCTTTTGGTTTGCCAACACCTGGCACTATGTGGCAGGGATCCGCTGGACTGACCGGGTTGGTAAAGGAATCCGCACCGCGCCGCGTGACGCTTTGGTCGCGGATAACGTCCAGGCTCAACATCGCGGACTGGCTTTTGGCTTGCACCGCGCGGCTGATACTGCCGGGGCAATGATCGGATTGTTGACCTCCGCATTTTTGGTCTGGCGCCTGCAGGGCAGCAACCAGCTTTTTCAAAACCAGACCTTTAAAACGATCGTTCTGATCAGCATTGTGCCTGCCTTCCTGGCGGTGCTTGCCCTGGCGCTCGGAGCCGAGGAAGCGAAAAAGAAAAGTACGGTTCAGAAACCGAAAATCACATTTAAGGGATTGGGCAAAAACTTCCTGATCTTCATGCTCATCGTTGGCATTTTTGACCTGGGGAATTCCTCAGACGCATTTTTGGTTCTGCGCGCGCAGGAACGCGGCATGAGCGTTTTACATATATTGCTCATGTTGGCAGTTTTCAATATGGTTTACGCGCTGGTCTCAACCCCGGCCGGGATTCTCTCAGATAAGGTTGGACGCAAACGAATGATCGTGATCGGATGGGTGGTATACGCCCTGATCTATCTTGGTTTCGCGCTGGCGAAAACCTCCGTGCACGTCGGCCTGCTTTACCTGCTGTACGGCCTGTATTACGGCCTGACCTATGGTACTGCCAAGGCGATGGTTGGGGATCTGGTGCCCGACTATCTGCGAGGAACGGCTTATGGCACTTACAATGCGATCCTGGGTATTCTGGACTTCCCGGCTTCCCTGATCGCCGGTTTACTTTGGAGCGGCTTTGGCGGCTGGGCCGGATTTGGGCCTTCCGCGCCTTTCTATTTTGGAGCGATCATGGCCTTGCTGGCTTCCGTCGGCCTGGTTTTCTGGAAACCTGCCAAACAGCCTGAACCGGCGCAGTAGGTACCGCGTGGCGCCTTATTCAAGGGTATAATACTTTTTATGAAAATTGGTGTTCTCGCGTATCGTTTTGATTACTATACAAATTTAAGAAATATCCTTTATAAGCTTCCCGAAGCTGAATATGTGCCGGTCAAGGACTGGTACAGTTTTGCGCGAAGGGTGGCGCTTTCGGCCAACAATCGCCTTGGCAGGCCGCTTTTCCCAACCTTTGATCTGAACAATCAGTTTGACGATTTTGAGATCAATAAAGTTGACGTGCTGCATTTCTCCAATGGGATCAGCTATGGCAGAACGCCCTGGGTCTCGCATTTTGAGACGCTTTTACCCCGCTTTTCCGGGCTGATGAACCGCTATCGCGGCAAAGAGAAACAGCCGCTTGAGCTTAGTCCGTTGATCAGGAAAGGTTTCGACTCGCTTCAATCCAATGCCTGCAAACGCATCATTGCCTGGTCAGAGTGTGCCGCGGAAATGGAACGCGACCTTTTGGCAGAGCTGCCGTCAGACGCGAGGGACAGGATCCTCGAGAAGCTGGTCGTGATCCATCCGTCGCAGGAAGTGCTGTCTGAGAAGGCCCCTCGTCGCCAGTATGATGCTGAAAACCCGATCCGCTTTGTCCTGGTTGGCGCGGCATTTTTCCGTAAAGGCGGCAAAGAGATTTTGCGGGCCTTTGAAACGCTGATTAACGATGGCTTGCCGATCAAGCTGGTTCTGGTGAGTTCACTTCGTCTGGAGCCATACGCTGCTGCTGAAACCAAACCTGACCAGGATTGGGCCAGGGAAAAAATTGCCCAAAACCCAGATTGGATCGAATATTACGAACAATTGCCTCATAAGGATGTATTAAAACTGATAGGGTCCTGTGATGTGGGCTTGCTGCCAACCTGGGCGGACAGCTACGGGCTCTCGATGTTGGAGTGTCAGGCGCACGGCTGCCCGGTGATCAGCACGGATATACGCGCGCTGCCCGAAATCAACAACACGGAATGCGGTTGGTTGATCAGGGTGCCAAAAAATGACCTTGGTGAGGCATTGTATTCAACGCCTGAAGAGAGGGCAAAACTTTCCCAACACATCCAGGCCGGGCTCGAAGCGATCATCCGCGGGATTGTGGAAGAACCAGGGGTGATCGAAGCGAAAGGAAATCTTGCCATCGCCCGCATTCGTCAATTCCACGACCCTGAAGACTATGCAGAAAAACTTCGCCGGATCTACGCCGATGCAATTGCTTGAATTGAGAATTAACGGTGTTGCATAACCAATTATTCTCAGGATGAAGTTTGAATAGCTCGGATTATTCTTTTCTCGAGCGAATGTTATCTGATTTTTGATTGGAAATTGAACTGCAAGGACGGGGTTTATGCCC
This sequence comes from Anaerolineaceae bacterium UBA1415, assembly GCA_002305635.1. Lineage (GTDB taxonomy): Bacteria > Chloroflexota > Anaerolineae > Anaerolineales > Anaerolineaceae > Mesolinea. The sequence goes on along the minus strand of DBPR01000008.1, from coordinate 103,599 downwards.
TCTGATTATGACCCCGTTCGCTATTATGCACATAAAATGACCGGATAAATGTTACTACTTTTACAACATTAACGATATTGATTCTCAATCCAGGACAAATTTATTCATACTAAAATCGCGTTTTATTTGTTCATGAAAATCTCCCCGCTTCAATTATTCGGTATAATATGCACATGAAAAAAATAAGCCTATTGCAAAGCATTTTTCTGCTTACGATGCTTTTGATTTTGATCTTCGTTTCCGCCTGCAAACCGATTCAAAAACCAGTTGAACCAGAAAGCACTCAGGTCATATCCAGCGCGGAGGCTCCCTCCGTGGTGGTCAGCACACCTACCGAAGCGCTTCCACCAACCCCGACCGAAGTGCCTGCCGCCGCCATTGTCAATGGCGAGATCATTCCGCTTAGCTATTATCAAAATGAGCTCCTGCGCTACCGCGACAGTCAGGCAGGCAAAACCAACCCCACCCCGGAAGCTGAAATACCGCAGGTAGTGCTGAATTATCTGATCGAACAGCAGTTGCTCGTCCAGGCAGCCCATCTGGCTGGATTCAGCCTCGATGATCAGGGCGTGCAGGCCAAAGTTGACCAACTTGTTACTAATCTCGGCTCCGGCGGCGCTCTTACCAACTGGATGCAGGTTAATAATTATGACGACGCGGAATTCCGCATGGCTTTGCGTCTGGCAGCCGAAGCCGCCTGGCAGCGCGACCAGATTATTCAGGCCGTGCCCGACTCGGTCGAACAAGTACGCGCGCAACAGATATTTGCAAGCACGCAGGCGGGCGCCGAACGCGCCCTCAACAGCCTCAATGCCGGGGGCGATTTCAACAAAATGGCCTGGGAATATAGTCCCGAATCCGGCGGCGAGTTAGGCTGGTTCCCACGCGGATACCTGCTTTACCCCGAAGTTGAAGAGGCTGCTTTTTCAATGGCTCCGGGCAGCTATTCCGGTATCATCCAATCCACGATTGGCTATCACATCCTTTTGGTACTGGGGCACGAAGAGGCCCACCCGCTCACGACAGACGCGAGGGTCGCCCTGCAAACCAGAGCCCTTGAAGACTGGCTCCTTCAGGCCAGAACCAACGCGGTCATTGAAATGCGAGTGCCATGACCTACAACCGCCGTCCACAATCCCGTCAACCCGTCCAGAACCGCCCCATGGCAGTTCGTCGGGTAGACGCTCCACCCCCGAAGAAATCCGGGTGTGGCGGTTTTGTCGCGGCGCTGTTCATCATCGTGGTACTCGGGATCGTCATTCTGATGCTTACCGGAGTTTTACCCTCTCCCTTTGAGCCCAAGGTAACGCCGCCACCCCAGGTAACTGATGCGACGCCAAACTATTTCATCACTCCGGCGGTGGTCGATACCATCCAACCTACCGCGACTGAAACGCCACCGGCCGTTGTCGAACCAACGCACACGACCGTCCCAACCGATGTCCCTACGCCAACCGAACAGCCAAGATCGATGCCCTTTGTCTTGCGCGGCACGCCGGAGGGCTACCCCAATGCCTTGTTGCACCCGCAGTATGGCTGTGAAGAATATCTCTTTATTGGCGGTGAGGTCTGGGATCTGCGCGAGGCTCCCGTTTTGGGGCTGATCGTTCGCCTGACCGGTACCTACGGCGGAGGCCTGGTTGATTTCAGAAGTGAATCCGGCGATGTGGAACTATACGGTCAATCCGGCTTTGAATTCGTAATGGAAAACAGGCAAATTGCTGAAGACAACCTGACCATTCAGCTCTTTGACCAAAACAATCAACCGCTTTCAGCGCCTGTGAAACTAAAGATCACCGGTCAATGCGACGCCAATCTCATCATCGTCAACTACAAACAGGTCCAGGAAATTTCTGAGAATTAATTTGAATTTATGTTGCGCGTTCGTTGACGCATCACTTCAAACATCAACACGCTGGCTGAAACAGCCGCATTGAGCGATTCAGTCTGACCCTTCATCGGAATATGTACCGAACTGGTTGCCAGTTTCTGACCTTCCGGGCTGATCCCCTGCGCCTCGCCGCCGATCAGCAACACCAGAGGGGATTGAAAATCAGCCAGCCAGCAGCTTTTTTCGCCGTCCATATCGGCATGGAAAACCGGCAGTCCGGTAACCAAAGCCTGAATCGCTTCCCAGGGCAATTGCAGGATCGGCAGGCGAAAATGCGCGCCCATGCCAGAGCGAACAACCTTTGGCGAAAAGGGATCGGTATTGCCGGATGGCAGTAACACAGCCTCCGCGCCAGCCGCTTCCGCAGAGCGCAGGATCGTGCCCATATTGCCTGGATCACGAATCTGGTCAAGCACCACCAAAAACGTCAATTCCTTCGGCAAAGCTTGCTCGAACATCCCGAAAACTGCCAACAAACCTTGCGGATTTTCAGTATCGCTGAGCTCCTCGAAAAGCTTGTCCTGAACGACGGAGATCGAATGATCCTGAGCGATCCCGGCCACAAATTCCTCGGTCAGTGGACTGGAGTTTTCTTTTTTTAGGATCAAGCGCACAGGGAAACCGGATCGTAGACCATCCTGGATCAGGCGCACGCCTTCAGCCACAAAAGCCTGCTCACGTTGGCGGGCTTTGCTTTGGCTCAATAGTTTTCGCACCAGTTGTATCTGGCTGTTTTGGGGTGAGCTGATGATGGTTTGCGCGTTCATGGATCAATTATACTTATCCCTGTGCGGTTGGGCTGGTAATGCGCATCGCAGTCGAATAACAGCCATCTGCATCAATGGTTAAAACAATATAGGCCGGGCGGAAGTTATTGCGCCATTCCGGGTAACCCACGCCTGGGTTGAGAAAGCGTTTGCCGTCCATCATTTCGTCGTATGGATAATGCAAATGCCCATAGATGATGATATCCGCGTCCGGGTAGAGTTTAGCCAGCTTGCGTTGATAAAAAAGGTGGTCATTGATCCTGCGTGTGAAAAAAAGGTGCACATAATTCCAGAACCAGTGCCAGATGCTGAAATGCCCATGCGCGAGCACCACCTTCAGCCCGTTTATCGTCAACTGATAGTCTTTAGGCAGTTTGTATCCCAAAAACCAATCGCGGTTGCCCTGTACCGCCAAAGTCGGGGCGATCTCTTCCAACGCGTCGATCACTTTCCGCTTGCAAACATCGCCAGCGTGAAAGATCTGATCGGGCCCCTCCGCGCGAATGGCTGAAAGCAAAGCCGGCTCAAGCGTTTTGGTTCGATCCCCGACATGCGTGTCAGCTATGATGACGATCTTTTGACTCAAGGACATATCAGCGATTATATCAGAGCAAACAGGCAGCGTTTCTCTTTATCACAATCGATATCTGGCCTTATTGATAAATTCATCCAGGGTTACACGCTGATCTACTCGCTGCGAATTGCGGGAGTAAGCGCGCAGTTGTTTAATAATGCCGCACGCCTGGCAGGGATTCAACCCTATGCGGAACCTGGAAATGCTGTCTATGTCGGTCATGGGATTGCGGTTGGGCACCGACGGACGGATCCCATACATCTGAATTTTCCACTAAGGATGAACTTTTACGATCTCGAAGGACAGTTCATTGCTTCTGGCAATTCTTTCGAGTTGAATTGCGACCCGGGCGAAAGCCAGATTATCCTTTTTGAAATAGCAAACTGGGGAATGGCAATCAAAAGAAAAGGCGAACAGCCCGTTCGCCCTTTGACAGGGTTTTACCAACCAAGGTTTTCACCAACGAGGACGACTTTGATCCTCCCTGGCATGCCCGAAAAACGGGTTATGACCACCTGAGAACAAATGCAATCAGCCGCGGTGCAATTGGAACAGCGTCCGGTGGTGGCGCACGGGGTATTACGGTTGAAACGTACGTTATTCGCTGGAGCCGTCACATTGTGCGCGCGCTTGATACCACATTCCAGATCGCTGGTCACCTTGTTCATACCGGCAACGATGATGACGTTCTTTGGGCCAAAGCAAAGGGAGGCGACGCGGTTGCCGGTGCCGTCGATATTGACCAGTTCGCCGTCCATCGTGATAGCGTTCGTGCTCATCAGGTAAAAATCACTGTTGAATATCTGGGTATAGATCTCTTGCCTTTTCATCGGATCATCGGTCGAGAAACGATCTAAGATCATGTAATCTCCATTTTTTATAGCTTCAATCAGTCCCGTTTCCGTGAGCGTTTGCGAGCCTCCCCAGCCAATGCTGGAGCCATTCGGGATCAAGGATAGTACCTTCTCAACCGCTTCGCTTGATGTTTCGCAATAATAACCTTCCATCTGGCGTTTCTGGAGGTTCCTGATGATGGTCTGTGCTGCGTTCCTGTAATTTTGTTGTTTGGGTGTCATGTTTTTTCTCCAAGTCTATGATGATTTTAGATTGATTATTCCTGCTGATCGATAACTTGTCGGGGATAAACCCATGTAAGTTGTAGAGCTAACTATCCAATCAATAAGCGATCAACAATTATTATACAGTCGAAATTGGCATAAGGATGATCTTTAACAGCAATTTTCAGTATTGAAAAATCAAGCCAATGGCATAGTCCCCTCAATGTCAGGACATACCCAAACATCGATTTATTCCAAGAAGCAGAATATTTTGGACATACTTTTATTAATCAGAGTTTCGGACGCCAATTGTAAGGGCGGACTGCCACCTGTGCCCGTCAGGGTATGTCCGCCCGTTGGTTTGGGAAATTAAACATAGAATTCCTTGATTATCTGGGTTCATCATTCTGGCATTCCTTTATATTCCAGTAACATTTTATCAATTTCAGACAACGGGCGGGTGCGGCGTACCTAGCACTTCGTGCCACGCACAGGTCCCGCCTCTACACCAAAAATCGTCCTCACATGTCGATTACCGATCAAAAATTAGATAACATTCACTTGAGAAGAGGAAAATCCGAGCCACACAAATTTCATACTGAGAATTGCTGATTTTTAAAAGATATAGTTTTTCGCTTATCTATTTGGTCTGGAGTGAAAAATCCTAAAAAAGGCAAAACCCCAAAATGAAAAGGTATAATTAGGGCAGAAAACAAGGAAAAAAGATGCCCGACCTGAATAAAATAAAAACAGACCCGGATTACCTGAGCAATGTGCAATATCAGAACTCAGGTAATTTATCGTCCCGAATTCAGCTACACCAACGTTTTAGCACGGGCCAGCAAAACTGGTATGAGTTTGTGCTGGAGTTGGCCAGAATTAAAGCGGGGATGAAGGTGCTTGAACTCGGCTGCGGTAGCTGCGCGCTGTGGCGCGGCAGCTACGTTCGCCTGCCTGAGAGCGCCAGCTTCTTTTTGACCGATCTTTCCTGCGGTATGGCTTTGGAGGGGCATCTGGCGTTGGCTTCCGATAAACGCTTTGCTCATCTGACGATGAACAGCATGGACATCGCTTTCGCTGACGGGAGTTTTGATCTTGTGATCGCCAATCACATGCTCTATCACGTGCCTTCGGTCGCCCATGTTTTGGCGGAAGCCAGGCGTGTCATGAAACCTGGAGCGCTTTTTATTGCCGCGACAAATGGCCCGGAACATATGCGGGACCTTGATCTGCTGTTGGGGAAATTTTCAAAACGCCTGAACGGCAAGCATGGCATGGAGAGCGCTTTTAACCTTATGAACGGCGAGAAGCAGCTTCGTGAAGTGTTTACCACGATCGAACTACATCTTTATACCAGTGATCTATGGGTAACGGACGCCAATCTCCTGACAAATTATGCCTTTTCAACCCCTTTAGTGGTCGAAAACCTTGGCAATGAAGGGCGTCCTGAAATGAGAGCCTTTTTCCAACGTCGGATTGACCGCTTTGGCGGCATCAGAATTCGCAAAGAAACCGGTGTTTATCTTGCCCGTGTTGAATAAGCCTCAACGAAAAGCTGCCACGAATACAGTCACGATCGAAAGCAAGGCGCAATAGAGAGCGAAGCCAAAAAGCGAGTTCTTTTTCAGATATCCCAACAGCCAGCGGATCGAGAAATAGCCGATGATCCCGGCGATGACAAAGCCAAAAATCATTGTTGGCAAAAAGTCCATGAAGAAATCCGCTTTGACCAGGTCGAGGATGGAAAGCAAGCCGGCTGCCAGCATGATCGGCACCGAAAGCAAAAATGAGAAGCGTGCTGCGGCTTCGCGGGTGTAGCCTTTGAACAAGCCCCCCGAAACAGTCGCACCTGAGCGAGAAATTCCCGGGAAGATCGCCAAAGCCTGAAAAAGACCGATCACGAGCGAATCGAGCCAGGTGAGCTGATCGAGGCCCTTTTCTTTTTTGCTCAGAATTTCAGCAAGAGTTAACAAAATTGCGGTGACAAAAAGCAAGATCGCCGTCAGCGTGGGGCTGTTGAAGGCCTCTTCGACTTTGCTTTTTAGGATTAGACCTGCCAGACCAGCCGGGATCGTACCCAGAATGATGTACCAACCCAGGCGTCGTTCTCTGCTCACGAAGGGTTGTTTTTCTTTCAGACCCTGGAAGACTGCTGTAACAATGTTAACCAGGTCTTTCCAAAAATAAATTATGACAGCAACGAGCGTGCCCAATTGCACCAGGACGTTGAAGATGAAGGCTTTTTGTGAGTCAAGGTTCCAGTTGAGCAGGTAGGGAACGATCACCAGATGGGCGGAAGAAGAAACAGGCAGGAACTCGGTCAGTCCCTGGACGATACCCTGGATCAAGGCTTGGAAAAAACTCATTTGTACCTCTGTGGTGTGCGTGGGATTTTGAGATTAGCCATAACCTCATCGGCGAAGCTCTGCATACGCCCTTCACTGATCGCAGCGCGCATATCTTTGGCCAACTGAACAAGGGTATGCAGGTTGTGGATCGAAAGCAGCGTGGCTGAGAGCATTTCTTTGGCGACGATAAGGTGGCGCAGGTAGGCGCGGGTGAAGGTTCGGCAGGTGTAACAGCCGCAGGTTTCGTCAATAGGGCGTTCGTCTTCAGCGAAGGTCGCGTTCATCAGGTTGAGCCTGCCAAAACGGGTCATGGCGCTGTGGTGCCGCGCAAGGCGGGTGGGCAGGACGCAATCGAAAATGTCTACCCCACGCAAGACGCCTTCGATCAGGTCTTCCGGCGTGCCAACGCCCATAAGGTAACGCGGCTTTTCGGTGGGCAGAACCTGATTGACGACTTCGATGCTCGCGTACATATCCTCTTTGGACTCACCAACCGAAAGCCCGCCAATCGCGTGCCCGGGGAAGCCCATAGAGCTGATCTCGCGGGCTGATCGTTTCCGCAGATCGTGAAAGATCCCACCTTGGACGATACCAAATAGCGCCTGGTCGTCACGGGTTTTGGCTTCCAGGCAGCGGCGTGCCCAGCGGTGCGTGCGCTCCATGGCTTGTTCGATATAGGGGCGATTGATGGGGTCAGCGCATTCGTCAAATGCCATGATGATGTCCGCGCCAAGGTTCTGCTGGATCTGAATCGAACTTTCCGGGGTGAGACGGCGGGTTGAACCATCAATATGCGACCGGAAGGTGACGCCATCGTCATCAATTTTGCGCATTTTGGCCAGGGAGAAAACCTGAAAACCACCCGAATCGGTCAGCATCGGCTTGTGCCATTGCATGAAGTTGTGCAATCCGCCCATTTTGCGGACGAGCTCGTCGCCAGGGCGCAGAAAGAGGTGATAGGTGTTCGAAAGCACCAGCGTGGCGCCGAGTTCCTCAAGTTGGACGGGGGTGATGGCTTTGACGTTCGCCAGGGTTCCAACGGGCGCGAAGACCGGGGTTTGCAGGACGCCGTGGGGAGTGATGAACTCGCCGCAGCGCGCCTGTCCATCTGTAGCTGTAACAGTAAATTCGAACATGATTTTCTCCAGCCCCTATTGTACCTTTATTGGCAGGAAGATGAAAAGTTATGGCAGTGTATCTAATTAACTCGTTTTAGACATCGCTTTGTGACCATTCCTGCGGTGGGACGGAATCGCGGATAGCGGCGTCTTTCAACTCCCAGAGCCGGTTGCAGGTGCGGGCGATAAAGGCGCGGTCGTGCGCTACCAGCAATATGCCTCCGTTAAAAGCGTCCAGCGCTTTTTCGAATTGTTCCCTGGAAGGAATATCAAGATGGTTTACCGGTTCGTCCAGCACCAAAAAGTTGGCGCCCTGAGCAACCAATCTTGCCAGTAACAAGCGCGCCCGCTGACCAAAGCTCAAGGCGGAGCAGGGCAGGTTGGTGTGATGTTCATCAAGCAAAAAGTAATGCAAAAAATGATAGACCTCGGTGAGATTCATGCCCTTTACCCTTTGGATCTGTTCAATGGGTGTTAGATCAAGGTCAAGAATTTCCTGCTTTTGGGGCATGTATCCCAGGACGACGCTGTTGCCCCAGCGATAAGTTCCCTGATCCGGTTTCAGCTTATCCAACAAGACTTTTAGCAGGGTGCTTTTGCCGCAGCCATTTTCGCCAACCAGCGCGACGCGATCTCCGGCTGCGATATGCAGATCAAGCTCATCCAGCAGCGGTTTGCTGCCATAGCCGAAGCTAAGTTGCTCCGCGATCAGGAGCTGCTGGCTTTGGTGCCCCGTGTCAGCGAAATTGATATTGATGCGCCATTTGTCCATCGGCTTCTCAATCCGCTCCGGGCTTTCAAGATAACGCTCAAGCCGTTTCTTCTTGGCAAGCCCTTTTTTCGCCACTTTTTTGGCGTATCGGCGCATTTTGGAGTCTTTCGTGCTTCTTTCGGAAAAACGGGCTTGTTCTGCGGTATTGATCCAATCGGCTTTCAGGCGTCTGATCTCAGCTTCCTGATCCTTCCAGGTCTCGTAAGCTTTTTGCTTTTCCTGCGCAAGCAAGGCGGCATAATTGCTGTAATTGCCCGGGATCTTACGGATGCCCGCTTTGTCTTCGTCCAGTTCATAGACCGCGCTAATGGTGCGATCGAGAAAGAGGCGGTCGTGAGAGATCAGCAGGACAGTTCCGCGGTAAGAATTGATAAAGTCCTCAAGCCATTCCAGCGCGTGAATGTCAAGATGGTTGGTGGGCTCGTCCAGAAGCAATATCTCGGGCTGATGTAGGAGCAAGCCGGCAAGCTGCGCGCGGGTTGATTCACCGCCGCTCAGCTGTTCAACAGGCGTGTCGAGACCAAGGTAGCTCAAACCCAGCGCGGAAAGAATGCGTTTCGCCTCGACCTCATCTTTAAGTGAAAAGTCGTTGGTTCCATGACCTGTAAAACAAGGCTGATTGCTGATCAGCAATTCACGGATGGTACTCCCGTAGCTCGCTTTGGGGTCCTGCGGCAGATAGCCGATCCACTGACCGCTTGAGACGACGATTGAACCGCTATCCGCTTTATCGGTGCCGGCAAGGATCTTCATCAGGGTTGATTTGCCGCTGCCGTTGGCACCGACCAGGCCAACATGGTCACCGTCGTTGAGATTAAAGGTCACCTCACGCAAGACTATGTGAGGTCCGAAACTTTTTGAAATGCGATTGACTTGTAACATCTGCTATCCTCCTTCAAGCTTAAGCGGTTTGCGAAAAATCGCATTTGAGATCGTGACTACGTAACCAAGGTCAAGGTAAAGCTTGTTCGCACCGCTGGGGCTTTCGGAGTCAACCATGAGCTTGACTTCACTCATGCCCATCTCTTTGAACATTTTCATGGAAAGACAGACGAGTGCTTTGGCGAGCCCTCTTCGACGCCAGGGCCTTCGCACGGCAATGTTCTCGGCCCAACCCGTCTGGATTCCCGTAGCTTTATTCTCGTTTTTGTTTATGAAGTTGAGCACCATTCCGGCAACCTCTTCACCGTCCCAGGCAACCTTCCATATCCCGGGAGTGAAGAAAAAAGGATCGTCTTTCCACTTTTCATAATCACCCTCTTCTGGCTCAACGTGGCCCCAGTGGTCCCGGAATGCCTCGTTTGTAGCGTCGTAGATGCGGCGATATTGCTCGGGAGTGACTGGTTTGACCTTGAACCCATCTGGAAGCGGATGATCGGGAATATCAATTAGGTCGCGTTTCATTGTATAAAAATATCGAACGACTTCATATTCGTTTGCTTTAGTGGCTTTGATATATTCTTCCTCCTGTTCGAATACACTGATACTAATAAAGCTTGCTGGAGCAAGCGCCAGGGATTTTGAAATTTCCAGTGCCCGGATATGGAACCAATCCAAAAACGCCTGATAAAGAGGGAAGAATTCGGACTCAGGTTTTACAAACACAGCGGCATAAAAGATGCGATTTTGAGAAGGTTGTTCAATATCCCAGGATATTCTCCCGTAGGCTACCGGCTGGTTATTTTTAAATGCGATGACCAGGTCGCGATGAATATCGAAATGAGTGAGATTGCTGTAATCGTGTTTGATCTCTTCGAAATTACTGCCTTTATATGGATACCAATCCTGGGCTTGGATCGGTTCAAGAACCGCGAGCATGTCGTGAAAAGATTGGTCACCCGGAAAAGTCCTGAAAGTATAGCCATCAAGGTTGGGTAAGCTTGGGTTTGATATGGTTTGTGTCATAGTAATCTCCCTGTAAGTAATAAAAAAACACTGGTCGAAATTGCCAGTGGTTCAAAATATTAGTATACGAAGTTTATGAACAGACGCAACCCGACCCATGCCAACAGGATTGCCATAAAACAAGCAAATCGCTGGCAGAAACAATGATTATCGGTAGGACTTGATCATGTTTTAATTGTATGCCAGCAAGGCTTGATGTGTCAAGGGGCACGCAGCAGTTCTTGAATTGCAGTTCTCGAATGACTATGCTCGTTATGGTCGCTTCTACATTCTGGTTTCTCATAATAGACGAATGATATACTATTGCTGACCACGAAGAAAAGAGAAACCAATGACAACCAATCCAATTCTCGCAGAATTTCACAGCCATTCAAATTATTCTTTTGACAGCCTTTCACGTGTTGAAGACATGATCGCGACTTGTCGGAAAAAGGGGATCGGGAAGCTGGCGATCACGGATCATGGAAAAATTGGTGGCTCGATCAAAGCCCATCAGTTGGCGCCGGATCTTGTGATCGTCAGTGAAGAGATCCTGACAAGCGAAGGCGAGATCCTTGGTTATTTCATGAGCGAAGAGATCCCGGACGGCCTGCCGCCGCTTGAAGTGGTCAAACGCCTTCAGGATCAGGGCGCTTTCATCAACATCGCTCATCCCTTCGATCCCTGGCGCGGTTCAAGCTGGAATCCGGGGACGCTCGAAAGCCTGGTGCCGTATCTTGACGGGGTCGAGGCGTTTAACGCACGCTGCAGAAAACCAATTTTCAACGAACAAGCCGGCACATTTGCGAATGAACACGGCCTGGCATGGATGGTTGGCTCGGACGCGCATACCTTGCCCGAGCTTGGCCGGGCGGTATTGAAACTGCCTGATTTCAACACCGCGGACGAATTGCGCCAGGCAGTAAAAAACTCAAGTTTTGAGGGAGAACTTTCTGGCAGTATCGTGCATCTGCACAGTACGATCGCGAAAGTTGTTAATAAAATGCGCCACTCATAGAATGGCGCATTGCGATAAAAACGCGATGGGTCGAAGGTGGGGAATATACAATGCCTGCCACTACTTACGCTTCCTTTATCTATCATACACGCCTATCACTCTGGTACCTTCTCACGGAGTCTGCCCTTAGGCTGCCCTCATCCACTACTGCGTGGTTTCTTTTTTAGTCCGTCCTGCGGGTAACCCCTCATCCGCCCTTCGGGCAATCCCTCATCCGATCTTCGGGCACCTTCTCCCCGGGGAGAAGGCTTAACAGAAACCTCTCATCCGCTTATAACGATTAGTACTCATATCTTTTGGCAGCACCAGCCCTGCAGGCAACCCCTCACTCTGGTACCCAGAGCGCAAGCAGTCCGCCCTGCAGGCAACCCCTCATCCGCCCTTCGGGCACCTTCTCCCGAGCGGAGAAGGCTTAACAAGCCTCTCCCACAACATTAGATGGCTAAAGCCCTATGTAAAAAAAAGAGACGGGCATGTACCCGTCCTTTTATTAACGTGAATCAATAAGGCGATCAGGAAAGCAGGCTCGTGACCAGCCAGATCGCCAGCAACAAAAAGACGATCGCCATGCCGATCTTCACCGCTGAGGCATGCTTTTTGAGGAAGTTGGTGAATTGCTTTGAGCTTGTTCCATAATAGGCAAGCACGAAAACGATGATCAGCGGGACGATGAACATGAGGTTGTAAAAGATTAGGAAGAGGGTAGCTCGTCCGCGCAGCTCGGGCATGGTGCTCATTGAGATGATCACAGGCAGGTAGATCTGACCGGTGCAAGCCAGCTCGAGGATCGAAACCACCAGACCGGTGATGAAGGCGCTTAGGTAATAACTGCTCGATTTGCGTCCCTCGCGAACGGCGGCGTTAATGCGCTTGCGCAAGGGCTCCGGCAGTTTGAGCGCCATGTCGTCCAATTTGCCTTCGCGGGTTTTGAAGTAATCGCGAATGCTTAAAATCGCCAAAACCAAACAGAAAATTGCCGTCAGGGCGTAAACAATTTTACTGATGATGTTCATGTAGACCTTGACCAGGTCAAGGACCTTATAAAAACCAAGGCCAACGATCAGGTATGCCAAAAAGACGCCAACGGTGAAGCTGGCTCCTGTCAGCAGGATCTGCTTGCCTTTTTTACCGCTGATGGTCAGATAGGAAACGAAAAAGATGATCGTCGCGAAAGCACAGGGGTTTAGTCCGTCCACCAGTCCTGCCAGCAAAACAGCCACCCAGCCCATTTTCTGGAATTTGTCCATGAGCGACTGTCCGCCTTCTTCGGGGTTGTATTCGCGCCAAAAAGCGGGAGAGCCGCTGGTTTCCAGCGTTTGCAGGACGGGTTCGATGGTTTGAGGCCGGATCTCGCCTTCCCCGATCCAGGCGTGGTCGCCAATGAAAACGGCCGGTGTGTGCAACTCATCCGCGCGACCGACGCGCTCCGCCATCCAGTTTGCCAGACCTGCCTGATCGTAAATATTGAATTCGGTCACGATCAGGTTCGTATACTTGTTTTTAAGATACTCCAGATCCACTTCAGAGCGGGCGCATTCCTTACAGCCGGTCTGATAGAAGTAAGCCAGGTAAATGGGATGATCAATAACACAATTTTCAGGGTTATCAACGCTGCAGGCTTCGATGTCGTTTGAATTTGGGTTGGGCGTTGAAACGATCAGGGTGTTTGGATCAAGGTTTTCAAAGGGATAAAACGGGATGCCATCGCCAGCCAGGCCTTCTTCAACATATTGGCGCAAATGGAGTTGATTTTCCTCTTCGCCAACCAAAGCACGATCCCCAATGATGACGACCGGCAGGTCCCGGTTGTCTGTGGAAGCATTCAGCTGAGTCTCGATGGACATCAGGGCTTCATAATTGACTTTTTCGCCCAGTTCAAGCAGGCGGATGTCCACTTCACCTGCGTTTTCTTTTAGCAGCGGGTTGACGATGTTTTCGATCACAGCCAGGCAATGGCTGCAGGTATTGGAGTAGAAGAAAAACACTTGCACTTTTGCATCCGCGGGTGGTGGCGTGGCAACTTCGGGGCCTGGGCCAAGCCCCTGCGGCATAACGTTAGCCGCCTGTACAGTTTGCGGCAGGAAGAGCATGAATAAGGCGAGGATGATCAAGCCAATCTGCAGTGGCCTGGAGGTTTTTTTAGAAAATTTCATCAGGGCAAAAGAGCTCCTTGCAAGTTTTTCCGAAAGACTCAGTGCGAGTTTTCGTCAGATATTCTAACATAATTGTGGAGAGCGAATTGGTCTAAGAAATCTCAATGGAATCGAGCGCGAAGCGACTTTTACTGAAAATATCAAACAATTTTGGCTTTTGTTCCTCGTTCAATCCCGTCAAAACCATACGCACCTGGAAATCACCGGTACTGGTGGTGGTATTTACCGTACGAATAATATTTGCTCCGCTCTCTGAGATCAGACCCGCAAAATATGCCAGGCCACCGGGTTTGTTGGACACATTTGAGCCTCTGAATTGTATTGAAGTCCAGCGTAAAGAGGATTGGGTGATCTGCGCCAGATCAAGCGCGTTTTCAAACTCCTTGAGCAGGATCGAACCACCGCCAATGGCCGTGTAAAGATTGTCCAGATTGGCACAGGAAAGCAGACCGAACAGTAGCTCAATGCGGTTGGGGTCGAGCGAGGCAACATCGCTCAGGTCGAGCAAACCGCGCTGAACCAGGATGGGATGGATCATGGTCTTGCCAAGCTGACTGTCTTCCCGCAGGTTGACGCGCGCCAGGACATTGCGCAGAACCCGGGCTGTGGTTGGATTACAATGGTTGAGCCAATCCACTTCGGGCTGTTTGTGCGGCCCGGCGCTGACGATCTCGAGTACATCGCCTGGGTTGAGGGTATCGTAGATATGGCGTTCTTCGCCGTTCACCATCACCTTGTGCAATTTATCGAGGTAAAAATCCTGAATGGATGCAACACCGTCGAGGATGGTGCTGCCTTCTTCGAGGAAGCGAGTGCCGCCAAAAGTGGTGAAGATCTGGACGGGTCGGTATTGGCTGATGTCCTTGTTGTTGTTCAAAGCATGGATGACGCCCCAGGTGTTTTCACCCTCATAATCTTCGGTGGTGATGGCGATTTCGATGGCCCCAATGCCCGGCAGGTAAGAGGTCACCTGGAGAGCGCGGTAGCCATTTTGGGGCGACGCGATGTAATCGTCGAAGCGATCCTGGTCGAGATTACGCGAAAAATACTTGTTTACCCGCGCGAGCAAGCGGTAACAAGCCATTTCGTCTGGTTCCTTGACGAGCATACGGAAGCTGACGAGATCGTTCACGTTTGAATAATCATCCAAAGAAGTGCGATGCGAACGTGCCATGCGTTGGATCTTGTCCCAGGCCTGCCAATAGCCATTTACCGTAAAGCGTATAGCGCCTTCAATGCCCTCGGCGTTCATCAGACCAGCGAGTTCATTGAGGTAATAGCGGATAAAGTTGACATTCAGGCGGGGATCTGCATCGATCTGGGAGCGGACATTGTGGTAAGAATCGGGTTCGGCATAAGGAAAAGCCATATCTTCGATCCAACGCCGCCAGCGGTAACAGTTGAGAATACCAGCCAACTTGCCATAGGCGCGGATGGCCTCATTGGCCTTGGACCAGCGCTTATCAGGCGACATGTATTGGAGCGTCATCATGTTGTGGCTTTTATCGGCGAGTTTGACAACAAAAACAGCCGGATCACGGAACATGGCGATTTTTCGCAGGGTTTCCATCTCACGGCTGTTGCCATCCCGGGGATTACTGATCTTCGTGAGACCATCAATAATGTGGGCGACTTCGTTACCAAGATCACCAGGGAATAACTCGCGTATTGCATCCAGCGTTTCGCCGGTATCTTCAACCGTATCGTGGAGTAAGGCTGCGATCGTCCAGGATTCTTTTTTTACGAGTCTGTCAACAAAAGCACCCACCCAGCCGCAATGGGTTTCAAAATAGGGTTCGCCTGAAAGGCGCAGTTGACCGGCGTGAACTTGTTTTCCCCAATCCCAGGCGCGTTGGATGGTCTCCGTACGCGGGATAAATTCGCCAACATGAAATTCGTCCGCGATGAGAGGGCGAATTTCTGAAATGTTCTCAACATGAACCAAGTCAACCATCCTCTCCAAGTCGGGTTTTAAGACTATCTTTTTATTATATCGCAAAGCGGTAATGCTGGGGAAAATTTAAGTTCAATCCGCATTTATCTTTTTTGGAAAAGTGTCAGTTCAATCCATGATCGATGGAACTTTTTTAATGGCAGCAATAACGCGCGAGCCTGACTGCTCATTGTTTGATGTTTTGGTATCAGGGAGCCATTTTGGACACCGGCTTTGGTCTTTGCCTTTTGTTGGTCAATTTCACTTTGTAAAAAAGACGAGGAGGAGCAAATGCACGACTGCGGCAGCGCCAAATATCAACCAAAAAGAACCATGGCGGGTTTTGTGTCGGAAGACCTGCATGCCCAACAAGCCGCCGATCGCGCCACCGAGAATACCTAAAACAAACAAGACGCGTTCCGGGATGCGCTGGCCGTCATTTTTTGCCTGCATTTTATCGTAACCCATCAATAAAAAGGTGATCATACTCATCGGGATCAATAATCGTGCCATGTTTTTCTCCAAATTACTCCGATAAGTGGCAATTATAGCGTATGATTAAGCAATGGACAGCGAAAAACGTTTAATTCCACTTGAAGAGATCGAGAATGAGATCTTAGTTGTCAACAGCCGCTTTATTGCCAGCCTGGCGCCCGCGAAGATTGTGGAAGAAGCGCGGGAGTACATCGCCGAGATCAAAAGGCGATATCCGGACGCGACCCATAACGTGCCGGCCTTCGTGATCGGGCACGGGAAGAGCCTGATCACGCATTGTTCCGACGATGGCGAGCCTTCTGGCACTTCCGGTCGTCCGGCTTTGGCGGTTTTGCAGGGCAGCGGGCTCGGGAATGTCGTTGTGGTGGTAACGCGCTATTTTGGCGGCACAAAGTTAGGCACAGGTGGGCTGGTAAAAGCCTATGGAGATGCCGTAAGGGAGATACTACCTTTGGTGAAACTGGCAGAACTGGTCGAGACGGTCACGCTTGCGTTTACGATCCCCTATAATTTGTATGAGCTCTGTATAAGACTGATCGAAAGCAACAATGGAATTGTTTTGGATAAGGTTTTCGCTGTTGAAGTTGATCTTCTGGTCCAATTCAAAGTGGAAAACGAAGAGAGCTTTAAGACGGACCTGGTCGAGTTGTGCAAAGGTCAGGTTGAGATCGTGGAAATTGAAAGAAACCCTGAGACCGTTTTCCCGGTTTCTTAGCTCATTTCAAGGATAATAAAACTACAGCATTCTTCCCCCAACGGGGAATCGGTATTCCCCAGCTGCGGCGGAAGTCGGGATCGCTCATCCAAAACAAGCCGCTGCCTTCGCTCACCCATGAATTGATGAAACCCCATGGTGTCGAGATATCACCACTTTTATGTTCAGGATCATAGGCGGCGAATAGCATGGTGTGACCGCTGGCGCCTTCAGGTCGGTTGTAGTTGGTGGGCTGGTCTTTGTAATAGATGGATGGTGACTTGCCAAACCACCAGTAAATGGTGACCAGGCTGGCGACCTTGTCCGATTGAGCTGTCAGGCGCAGGAGCTCAGGGTTGATATGCAGTAGTTCGGCCTGAATGGGCAGATCGCGCGTGTTGGCAAGGTAATCCGTCAGGCGCACCTGCAGGGGTGGGGTGATGCCTTGTTTGGGTAAAAGGCGATAAAAACGCCCCTGCCACCAGATGCGGTTGACTTCTTCGATCAGTTCCTGGGGGTCAAGGCGCACTTCGGTGAGCAATTCGATCGCGGCGGAAAGCGCGTGGATGGCGCAGTCGTTCCCGATCTGGAGCGATTGGAAACGGGCAAGGTTTTTTTCGGACAGGCTTCGCAAAGAGGTTTTTTTCACGGCTTGAATTGTACAACGAAATCGGGCTTAAGAACGCAAAGATCTCATTGTGGACATGGGTGGTTTTTGTTATGGTGGTGGAATGTGTTTATTTTTTTTCTCTATTCCAGCGTTCAAACCTGATCCGAAAATCACAACAAACCCATAAAGTGGAACCCGTCCTTGACTTTGGATTTTTCAAGTGATAGGATATGGTCACAAATGAATACTGAGGTAGCCCGATGCCCGGATGTCAGGGTGTAATGGTGGAAGTTGGTGTGAGGCCAACACTGTACCGCAACTGTAAGTCGCAAGACAAGTCAGGAAACCAACCTCAGGAAGCCCATTTTGACCTTCTCGGATTAAGAAGGTGGGTGAGAGCAAGTTCTTCTCAACCCTTTCTAATCCAGAAAGGGTGATTTTTTTATTAGATCTTTAGAAAAGAGGAGAATATGAAAAAAATTGTTACCTTTCTGGCTGTTCTGATCATTCTGGTTTTGCCCGCATGCCAGACCGCAACAGCCCCTGTTGCTGACCCCGTGGACGTGGTCGCGACAGACGCACCCATTCAGGCAGAAACCACAGTTGAAGTACCCGTCGAAGTCGTTGAACAAGTGACGATCGACTACGCAAAGAATTTCACGCTTGAATACAGAGACGGCTACAAACTGCTGACTGTCACCAAACCCTGGGATGGCGCAACCGAACCCTATGTTTACGCGCTTGTCCCCACTGGTACCACCGTGTCCGATGATCTTGGAAATGCGACGGTGATCAACACTCCGATCGACAGCTTTGTGTCGCTCTCGACGACCTATTTGCCTTTCCTGGATCAGATCGATATGCTCAGCACTCTGGTCGCAATCGATACCCCTGACTATACCTATAACCCTGAGGTGCGCACCTGGTCGGAGGCTGGGATGATCGCCAGCGTTGGCAGCGGCCCAACAATTGACGTGGAAGCGCTGATCGAGCTCAAGCCGGATGTCATCATGACCTCCGCTTCCGGTTCTCCCGATTGGGATACCCATCCCGCGCTGGAACAAGCCGGTCTGCCGGTCGTGATCAACGCTGATTATCTGGAGCAGGACCCCCTTGGTCGGGCTGAATGGGGCAAGTTTGTTGCCGCTTTCTATGACAAAGAAGCCGAAGCTGACAAGCTTTTTGACGAAATGGTGGCGCGCTACAATGAGGTCAAGGCCCTGACAGCTGACCTGACTGAGAAGAAGACCGTGCTGATCAATACCGCTTATGAGGGCACCTGGTATATGCCCGCGAAAGACAGCTATGCCACGATCCTGATCAATGATGCTGGCGGCGAATACCTTTGGAATGATCTGGAAGGTACATTCGCTCATCCGGTCGATTTTGAAGTTGTCGTGGAGCGAGCCCAGGATGCTGACGTGTGGATCAATGTGGGTTTTGCTTATAGTCTGGCAGATCTGCTGGCGATGGATTCCCGCTATGGCGACTTTGCGGCTTATAAGAATGGCGAAGTCTATAACAACAACCTGCGCGTGACCGATATGGGCGGCACTGATTACTACGAGAGCGCTGTGGCGAATCCAGACGTGGTCTTGCTGGACCTGGTGAAAGCCTTTTATCCGGATCTGGCGGCTGAGCACGAGTTTTTCTATTACCAAAAGCTTCAATAAGGTCTGAACATTTAAAAGATGGGCAAAATCAACCAGCAAATGGACCAACAAGGCAAAAGCACGGGAAGACTGTGGATCTTCGGGCTGCTTTTGCTCGTCCTGCTGCTGGTTGTCGCCCTGAATCTGTCGCTTGGCTCGGTGAGCATTCCACTCAAAGATATTATTGGTACGATCCTGGGCAGCCCGGGCATTAAGGACAGTTGGGTCTACATTGTCCAAAGTTACCGCCTGCCGAAGATCATTACCGCGATCCTGGCTGGAATTTCGCTAAGCGCGTCCGGTTTGCAGATGCAGACCATGTTTCGCAACCCTTTGGCCGACCCCTTTATTTTGGGCATCAATTCAGGGGCCAGCCTTGGGGTGGCGGTCGCGATCATGGGCTCGACCATGGTCGGCGGCATGTTCTTGCCGGCTGTCAGCAGCATGGGCGAGCTTGGGATCGTCGTGGCGGCGTCCATAGGTTCGGGGATTGTCATGGCTTTGATCCTTTTAGCTGGAAGGATGGTCAAAAGTTCGACCACTTTGCTCATTTTGGGCCTGATGTTTGGTACAGCCACGGGCGCGTTGGTCAGTTTGTTAATTTACTTTAGCTCTCCTGAGAAGGTGAAAGCTTACAGTGTTTGGTCTTACGGCGCTTTTAACGGGGTCACCTGGCAGCAACTGAAGGTTATGGCGCCTGTGATCGTCTTCGCTATCGGGATCCTGTTCTTTTTGCCCAAAGGGCTCAACGCCATGCTTTTGGGTGAAGATTATGCCAAAACAATGGGACTGAACACCAGGCGAATGCGGGTGATGATCCTTCTGAGCGCTTCCATTCTCACAGGTACGGTGACAGCCTTTTGCGGCCCGATCGGTTTTATTGGCGTCGCGGTGCCGCATATTGCCCGCAACCTATTTAAGACTTCCAATCACAAAATTCTGATCCCAGCGGTGATCGTCATCGGCGCGATCGTGGCTGTGGCGGCTGATCTGGTGGCTCAGCTGCCCGGATCGCAGCTCGTGCTGCCGATCAATGTGGTCACTTCCCTGTTTGGGGCTCCTTTCGTCCTCTGGGTGGTGTTGAAGCAGAAGCGAGGTGCGACATCCTTCAACGTGTAAAGCGCGTTCTGCATACCGAACAGCTTGAGATCGGTTACGAAAACGGAAGACCAGCCCGCAAGGTGATCTCCAGTGACCTGAACATTGAACTTCAGCAGGGAGAATTCGTCTGCCTGGTGGGACCGAATGGCGCCGGGAAATCGACGTTGCTTCGTACGTTGACCGGTTTACTGCCAGTTCTGGCGGGTGAGATATTTTTAGACGATAAACCGATATCGCGCTTTAGCCGAAAGGAACTGGCACAGAGGCTTGGTGTTGTGCTGACGACGCCGGTTGAGGTCGGCGCGATGACCGTGCGTGAACTGGTCTCGATGGGGCGATTTCCGTATACCGGGTTGTTTGATCGAATGTGCGATCATGACTGGCGGGTAGTGGACGAGGCCCTGGATATGGTTAGCGCGAAGCGATTTGGTGACCGGATGGTTCACAAGCTTAGCGATGGTGAGCGCCAACGGGTGATGATCGCGCGCGCGTTGGCACAGGAACCGCAGGTTTTGGTTTTGGATGAACCGACCGCCTACCTCGATCTGCCAGGACGGGTCGCAGTGATGAGCCTGCTGCATGAACTGGCAAGGGATCACGGCAAAACGATCCTGACCTCCACCCACGATCTGGATCAGGCGCTGCGCAGCGCCGACAAATTGTGGGTAATGGCTCCCAATGGCAAGGTTACTTGCGGCGCGCCAGAAGACCTGGCCTTGAGCGGAGAATTTCAACGGGTTTTCGACGGTGAGCGGGTACGGTTTGACGCTGTTCAGGGACTGTTTGCGTTGAAAGAGGAAAATGAGGGTGTAGCGCTGCTGGAAGGGGAGGGCGAAGCGCGCCTGTGGACCGAAAGAGCCCTGAAAAGGCTGGGTTACCGGGTTGACCTCGATTATCAGGGTCAAAAAGAGCCCTTACGCGTCGCTGTTTTCAGTGGAGAAGACGGCCTGCAGTGGTTGATCGCCACCGAGGATGGGCATGAAGTTTTCACCTCGATTGGTGAAATGTCGGAATACATCAAGAACGGCGCCTGATCCTGTTGGAACGGATTGCAATACCCTCTTGTCTCGCGTAACTTCACCTTAATTTGTTCTACTGGCTTTATGTTTTCTGCCCTCCTGGTAGTTCAGCCAGCTATCTCAAAGCTATGTCAAAATTGGTTCCAGCATCAGGATAACCGTAACAACAAGGATCAGTCCCGTGATCATATATGCCAGAATATTGGTTAGCTTGCTGTTACGATATTTGCCCATGATGTTGGCGTCGTTGGCTAACTTCAGGATCAGGATCAGAAGGATCGGCAGCAAGATGGCGTTCATCGCCTGCGATAAGATCATGATCGGGAAAAGAGGAATCTTTGGGATCAGAACAAAGATCAGACTGACCAGCATGATGAAGGCAAAACTGCCGTAGAACACCGGAGCTTCTTTTGGCGAGCGGTTCAGCCCCCGTTCAAAACCAAAGGCCTCGCAGATCGCGTAGGTCGTTGCCAGTGGCAATACCGAAACCGCCAGCAGCGAAGCGCCCAGCAATCCGATCGCGAAAAGCAAGCCAGCCCAATTACCTGCCAATGGCTCAAGAGCCAGGGCGGCATCTTTGGCGTCTTCGACTACGATCCCAGCCGAGTAGAGCGTGGCAGCGGTCACGATGATGATGAATGCAGAGATGACATTGCCCCAGGCGGCGCCAAAACCGACATCGATCTTTGTGTTGCCATAATTCTCCATCTCAACGCCTTTATCGGCGATGGAAGCCTGCAGATAGAAAATTGCCCAGGGGGTGATCGTGGTACCAATCACTGCGAGGATCGAGAGGATGTAATCGGAATCCAACTGAAAAGAAGGACGGATCAGGCTTTGCCCAACCATGGCCCAGTCGGGTTTGATCACAAAAACGGCCACTACGTAGCTTAATGAGGCAAAAGTCAGGAATAAAAGTACCTTTTCTACATATTTATAGTTGGCTTTCAGGATCAGCAGGCTCATAATAAGCCCTGCGATTGGAACGCTGATGTATTTGCTGACGCCAAAAAGCTCTCCAGCAGCGGCGACGCCCGCAAACTGGGCGACGGTCGTCCCGAGATTGGCGATGAAAAGGGTAAACATGGCGAAGGTCGTGATCTTGACGCCGTAACGTTCACGGATCAGATCGGCGGTGCCTTTGCCGGTGACAGCGCCCATTCGGGCTGCCATTTCCTGCACAACGACTTCACCTACGGTGATGACCATGATCAGCCATAAGAAACTATAGCCATAACGCGAACCCGCGACTGAATAAGTGGCAATTCCAGGCGCGTCGTTGTCGGCGGAGGCTGTGATCAGGCCTGGGCCAAGAATGGTGAAGATTACCAAAAGTTTCTGAATCCAGAGAGGCCATACGATCTTCTTTTTCATTTTTTACCTCCCCGCAAAACGTGGTATTTTTTTCTTCCAGGCGGTGGGCAGGACGATATCGATCGCGTCATCAACGGTCACAATGCCAAGCATCTCCTGTGTGTCAGGATCGACCACTGGCGCTGCCATGAGATTATATTTCGCGATCAGATAAGCAACTTTTTCCTGTGGGTCGTTCGGCGAGACGATGACGACATCGTCGTCGAACCAGGTGGAAAGCGGGGTGTCAAGCGGCGCGGTGACCAGGTCGCGCAGGCTGATGACGCCCATCAGCTGCATCTCCGGGTTGAGGAGGTAAACATAATACATGAACTCGTCCTCAAGCGCGTCTTCATTGGTGCGCAAATGATAAAGCGCCTGTTCAACGTCAAAATGTGCGGGTACCCAGGCAAATTCAGTTGTCATGATGCCGCCGGAAGAGGTCTCGGGATAGCGAAGCAGCGTTCGCATATCCTCTTCATCGTCGTCTTCCATCAGGCTGAGCAATTCCTCACTCTTGCCCTCATCCAACTCAGCCAGAATATCAGCCGCTTCGTCAGGATCCATCTCTTCGAGGATGTCAGCCGCGCGTTCAGGTTCGAGATAAGAAATGACGACCTGCTGAACCTCGGAAGAACTTTCTTCCAGCGTGTCCGCCAGTTGTTCATCGGTAAAACCTTCAAGCAAAGCTTTGCTGGTTTGATGATCAAGACCATCAAGAATGGCAGCGATATCTGTCGGCTCCATTTGAACCAGGCGATCCTGCGAAACTTTGAGGCGCAGGGGGTCGTCATGCTCGATCGAGGCGACATCTTCCCAGGGGATGACATTGCTTTTTAGTTTTTTGTCAAAGAGTTTAGCCGCTGCTTTGGCGGCAGTGTCCAGCCCAAGGCGGCGAACGAGGCCAAAACCGCCCACATCGACACCCGTGAGGAGGAAGATCTGATTTTTGCGAGCCAACTGAAGGTCGTTGACACGCACGAGGCGTTTGCCCTCGGTATCGACAATTTGTTGATCGAGCACGCGCTGTTTGAGATAAAGCTCGTGGCCGGTTGGTTGATAGATCATCGGATCCTCGCTCCTGCGGTTGAGCGTTATGGAGGGCCAGAGCGTGACCAGACTCCCGGCATCGATCAGGAGCGAGCCGCCTGAAGACTCTTTCAGCAGAAGGGCTTTAATGGGGGGCATGCTCTGCTCAGTATTATCGACCAGCAGATCGTCCAGACGGCCAACAACGCGACCGTACATGTCCCATACTTTTTGATTCAGCAGCTTGCTTAAATAAATCATCCCGCACCTCGCTTTTTATCGTGGAAGGAGGAACCCAGGGTCGGATTGATCTGACCCCGGTTGCGGAATTAGCAGAAGGGATCAGAGATTCAATGACTCAGCCTACTGGGAGGCTGAGCCTGATCGTCACCAAGGCAACTTTCACTTCCTGAAATTGTCAATTGATGGTTGTTCATCTCATTTTCACCAAGTTCAATTATACCGCAAGGCGGTCCAGAAGGCGAAGGATTTAATGAATTGGGACGCAATTTTTTGGAATCATCTGGGAATGATCGGGAGAAATTGTTTCTTAAAAATACCTGATATTGATCTCGTTTGCAGGCAGGAGGACGGTATAATGGAGAGGGAGGAATTATGGCTTATCCAATCGCGCACCCAAAAGTAATGGAAAGAGCACGCGAGGTTTTGCGGCTGAATCCGGTGTTTTTAGATACCGAAACGACCGGTATTGGCCTTGGCGATGTTGTCATCGAAATGGCGGTGGTCGATACCAACGGAGAGATGCTGTATAACAGCCTGATCAATCCGGGAAGACCCATCCCGGAGGAATCGAGCAAGGTGCATGGCATTACCAATGAGATGGTCAAAGATGTGCCAATGATGCGTCAGGCCTGGCCTGACATCGAAGCGGTGCTGAGAGGCCGTGTGCTTGGGATCTATAATGCGGAATTTGATATGCGTCTGATGAAGCAATCGGTCTTAATGGCGGGTCTGCCCTGGAATCTTTCGGACAATCAGGCTTTTTGCGTGATGAAGTTGTTCGCGGCCTGGTATGGAGAGTGGAATAAAAGGCATAGTGATTTTAAATCGCAAAAGCTGGAGTTCGCGGGTCAGTTTTGTAATATCGATCTGCCCAACAGTCATCAGGCGCTGGATGACGCCAAACTCACCGCAGCTTTGATGCAGTATCTGGCGAATTATCAGAAAACGTAGAATCAGGAACTTTAGTTTTAGATACAAGGCAAGTTGACCGCCGTAGTGATTGTAAAAATACACTTCTGGGACATTATGAAAAGGCCATAGAGGAAGCTGAATCCTGCACGCGAGCAGCCTCTGGCTTCGCCGACCCTCTCCCACTGAGAGGGCAGAATGGTCTTCAACTGCTTTAATGCCCCTCAGGCTGGGAAGCAGCCCCCAAAAGGCTCAGCCCAATCACGACAAGTGCATACATTACCGAAAAGCGTTATGGTTCTGTCAACAATAGAGCATGGGCTGATGTCCACGCGCGATCAGGTTTTGAAATTAATAAAAAACCTTGTCATAAATGCCCATCCGTGATAATATGAACACATGAATAAGTATTCATATAATAAAGGCGGCTGCCATCACCAAAATACTCGATCTAAACACTGCTGATCTGATTGCCTCGACCTTTAAAGGGCTAGGTGACAGCACGCGCCTGAGGCTTTTGGCGATCCTTTTGCAAGGGGAGACCTGTGTTTCGGACCTGGCAGAGATGACCGGCCTTAGTCAGAGTGCTGTCTCTCATCAGCTGCGGGTGCTGCGAAATCTGCGTTTTGTTTCGACACGTCGGGATGGAAAACAGGTTTTCTATCAAATCGATGATAAACACATCGAAGGGCTTTTTAAGCTCGCGCTTGAGCATAGTTATCATCTTCATGATCCGAGGGATTAATGAGCGAAGTTTCCCACTCCAACGATTTAGGCAGCTGCGATATCAACGCGAAAGGACATGATTGTTCCTGTGGTTGTGGGGCTTCGCAAGCCATCAGAATTGATACAGATACTGAAGAAACCAAAAAACATGGCGGCGGTCTTTCTGGATTTCTGGCTCACTTCTGGCAGACACCCAATCTGTTGATCATCCTGGCAGGCATGGGGCTTCTGGTTCTGACCCTTTTTGTGGATCGACTTGGTTTGAAACAACCCTGGATCATGATCCTGCAATTGATCCTTGTCCCTATGGCTGGTTGGCCAGTATTCAGAGACGGAACCATTACTTTGATCAAAAACCGACGGCTAAATATGAACGCGCTCATGTCGGTGGCTGCCGTTGGGGCGGTTATTTTGGGCGAAACGCATGAAGCGATCCTCATGCTTTTGCTCTTTACCCTTTCTGAAAGTCTGGAAGACTATATTAATGACAATGCCCGCGCGATTTTGAGCGAGTTCGCGGATCTGGCGCCTTCCACCGCTATCAGGATCAGCGATGAGGGCGAAGAAACGGTGCCGGTGCAGAGTCTCGAGCCGGGGGATGTCATCGTTGTGCGACCTGCGGATCGCATCCCGATGGATGGGGTCATCCTGCATGGGAGTAGTTCCGTCAACCAGGCACCGATCACAGGCGAAAGCAAACTGATCGAAAAGAATCCGGGCGATGAAGTTCTGTCGGGCAGCATCAATGGGCAGGGCGCGCTTCAGGTACAGGTGAGCAAGTTTGCGCAGGATAATACCATTCAAAGGATCATCCAGTTGGTGACGGAAGCTCAGGAAAACAAAGCCGAACAGGTGAAATTCATTGACCGTTTCGCGGCTGTTTACACACCGATCGTATTCCTGATCGCTGTTCTTGTTTCTGTGATCCCGGTGTGGGTCTTTAGGCAGCCCTTTTGGAACACAGGCGAGGTTTACGGCTGGCTGCACCGTTCCCTTTCCTTATTAATGGTAGGCTGCCCTTGCGCACTGGTGATCAGCACCCCGATCACGATGATCAGCGGTCTGACCAGAGGAGCCAAGGCTGGGGTGGTCTTCAAGGGCGGCATTTTTCTGGAAGCCCTTGCCAAAGCGCGTGTGATCGCATTTGACAAGACCGGAACCCTGACCAAGGGCGAACCGGTTGTGGCTCAGGTTCGGGCGGTCGATTGCCTTGGTTCGCAGGATTGTGTGCGCTGTGACGATCTGGTGGCCTATACCAACGCGCTGGAGGCGCACAGCAGTCACCCCTTGAGCTCAGCGGTGATCGAAGAAGCCAGGCGACGCGGTGTTGCCTCAGTTTATCCTCCGGCAAAGGATCTGCTTGTGCTGGAAGGACGCGGCCAGGCAGGGATCATCAACGGGAAAACCGGAACAGTTGGCAATCTTGCTCTATTTTTAGATGAACATAATACTCCCGAAGCACTTGTGAGCCAGGTTCGCCAGGCAGAAGATCAGGGCGAAACGACCATGTTGGTCTGTGACGGGGATCGGGTGCGCGGATTTTTGAGCGTGGAAGACGCGGTTCGCGATGAGGTCAAGGATGTTATCCAGGCATTAAAAGCCAAGGGTATCCAAACCGTGATGTTGACCGGGGACAACGCTCAGGTCGCGCGCAAGGTCGGCGATCATCTTGGCATTGACGAGGTTCATGCCGCGCTTTTGCCAGAAGAAAAGCTGGAATGGATCAGCAAATTGCGCGAGCAATACGGGCTGGTCGTCATGGCGGGTGACGGCATCAACGATTCACCGGCACTGGCGCACGCGGATGTGGGCATCGGGATGGGCGGGGCGGGCAACGCTCAGGTGCTGGAGACAGCTGACGTGGTTTTGCTGGATGATGACCTGGAGAAATTACCTTTCGCGATCCGCTTATCGGAATTTGTCAACAAATTGATCAGGCAGAATGTGATCATCAGTCTGGGAGTCAAAGCCCTGATCGCCCTGATCGCCCTGATGGGGATGGCGCCGCTTTGGGTGGCTGTCATGGCTGATATTGGTATCTCTTTGCTGGTGACCCTGAACGGCACCAGGGCGTTAAGGCATTCGTAGAGACTACTTTAGCCTGAAAACCAGGTCCCATTCGCCATCAATGGTTGACTCGGGACGGGAGAGGGTGGTTGTAAAGACGTACCATGAGCGGCCGGGCTTGAACAAATAGGGTTCGCTTCCGGAAAAGAAGGTGAAAGATTCAGTCTGGTTGCTTGAAAACCATGTGCCATAGGTCAGTTTTCCGTCCCGCAAAAAGATCGCCATCTGGTTGGGGTCAGCTTCGCGCAGGTTAATGTCGTAGGTGACACTGTTGTATTCGATGTAGTTGCTCATCATGAAGACAATGTTTTCAAAGGCGATCGGCTCTCCGGTATCGCGATCGTAACTGGGCTGGAGGCTTAATTCCCCATTTTCATCTTCAACTTCCTGCCATAAGTGATATTTGCCGGTATCGGGGTTGTAACGCCAGTCCATGACGGAAAAATCAGCATAAAGGTAGCTGAAACGGCTTGCGTCTTCGTCCCAGTTCTGAATTTTGGGGGAGAAAGATAAGTTTTCAGAGCGGTTGATCGTGCGGGGTGGGCGATCTTTGGCGGAAAATTCGCGGATGGCGGCTGTGTCCACCACGGTGTTGCCCCCCTGGGCTTCGGTTTCAGTGCAGATCCCCGGGCAGGGGGCAAAGCCGCGGTAAAAAACGCGGTTGGGGAGCGTGTTGGCGAAGACGCCTTCGATCATTTCTGGCGCGCTGGCCACGACCAGATCGGCCTGATAATGACGCGCAAGTCTGGCGTCCAAAAGGCGGCCGGGTGCGAGGGGGCCGACGGCTGTGGCATCGCTGGTGTAAAAAAGGGCCAGAAGATGATTGGTTTGGTGGCCGTTATAGTATTCGAAGACGAGATCAGCTTTGTTGATCTGATTAAAGGGCCGCAGGCTGCGCGGCCAGTTGGCAAGTTTTACCATCACAGGGCGTTTGAGCAGATCGCTGTCATCGCGAAGGCTCAAACCGGTGAAGGGGTTGATATTGTCAAACACTTTTGGGGTGCGCGTCGCCATCGGCGTCGCGGAAGCGAGCGGGAAGGGGGTTGGGCTTGGGATCGGGGTGGCAGTGGCCTGGAGGGCCAGCTGGGTTTCTTTTTGTTGCGGGCTAAGGGGCGCCAGCGTGCGGACAGGCGTGATCACTGGGGTGATCTTCGGAGGAAGATATCGACTCTGACAGCCTGACAAGATGGCTATAACCGGTATTAGAAAGAAAACAATACCTGCAAGGAAGGATCGTCTGGAAAAGCAGAAGAGTTTTGCCATCAGGTTGATTTTATCATGGAGGCAAAAGCTGGGAGAATGGTTAAATGTGGAGAAGGCATTTTAAGGTCTGATCCGCCCTATGTGCATCTCCTCATCTGCCCATTAAGGCAGCACTTCTGCCTTGCAGGTAACCCCTCACCCTGGTAAATGTAAACCAGGCGCAGGTAGTCTGCTTTTTTAGATGCAAGCAGTCCAGGCTTCGCCTATTTTGGACCCTCACCCCGGCTTCGCCGACCCTCTCCCGCTGAGAGGGCTTAATGTCCTTTACACGCTTTGCTGACAGCTTCTCATCCGGTTCTAAGACAAAAAACAAACCGCCCTGCGGGCAGCATCTCACTAATATACCCAGAGTAAACAGGTCACCCTTCGCTTAAGGCGGCACCCGCTCTGTGGGCTATACCTCCTGTGTTCAATGCTTAAGTAGCTTTATGCTAAAATCGTGGTTAATTAATTAAAGAGTATAAAATATGGAAACAAATCAATCCTCCCCAATTGAAAACAATGAACCTGCGCGGACAGGTTCCGATAGTGACGATCAGATCCAAGAAGGGGCTCAATTTCCTGAATTAAGTGATTATAAAGAAGTGCCGATCAGCCGGGCGGAGCTGTTCGGGCAGCACAACTACAAAAATCCCGGCAGCGAATTTCATACCGGTCATTGGGCGATCGCCGATCTGGATGCCAACAAGCCCGCGCGTTCAGCCCAGGGTTTTCCTGCGCAAGATCAGGACCTGGTCGCGACGATCCCTCCCACACAGGAGAAAGAAAGCATTACCCAGGAAGTGGTATTGCCGGAACAGGTGGAAGAAGTTGACCTGCAGGGCACGCGCCTAAATCCGGTGGCTTTTACTCCGGCAGATCAGCTGGTCAGCGACACCCAACCGGTTTTGATCTCTCAGACGGGGAGTTCCGCCGCTGCGGGCAAACCGATCACGCAAGCTGTGCCGGTCAAGCCCAAAAGAGCGGAAGCTCATCCTCCAAAATCGCCGAAGAAGAAAAAGGGCTGTTTTGGCCGGGTTTTGATCATTGGAATGATCATTTTTCTGCTTGCCATCCTGGCAGGAGGCATCTTTGCCTGGACGAAATATATGGAGATCGCCCGAACCTTGCCTTCGGTCGATGAGCTGCAAAATCGGGCTTCAAAGTTTGAAACGACTTACATTCTCGACCGCAACGGAAATATTCTCTACGAGATCGTTGATCCGAACGCTGGCAAACGAACCTATGTGCCCCTGGAGCGCATCTCTCCTTATCTGATCGCGGCCACCATTGCCACCGAAGACAAGGAATATTACAACCATCCCGGGTTTGACCTGATCGCGTTGGGTCGGGCGCTCTACACCAACTACACATCGGGTGGAATTGTGTCCGGCGCCTCAACGATCACGCAGCAACTGGCGCGATTGTTGCTGCTGACCGATGAACGTTATGAGCAAACCTACGAAAGGAAGGCGCGCGAGATCATTCTTGCGGCTGAAATAACGCGCCGCTATACCAAAGAACAGGTTTTGGAGCTCTATCTGAACGAGATCTTTTATGGGAACCTGTCTTACGGCATCGAAGCCGCTTCGGCAACTTATTTCAACACTACCGCCGCTGAACTGAACCTCGAGCAATCTGCCTTTCTTGCGGGTTTGCCACAGGCGCCAGCGGTCTACGATGTTTACAATAACCGCGAAGCCACGATCAATCGCTTTAAATCAGTTTTGGTGCTGATGTACGAGTTGAGCCAAGAAAAGGGCTGTATCCACATTGGCGAAAACCTTGAACCGGTTTGTGTTGACGCTATTCAGACCATCCAGGCCTCCGATGATCTGGAAAAATATGATTTTAAGAAGCGGGAACTGGGGATGCAATTTCCACACTGGGTTGTCTTTATCCAGTCTTTATTGGAATCACAATTTGACGCCCAAACCATTTATCGCTCCGGCTTTACTGTTTATACGACTTTGGACCCTGACATGCAGCGCGATTCTGAGCAAGCTGTCAGGAATCAACTGGCTCAAATGACGGATAAGAACGCCACCAATGGCGCGGTGGTGATGATGAACAACAAGACCGGAGAAATCCTTTCGATGGTGGGTTCGGCGGATTTCAACAATGCCGCCATCAGCGGACAGGTCAACATGGCCTTGACCAACACGCGTCAGCCAGGCTCAGCCATCAAGCCGCTAACCTACCTGGCCGCTTTTGAAAAAGACTGGACGCCCTCGACCCTGATCTGGGACGTGCCTGCCAAATTCAGACCTTCTGCCGATCCCTTCGATACCAGCCCCGATTATGAGCCTGTCAATTATGACGGAACTTTCCATGGGCCGGTGTCGGTACGGGAAGCATTGGCCAATTCCTATAACATTCCGGCAGTCAAAGCGCTTGAGTATGTTGGCATTTACGATGACCCCAACACTCCACAGGAGGACGGCTTTTTGAGCCTTGCCCGACGGCTGGGCATCAACAGCCTGACGCGGAACGATTACGGCCTCTCGCTGACGCTGGGCGGCGGTGAGGTCAGCCTGCTTGAAATGACGAGCGCTTTTCAGGTTCTGGGCAATGAGGGCCGAAAAGTCGCTCCGGTGGCGATCACCAAAGTGGTCGATCACAGCGGTCAGGTTTTGTATGAGTATCAACCGCCAGCCGGGGACCAGGTTATTCGTCCTGCTCATGCTTATTTGATCTCGTCCATTTTGTCTGACGCGGAGGCGCGCGCGCCGATGTTTGGATACAATTCCGTGTTGAATCTGCCCTTCCCGGCAGCTGCCAAGACGGGCACGACCAACGATTTCCGCGATAACTGGACGATCGGTTATACGCCTGATTTTGTCGTAGGCGTTTGGGTTGGCAACGCGGATTACACACCCATGGTGAATACCAGCGGTGTGGATGGCGCTGCGCCGATCTGGGCTCAGATCATGCAGGCGGGCGTGAACCGCTATCTGGGAGGGAACAGCGGGCAATTCACCAGACCCGCTGATGTGGTCGATATGACGGTTTGCGCGGTTTCGGGCACGCAGCCAAGCGAATATTGCCCGTCGCAGCGTAATGAAATTTTCGCGTTTGACCAATTGCCTTTGCCCAAAGAGCAGGATCTCTGGCTCAAAGCCGCGGTTGACTCCTGGACCAATTTACAGGCTTCCAACGCCTGTTCGCAGTTTATAAAGGAAGAAATGGTGATCAATGTCGAGGACAAAGACGCCATTGCATGGCTTGGGACGGAGCCAGGCAGGTATTGGGCTGAAAATCACGGCTTCCCTGATCCACTGGTGATCAAGCCGGAACGTGAATGCCGGATGGACGACCCCAGGCCGATCATCGACCTGGTTGGCATCCATGACGGTGCCACGATCACGGAAAAGCCATTTATCATTACGGGTACGATCGACGCAACAGCGAATTTCAAGCAGTTTAAACTCCATTGGGGTGCCGGAACCAACCCGACCGAATGGCATGCCCTCACGCCTGATTGGATGACCGTGCCGGTTACTTCAGCAACTGAAATTGTGAGATGGGATCTGGAAGGGGTGGACGTGCCGGTGATCACCCTGAGGGTGACGCTGCACAGCACGATCAATACGGAAGTGCAGAAGAAGTGGATTCTGAATATCGCGGTGCCGACACCAACACCAACCCCAACCCCGACAATGCCGCCAACTCCGACGATGACGCCCACACCGCCACCCACGCCAATGGAAACACCGCTTCCACCATTCAATCCGACGGCTCCGCCTATAGAAGTCCCTTAGAAGAGCGTTAGTTGGGCAGCGTGGAATTCGGGTGGATCGTTTTTGATCTGTGAGATAAATAATTCCTGGTTTAGCATCGGGAGATCAGCAAGATTGCGCAGCTGGCGATATTTGACCAGCTGCCAGTCTTCGCTTTTTAAGAGGCGCATATTTGGGTCCCTTTTGAGTTTGTAAGTGATCAGGTTCGAGCGGCTGCCTGGGATGACGATGATCTTTTGTCCGGGGTTGTCTTGATTGCCTGAGAGAATTTGCGAAACGCAGGCGCTGCTGATGGGGAAAAAGGTATGGGAAAGCTCACCTTTTTTGTCGAACAAGACAATTCGATCTGCCATCAGCTCGCGCCGACAGCCCAGGCGTTCGGCAATTGTTTCAATGAGAGACCGAACTTTAGCCAGGTCAGCATTGCGCGTGGCAGCTTTCTCATTTTCCAGGAGGCGGTAGACCTTTTCGCCCTTGTGCTCTTCTGTGCTAGCGTAGGAAGCGAGAATTTCCTGTATGAGCTCATCCGCCGGGGTGAGAAAACCGGGTAAATCATCGTAAATTCTTGTGAGCAGCTCGGTTTTGCTGATACTTTCCTGACGCTGTAATTCGTGCAGGATGATCCCTTCACATTGGTCAGCCAGACTGACAGAACCTGCCATGGGTTTGGCCAGCCAGTACAGTCCGGCTTCCGGGGTCGTGCCGGGGTTGAAGCGCTGGAAGTAAGCTGCATCATTGAAGGCTGTGGAGAATTGCAGCTCGATGTCATTCAGCATTTCATTGGGTTTGGGACGGTCTTTAAGCAATCCGCTGGATAACAGATCCGCAATAGTAAGGCTGAGCAGGCGCAGGTATTGGGTTGGCTCTCCCAGCTGGTTGAGGAATTGTTTGCCGCTTTCCCGTACAGAAAGGACTGCCTGCGGTCTTTGCTGGATCGGGCTGGATGTGGGCAGACGCCAGACGGTTTGAAGGGTCTCATTATCCCCACTTAGGCTGACCTGACTGAGCCTGAGCCCGGCGGACTGGGCTGCGAACATGCCGGCCAGCAAAAAGAGGCTTTCCAGCTCGCTGGTCAGCAGGAGAACCGGCACTTCGGAACCGATCAGGGCGGGCAGCTGCAGAAGGACTTTTCGCAGGGCAACCGAATGCCAGGTCCAGTCATAGCGTTGGCGCACGAGGCTGTTGCGGATGGTCTTGACGCCTTCCTTTCCCCAAAGCCAGCCACTCCACAGCCCTGACAAATTCCAGAAGGCCTGGTTGCGCCGGGGTAGTGAGCATTGCACCAGACTGATCAGACCTGACTCCGGTTTGTCTTCGAGCTCTCTTAAGCGGCCTTCAAAAAGGCTAATCCCTCCGGAGGATGGAACGCGTTTGGGCCAGGCTCTCAGTTTGACTTCGGGCTCATCGCTCACCCAACTTTGAGTCGCCCCGACGAAGGCCTCCCAGATATTGACTTCCTGAAACATGGGCGGACGCGACAGCTGTTTTGGGCGGTGATTGGCGCGCGGCCAGGTCCAAAGCTGATTGCCCTGGTCGGCAGCCACCAACCAAAGCGCCTGCAAAAGCTGGGTTTGTTCCGGGCTAAGCTTGCTGGATTCGATCTTGTTCTGCAGGAAATGAAGCGCGATCAGAGCGCGGGGTGTGTAAAAACTGAGCACCTCTTCCATTACCTGACGAAGTGGAGGGTCCTGACCGGCAATTTTCGCCAGAATCTGTGATCGAATCAAGACATCAGAAGGCAGATTTCCCAGGCTTTCAAGGATGGCCGGGGTTAACTCAATTTCGCCATGATGGCCGCAATGAGGACATTCCCCGATCGCTTTTACGGGAAAAAGGTTGCGGTCAGCATCTTCTGACCAGATGAAAGAATGTACTTTAAAGCTGCCGCTCAGGTTTGCGCTTCGGCAAATCTCATTCGGACAATCAAGGCGGTAAAACGCCTGTAGATAGTCTTCAATTGTGCTGCCATCCGGCATGCGGTTTTCTAGCAGCGCTGCCAGCGCATTGTTAAAATCCTGTTGTTTTGGAGCGCTGGCCAAAACCCTCAGGACGAAGGCGGCGATGGGATTGTTGGCTGAGATCATAACCCGGTAGCCAGCGCGTGCCAGTTCGAGGCTGGTGTAAGGATTTTGTCCGAACGGATCAAGCAGCCAGGAGCCTGGCGCGGCGTATTTTTGCACCCAGTTGGACACCATACCCTCCGGGACAGGCGGGAAAAAGCGCTCCAAAGGCAGATTTTTACTTTTTGGCGTGGAAAACCGGCCTGGCACCCAGGCAGCTGCATAAAGCTTGGGCAGGGGCAGATTTTCCAAATCGACCTCTATTCAGACCGTGAGATCAAAATTCCAAAGCCATAGGCTGGCAGATGCAGGTTGTTTTCTGACATATGGCTGGTGATCGCATCGTTTCCGACAAAGATAAGCTCCCATTGATTGAACTCGCCTGTTGGCAATTGGTAGGTCTTGATGCTTTTACCGAAATTGAGCACAACCAGGATGCGCTCGCCTTCAGCGCTGCGTTCGTAGACGAGCAGGTCTTTATCGGGAGCCTCCAGAAGTTTGATGCTGCCCGCGTTCAGGGCCGGATGTTGACGTCTTAACTGGATCAACTGCTTATAGAAGCTAAGCAGGGAGGCTGGTGAATTGCTTTGATTGGCAACATTGCGCACTTTGTAGTTCTTGTGAACATGCAGCCAGGGTTTGCCAGCGGTGAAACCAGCGTTTTCCTGCGCGTTCCATTGCATTGGCGAGCGGCAGCCATCGCGCCCAATATAAAAGGGCCAGTAATACCTGCCGACCGGGTCCTGGATCTGGGAGCGGGTCAGGCTGATATCGCGCATGCCGATCTCTTCGCCATAGTAAAGGTAAGGCGTGCCGCGCACGGTCAGGTGCATGGCTGCCAGCAGCTTCAGAATACTGTCATCTTCACCTTTGGCAAAGCGGGTGGAGGAACGTTCGGTATCGTGATTATTGAAAAAGTAATTTGGCCAGGCTTCCTCCCCGTGCAGGGCGTCCCAGTATTGGATCGCCTTGCCAAAGGCTTTGGCGCTGAAATTTGAGTGGGTGTAAGCGTAATCAAAGCCAGCATGCAGGCGGTCTTCGCCAATATAGGTGCGGGCATGGGCGGAATCGGCCATGAAGGTTTCCCCGACCACATAGCGTTCGGGATACTGATCGAGAATCGCGCGGATATCTTTGACGACATCGATCATTTCGGGCTGGGAAGTGTCGTAAAGGTGTTCGAAGGAATCAAATTTGCGGATGTTAAAGCCTTTTCGGGTGGGATTGTCCCGAAAGTCCTTATCTTTGTAATAGTTATTGAAGACGTCGAGGCGGAAGCCATCCACGCCCTTATCCAGCCAGTAGCGGAAGATATCGAGCATCATGGAACGAACGTCCGGGTTGCGCCAGTTCAGGTCGGGCTGATGCTTGTTGAACATGTGGTAGTAGTATTTTCCGAGGGTTTCATCGTACTCCCAGGCGGTGCCGCCAAAGTGGGATAACCAATTGTTGGGCAGGCCGCCCTGTGGGTTGGGGTCTCTCCAGAGATACCAGTCATGGTAGGGGTTTGTGACCGATTTGCGCGATTCCTGGAACCAGCGGTGCTGGTCGGATGTGTGGTTTAGCACCAGGTCCATAATGATATGAATGTCGCGTTTGTGGGCTTCATTGATCAGGCGGTCAAAATCCTGCAGATTGCCAAATTTGGGGTCAATGGTGTGATAGTCGGACACGTCGTAACCAAAATCGACATCCGGCGAGGGCATGATGGGGGAGAGCCAGATGCCGTCGATGCCGAGCTCCTGGAGATAGTCAAGGTGTTGAACGATGCCAGCCAGGTCACCGATCCCGTCACCGTTGGTATCCTGAAAAGAGCGGGGATAGATCTGATAAATGATGCCGTTTTTCCACCAGAGTTTGTTGTTTGTCATGGCTGCCTCCATGGGGTCTGAGAATTTTGGGTCAGTTCCTATTATAAAGGAAGTTTGGGTGAATAAGAGGTGATAAAAACAGTAAACCGACGAACCAGGGCAATACTACGACTTGTGCGGCGCCAGGCTATTTTCCCTCATCCACCCGACGGCCAACCATTACGCCCTATCAGCAGAGAGTTTATGGCGAAGCCGGGGCTGCTTGCGTCCCGGGTTCTTTCCCTGGGTTGAGGGCTGTCGTTGCTATCGAGGAAAGAGTCCAACTCCTAAACCGTGAATCACTTTGATTTCCTTATCCGCCACTTTGTGGTCCCCCTTCTCCTTCGCCCTGGAAATGCTCCAGGGTAAGGAGAAGGCTTTTTTTGTCCGTTTTTTTTTCTCATCCGCTAAATTTCTTCCATGGAAAAGTTTATATTTTTCCTGGCTTGTGTTATCATTTCATACTGATGCAATTGATTTTCTCTGCTCATAGTTGTTTTCTCCCAAACCCTGGAAAAGGGGAAGGTTTGGACGCGTTTGTTATTTAGAAGTATCCCAGCGATACTTTTAGTAAGCATATCTAAGGAAAAAATAAGGAGAAAAAGGTATGAAAAAAAGAATTACCCAGATTTTTAGTTTTCTTTTGCTCGCCGCTTTGTTGGTGAGCCCGGTCGCAGCTGCGGCCCCTGAATTTGCAGCAACGCCTGCAGATGAACCAGTGATCTCAGCTGAAGATCAGTTATGGCTAGATATGGCTGCGGAGGCCGAGAGCTTTACAGTGCAATTAACGGAGCCTTCATTGGCTACCTATGACGGTGGCAATGCCCTCTTCGCAGCGCCACTGCGCGCTGAGAGCGGCAAGATCGATGTTGATTCCCCCGAAGCGGTTGCTTATCTGGCGCACCTTAATGCTGGTTTGGACGCCTTCATTGCCAAAGCTGAACAGATTTTGGGCCGTGATCTTGAGGTTCTCTATCGTTACGATTATGTCATCAACGGTTTTTCCGCAAAGATGACGGTCGAAGAAGCCGCGCTTTTGCGCCAGCAGCCTGAAGTTCGAGAAGTCTACATCGATACTCTCTATCAGGTCGATACAGATGTCAGTCCGGCATTCATTGGCGTTGACAAGATCTGGGACGGCTCAGCCGTACCTCTGCCTGAAGGAAAACGCGGCGAGGGCACAATTGTAGGTATCATCGATACCGGCATCAATGCCACGCATCCCAGCTTCCTGGACCACACTCCCCTGGATAGCTATATTTATCCCAATCCTCCAGCTGGTGGTTATAAAGGTCTTTGTGCCACAGCTCCTGCAACTCACCAATGCAACAAAAAGCTGATCGGTATGTGGGATATGTTGAACCAAACCGATGGCAACGATACCCTGGATCATGGTTCGCATACCGCAGGTACCACTGCTGGTAACCGTGTTCAGATCAACTACAACGGCGCGAACGTTGTTATCTCAGGTATGGCTCCGAGAGCCAGAATCGTTTCCTACAAAGTTTGTGGTTCCAGCGGATGTCCTGGCAGTGCTTCAACCGCAGCGGTCAATCAGGCCATTGCTGACGGCGTCGATGCGCTGAACTTCTCCATTGGCCCCACTGGTGGCCCGGCAAGAAGCCCATGGCTGGATTCCACCGAAGTTGCCTTCCTTGAAGCTTTCAAAGTTGGTGTTTCCACCGCGACCTCCGCGGGAAACAGCGGCCCTGGCGATTCCACCATTTACAAACTGCCCCCGTGGGCGATCGTGACCGCCAATACCCAACACGGTCGTATTTTTGGCTATCCGGTTACTGTGAACCCGGGCAGCGCCAACCCCCTGAATTCAATTGCCCTGTTGGCAGCCTCTGATCTTGCTCCAGTGTTGTCAACCAACCTGACGGGTAAAACCCTGGTATGGGGCGGTAATCATGACAATCTTGAAGGTTGTGCGGCCTGGCCTACTGGCGTTTTGACTGGAAAAGTTGCGCTCATCAAACGCGGTACCTGTTCCTTCAAAGAAAAGCTGCAGGCTGTACAGGATGGTGGCGGTATCTTCGCGCTGGTTTACAATAACCAACCTGGCGCTCCCATCATCATGGGAACTGATTCAGGTAGTGTCAACATTCCGGCTGCCATGATCTCTCTCGAAGCTGGTCTGGAAATTGAGGCAGTCGCGGGCAGCCCCATGACCGTTAATATCCTGAAGGATGTCACATCAGGGACACGCCCGGAGTGGGGTGATATCCTGGCACAATCTTCATCAAGGGGCCCAATCACCAACTACGAGATGCTCGAGCCTGATATCGCGGCCCCCGGAACCAATGTTCTGGCTGCTTATTCTGCTCCTGGAGCCACCGATCTGATGAGCGGTACATCCATGGCTGGCCCCCACGTGGCTGGTTCCCTGGCTGTGATGCGCTCGCTTTATCCTAACTGGAGCCCGGCTGCGCTCCGATCTGCCATCATCATGACTGCACTGGCTGGTACATCCCGTGATTATGATATGGGAGCCGTTACTCCCTTTGATTATGGCAATGGCCGTATCGATATGTCCAAGGCTGCTCTGGCTGGTCTGGTCATGGAAGTGACCTACGAAGAATACAAGGCTGCCAACCCCGCCAGCGGTGGCGATATGCGCACATTGAATATCCCATCCTATCAAAACAGCAATTGTCTGGGTGGCTGTACCTTCACTCGTACCGTCAAGAACGTTGCGGGTGTAGCTACAGAATATACCGTTGAAGTGACCAAGACAGATCATGTTGATGTGGTCGTTACTCCGTCTACCTTCACCATTCCGGTCGGCGGCACTCAGGTCATCACCGTTAAAGTCACTCCAGGCCTTTTGTCTGAAGGCGCATGGCAGTTTGCCCGAATTAAATTCAATACTGATGGTACTTTCAGCAACAACAAACCGATCAGCGATACCGCTTTTACCCTGGCTGCCAAGGCGAATATGTCTGGTTCCACGCTGCCCTCTGAACTGCGTCAGGATATTGAGTCTGCGACAGGCGACCACGTGTTTGAGGATGCCTACTACGCCAACGCGATCACCAGTTTCAACACCACCCGTTACGGCATGACCCCAGCAACCATTTACGAATTCACTGTTGTCCAGGATCCCACCCCTGCTGATCCTTATGACAACAAGGACAAGGTCTGGTATACCAGTTTCTCTTGCCCGAAAAACGGAAGCAGACTTGTTGCTGAGGTTTTGGAAAGCAGCTCTCCGGATCTGGATATGTACATGGGTACCGGTAGTACGCCAGCCAAATTGCTGGAGAAAGCCTATTCCGCGGTTGGCGGCTCGATGGAATACATCAGCATCAATAATCCAACCTGGACCAACGGTACCTGCTGGGTGCTGATCCAGAACTACGAATCCTCTGGTGAAGCAGATACTGTCAGACTGGCAGTCGCATTGGTTCCAAAAACCGGAACGCCCAATTTCACGGTTACCGCGCCGACCTCTGTTCCTAAACTGCAACCGTTCGATATGACCGTTGCCTGGGACCTGGGCAGCTCTTTCAGTGAGTCCGAAGTCTGGTACGGCTGGTTTAGCGCTGGTTCGACCTCGACCCTCAAGGATGATATCGTCAAAATGGATGTCAACCTGTACAAGACAGGTCACGTGGGGCCAACGGTTGTAAATCTTTATCTGCCTCTGGTATTAAACCTGAGATAAGCATATTTAGTCTTTGAATCGAGGCTGCCCTGTAAGCAGGGCAGCCTCTTTTTTTAATTGCCAGGCTGAATAAAAGAACAGTTACAGCCCGCAGACCAAGATCGGATTGTCACCGGATTCTTTAGGAATCCTGCTGACAAATATGGAACATTGGGAAAACATCGATAAAACAAAACACCCGAAAAACACCAAAAAAACATCAAAAAAACAACATCGAAAAACATCGTAAAAATTTGTCTTGCGTCAGGTTTGTGAATATGGTATTATTTACCTGTTCGTCAGTTCAATACTTTTCAATCTGAAAAGTGGGCTAAAAGTCCACTTTTTTGTTAGAACTGAATTGTGTGTTTGAGTTGGAACTGAAATGCAGTTAATTTTGGAGAAAGAAAGCGATGAAAAGCGAATTTACGTTAGCCTTCAATGAGGTGCTGGAAGAAAAAGGGTTGCCGCGTGAGACGATTCTGGCAGCGCTGGAATCTGCCATGGTTTCCGCCTATCGAAAGGCAGTTGGTAGTCCTGCCGGACAGGACGTTCAGGTTAAGCTCGATTTTGACAGTGGAAACGTAAGTGTTTTCGCTGAAAAAGAGGTTACTGATTCGATTTATGATGAACGGACCGAGGTTCTGCTGGAAGACGCCCTGCTGACCAATCCAGATGCAAAACTGGGCGATCTGATCATGGTTGAGTCAACTCCGGCTGACTTTGGCCGGATTGCCGCGCAAACTGCCCGTCAGGCAATTCAGCAGCGCATTCGCGACGCGGAAAGACAACGCCAGTTTGAACATTTCAGCAAGCAGGTTGGCGAGATCACCAGCGGCATCGTTCAGGCGGTCAATCCGAGACAGGCAACCATCGGCCTCGATCTCAAAGCTGAGGGAACGATGCTGCGCAAGGACATGATCCCCAACGAAAGATTCCGCATCCACGATCGTATCCGCGCTTATGTCGTTGAAGTGATCGATTCGCAAAAAGAGGTAAAGATCGTCCTTTCCCGCGGACACCGCAATTTCCTGCGGCGTTTGCTGGAAAATGAGGTGCCGGAAATTTTCCACGGGATCGTGGAAATCCGCTCAATCGCCCGCGAACCCGGCCAGCGCGCCAAGGTCGCCGTCTCAGCCACCCAGCAAGGCATCGATCCGGTTGGCGCCTGTGTGGGCCAACGCGGTGTTCGTATTCAGGCGATCGTGCGTGAATTACATGATGAGAAAATCGACGTGATCGAGTGGAGCCCGGACGCGGCTGTTTATATCAGCAAGGCGATCAGCCCCGCGCGTGTTTCAGGTGTGTATTTGAACCCCTCGCTTTATGATCACAAGACCGCGACCGTGGTCGTGCCTGAAGATCAGCTGAGCCTGGCAATTGGCCGCGAAGGTCAAAACGCGCGTTTGGCTGCCAAACTGACCGGTTGGCGCATTGATATCATGAGCGTTTCGGAAGCTGCCGCCAAAGCATTGGTGAAGTTGAGAGAAGACAAGACGCTTGAGAACCTGGCCAAAGAAGAAACCGAGACAATGGCGCGCGTGGAAGAGCTTTTACAGATGAAATCGGAAGGCCGTGTGCTCAATATGGATGACAGCGCCCTGATCGGTCGTTTTGTGGATCGCGTTGAACGGCGTGGAGAGGCTGACCGCAAGGAAGAAATTGACGCCCATATGGCTGAATTGAAAGCGATACGCGATGGCATTGACCAACGCGCTTTTGAAGTTAGTATTTATGATGTTCCTGGTATTCGCGAGCATATCGCGACAACGCTGCAGGGTAAGGGGTTCGAGACCCTGGGCGATTTGATCTTTACCATCCAAACGGACGCTGATTCGATCCTGGCAATTGACGGCATCGGGCCCAGGTCTTTTGATGAGATCATGGACGCCGCCAGCAATTATGAATTCCCGGCGCTTGCTGTAGAAGAATCGACTGAGCCTGTTGAAGAGGAAACGTCCGCTGAAGATGCTACTCAAAGCCCTGAAGATGATCAGGCATTGGGTATTGTCGAAGCGGAAGCTGTCGAACAAGCTGGCGACGAGGAGATTGAGGCCGAGGAAACTGAAAAAGCCGAGGACGAAATTGAAGCAGAAGATATGGTTGATCCTGAAACCGGTGAAGAAAAGAGCTTTGAGGAACTCTTCCAGCTCGATTCCATGCGAAGAGAAAAAGGCGCCAGCGAAGATGATGATGAATATCGCCGCATGATGCCTGATAAACGGAAAAAAGGCAAGAAGCGCCGTGGTTACACGGTTGAGTACGATCCCGATCAGGATACTGACGTCGTGCGGTATACTCATCGCAAGAATGAAGATGATTGGGAAGATTGGTAAAAAATTCCGTATAATGGAATTGAAATAGTTGAAAACCCTGGAATCAGCAACTCTGATTCCAGGGATAAAAGATAAGTTTTTAAGGGCTTTTGAGAGAAAGCACAAAGGTGGCAGGAAAAAAGAATTTGAAACCCAAACACGTTCCTCAGCGCACATGCGTTGGTTGTCGCGAGGTTTTACCAAAGAAGAATCTGATCCGATTGGTAAAGACCGAGCAGGGCGTACAGATTGACCACAGTGGCAAGCTGCCCGGTCGTGGCGCTTATTTACACGATCAAAGAAGCTGCTGGGTTAAAGGGTTAAAAGGATCATTGGCAAAAGCTTTACGGACTTCGATTTCGGAGCAGGAAAACCAATTGCTGACTGATTTTCTACTGGCTTTGCCGGAGGTGGAAACACCAGAGGCAGAACCAAACGATAGGGAAAGTATGTCAGCCTAAGTTTTTCTTCAAAATTTTGCTCTGAAAGTCCATGTTTAAAAGCAAGGCAATTGCCGCACATGTAGATGGAGGTATGAATGAGCAAAAAAGAAGAAAAAATAATCCAACTCCCATATAGCATCACTGTTAGAGATTTAGCTGCCCTGTTGAACAACAGCGCGGTTCAGGTCATTAAGATCCTGATGTCCAATGGTGTCATGGCGAGTATTAATCAAACCATCGATTTTGACACTGCGGCTGTTGTGGCTACAGAGCTTGGTTTTGAACCTCTTTTGGAAGAGGATGAGGAAGTTGTTGAAGACATCGGCGAGATGCCGCTGTGGCGTCGGGTGATCCTGAAGGAAGATCCCTCAAAGCTTATCAACCGGCCTCCGGTGATCACGATCCTTGGACATGTCGATCATGGCAAAACAACCCTGCTGGACGCGATCCGCAACACCAATGTTGCTGGCGGCGAAGCGGGCGGCATCACCCAGCACATCGGCGCTTATCAGATCACCCACAAAGACCGCCTGATCACTTTTATGG
The DNA here is from genome assembly GCA_002305635.1 of Anaerolineaceae bacterium UBA1415. GTDB lineage: Bacteria > Chloroflexota > Anaerolineae > Anaerolineales > Anaerolineaceae > Mesolinea. The sequence continues at coordinate 60,340 of DBPR01000008.1, read as the reverse complement.
ATACTCCCGGCCATGCCGCGTTCTCATCGATGCGGGCCAGAGGAGCGCAGGGTGCGGATATCGTGGTTTTGGTCGTGGCAGCCGATGACGGTGTTCAGCCGCAGACGCGGGAAGCCGCCAACCATGCCAAGGCAGCTCAGGTTCCGATCATCGTGGCACTTAACAAGATCGATAAGGCCGATGCCAATCTGGATCGGGTGAAGACGCAGTTGTCCGAGATCGGTTTGCAGCCGGATGAGTGGGAAGGCAACACCTTCGTCATGCCGGTTTCTGCCAAGGGACGCATCGGGCTGGACGATTTGCTGGAAACGATCCTGCTCGTGGCCGACAACCAGATGATCAAAGCCAACCCCAAAGGTCAGTGTATCGGCACTGTGGTGGAAGCCAAGCTTGAAAAGTCACGTGGTTCCCTGGCAACGCTGCTGGTACAAAACGGCACGCTGAAGGTAGGTGATGTGATCGTGGCTGGGGAAAGCACCGGCAAGATCAAGGCCATGTTCGATCAGCGCCAGAAGCGCATCAGCAAGGCTGGTCCCAGCACGCCTGTGGTGGTGATGGGCCTGAATGCCGTGCCAGAAGCAGGTGACCTTTTCCAGGTGGTTGAGAGCGATCGCGAAGGACGGACAATCGTCGCCGATCGTAAGGCAGCCCGCGAAGCCAAGAAAAATGTTAAACGCGCTACTTTGGAAGAATTGTTCAGTCGTTATAAATCCGGTGAAGCCAAAGAATTACGGCTTGTTTTGAGAGCTGACGTACAGGGTTCGCTGGAGCCGATCACGAACGAGCTCGAAAAGCTGAGCAAGGATCAGAAAGACATTAGTGTCAAGATTCTGCATGCTGAAGCTGGCAATATCACCGAGAGCGATGTCATGCTGGCTGCTGCCTCGGATGCCGTCGTGATGGGTTTTGATGTGAATATCGATCAGGGCGCCCAACGCCTCGCGGACGCTGAAGGTGTCTCCATCCGCCTCTACAAGATCATTTATCGGTTGGTGGAAGACGTTGAAAAAGCGCTGAAGGGTTTGCTTGAGCCTGAAATGGTTGAGAAAACCATCGGAAAAGCTACGGTTTTGGCAACCTTCAAGGTCTCCAAGGGAGGCACTGCTGCCGGTTGTCGCATTTCAAGTGGTGAATTCCGCCGAAATGCTCAGGTGCGCGTCCTGCGTGACAGCGAAGAACTTGCGAAGGTTGAAATTGCGTCCATTCGGCGTGAAAAAGAAGACGTTCGTGATGTTCGCGAGGGCATGGAGTGTGGAATTACCCTGAAGAATTATGAAGCATTTGAGGTTGGTGATATACTGGAATGTTTTGTGATCGAAAAATTTGGCGGATAATGGTATCCGTAGACGGGAGTTATTATGCCTTCGGTATTGAGGATGAAAAGGATCAACGACAGGATCAAAGAGATCATGTCAATGGTTTTGTTGGCTAAGATCGAAGATCCAAGGCTTTTGGGTGTCACTGTTACTGATGTAAAGGTGGACCGTGAGCTTGATTATGCCAATATTTATGTTTCTGCCATAGAAGGCGAGCAGCGGGCGGAAGAAGTTTTGGACGCGCTGAAGCATGCCCGCGGTTTTTTGCGTTTTGAAATTTCACAGGAAATTGACCTGCGTATCACGCCAAAACTGCGTTTCTTTTGGGACCCAACCCCGGAAAAGGCCGCTCGTATTGACGACCTGCTGGCAGAATGGCGCAGCGAATCCGGACCGGATGAGCTGGATGATGAGGATGAATTTGATCCTGAGGACGAAGACGGCTTTGATGAAATTGATAACGAAGACGATGAAAACGGAGATATTGATCAATGATCACTGATTCGTCCAAAGACATGCTCATAAAACAGCAGATCGAAAATGCCAGTCATTTCGTTGTCACATCGCATATCCGCCCGGATGGGGACGCGGTTGGAAGTATGCTTGGTTTTGCCAACGCCCTGAAGGCTGCTGGCAAATCTGTTGACTGCGTCCTGCAGGATGCCGTTCAGGAGCGTTTTTTGTTTTTGCCAGGCGCGCGCGAAGTGCGAGATCAATTGCCAGAAAGCTATGATTACCTGATCGTGGTTGATTGTTCTGATAACCGCCGGGTGGGTGCGGTTCTGGAAGGCGGCATCAAGGTTGATCTGGTGGTCGATCATCACAAATCGCACATTGATTTTGGTGAGATCGACTATGTGGAAGCAGAGAACGAAGCAACGGCTTTGATGCTGGTCGAAAAACTGCCGGACTGGGGGCTTGAGATCACAATAGATGTGGCGACCTGTCTGATGACCGGAATATTAACCGATACGCTCGGTTTCAAAACCAACAGTACCAGCCCCAGAGCTTTGCGTGTTGCGGCTGATCTGATGGAAATGGGTGTAGATCTGGTGCGGGTCTATGATCAGGCACTGACCATGCGAAACCTGTCCGAGATCCGATACTGGGGTCAGGGGCTGACAAAACTTGAGTTTTGTAATGGCGTTTTATCCTCGACACTGACACTTCATGATAGAATTGTGGCAAGCTATCCAGATAACGATGATGCGGACTTGATCAACACCCTCACCACCGTTTCGGACGCGCTGGTTTCGGTTCTTTTCGTCGAGCAAAAAAATGGCTCGGTAAAAGTGAGCTGGCGGTCTGTCAGAGGGATAGACGTGGCAGAATTGGCCAATAAATTTGGCGGCGGTGGACATGTATCAGCTGCCGGAGCTGATATTCCCGGCAAGTTGGAAGACGTCCGCGCTGCTGTATTGAAAGAAACGAATAATACAGTCTTAAAATATAAGACTTAGTTGAGGAAGAATGGATTGTATTGATAACAATCACCAGAAACTTGTTAATAAGGTGTCTGGTGTTCTGGTAGTGGATAAACCGGTCGGAATGACTTCGCATGATGTTGTTCAGTTTATCCGCAAAGGTACAAGGATCAATCGGGCGGGTCATACTGGTACGCTTGACCCGCGCGCGTCTGGAGTTCTGGTGGTTTTGGTGGGCCCGGCGGTTCGTTTGAGCGAATTTGTCGCTGCAACGGACAAACGCTATCAGGCTGTTTTAAAATTTGGCCAGACAACCAGCACTTTTGATACCGAAGGAGAAATTACCAGTCGTCGGCCGGTTGATATCAGTTATGAGGAGTTGGAAGAAGCATTACGCGGCTTTATCGGCGAAGTTGAACAGGTGCCGCCGGTGTATTCTGCGTTAAAGGTGAATGGAAAACGCGCCTATGAATTAGCGCGTGAGGGCAAAGAGGTCGAAATGGAGCCGCGTACCATCACGGTTCACAACCTGGAACTGCTGGACTGGGATCCACCGGAAGCGGTGATCGACATTCAGTGTTCATCGGGCACCTATGTGCGTTCTCTCGCTTCAGATCTGGGCGAAGTGCTCGAATCGGGGGCTACTTTGGTTGGGCTGCGCCGCACCAAAAACGGCCAGTTTGGCCTGCGGGACGCTGTTTCATTGCGAAGGCTGGAAGAAGCTTTCCAGAATGGCGATTGGTATAAATACCTGATCCCGGCCGCTGAAGCACTGAGCGACTGGCATACGATCACCTTGTCCGTGCCCCAGATCGATGAGGTCACACACGGGCATCGCATCCCGGCGGAACCTGACCTTGAACCTGGTTTGATGGCTCGCGCGATCAGCGAAGATGGCGAATTGATCGCCCTGATGGAGTACGATCCGGAAACAACTGAGTGGCAACCACGCAAGGTTTTTAGCAATTGAGAATGATTTCAATTAAAACACCCCGAATTGCCTGGCAGCGGGGTGTTTTTTTGTCAGGAATGAGTTTTGAGTAAATTTTATTACGATTGGGATCAACAAATACCTGACCCGGTCTGGGTCACGATCGGCAATTTTGATGGCGTCCATCTGGGCCATCAGTCGTTGATCAGCCAATTGATCGCAAAAGCAAGATCAGAGTATGTCAATTCGATGGCGGTGACCTTCTGGCCGCATCCCAGAGAGTTTTTCAGCAAAGAATTCGTTGGGTTTTATCTGAACAACAGCCAGGAGAAGAATTTTTTGCTGGAAAAAACTGGTTTGGACAGTGTCCTGAGCCTGGATTTCAACAGCGAGCTGGCAAATATGGACTCCGCTCAATTTCTTGAAAAACTAAGTAATATTGTTCCTTTACGCGGCCTGATGGTTGGGGAACGCTTCGCCATGGGAAAGGGACGTCAGGGTAACGAAACGGTGCTGCGGGAGGTTTGCGGCTGCCTTGGTGTTCCCTGTATTCACATCAAGCCATTGCAGATCGAGGGGAAAGTTGTTTCTTCCCAGCAAATTCGGGAAGCGCTTAAAAAGGGCGATCTGGGTTTGGTCACACGCTTTCTGGGACGAACTTATTCGCTTTCTGGGCGGGTGGCTCATGGGAAGAAAACCGGCTCGAAACTGGGATTCCCAACCGCCAATCTGTATTTCGATGAAAAACGACAGCTTCCCAAATACGGAATTTACGCTACCAAAGTGGAGGTAAACGGAAAAGTTTATCAGGGTGTCACCAACGTTGGCGTCAGGCCCACATTTGATGACGGAAATTCACCCAGTGTTGAGACCCTTTTACTCGATTTTGATGATAATATTTATAACAAGCTGATCCATGTCAATTTCATTCATTTTTTGCGTGAAGAAAAGAAATTTGACAGAATATCAGCCTTGGTTGAACAAATCGAACAAGATAAAAAGGAAGCCCGGAGGATCCTCAAACATGGAATTTAATCGCCGTATCTACCGACTTAGCTCCCGTAATTACAGTGCCGAGACAATTGCGGTCACCTTCGCCAAAACTTCCCGCTCGCCGGAACCATTTGACCAGATCGCCGCTGAGTTGAATGAGGAAAAAAGCACAGAATTCAGCGAAAAATGGATCGTTGGCTACGGTCATTCCAGTGTGGCGGAACATGCGGTTTTGCACCTTGCGCTGGAGAATGTTTCCCGCCTGGCAATTGAAACGATCGAAGGCAATCGATTGGCCTCTTATACCGAAAAATCAACCCGCTATCAGGAGTGGGACAAGACCGCGTTCGTGATCCCACCTGAGATCCACCACAGCCCCTTCGCGAAGAAGTATCAGCAGCGCATGACAGCGCTTTTTGAGAGCTATGCCGAAATTTTGGAAGCCTTGCTGCCCTGGGGTCAGGCGAATACTGAACGCAAACCCAACGAATCGGAGAAACTTTGGCTCAACCGCGCGCGTGTTAAAGCGGTTGACGTGGCACGGTTCGTTCTGCCAACGGCTTCCATGGCAAATGTTGGCCTGACGATCAACGCCCGTGCTCTCGAGTATGCCATTCGAAAAATGCTTTCCTCCGATCTGATGGAAGTGCGAATGATCGGTGAGGAAGTTAAAAAAGTCGCGATGCAGGAATTGCCAACCCTGGTCAAATATGCAGATCCTATCGCGTATCTGCCGGAATTGAGCCACTATAGCCGGGCTGCGGCGAAAAAGGTTGTTCCCAGAGAGGGAGAACACTTCCAGTTGGTCTCCTGTGATCAAAACGGCGAAAATCAGATTTTGGCAGCTTTGTTGTATCGTTTTGGGAACAGCGGTTACGCAGAAAACCTTGATTATGTTGAGGGTCTCTCCGAAGCTGAACGCTCGAATTTGGTTGACAAACTTTTTGAGAACGTTGGGAAATTTGACATCCCCATGCGCGAGCTGGAATATGCCAATTTGAGTTTTGATCTGATCATGGACCAGGGCGCCTACTTTGAGTTCAAACGCCACCGCATGATGACCCAAACCGTTCAGGACTTTGGCATTTCGCACGGTTACGCCGTTCCGCTGGCCATCACGGAAGCCGGGGTCGAAGCCAAATATCGCCAAAGCATGGATGACATTGCCGCTTTATATACTGAAATCGCGGAATGGAACCCACAGGTGGCGGCCTATGTTTTGCCAAACGCCTTCAACCGTCGGGTGATTTGTCAGTGCAATTTGCGCTCCCTGTTCCACTTTATTAAGCTGCGCAGCGCGGGAAACGCCCATTTTTCGATCCGGCGGGTGGCTTATGCCATGCTCGAATTGATCAGACCCCACTATCCGCTTTTTGCTGAAAAGATACTGGTGAATGACGCGAATTCGAGCCAGGAGCTGGAAAAGCAATACTTTACGAATGTCTCTGAGATGCCAAAGTTGAATTAACTGGCACTTTGATAAGACGGTATAATCAATTAATCGCCAGCAACTGGCAGAAAGGAAACCATGAAAAAAAGATTTACACTGATCATTGCGCTGACACTCATATTCCTCCTGGCGCTTTCAGCCTGTGGAAGCAAAAAAGCCGAAGAAACCAACGTTTTGAATTTCCCGGTTGTGGATAGCGGGGGAGATGCTGAAGAAGTCGTGGCAGAACCTGTCGCAGGGGCTGAACCAGGCGAGGTTGACCAAACTTACCCCATTGATGGCACGCAAGAAGCGAACGAAGTGATGCTGGCCTATCCGGTTGATCCCAACAGTGCGGATTATGACAAACAGATGGAAGAGTACCTTGGGAAATTATTCGGCGATAAACACACGCTGGATGCGTTGCTCGCGAAAAAGCTGACCGCGGAACAGCTCTATGCCGTGTTGACCAACGAAGCTCACATGCACCTCAAATTAGGCCCGGACGCGATCCAGGTGATCATCGACTGGTTTGTCTCCCGCTAAGGCAAAAAACAGATTTTAATTGATACATAAACCTCCGAAGCAACATCTTTCGGAGGTTTATTGTTTTGGACAGAGGCTGTAGTTGGGGTAGGCTTTACCGTAGTGTATATCTGTTCTTAAATGCCATGGCGATATTTACAATTAAAACAAATCTTGTCGTGAAAGCTGTTTTTTTTTTGGGTGTTAACACAATACCTTGAATTCGTGAAATTCACTGGCTCTTGGTTGTAAGTGTTGGTTCATTTTTAGCCCCTTTAGGGGTAGAATTATTTTGGTGAAAGAGTGCTGTTTGCGCTTTTGCACAAATTGAAGAAGGAGCTTTATTATGGCAATACATCAATATTTATCTTTACTGCCTGAGGCATTAATCGCCTCGATGCTCAGTCCAGAAGAGTTTGGCACCTATTACGCTGTGGGTTCTGCCAAAAAATCGCGGGGGCAGGCAATGTTTTTCGAAGTCGATCCGGATTATCGCAACCCATATTTTCGAACTGATGACGCTTTCGCGCGTTGCGTTCCACACGAAGACGGCAGCCTGAAATCCTCAGTCTACATTTCCGTTTATCGTGTTCTGGAGCATATGGACCTGAACGCGCTGCAGAGGCTCTACCTGACCACCATGGACGGCCGCACCCTCGAATTGCCTTCGGACGATAATATTCCCAACGGTACCGGTCAGCTGCATCTTTATCAGGAGCTTGCGCCGGTGACCCCTTTGGTGGTTAGTCGTCTGGGTCCGATCCAGTTTTTGGATCAGATCGTGCGTAATCCGGTTTCCCTGGTGACCGTGCCCGCGATCGTTTTTACTGAACTGCAGCTGGGCGAGCTGGCAGAAGATCCGGAAATGGGTCTGATCGAGCATTTGCCCTATACCAATCACGATCACCTGCGTCAGTGCCTGACCGATGTGAAAACGAAATACATTTCCACCAAGATGGTTGATCGCACGCATTCACCAAACGTTCAGTACAGAACAATTAAGAATGGTTTCTTTGTCGGAAACAGCAAACAATTGCGCTACTATCCGATGCCGACTCCTGAAGAAATTCGCAAAGACAATTATCGCTGGTTTCGTTCAGCGAATATGTAAACAGAAATGAGCATAGTATATGGCTAATCATTTGACCTGGATCTATATCGCGATCGTGTCCGGCGTGGCATCAACGGCTGTGGCTATTTATCTTTATTTTTGGGTCATGAAACAAGACCCCGGAACCGAACAGGCAAAGGAAGTGGCTTCCTGGATCAAGGAAGGCTCGAAGGCATATTTGTTGAAACTATATCGGGCATTGGGCATTTTGGCCCTGATCATTGGGGCGATCATTGCGGTCGTTTTCAGCATTCAACCTGAAACAGCCAGCGGGGGAGCGGTCACAATGATCTGGAAGGACGGCCTGACGATGGCGATCGCCTTTGTTGGCGGCGCGCTTTGCTCGGGTATTGCCGGTTTCCTCGGTATGCGCGTAGCAGTTGAGGCCAATGTCCGCACGGCGACCGCGGCCAACTTTAGCTTATCGAGAGCTTTCAAATTGTCCTTTAATGCCGGAGCGGTGCTTGGTCTGGCGATGGTCGGCATGGCTGTGATCGGGATGGGCTTGCTTTATCTGTGGACCGGTTCAGCCGAAGCTGTTTTGGGCTTTAGTTTTGGCGCTTCGACCCTGGCTTTGCTGGCCAAGGCTGGCGGCGGTATTTATACCAAAACGGCTGATATTGCTGCCGATTTGGTCGGTAAAGTTGAAGTTGGCATCCCCGAAGATGACCCTCGTAACCCAGCTGTCGTGGCTGATAACGTTGGTGACAACGTTGGTGATGTGGCCGGCATGGGCGCCGATATTTTTGACAGTTATGTTGCCAGTACGGTGGCGGTCATGCTGCTGGGCGCTTCGATGGGGCTCAGCCAGGCCGAACACGTGAAATATACCGTTGTGCCTTTGGTGCTTTGTCTTTTGGGTATTCTTGCTTCTTTGATCGGTATCTTCCTCGTCAAGGTTAAGGAAGGTCAAAAACCCGGCCCGGCTCTCAACCGTGGAACGATCATCACCACGATCATTTTCGCGCTCTTTCTCTTTGTTTTTGTCAAACTCACTGGCGTGAACCAGGGCGTTTTCTGGGCGGCGCTGACCGGCCTGATCACCGGCGTGATCATCGGCTTTACTTCCGACTTTTTCACCAATGACGAACAAAAACCGGTACAGGAGACCAGTCGGGTTTCCACCTCAGGCTCGGCCATCAACATCATTACCGGATTCAGTTATGGCCTGATCTCCATTGTGCCTTCGGTAATTGGTATCGCTGTCGCGACCCTGGTCTCTTATCATGTGGCTGAATGTTTTGGCATGAGTGGTATTTATGGGATTGGCATCAGCGCGGTTGGCATGCTCTCGATCAGCGGTATGATCGTTTCAGCAGATGCTTATGGCCCGATCGTGGATAACGCCCGCGGCATCGCTGAAATGGCTGGGATGGACCACGAAGTGATCGTGCGAGCGGATGAGCTTGATTCAGCCGGAAACACCGCCAAGGCGATCACCAAGGGCTTTTCGATCAGCGCCGCGGCACTGACCGTGATCGCATTGTTCGCGGCTTATGCTGAGGTTGTCGAAGCGGCTGGGGTTGACCTCGCGATCAGTTTGCGCGAGCCCCTGGTGGTAGCTGGGGTCTTCCTTGGCGCGATGACGCCGCCGTTGTTCAGCGCGCTGACCATGCTCTCGGTGACCCATAACGCGTTTGACATGATCGAAGAGGTGCGGCGCCAGTTCCGCGAGGAACCTGGCATTCTGGCCGGGACGCAAAAACCGGATTACGCGCGTTGTGTCAGTCTGGCCGCGGAAGGCGCTTTGTCCTCCCTGATTTTGCCCGCTTTTCTGGCGGTTGGTCTACCCCTGGTGGTCGGTTTCCTACTTGGGCCTGAGGCTTTGGGCGGTTTTCTGGGCGGCTCCATCTTTACCGGTGTGATCTTCGCGCTGCTGATGAGCAATGCCGGTGGTTTATGGGATAATGCCAAAAAGTTTATCGAGACCGGAAAATTCGGCGGCCCAGGTTCGGAAGCTCACAAGGCCGCTGTGGTTGGCGATACGGTTGGCGATCCCTTCAAGGATACGGCCGGGCCTTCACTGAACACCCTGATCACGGTCATGAGCCTGGTATCCTCACTCTTTGCCCCAATCATCGCGCTGTTCCATTTGATCAAGTAAATTGTTGTTGGGAGTGAAAACAGCCTGGTTCTTCAACCAGGCTGTTTTTTATTCGTAAATCACTGCCATATTACCTAAAACGCCCCAGGAGGTCAGGAATACTTCATTGGGCGTTTCGTAATATTTGCCGTTGTTCATGTAACGGATGTGGGTTTCGTTGTAGCCGGTCAGGATGACAACGTGTTGAAATGGCGCGACGATGGCGACACGCCCCTGTTGGTCAACATACTCGACTGGCTCGCTGTAGACCATATTGCCGATCACCCAGACAATGATGGGCTTGTTTTCAGAAAGCTTTTGCCTGACCTCTTCAAGCGTGTAACCGCGTACCGCCAGCGCGGGCAGTCCGTAGGCTCGTAAGGCTTCGGCAATGGGTTCGGCATGAACGCCGTAAGCATAGGGCGGGATCTGCCCCCAGGCATCGGTGGTAACGACGCCAACATAGCCGTAATCCGGGTTGTCCGAGAGGGGCAAAGAAGCCTGAAAGGTGGATTCGTAGATCGTGACGCCGAAATAATTGGCCCAATCAACACTCGCGCTGGCTTCGCAGCCCAACTCGTAGACCTGGCTGTGACCAGTCACGTATGGGATGAAGTGGCTTTCCGGATAGCTTGCTGGCGTTGTCGCTGTTGGCAGAGGAGTGCTGGTTGTTGGAGTGAATTCCAGCGTTTGTGTTGGCGTAATCAAGGGGCTGGGTTCAGGCGTTGGGCTTGGGAGCGTTGTCGCGGTCGCGGTTGGGATGGGTTCGGTTGGAGGAGTTGTTTCCAGCCTGGTTTCGGGTTCGTTGCCGCATCCGCTCATGAAAAAAAGCATGAAAATGAGAGGTATGAAAAGGTGGTTTGGGCGGGTTTTCATTTCAATCTATTTTAGTGCGAGGGAGGATCACCTGCTTTTTGATCGCGTCCAATAATCTTTCGTAACTATCTCCTTCAAAAAACTCAAGATAGTGTCTGAAGCGGCGGCCGACCTCGATATCGTTGCTGTCAGTCAGAATTTCGCGCAGCAGATAGGCCGTTTCCTGGTTGGAGCGCTCTGCCAGGGCAGCCACGACAGGCTTCATATTGTTATCCAGGCTTTGGTCAGGGCTGATCAGGAAAGGCCGCATCCAACTGAAATAAGCAGGCAGGCTGTCAGACTGGCAATCGGGGATGATCTTTGCCAGGGCAAGCAGCCCCATTTTGCGCCGCTGGGTTCGCTCACTCAACAGGAGTTTGTTGACCTCGTCCTGCCAAAGTTGGGGATCGTTTTGGCTCAGCGTTTTGATGCCCCTGGTGAAGATCGACTCGATAATGGCACGGTCAAGCGGCTCATCCAGCCATTGAAGGATCTGTTCAAGCACCTCTTCGTTATGATCGGGCGGCAGGAAGCCCAGCATAGTCACCGCGGTGTCTTTGGCTTCAAAATAGTCGTCCTGCCAAAGTTGGCGCGCCAGCGGGAGGATCAGCTCGGGCTGGATCCTTTTTAGCCTGTTTTGCAGGGATGGCAGCACTTTCTCGGGCAGATCGTACTGGCGCATGAAGCTCTTTGGCAGGCTGTCCTTGTGTTTGCGATGGGAATAGCGGTGGTAAAACCCAAGGATGTCGTGGAATTCGGCCTGAAAAGCCCGCGGATCATCCGCGAGAAGAAGCAATGCTTCGATTTGCTTTTCGAGCCTGGTAAGATCGATCGCTGTCATGGTTGAATTATAAGCGGAAAGGGATAAGAAGGTTTTGTCCAGGATAGAAGGTTGTAGAATACATGACAAGGTCATGATTGAAGTTGCCCTTTTTTGGGCAATTTTTAATCACGCTCTACGGGAATGATTGGTTTGGTAAGGGTTTAAAAAAACAGGCATAGTCAAAAACCATGCCTGTTTGTATTCGGAACTAAGAATGTTAGTAAGCTTTGGCGAAGTAGGCCTTTTTGTTGGTCTTCTTTCCGCTGAAGAAGCAGGTGCCTTCGCCTTCGGAAGCCGCGAAGACACGCAGCGTGGCGCGGGTGTCTTCCTTGACCTTGGCTTCGTTCTCAGCGTCATCGTACCACCAGCCCAAAGCCCAGCCCTGATTCTCGACCACATCCTTGAAGGTCTCATAATCTGCAACCTCAAAGATGTGCTCATCGCGGAATTTGGTGGCTTTGACCAATAGATTGGCTTGAATGGCATCGAGCATATCGCCAACTGCCTGGACGTAACCTTCCATCGGGATGAAGGTCTTGCCAGCCTTGCCGGGGATGTCCCGACGAGCCAGGGCCAAGGTACCTTTTTCAATATCCTTGGGGCCGATCTCGATGCGCAAAGGCACGCCCTTCAGTTCCCAGTCGTTAAATTTGAAACCCGGGGTGAGGTCATCGCGATCGTCAACCTTGACGCGAAAATCTTTAAGACCTTTTTCGATCTGGCGAACGACTTCCATCACCCTGGCTTTTTCGTCTTCCTTACGGTAAATGGGTACGATCACAACCTGGTATGGGGCCAGATTGGGGGGCAGGATCAGACCCTGATCGTCACCGTGGGTCATGATGATGGCGCCGATGAAGCGGGTTGAAACGCCAAAAGACGTTGTCCAGCAATATTGCAGCTGGTTGTTTTCATCCAGATATTTGATGTCGAACGCCTCGGCGAAGTTTTGCCCCAAAAAGTGGGAGGTACCGGCCTGCAGGGCCTTGGTATCGCCCATCATGGCTTCGATCGAGTAGGTCGCGCTGGCTCCGGCAAATTTTTCTGATGCGGATTTCTGGCCTGGGATGACGGGGATCGCGGCTTCGTTCATCGCGAAATCGGTGTAGACGTCGAGCATCCGCTTGGTATGTTCTTCCGCTTCCTGCGCGGTGGCGTGGGCGGTGTGACCTTCCTGCCAGTAGAATTCCAGCGTGCGCAAAAACAGCCTGGTGCGCATTTCCCAGCGAACGACATTGGCCCATTGGTTGATCAGGATGGGCAGGTCGCGATAGCTTTGGATCCATTTGGCGTACATCGTGCCAATGATGGTCTCGGAGGTTGGGCGAACCACGAGGGGTTCTTCCAGTTCCTGACCGCCGCCGTGGGTGACGACGGCTAATTCGGGCGAAAAGCCTTCGACGTGCTCTTTTTCTTTGGTCATAAAACTTTGGGGAATGAAGAGCGGGAAAGCGGCGTTGACGTGACCGGTTTCCTTAAAGCGTTTGTCGAGCGCTTTCTGGATGTTCTCCCAAAGCGCCCAGCCGTATGGGCGCACGACCATGCAGCCGCGTACCGGCGAATAGTCCGCCAGTTCGGCTCTTAAAACCAGCTGGTTGTACCAGTCTGAAAAATTTTCTGCTTGTGAAGGGAGTTTCTTCTCATCCATTTTGCTTCTCCTCGAGTGAATTAATAAGTAGTTTAACCGCTTCCTGCGGGTCTTTCGCGTATTGGGGGAGCGTTCGGGTGCGCTCATTGACGTTTTCAGCTTGTCCAGCGATGAAAGCTTCGATGGTCTCTTTCCAACCCTCGCCGATCAGGATCAAGGTTTGGGAAGGGATGGCGTTGATGACCATTTTGTTGAAGACCATCGCGATCTCGGCCAGGGTGCCGATCCCACCAGGCAGGGCAAGATAGGCATCGGCATGGGTGGTCAGATATTCAATGCGTTCTGAAAGCGTATCGGTGGTATGCAAGGTCTTGACCCAGGCGTTGGGCCCGACCGGACGATAATCTTCGATCTGGCGGCAGGCGACCCCGATCACGTCCACGCCAGCCTCGCTGGCGCCGCGGGAAACAGCTTCCATCGTGCCGCAATAGCCGCCAGTCATGACATCAAAACCGGATTGACCGAGCAGTCGCCCCAGTTCAAGGGCGTCCTGATAGAGTTTTTGTTCAGGGGTAGGGGAAGCGGACCCAAAAACTGAAATGATCATGCGCTTTGCTCCGTTTCTTTCTGCTCATTGGGCCAGATCCGATCCCAGTTTTGGTTGATCTTGTCCAAAATGGCTTGTTCAAGGTTGATGCCGCTGACGCTGGCCAGTTGCAGCAGGTAAAGTGCGACATCAGCTAATTCCCCTGCAAAAGCCTTTTCATCAGCAATGTTTTCGGACCATTGAAAATGCTCCAAAACCTCTGCCGCTTCCAGGGATAAGGAAATTGCCAGGTTGCGGGGCAACTGGGCTTTGTGGGAGTCAGGGTCATACCAACCGTGATGCTCAACCAACTGGTTCATTTTGGCCGTTAATTCTTTGATGTCCATAACCCGATGATTATACCCTGATTAGGGTGTTGAAACGTTTTTTGTTACGTGCTTTGCTTTATGGAGTTGGAAGAGAGTCTCCGAAGAGAAGTTCCTTCCAGATCTCGAGTCTGGTGCGGATGATGACTTCGCGCGGGGGGATGGGCGTTGGCTGGGGAACGTAATCGCCTGGCTGCAGAAGGATGATGGGATGATCGCCTTCTTTGATCATGCGGTTACTCTCCCGAGCCCATTCTTCGAGGGCGAGATCTGAATTGGCATAGGCGATCTCGTCTTCCAGCTTGACCTGGGTCGCCTGAACCTGGGCGATGCGCGTCTGGAGCACGGCTTCATCGTTGTTGAGGCGGATCATGGTGGTCATACGGTTATTGAAATCCATCATCAGGAAGACCAAAATGACGATAACGATGATCGTGATAACCTGACGGTTGAGCCAGTTGATTTTTTTGATTTTTTCCCACAGGTCTTTCATACGACAAGTCCAGATAAATGATAGCAGATTATGTGCAACAATTGTACCATTTTTGTGTGGGAAAATACGGGTGGAATTGTCTAAATAAATCATAACGGAAAAAATTTCATCAAACTACTTGACAATGCATAGTAGCTGTTAGTATAATAAATCCATGCTATTATGTAATGCATAGGAGACGTTTATGTTAGGAAAAGTAGGACTTTTATCAATACTGTTTATGGCAATCTCTTTTATTCTTGCTACCGGAGTCCCAGTCGCAGGGATCATTTATCTTAAAAAGAGTGGGAAGCTAAATATTAGAGCACTTTTGTATGGAGCAGCGCTTTTTATTGTCTTTGTGCTGGTTTTGGAACAAATTCTGCATTTTTTTATTTTTGGTTCTTCTCCACAAAACTCAGAAATATATAAAAATCCAGTTTTGTATTTACTATATTTTGGAATAGTGGCTGGAATTTTTGAAGAAACAGCCAGATTAATTGGTTTTAAGTACTTGTTGCATGTTAAAGAAGATGAGAGTTTGAATACAGGTATTAGCCATGGTTTGGGACATGGCGGCATTGAAGCGATTCTCTTTGGAGGGCTACCAGCAGCATTGAATTTATTCGTTTCAGTAATGATCAACACAGGTGCAAGTAAAAATATCGCATCCGTACCCGCTAATTTGATTAATACCTTGATCAGCGCAATGCCGCTACAGTTTCTCATGGGAGGCGTAGAACGTTTTTTTTCATTAATTATTCAAATTTCCTTGTCTTTGTTAGTTTTGAGAGCTGTTACATCTAAAAAGTGGAGTTTTTATTTTTTAGCCGTTGGGTTACATTCAATACTCGGAATTGTAGCGGTACTGTATGAGAAAAAAATAATTGATAATGTTTATCTTGTTGAAGGAGCTGCTTGTGTATTAGCTATTGGTATTGCTCTGTTGGTTTATTCGTTAGTTATTAAACCGTCGATGTTAGCGAAAAGCAAAGATGAAAACAACGAATTGGTTTAAAGGAAATGTTATGTGCTGGAGGCGAATTGATGAATAATGATACTCAAATTGTCAAAGGGATTTTGGAGGGTTGTATTTTAAAAATTCTTGAACAAGAAGAAACGTATGGTTATAAAACGGTAGAAATGTTATGCAATGTCGGATTTGACGTCAATGAAGCAACGGTATATCCCATACTAACAAGACTTCAAAACAAAGGGCTTCTAAAGATAGATAAAAGACCTTCCCCCTATGGCCCCACAAGGAAGTACTATTCGTTGACGAATAAAGGAAAGAAAAGCTTGAATGATTTTCAAGATACATGGGATAGGATAAAAAATATAGTCGATAAAATTATGGAGGATGATAAAAATGACTAAACGGGATAAGTTCATCATACTTTGTTCAATTGCAATAGCTTTGTGCCTGATTATTGGGATTATCTGCGCACCAAGCCTCAGCCAATCGAATTCCAAATTTTGGTTATATAGTGTGCCTGTTATGGTAATCAGCCTTTTAGCCATCCTGGCAGTATACCTTTTTAAGATTCAAAAAGGGAAATATGAAAAAATGCTTAATAGTGAGTATTATCAGAAGTACGAAACTATTCGGGATATCGTTATGAATTCACAGATTTCAAACGATAGCAAGAAAGAAATCAAAGATGATATTCTTGATATGCTCATTTCAGCTCAAGAAGCAGGAAAAACTGCCGATAATGTTGTCAATAACCCAGTTGATTTTGCTGAAAATATCATAAAGTCCTATCTACTACCAGAACGAATAGTACTATTGACATTATTGGATGGAATAATATTTTCAATTATTTTTATATTGTTAGCAAACGGTGTTTTATGGCTTGAAAACATAGGGGAAAACTTCTTCTCGACAAGAATTGATGTTGGTTTGCTTGTAGTTATCTTTTTTGTTTCCTTTATTGTGATACCGACTTCTAATAAACCTAAATCAAACCGAAGTATCAGCACATATTTGTTGCCTTTGATAATTACAATAGTGTTCATATTATTACTTGGGATATTTACAAGAGTTTTTAGTAGTTATGAATTTGTGGAGCAGCTTCATAACGGAAGCGTTAATATGATACCAAATACTATCATTTTGGTTATTTATCTTATTGCGATACCAACATGCATTTTTCTGAAGGCATTTATCAGGAAGATATTCCGATAAAAACAAAAAGCAATGGATATTTGGTAACATAAAAAAGACGAACTTGAAACTGTAAAACAATATTCGATGAACAAGTTAAATTGAGTAAAATGAAGCAACAAAAAACAGATAGGTTGTTATACGATTTAGGAAGGAAGAATACAGCGCTGGGGCGATTTTTGGGCAGAAATCAGATAGATATTGTGCTCTTTTTGCAAGAATAAAACGCGATTGAAACGTAAGGATAAAATATTTAAAAACTAACTGCTATTCTGTCCGAAGTGCAAACAGGAAACCTTAATTAAGGTAAGACAACTAAATATATCAATTATTGAAGAGCCAGACGCAAAGACGCATAGCCGATAATCCATAGGAATGTGGTTGTCGGCCTTTTATTTTAGGTTGTGGTTTATCCAATGAGAAGTTTATCCGTTGGGAATATATCAAGATTTTTTTTGTAAAGGTGGAATTGTGATCATTGATCGGAATAAAAAAACCTCCGGGATTGGAGGTTTTGTGCCGAAGGAGAGATTTGAACTCTCACGNNTCTGCCAGTTCCGCCACTTCGGCCAGCGAGCTATTATTTTATCGTAAAGGCGTGATTTGTCAAATTAAAACCGGAATTAAACCTGAATTAAAACCGGAAGTTGCTGCGCTGATCTTTTTTGGCATGAAAACTGTAACATTTTCCATTAATGAAAAACACTAAAAAAGTCCAAAAGAAAGCTACTATCTGGCTTGCGTGCTTATTGATCCTTGTTTTCCTCCTGCCAATTTTCCTGGCGGGTTGTCGAAGAAGGGTCAAAGATTTTGTGCCTTACATTGTCCCGACCAATTCCGGGAATCTTTCTTTTAACCCTCCGGATTCCAACTGGGATATCCAGGGCACATTGCCCCCTTCAGGCGATCTGGCACCACAGGCGCAGCTGACCATAACCATGGCTCCCAAAGGGCCTGAGCCGACAGCGATGCCGGAGAAAATTCTGCCCACCTTGCGCACCAGTGAGGAGCAGTACACGGTCGTGAAAGGCGATTCTTTGGCTGGCATCGCGCTGCGGCATCAGGTTTCGGTGCGGCAAATTTTGGATTTGAACGAGATCAAAGACCCAAACCTGATCTCACCGGGACAGATCCTGCTGATCCCACCTGCCAGTGCCAATGAACTGGCCAGCGGCTTTCGGATCATCCCCGATTCCGAGCTTGTTTACGGACCTTCAGCGAAAGATTTTGATATTGCGGCAATTGTCCGTCAATACAACGGCAAACTAAACGAATATTGGGAAGAACTGCCGGATGGTAGGCAGTTGAGCGGCGCGGAGATCGTCGAACTAGTGGCAAATGAGAATTCGGTCAACCCACGTTTGCTGCTGGCCCTGCTTCAGTACCAATCGGGCTGTCTGCTTTCACGCGATAAGAATTGTGACCTTGAACTTTATCCGCTTGGTTTGATGAGCAGCAATCATAAAGGCTTGTATAAACAGATGAGCTGGGCTGCCAATGAGCTTTTGCGCGGTTTTCACCTTTGGGAATACTCGCAGTTGGCGGTTTGGACGCTTTTGGAAGGTGAGGTGATGCGCATTGATCCGTCCATCAATTCCGCCACAGCTGGTTTGCAAAACTTTTTTAGTCTGATCCAGAACAAGAACGGCTTTAAAGAGAGCGTTTCAGAAGATGGTTTTTACAAGACATATAATGAGCTTTTTGGCTATCCTTTTGCCTTTTCTTATGAACCCCTGATCCCTGGTGGATTGACCCAGCCAGAACTCATTCTGCCGTTAGCCAAAGGCGATGTCTGGCTCTTGACCTCGGGCCCGCACTGGGCCTGGGGAACAGGAAGCCCCTGGGCGGCGCTGGATTTTGCCCCGCCAGGTGAAGAGGATGATTACGGCTGCTATGAAACTGACGCGCCTGTTCTGGCAGCGGCTTCAGGCCTGGTGGTCAGGTCAGAAGGGTCGGCTGTGGTGATCGACTTAGATGGCGATGGATATGAACAAACTGGCTGGACTTTGAACTACTTCCACATCGCGGAGGCAAGCGCTGTGCCAGTCGGCACGCAAGTTGCAACAGGAGATGTAATTGGCATCTCATCCTGCGAAGGCGGCATCACCAACGGAACACACTTCCACCTGGCAAGGCGTTACAACGGGGTCTGGATCGAAGCAGGAGGAGCAATCCCCTTTAATTTAGGGGGATGGGTGGCACAAAGCTATGGAACCGTTTATGACGGTTGTTTGACAAAGGAAGGATACACAGTTGAAGCCCATAATGGTCGCTCAACGATCAACGAGATCAGCAATCCATGACCCGCGCGACAAGCGCCTGGGGAAATTGCGGCGCAAGCGTCAACAACTCACGCTTGGCATTGCTTTTGTTTTGACCTTGATCGTTGTTGCGGTTGGATTGAAGCTTACTGGACTGTTGGATCTTGGCTCTGGCGTTGCCGAGGCACAGGCAATTGAGCCTCAGGTTGACGAGAGAAATGATTCGGTCGAAGCGAACATAAATCTTCCACAACCGCAGGAAACAATCCCTGCAGTCGCGATGGTTCCTGAAGGGCTTGAGGAAAGCGAACCAGTTCAAGAGGTCGAAGAAACGCTTGTGACGGCTGAACCGCCTTCCGCAAACGTGATGCAGAGCCTGCCGACCCAGGCTCATCTGATCCAGTACGAGGAAAACGCGCCCATTTTGTATTACGCGCAGAGCGGGGACAGCATTGGCGTGCTGGCGGTTCGCTTTGGCGTTGAGGCAGCTGAAATAACCTCCACATCGCCTTTGCCAGAAGAAGGCTTCATTCCCGAGGGACAGTTATTGCTGATCCCGAATCGGCTTGGGCAGACCAGCTCAAATTTAAAACTCTTCCCTGACAGCGAGGTGGTCAATTCCCCCTCCTCAATCGGCTTTGATACCCAGGCTTTTCTGGATGAGGCGGGCGGCTATCTGGCTGGCTATTCTGAGACCGTTTACGCTTTTGGGCGTATGCGCGGTTCGGAAATTATCGATAAGGTCGCCAGGGAATTTGCCATTCATCCGCGTTTATTGTTGGCATTGATCGAGTATCAGAGCGGTTGGGTCTACGGGGACCCGATCTCCAAATTTGCCAGGTCTTACCCCTTGGGTATCGAACTTCCTGATACCCCAGGTTTGTATCATCAGCTTGTGAAAGCCGCCGGGATCATTGAAAGCGGATATTACGGGTGGCGGGAAGGCACGGTCGTGACGGTCAACTTCAAAGACGGCTGGGAGCTCAGACTGGCAGCAGACCTGAACTGCGGCACGGTCGGGTTGATGAGTTTCTTCTCCTCGCTCAATCAGTTTGAGGATTGGTCGAGGAATCTATATTCTGAAAATGGCTTTTTGGCAACTTACGAAAAGATGTTTGGTGACCCATGGATCATTGCCCAGGCGTACGAACCGATCTTCACACCCCACGTTTTGCAGCCTGAACTGATCCTGCCTTTTGAGGAAGGGATCACGTGGACCTATACGGTTGGCCCTCATGCCGCCTGGGGCGCCGCGGCTGTGCGCGCCGCGCTCGATTTTTCTCCTCCAAGCGCTGAACCAGGCTGCGGCGAAAACTGGAGCTGGGTGACCTCAGCTGGCTCAGGTTTGGTCGTGCGCTCGGAGGCTGGTACGGTCGTGGTGGATATGGACGGCGACGGACACGAACAAACGGGCTGGAATATCATCTATCTGCACGTTGCCACGGCGCATCGCGTTCCGGTTGGTACCTGGGTCGAGGCTGGCGATCGGATCGGCCATCCCTCCTGTGAAGGCGGCATCTCGACCGGCACGCATTTGCACATCGTTCGCAGGTACAATGGCGAATGGGTGCCCGCGGAAGGCCCGCTCTCCTTTGTGATGAGCGGCTGGAAAGCCAAATCCGGCTCACAATATTTAAGCGGATGGCTGGTCAAGGGCGATGAGGTTGTCAAGGCGAATACATTGGGCCCCAGTTCCGCGCACATCCACCGCTAAAACGTTAAAAAGACTTTGTGATATATTTCATCTGGCCCTTTATGGTGGGCAAAGCATGAAGAATAAGCTGAAATCTTTCAAGTTCCTGATCGTGTTGACGGTAATTGCCGTTTTGTTTGCTGGCTGCAGCCCGCAGCCCAAAGCTGGCTATATTGTGTCAGGATCGCCTGAACCCAGCCCAACCCCGGAAGCGACGGAAACGCCGCTTTCCAACCGACCTGTCTATGCGCCTGGCACTTTGGTCGACTATGTTGCTCAAAGTGGTGACAGTCTTGATCTGCTATCGGTTCGTTTTGGCGCTTCTCCGCAGGAAATCTTGTGGGCAAACCCTGAAATCCCTGAAGACGTCACCACCTTGCCGCCCGGGTTCCCGATGAAGATGCCGATCTACTACAAACCGCTTTGGGGAACGGATTTTCAGATCATCCCGGATGCTGCTTTTGTTTATGGGCCGGATCTGTTGGATTTTGACCTGCAGGCTTTTTTGGATTCGACGCCGGGGTGGTTCAAGACCTATCAGGCAAGCATTCAGGAAAAGAATCGTGACGCTGCTGGGGTGATCAGGTATTATGCCGAGAATTACAGCCTGAACCCGAAAATGCTGCTGGCTTTGATCGAGTTTCAGACGGGAGCGCTGACCAATCCGCAGCGCAACAGCTCGCTGGAAGATGCTTTTTTAGGTTTTGACAACTATCACCGCGGCGTGCATCTGCAGATTTCTTATGCTTCTGATCTACTAAATGATGGGTTTTACCGATATTTCAACGGCGAATTGACCAGCATTGAGCATCGCGACGGCAGAATTGAGAATATCGACCCCTGGCAGAACTCAGCCACTGTGGCTTTGCAGGTCTATTTTTCACTCCTGATGGGTCAGGACGAATACGCGCACGCGATCGGGCCCGAGGGTTATGCCAAAACCTATCAGGAGCTTTTTGGCGATCCCTGGCGCAGGAATCTGACGGTTTTGCCCGGCAGCCTGAACCAGCCCGATTTTATTTTGCCATTCACCGCGGGAACCGTCTGGGCTTATACCGGAGGCCCGCATACTGGCTGGGGCACACGCAAACCCTGGGCGGCGGTCGATTTTGCCCCTCCGAGCAAGACCCAGGGCTGTTTTGAAACGGAACAATTCGCGGTCGCGATTGCGGATGGCGTGGTTGCCCGCACTGATCCGGGTACGGTCATGCTCGATCTGGACGGCGATGGCGACGAACGCACCGGATGGGTGCTCCTTTACCTGCATGTGGCTGAAGAAGGGCGGGTAAAACCCGGCGATGTGGTCAGGAAAGGCGATATCATTGGCCACCCCTCCTGTGAAGGCGGCAAGGCAACCGGTACGCACCTGCATATCGCACGTAAATATAACGGCCAATGGATCCCGGCGGCATCGAGCGTTCTGCCATTTGTGATGAATGGTTGGGTGCCGGTCGATGGGGAAATTGCCTACCAGGGCACGTTGGTCAAGGGCAATCAGGTTGTGCGCGCCAGCGTTTTGTCAGATTCGCAGAGCATGATCCCAGCCCAGCATTAGCCTTTATTGCCTGAAATACTTCAAAAGAAGATGGTTTAGGTCAATTGGATTGGCCTGAAAAAGCGCATCAAAGAACTCTTTCTGTGTCGCAACGCCATATTGATTGTTTTCAACGTAATGTCTTAGGGCGGATAAAAAGTTCTCTTTGCCAAGGTTTTCCGATAAATCCTGCATGAAGATCGCGCCGTTGAGGTAGACCGAGGCGCGGTAGTTTTCGTAGCTGCCGGCTTCGTAAATACTGTTGTTGACGTAGCCGTTGTGTTCGTGCGCGAAGACGCGATTATCCCACCACCACTGGAGGTATTCGGGGTGGTAGCGCTCGTAAAAAAGCGATTCGCTGTAGGTGGCGATGGATTCATCGAGCCAGGGCTCGAGCGCCTGATCGTTGCCGACCAGGCTGTAGAACCACTGGTGCGAAAGCTCATGGGGGATCAGGATGGTGAGGTTGTTGAGCGGCGTGCCGTCGTAAAAGTCGATGATCTTGTTGGAGAGCAGGACCATGCCGTCCATTTCCATGTTGTGAAGAAAATCTGCCGAAACGATCACAACACGCTCGCGTGGGTATTCACCAAAAAGCTCTGAAAAGAGATCCATGGCTTGCGTGGCGATCCGGGTGATGGCGCTGGCATTTTGTTTCTGGTTGGAGAAGACGTAAGCCTGAATTAAATAATTATTATGCTGAATTTCCTCAAGATGGTACTGGTTTGAAATTGAGAAGGCGATCGCGCGCGCTTTGGGCAGCTCATAGCGGGTGCCGTTTTCCATGGGGATCGGTCTGGCCCCGGTCGCGATCTGGAGATTGGGCGTGTTCCCGATCAACTGGAAGTTAACGGTGAAATCCGCGATCTCGTTGACGATGTATTCGCCGACGACCATGTTGCTGGCGTCGATGAAGGGCTCGTGGGCCAGCCAGTTTCCGCTTTGATCGCGCGGCGGGATGTATGGGTACCAGTTGCTCAGATTGGTCTGGCGGTCGGTAAAACCGAGCGTTCCCTCGCGCTTGGGCAGGTTCAGGCTGTAGCTTAGGTTAATGGTCAGGCTTTGCTGTGCTGCCAGGGGTTGGGAGAGCGTGATGATGGTTTTGATGCCATCTTCTGAGCTTGCGGCGATCAGATCCCCCTGAAGGCTGGTTTGTGTGTAGACCCCAGGGAAGGATCTGGGTGGGATCAGCAGCAGGATTTCACTTAATGGGAAATCAGACTTGTTGAGAAAGACAATTTGTTGGCTGACCTGCAAGGTGTGTTGCGCGTAGTCGAAAACAACGTCGAAGTGGTATTGTGAATAATTTTCTTGGGTTGGTTCAGGCGTTGGGGTGCTGGTTGGCTCGGGCAGCGTTTCCTCTGTTGTATTCATGACCTGGCTTTGCGGGGGAGGCAATGTTGGGGTACTCGTTGCCTGGCTTTGCTTGCCGCAGGAAGTGAACAGGAGAGATACTATCAGAATGAGGTAGATCAACCTTGTTTTCATGGTTGGATTTTACCAGCAATGCCGTGAACCTGTGGTTTTGACCAGGAATCCTCAATATCGAACCTGAGTTTTTCACTTTTGCAAAAAACTCGGTTTTCATTGAGGAAAAGAAATAGATTCAGGGCACTAAAACGGAAAAACTCTGGTACGTCCCTGTTAGCTGCATATGAATTTCAAATGTTTACATCTTTGTTACAAGGCTCTGATCGGCTTACTCGCGGATGGGGGCAAGCCCCATCCGTACATTTGGTATTTGACAACATCAAATTCCTACTTTGACCAAGCCATTTATAGGTCACCAAACTGTACGGACGGGGGCCTGTGCCCGCGTAGCAGGGTATCAGCCCCGTCCGCTGCCTATGCATATCAATGCCTCCGCCTTCATAACAAGGTTCTGATGTTACATTTGATGTTTCCTGAGCCTCTCTCGTTTGTGAAAAACGGGTTTTCCATCGAAGGAAACGGAATAAATCAGGGCACTAATATGAGAAACTCAGGTGGGGTGAACCTGTGGTTTTGACCAGGAGTTCTTAATATCGAACGGGTCTGTCTGCAGATGTTAGCCCCTTATCTCGAGAACCCTGTGTAATGCACACAGGGCAGGCTGAGCTCGGGACGCAAGTGAGAAGGCTAAAACGCGGGCGGGCTACTGTGCCTGCCCCTTGCGAGACCCAGCTACATGGTACCACCTCATCCACCACTTCGTGGTCCCCCTTCTCCGGCCGGAGAAGGCTTAAGGCCTTTAGCCCCTGAAACCCTTTTCCAGGATGAGGTTAGGTGTTATATCAACAAAGCGGTCGATTTTTACGACCGCTTTGTTTGCTTTTATTTGGTTAACGCAAATTGTCAGACGCTATCCGGTTTGTCTTACAAGCCAAAACCGTGTGGGTTGACAGGGGAGCCGTTGTAGCGCAGTTCAAAATGGAGATGTGAACCGGTCGACATGCCGGTTGAGCCCATGAATCCGATGGTTTGACCGCCGGAGACGATATTACCGCAGCCGACATTAATTCCACCGTCCATCAGGTGGGCATACAGCGACAGATAGCCGTTGCCGTGGTCGATCACGATGGTATTCCCATAGCCGCGGTCAGACCAGCCAGCGTAGATGACAACACCTGTATCGGTAGCAAAGATACTGTCTCCCGTTCTACCGGCATAATCGAGCCCGTTATGCACCGGCGGGTTGAACTCGTAACCACTGATCTCGGGCGTTAAGTTTGGCAGCTGGAAAGCGCCGCTTCCGACAGCCCAGGCCGTGGTATTGCAGGCAAAAGCGCCCAGATAGGACACGTTGGGGTGTTTCCCGGCTGGATCACTGGGATCAGTGATAGCGCCAACCCAGGTGGGGATGGAGCCTTTGCCGCCAGGAACGTATAAGAAAGTACCGGTCTTGATCTTTGGCAGGCTGTATTCTCCAATTTTGCTGACATCCACTTTATTGAGCGGCTCATTGAGGATGTCTTCCGGGGTCACACCATAGATCCGTGAAACAGAATTGAGCCCTTCGCCGTAGAGCCAGGCGTGATAAACACCGTCTTCAGGCAAAATGATCAGTTTTTGACCGGGATAAATGCCATCGGGCGTATCACCAATGAGATATCGGTTGGTCCAAAGTATGGTTTGCGGTTCCAGATCGAATTTCTCAGCAACGGTGAAAATAGTATCTTTTTCAACCACCTCATAGGCAATGATCTCGCTGCGGGGAGCGGGATAGCTTTCCGCTGTGCCAAGGGGCAGGCTGTTTATTTTTTCAAGCGCTGCATAATAGAGCAAAGTGTCGCTGGCAAAATAATTCGGCATCGTGCCGCCGGGGACCACCAGGCGTGTGCCTGGCTTGATGTTTGGCGCCGCGTACGAGCCTATTGTGGCCGCGTCGAGCTTGTTCCCAGGGAAGTTGATGATATCTTCCGGCATCACGCCATAATATTTGGAGACGGCTCCCAGCCCTTCTCCGGCTGACCAGACATGATAGGTACCATCGACTGGCAGAATATAAATTGTCATGCCTGGGATGTAGTTGCGGATGTCGTCCTCAAGCTCATAACGATTGGCCCAGAGGATGGTCTCGGGCCAAAGGCCATAGAGGGAGGCGATCGAAGAGACGGTCTCACCTTCCTGGATCACGTGGGTGATCACTTCACTTCTTGGTTCAGGCGTAGCCGTCGGGGTGGCAAGCACAGCTTCGTCGGTTTGCATCGGCGCCAGCGTTGGTGATTCTTCAAAATCGTGGATCACCTGCGGGTTGCCAAGTGTAATTTGAACTTCTTCGCTGGGTTCTGGCTCAACAGCGGCTGTTTTCCTGCTCTGAATGAACCAGACCAAAAACAAGACCAGCGCCAGCACGATCATGACGATCGCGGCGATCATGCCACTTTGTTTATAGACGGGAGGAGTTGTCTTTGAAGAGGTTTCTAAGGAATGAATATCTTCAATTGGGTCAGGATCTTCAGCATGGTTTAGGTTGTTTTCATCTTGTTCAGTCATTGTTACTCCATTTTGGCATAATAATCAACAATTTTGAGGCTGTCAAGTTTGGATGCCTTTCGGGTTTGATGCAAAACTTATTTTTGGAAGTATCTTGTAAAAACAGGAGTAAGGTCAGCATTGCTATGGCGGGCGAAAGCTGCCTCAAAATCCGTCCGGGTGGCGAGGCGGTAGGTGTTGGTGTAAGCATAATCCTTGAGCGCGTCGAAGAAGGCGCCCTCACCGACGGTTTGACGAATTTCATGCAGGAATTTTACTCCCTGCAGGTAAACAGCGTCGCGATAGGGGGTATATCCGCCCTCGATCCAGATATCAGAATCGACATAACCGACCGGGGCTGGTTTGGCGATGCGCACCCGCCACCACCAGTCGAGAAAATCAGGATGGTGACGTTCATAATAGAGGTATTCAGAATAAGTCGCCAGCGCCTCATCTAACCAGGGCTCAAGGGCGTGATTATTGCCAATTGAGCCATAAAACCACATGTGGGAAAGTTCGTGAGGGGTCATGATGGTGAGATCGGTATCTGGGTTGCCATTATAGAAGTCAAAAATGCCATAACTGATCATGACGAGCCCGTCCATTTCCATGTTATGGAGAAAATCGCCAACCACGATGGAAACCAGCTCGCGTTGGTAAGGGTACCAGAGCTCGCCAAATAGTTTCATGGCCCGGGCGCCGATATCCACGACCTGTTTGCCCTGCTCGATCTCGTTCATGAAAACGTAAGAACGGATCGTGACGCCGTCCTGAACGATTTCGTGTTCAAAATAGCTGTCACTAATCGAGAATGAAAAGCCACGGGCTTTTTCGAGGCGGTAAGAATACTTGCCGTCCGCGCCTTGAGCGGGAGCGCTGGCAGCAACTTCGATCAGTTCAGGGTGGCTGGTGAGGGTCAGATTGACCTCGAAATTGGAGAATTCGTTGACGATCGATTCGCCGACAATAATATTGTCCTGATCGACCACACGCGGATAGGCCAGCCAGCCGTCCTTTTCATCAAAAGGCGGGATGAAAGGATACCAGTCGGAGAGGTTGGCCTGTTGGTTGGTGTAGCCGTAGATGCCCTGGTGTTCTGGCAAATAGAGGCGGAAGCTCAGGTTGATATGGGTCAGTTCGAGCGGCTGCAAAGGGGAAGTGAGCTTGACCCAGGTGAAGATGCCCTCTTCCCGGAAGCTTTCGACCCGATCCCCGGAGAGACTATATTGATCGTAGCTGTTTTCAAAATTGCGGGGAGGCACCAAAAGCAGGAGCTCGTCAAGAGCCTGCTGGGATTTGTTCGTGTAGATGATCTGCTGCGTGACCGAAGCAAAATGTGAATAATAATCAAAAATAAGGTCGAGTTTGTAGAGCGTGGGGTGCTCGGGTGGGGGTGGCAATTGCAGGGTTACCGGCTCGGGCAAAGTCGCTTCGGGCGTCGGGGTCGGTAATTCGGGGGTATCCGTGGCGGTCGGCACCGGCGTCGGGCCTGCCGCGGGCTTGCCACAGGATGTGATCAAAAGAAGGATCAGGATGATAAAGAATATGCGTTTTATGGCTTTCATTCTGAGAACGATTTTACCAGTTAATTGGGAACTTATTTTGGGCTCGTTTTGCAGGGAGCTTCTGGCCACCATTAAAATCTACTTTATGGGTCGATCGTTGTTGTTTTGGAAAATGAAGCTTCGGATCGGGAGGATTGAATCCAATGTTCAATCTCCCCGATCTCAATTTACCTGATTAACCAAAATCTACATCCTGATAGACATGGAATTCAGGTGATGTTTATTCCTCAATAATGGTAATGCTATGGGTGACTTCGGCAGTCTTTTTCATCATGGCGATGCCCTGGCAGTATTTGGTTTCCGAAAGCTCCACCGCCCGCTCGACATCTTCGCGCTTGATGTCTTTTCCGGTCACGATGTATTCGAGGTGCATTTTGGTGAATACGTGAGGGTGGGCTTCCTGGTAACTTTCGACGTTCACCTTGCACTCATATGCGCTGAAATTTACTTTTTTCTTGCGCAAGATCGAGAGAACATCCATGCTCGAGCAACCCGCGGCGCCGAGGGCGATCAACGCGGTCGGTCGAAAGCCTTTGTTCTGCCCTCCACCAGCTTCGGAAGCATCCATGATGACGGTATGACCGGTTTCTGCCTCACCGCTAAGTTCCATTCCTTGATTCCACTTGATCTTTACGTCCATTTTTTCTCCTCTTCAACCAGTTGGTCGCTCAATAGTGTTCTCAGACAGTCAAATCCATCTTGAGTAAATACTATTATTATTCACAAGGAAAATCAAGCTTTTGTCACAAGTGGCCAGTTCGCCTGGACGTCGAAATCAAGCGCGTTGGTTTCTCCCGCGACAATATGGCGGTATCCGGCAGCCGCGATCATGGCGGCGTTATCGGTACACAGCTTAATGTGGGGAATGTGAACGCGGAATTTCGTTTGGGAGCGGTAGGCCTCCCGCAAGGCGCGGTTGGCGCTGACGCCGCCTGCCACAATGATCTCGTTGGCATTATGTTCTTCCGCGGCTGCCATGGTCTTTTCATATAGCGTTTCAACCACGGCTTGCTGGAAGCTGGCGGCAATATCGGCCACGGGCAATTCCTTGCCGGTCTTTTTGATCTCTTCAACGGTGCGCAGCACAGCGGTTTTGAGACCGCTGAAGGAAAAGTCATACTTTCCGTCCAGGCGAGCCTTGGGGAAGTTGAATGCCCGAGGATTGCCTGTTTGGGCAGCCAGTTGAATGGACGGGCCGCCCGGATAAGCCAGCCCGAGCAGGCGCGCGACCTTATCAAATGCCTCGCCAGCGGCATCATCGAGGGTGTTGCCAAGGGTTTCATACTGGAGATGGTCTTTCATTAAAATTAATTCGGTATGACCACCGGAAACAAGCAAAGCCACAACCGGCAGCTTGGGTTCCGGTGTGGGTGGGTTGTCAACCGAATAGAGCCAGGCGGAGTAAATGTGACCTTCCAGATGGTTCACACCCACGATCGGTAGATCAGCCGCAAGCGCGAGGGCTTTGGCCATGTTGACGCCCACCACCAACGATCCGCCCAAACCGGGGCCGCGGGTGACGGCAATGGCGTCCAGATCGCTCATTTGCAGGTGAGCGTCCTGCAAAGCCTGGGCTACGACGGCATGGATCGCGCGCACGTGTTCGCGGGAAGCCAGTTCGGGATATACGCCGCCAAACTGGGCATGCAGGTCGACCTGACTGGCGATGACATTGCAAAGAATGACCCGACCGCCTTCCACGATCGCGGCTGCGGTCTCGTCGCAGGAGCTTTCGATGCCAAGGACTCGTAGATAATCATTTTTCATTTTAGCCACCTTTCATTGGGACGACCAGCACCATCGGGAAGTCAACAAATTTTTGGAAACTGCCGTCTTCAGCCACATACCAACTGTCTTCAATGCGAATGCCATAACCTTTGCTGGGGTAGTAAAGTCCAGGCTCAATGGTGAAGACCGAACCGATCCGCAAACAATTGGTGGGGTCTTCTTTTCGCCCGAACCAGGGCTTTTCATGCACGTCCAGACCTACCCCATGGCCGAGACCATGGATATAGCCTTCTTCGATCGCCGAGTTTTGGCGGATGGTGGCATGACCCATTTCTTCGAATAATTCACAGGTGCGATCCTGATATTTGGCGGGGTTTTCACCCAGTTGGAGTTCAGAAACGACCTGATGGTAGACCTGTTTGACCTGGTCGTAGGCCTGTTGAACCTCTTCGGGAGCATAGCCCAGGCACCAGGTGCGGGTGAAATCGTAGAAATATCCGCCGCCGCCCTGGCAGGGGAAAATATCAAAGACGATCGCCTTGCCAAGCTGGATCGGGTCTTCGGGCGTGCCGGTACTGTGAGGAATGCCGCCGTCACGACCAATGGCAAAGATGGTGGCTTCGGGATTTTCAGCGCCAGCCTCGGCAAGCCAGAGGTTGATCAAACTTTTGACGTCCCCGATCGTGAGCACTGTTCCATCTTCCTTGATGAGGGTTTCGTTTTCAACTTTATGGCTTGCCAGGTAATCCTGCACGCGTTGGACCACGCTAACGGTGATGCGACCCATTTTTCGGATCTCCTCGATCTCAGCAAGGTCTTTGGTGGCACGGGCTTCGAGTATGATGGCGTCATTATAATCACCGGTGAATTCGAGTTCCGGCATTAGTTCCTGCAAGCGGGTTAGTAGTGCGAAAAAAGGACCAAATTCACGTGTGCCATACAGAAAAACCTTACCAGAGGTCAGGCCAATATCTTCCAGCATCTTTCGATAGCGCAGCGCCGCGGCTTCCAGGAGTTGGCCGTTGGCTTGCTTCATGAAATCCTGAATGGGATATTTGGCATAAGAGATCAGGTCGTAGCCAGTTTTGGCGGCTTCTTCGCGTTCCATCATGCCGTGAAAAAGAACGGGCTTACGCCCGGGAATTATAAAAAGGTCGCCAGCGCTTACGTGAATATTCCCCGTAAAATAGACCATGCCTGGGTTGTGGCTGGCTGCGCCGCTGATCCAAAGCGCATCGGCATTATTGGCTTTCATAAGTTGTTCAAGATCGTTTTTCATCGTTATTCCTCACTTAGGGCTTGGTTTAGGTGTTCTAATAATACTCCCTCTTGTTCGGGCAGCACAGTGCGAGGGTCAAAGAGGAGTTGGTTGTTCTCAGTTTTTGCGATAATGGCGGGGTCGCATTGCCTGAGCCGCCTGGAAAATCTGCTGAGCGACTTTGGCTTTAGCGCCAGGCACCAGGTGGCAACTTCCTGTTCCGGCAGGCTGCCTCCGCCGATGGTCGATAGGCTGGGGACGACGGATCCAGCGCCAAGTTGTTTTTGCCATGTTTCAGCTTTGGCTTTTAGCTCTTGCGAAGTTTTGCTGAGCATCGCCAGGATGGGGATCTGCTGCCTGGCTTTCCCCTTCAGGTATGCCAGCAGGGTCGCGTTCAGGGCTGCCAGACAGAGTTTATCGGCCCGTAGGGCGCGGTAGAAGGGGTGTTTGCGAATTTTGGCAATGAGTTCTGCCTTGCCGACGATCAAACCTGCCTGAGGGCCGCCAAGGAGCTTATCGCCGGAAAATGAGACGACATCAACGCCCGCCAGGAGCGCTTCCTGAACGGTCAGTTCATGTTCGAGTCCGAAATCTTCCATGGCAAGCAAAGCGCCGGAGCCGAGATCAAACACCGTCGGGATCTCATTTTCCCTGGCAAGCTGAGTAATTTCAGCCAGATCGGGGGCGCTGGTGAAACCAAGGATCCTGAAGTTGGATTGATGGGCAAGCAAGACCAGACTGGCGCCTTCCTCGATCGCTGAGTGGTAATCTTCAAGATGGGTGCGGTTGGTGGTGCCGATCTCATGCAGCTTGGCGCCTGAAAGCCGCATGACTTCAGGAATGCGGAAACCGCCGCCGATCTCAACCAGTTGCGAACGGCTGATGGCGACTTTTTTTCGATTCGCCAAAGCCGCCAAAATCAGCATAACAGCGCCGGCGTTGTTATTGACGACCAGAGCCGCTTCGGCACCGGTCAGCTGGCAGAGCAAGTCGGCCGCGTGAACGTCCCTTTTTCCGCGGGCGCCTTTTTCGAGGTCATATTCGAGATTGGAATAGGCTGAAGCCACGGAATGAATTGCCGCGATTGCATCGTTGCTAAGTGGGGCGCGTCCCAGATTGGTGTGCAGCATAACGCCAGAGGCATTAATGACCGGTTTCAAACTTGGGATCGTTTCCTGTATGAGTTTGTTTTTTATTTTGTCGAGGATTTGGTCGTAATTTGGGGAGTCTATGCCCATTTCAATGGTTTTACGGACTTCCCGCAGCACATCGCGGACGGCCTCGACAAGCAGGGCATGACCATGCTCCTCGAGAAAAGGCGAGAGGTTTTGGTCAGAAAGGATCTTGTCTACAGAGGGAATCTGGCGATAAATGCTCATCATGAACCCGGCTGGGTGGGTTTCCAGCGGCTACGCTCCCAGATACGGATCAAGAACTCGATCAGAAACAACGCCGTGCCCATGATGGTGGCGAGCGGTAGGGTGAGTACTCGCCCGATGCGAAGCCAGGTTAGCAGAGCTGCAAAAATGCCAAACCAGATCGCCTGGCGAACAATGACGTTTGGCCCGGCCGGCGGGTTGGAAGGGAAACGGCGATTGAGCAGCCAGGTCAGGGGCAGGAAGATCCCGCTGACCAGCAGAAGCAGGAAAAAGTATAACAACCACCTTGGGCCAACGGTCGGTAATGTTGAAGTGACGACGTAAAAGAGGCCGCCCCCACCGATAAGGATCAAAAGTAATACGGCGGGGAGATAATAACGCAGGGGTTGTGGATTGTTTGTTGGCATAATGAAATTATACTTGATTTCAATACCAATTTGGCTTTAATTAAGTTCTCTTTTCAAGCGCATAGTATAATTTTTCAGGGATTGGGCATGAAAAAGATAAGCGTTTTATTCACCATTTTGGTCATTCTCCTTGTTCTGGTGGGCTGCACATTGGTAAAAACTCAAGTGACCGAGACAGCGGAATCCATTCCAGATGAACGTGTTGAAACCATCACCACAAATGAGACCGTTTCGGATGAACCTGACCATATCCCCACGGCGATTGCAGCCACCCCAACCGCTGAACCACAGATCATCGAAGCGGTGGTTTGGCAGGAAAATCCACAAATCCCTGTTTTGAACTTTCATCGCTTTACGCCTCGTCTGATCGACCAGGAAACCGGCACGCTGATGCAGCTCACCAAGTTTAAAACGATCATTCAAGGGTTTTATGACGCAGGTTATTCCCTGATCAGTGTGCGGGATTATCTGGACGGCAGAATTGTGGTGCCCGAAGGCAGAAAACCCCTGATACTGAGCATTGATGACGCCTATTTTGCCAACCAACTGGCTTTAAATGAAGATGGGACACCATCGGATAATAGCGGTGTTGGTTGGTTATATGGTTTTTCGCAAAAGAATCCGGATTTTGGCTTCCAGGTCGCCATGTTTGCCAATTTTGGGGACAAATATTATGGCAATGTTTGGCGTGAGGACTGGTGGTATCTGGGTGAGGGTTGGGAAGATGATTTCGCCAGGACGATCGTTTGGGGCATCGAGCACAATGTCATGCCTTACAATCACCTATGGCGGCATCCGGACCTTGAGCAACTGGCTGATAAGGACATTCTAATGCAGGCGCAGAAGAATGATGAATATTTGCGCGGCTATCTGCAAAGAGCAGGGCGCGGCGATCTGATCGCTCAGCTGGATAACCTGATCGCTTTACCTTATGGGAAGTGGCCGCGTTATGAAAGCGGCGTAACGGCGCTTCTTTCTTATATTGACCCTGAAGGGAAAGCGCTCGAGGCGGTCTTTGAAGCCGGGTATGAATACAAGCCGGTCATGGCGCGATCACCTTTTGATGAGGAATTCGACGCTTTTCATATACCGAGAATGGCGCTGGTTGATCAGGTTGTGGGTTTTGTGCTTGAAAATGCTGAAAGCCTGCCGACCAACCTGCGCTGCCAGCTCGAAGTCCCTGCGGGAGTTGATTTGCAGGATGAAGGGGCTCTGATCAGCGCAATAGAATTGGCACTTGCGAAAGGTGAATGCCCCAAGGGTATCTTTATTGTTGATGAGCTGATTTTTGTCGCCAGGGATGGTGCGGTTTTGCCCTGGAAATAGAGCCGAACAGTTTGGGGTTGTTAATGCGAGAGGCAAATTTGCCTGTAAAGTATGATAAACTCAAAGCCTGGAATCAAGCATAAACTGATGCCTCGTGGAGGCATTTTTTAAATCGTGAGGGATCATGAAAGAGGAAATTCAAAAGAAAAACGCTTATCTACAGGCGCTCGATCAGAGAGTATTGGTCTTTGACGGGGCGATGGGCACGACCCTGCAAACGATGCATTTGAGCGATGCCGATTTTGGGGATCCGAAATGGGTCGGTTGCAACGATGCCCTGGTCTTGAGCAAGCCCGAAGCGGTCATGGCTGTGCATCGTGCCTTTCTTGAAGCAGGCGCGGACGTGATCGAAACGGATAGCTTTCGTTCCAACCGCATCACTTTGGTCGATTACGGATTGCAGGATCGGGTGATCGAACTCAACCAGGCTGCTGCCTCTCTGGCGCGTCGGGCTGCTGATGAATATTTCACTGCTGACCAGCCAAGATTTGTGGCTGGATCGATGGGTCCCTCAGGCAAACTCATTTCGACTAACGATCCAGAGATGTCGGATATCAGTTTTGATGAACTCGCGGACGTTTTTCGGGAACAAGCCGTTGGGTTGATCCGAGGTGGGGTCGATCTTCTGCTGATCGAGACCTCGAACGATATTTTAGAAGTCAAAGCTGCCATTAACGGCATTCATCGTGCGTTTGAGGACGAGGGCGTTCAACTGCCAATCCAGGCACAGGTCACGCTGGATACCAACGGTAAAATGCTGCTTGGCACGGATGTGAGCGCGGTCAGCGCGATCTTAGAGGGCATGGCAGTGGACGTGATCGGGCTGAACTGCTCGACCGGGCCTGAGCATATGCGCGAGTCGATCGAGTATCTGACCTCACACTCGCGGCTGCCGATTTCCTGTATCCCCAATGCCGGACTGCCGCTCAATATTGAAGGTGAAGCGGTTTATCCGATGAAAGCGGACGAGTTTTCGCGCGAACTGGGCGATTATGTCCAGAACATGGGCGTGCGAATTGTGGGCGGCTGCTGCGGCACCAGGCCGGAACACATCGCCGCACTGGTCAAAAAGGTCAGAGAAGTCAAAGGGAAAAAACCTGTGCCGGAGCCTCAGGCGATGTTGGCCTCGCCGGTTCAGGCGGTGCAGATCAAACAGAGCCCGGCGCCGTTCATTATCGGCGAGCGCATGAACGCGCAAGGCTCCAGGGCTTTCAAGCGATTGCTGCTGGCAGAAGATTTTGACGCCATCATGCAGGTGGCGCAGGATCAGCTTGATTTTGGCGCGCATGGGCTTGATATCAGCGTCGCGACGACGGAACGCAGCGACGAAGTGGAACTGATGAAAACGATCGTCAAACGCCTGAGTCTGGAAGTGCCGGTGCCTTTAATTATTGATACGACCGAGGTGGCGGTGGCGAAAGCTGCTTTGCAGACAGCTCCGGGGCGGTGTCTGATCAACTCGACCAATCTCGAATCAGGGGAGGAAAAAGCTGGAAAGGTCTTTAGCCTGGCGAAGCAATACAGCGCGGCGGTGATGTGTCTGACTATCGATGAGCAGGGTATGGCAAGGACAGCCGAGCGAAAGCTTGAAATTGCCCGGCGGATGAGCGAGATCGCCATCAACGAATATCATCTGCGCCCGGAAGACCTGATCTTTGACCCGCTGACCTTCACGCTCGCGACCGGTGAGGAGGTCTGGCGCGATTCGGCAATTGAGACTCTGCGAGGCATCGAGGATATTAAAAGAGAACTGCCGGGTGTGCATACCTGTTTGGGTGTCAGCAACGTGTCCTTTGGACTTTCCCAGGTGGCCCGCAAGCTGATAAACAGCGTTTTTCTCTATCACGCGACGGAAAGAGGGCTGGACACGGCGATCGTGAACCCGGCCCACATCCGACCATACGCCGAAATTTCAGCGGAAGAGCGGGAGCTGGCTGAAGACCTGATCTTCAACCGCGCTCCTGACGCGCTCGAGAAGCTGCTGAACTGGTTTGAAAGCCACACCAGTAGTGAAGCGGAGGGACAGGTAAAGGCTGATCCTTTGGCCGGGCTAAACGTTCGGGAACGAGTGTTCAAAAGGATCGTCCTGCGGCAGAAGAACGGACTGGAAGAAGATATTGATCTTCTTCTTAAAGAGTTGAACGCGCCGGTCGGGGAAGCCGCGGTTGAGGTGCTGAACGGCGTTCTTTTGCCCGCCATGAAAGAAGTGGGCGATAAATTCGGCTCCGGTGAGCTGATTTTGCCCTTCGTTTTACAGTCTGCCGAGGTGATGAAACAAGCGGTCACGCATCTGGAACAATACCTTGAGAAAACAGAAGGGTTGAGCAAAGGCAAGCTGGTTCTGGCGACGGTTTACGGCGATGTACATGATATCGGCAAGAATTTGGTCAAGACCATCCTTTCAAACAACGGCTACGAGGTGGTTGACCTCGGCAAGCAGGTGC
The DNA here is from genome assembly GCA_002305635.1 of Anaerolineaceae bacterium UBA1415. Classification (GTDB taxonomy): domain Bacteria; phylum Chloroflexota; class Anaerolineae; order Anaerolineales; family Anaerolineaceae; genus Mesolinea. Next base: position 24,162 of record DBPR01000008.1, on the reverse strand, counting down.
CTGCGGAAGAAATTATCAGGTCCGCTTATGAAGAAAAAGCGGACGCGATCGGCCTGAGCGCTTTGTTGGTCTCAACCAGCAAGCAAATGCCTTTGGTGGCTTACGAATTGCAACGCCGAGGTTCGGAGCTGCCGCTTTTGATCGGCGGCGCGGCGATCAACCCCCAGTTCGCGCAAAGAATTGAAGAAGGCAAGGAGATGGGACCCTATAAAGCCGGAATCTTCTATTGCAAAGACGCTTTTGACGGCCTGACGGTGATGGACCAACTGGTCGATCCAGCCAAACGGGCAGCGATGTATGAAAACAGGGCGCAAAGTGAAGTTGGGCAAGCTGTGGATGAAAAATCAATCACCGTTGTTGGAGAAACTCGACTTAAGACAGTTCCTGCTGCAGAATTCATTCCAAATCCGCCTCAATGGGGCGTTATCAAACCTGAGACCATTTCTTTTGATGAGGTGGCAGAACTGATCAGCCTGACTGAGCTCTACCGTCTTTCCTGGGGCGCGCGGCAGCTGCGCGGGCAGGAGTGGCAGGAGATGCGGGTGGAGTTTGATCAACGCCGGGAGCGCATGCTGGAAGAAGCAAAGCGGGAAGGCTGGATCAGACCGCAAGCTGTCTATGGCTATTTCCCGGTGCTCTCTGAAGGGAATGAGCTGATCGTATTTCAGGATGGGCATCAGAAAGCCAATGATGATCAGGAAATCCTTCGCTTCACCTTCCCAAGACAAAAAGATGGTGAATTCTTGTGCGTGAGCGATTATTTCCTGGCAAATGGCAGTGAACGTATGGATGTTTTGCCGCTCCAGATCGTCACTGTTGGGAAAGAAGCCACAATGCGAATTGATGAGCTGAATCAGCAGAACCAGTATGCCGAAGGCTTTTTCCTTCACGGCCTGGCGGTGCAAATGGCGGAAGCGACGGCTGAATATGTTCATCGCCTGATCCGCAAAGAACTAAAGATCGGAGAGGATCAGGGCATGCGCTATTCCTGGGGTTATCCGTCCCTGCCCTGGCTGAACGAGCATGTAAAAGTGTTCCAGCTGCTGCCAGCGGAGCGTGAACTCGGGATGAGCCTGACCTCGGCCTACCAGTTGATCCCGGAACAATCGACGGCCGCGATGGTCGTGCATCACCCTTTGGCAAAGCCATTTGATGCCGGTGTGAGCCGAATGGACTTGTTAACAGCGGAATAATGGACTTTTCTGAATGAGGTAAAATTAGCTCAACCAAGGAAGGTGCGATGAGAACAAGAAATATCTTAATTGTTTTGTTTTGTTTAGCCGTGCTGATCTCAGCATGCCAAACGATTACGAAGGATGAACTTACTTCTGCACAAATGACGGCTATTGCGGGGACTGTAACTGCATATTACAACGAGATGACACAGACCCCTGCGGCTCCCACAAAAACAGCTACCAAAGTGGAAGAGACGCAAACGCCGACGCCAGCAGCCACGGAAACGCCGACTGGGGCGGCCCAGATCGGGCCGGCAAGTTACCCGGAGGGTGTCAATCCGCTGACCGGTCTAAAAGTTGAAAACCCGGATCTGCTCAAACGCCGCCCCGTGATCATCAAGGTTTCAAATCATCAGATCGATTCCCAACCCCATTGGGGTTTGTCGTCAGCTGATATGGTGTTCGAGTACTTCATTGGTTGGGGCGCCAACCGCTTCGCGGCCTTGTTCTATGGACAGGATGTTGACAGGGTTGGGCCAGTACGCTCAATTCGCCGCGTTGACGGGCAACTCGGCAGCCTGTATGAGGCGGTGGTTGGCTCCACCGGCGGTAATCAGGAACAGGTTTTGCCCTACCTGGAAAACTACATCCCCGAGCGATATTTTACAGATAAATACCTCTGCCCGGGCGTCTGCGATGACGGCCGAAATGTGGTTTACTCTGTTTTTGGCAACTCTGCAGCACTATCAGAGTATTTCAGACAGAACAATGTCTATTTGGATGATCCCCAGCTTTATGGCATGGCATTTACGGAAGACGCTCCCTCTGGCGGTCAGAAAGCTGACAGCGCCTGGGTCCATTGGTCTTATGCCGATTACAGCCAATGGGTCTACGACAGCGAAAGCGGAAAGTATATCCAGTGGGTCATGGGCGAATCGACCGGCAATGTCTTCCAGCCTCTGATCGATCAAAATACAGGCCAGGCGCTGGCGTTTTCGAACGTGGTCTTTTTGGAAACCAATTACACGGAACATGACGCCACCCTGCACACGATCGACCTGATCGGCAACACGGATGGGAGAAAAGCCATCGTTTTCCGTGATGGTCAGGCTTATGAGCTTTGGTGGAAGACGCCTGCGAACAACAAACCGATCCAATTCTTCGACGCGGAAGGCAAGGTTTTCCCGTTCAAACCCGGCAATACCTGGATCGTGATCGTGGGGCAAAGTTCACCGCTCGAAATTGAGGATGGAGACTGGAGCATCAGCTTCAGCATACCTTAATGCGAACGCTGGTCATTTCGGACGTTCATGCGAATTTAAACGCCTTTCAAGCCGTGCTGGCTTCGGCCGGCACGGTTGACCGGGTTTGGTTTTTGGGGGACATCCTTGGTTATGGGCCCGACCCGAATGAGTGTGTGGCCTTCCTGCAAACACTGCCGAATTTGACCGCGCTGATGGGCAACCATGACGCGGCTTTGATGGACTATATTTCGGTCGAGCGTTTTAATCAGGAGGCTGCCGACGCGGTGTTGATACAGCGCGATCTGGTTAGCTTTGAAACCAGAGACTATCTGGAAACGCTGCATTTTAAAATTGAGCTCGATCAGGTCACACTGGCTCATGGCAGCCCGCGCAATCCGATCTGGGAATACATCCTCACGCCATACAGCGCGGCCGCAAATTTCGTGGAGTTTGACACCCCAGCCTGTTTGGTCGGGCATTCTCACATTCCGCTGATCTTTGTTCAGGAGGAAGATGGCGCTGTGACAACCCTGCTGCCGGAACACGGCGACAGATGGCTGGCTAAGGGGAAGTTCATCCTCAATCCGGGCTCGGTCGGGCAGCCAAGGAATTATGACCCGAGAGCCTCTTACGTGATTTACGACGATGAGGAAAACACCTGGGGTTTTTATCGCGTCCCCTATGATATCGAACCGGTTCAGGACCGCATCATGGCTTTGGGCATCCCGGCCCGTCAGGCCACACGGCTTTGGACCGGCAGCTAAAACCCCCATTTCTTATTGGAGTAGATTTATCAGGGAACAATTCTGGCGTTCCCAGCGTCTTATAGGTGAAGTTCGCCTTTAGAGAATGGAGAAAAATGAAGAAAAAATTGCTTGTCCTTAGTTTGATTATGGTCCTGTTAGTATCGGCTTGTGCCGCTGCCAAAACCGAAAGTCCAATGAGCATTGAAATGCAAGCCGCGGATATGGACTGGGGCTACGACAGTGCCGCAAATGATATATATTCACAGGAAAAGCCCGCAGCAGTTTCGGCTGAAACAGAAGAAGGTGGTGGCCAGGAGCGAATGGTCATCCAGACGGCCAGCCTGGAGGTTTCGGTCGCGGATACTGTTGAAGCCATGAACGCGACCACCGCGCTTGCCAAAAGTATGGGCGGCTATGTGGTCAGCAGCAACCGTTATTCGGACACTACTTACAATAATGTCACCTACACACGTACCTCAATTACCATCCGTGTGCCAGCCGCCAAACTGGAAGAAGCCATGCAAAAGATCCGCGAATTGTCTGCTGACGGCAAGAACGGCGTGCTCTCTGAAAGTTTGTCCGGTCAGGATGTCACTTCTGATTTCGTGGATTCCTCTTCAAGGCTGCGCAACCTGAAAGCTGCTGAAGAGCAACTGGTGAAATTGATGGAAAACACCGACGATCTGGAAGCGACCATGTCCGTTTTCCGTGAGTTGACCAATATCCGCAGCGAGATCGAAGTGCTGGAGGGTCACATTAAGTTCCTCCAGGAAAGTTCCGCGCTTTCCTCAATTTCGGTGAATTTTGTGGCTGAAGCCTCGCTGCAGCCGATCGAGATCGGCGGCTGGAAGCCTGAAGGTGTGGCGAAAGATGCCATTAAGAATTTGATCAGAATGTTCCAGGGTCTGGTTGATTTCCTGATCCGCTTCGGCATCCAGTGCCTGCCCTTCCTGATCCCGCTGGGAGTTGGATTGTATTTCCTGATCCGCGCGATAAAGAAGTCTGCTGCCAAACGCCAGGCACGCAAGGTTGAGGCGCTGAAAACGGAAGAATCCCTGATCGTGGATGAGGAGAGTTTGAAATAAGCTGGAAAATGTAGAGGTCGGGATTGAGAGATGGGCGTTTCAACGCCCATCTCTCAATCCGACGTTGATTACAAAGTCGAGATAAAAATGGCGGATTAAAACCCGCCATTTTTGATACGATGTTTCCGTACAATCAAATTTATTAGTATTAGTTCAGCATGGTCAGGAGACCACGTTTGAACACTAATAGATCTTGTACAAGGGCGAGATTAAACACAACCGTTGAACGTCGGATTGACAGCGCACACGCTGACGTGTGCGCTGTCAATTTCGACCTACCGAGATGCGACTAAAATTGCAAACGAATCTCAAGCCTGGCGGTTGGTGAGACGGTTACCGGGATTTGGTAAATGTCTGGTTCAATATTAGCAAATTCAACCGCGCTGCTATTCAGGTTCACCGACAGGATCGCTTTTCTGCTGTAAAGGTAAATATTGCCCTGGGCTTTGCGCCTTTCAAGATCCAGATCAAGTTTTAATCCTTCGTCGTTCTCTTTCCATTTGCTCAGCTCGACTCCCTGGGAGAGGTGCAGGTCGCTGCCCAAATAGGCGGGGGATGAATATGTGCGTAAGGCGATCAGACGGACGCCGTGAGCGGGGACGTCCTTAAATATATGCCGACCGGATACCACCGCCGACTCTCCGGTCCAAAATTCGCGCATGATGTACTTGCCTTTTTTCAGCCCGAACTTGCTGGGGATGAACTCCAGCGCGCAGGGCGCGTCTTTCCAGTTGAAAAGCGCGATCAGATGCCATTTGCCCAATGCGTTTTTCAGTTTGTGATGCAGAATTGAAGGCATATTCTCTTCAAAAAGGTCTGGCACTTCAGGTCCGGGAGGCAAGACAGGCAGAAGGCTGGCTGCCATTTTGAGCCGCTCAGACTTGAGCGTGGTCATGTCATCTGAGACCAAAAAAGCGCCGCCAGTCATGCTGATCACAGTTGCCAGGGATTGAACTTCCGCAAGGGTTAGTTTGGAATCATCGCGCACCAACAGGCAGTCAGGATCGTTGACCCAAAGGTGGGGGTCAAGGTTTGCCCTGGTGAGGATGTTCAAAATCGCGTTGCGGGTGGAGGGCATGTTCGGTTCGTTGCGGAAAATGGCTTTCAGGCTGCCAAATCCAGGCTCCCAGGTTGGCGCGACGTCGGCGCTGATGCGCATCATATCAAAAATGCCGATACCGGGCCCAAGCGGTACGCCGCAGCCCAAAAGCGTGCACTCCTGGCCCGCTTCTTCGCGAATAAGCTCCAGACCTCGCCGCAGGATCTGGGCGCGCGTAAGCGTCGGATCGTGATGTCTGCCTGGCAGGGCGGCCGCGTAGAGAAAATCGAGCTTGAGATAGGGGAACCCCCATTCATTAACCATAGTTCGGATCACTGTGCGCACGTAGTCCTGCACCTGGGGATGGGTGAGGTCGAGCGCGCTGCCGAGCCAGTTCCAGACGAAACCACTGTTGACAGGTTTGCCGTTGGCTTTGCGCAAAAGCCAGTCGGGATGGTTTTTCTTCAGCCCAGATTTGTGTTCGAGAATAAAAGGGGCCAGCCAGATGCCGGGGGTGAACCCTTTTTGGAGGATCTCTTTTGCCAGGGGTGCAACCCCATCCGGAAATTCCGGGTCAAACTTTAGCCAGCTGCCAACGTCCTGTTGGTATCCGTCATCGATCTGGAAAAAATCGAGCGGGAGCGTTTCTTTGAGCGCGTGGAGGCTTTCCAGGTTGTTTTGCAGCACCTGGGGAGTGATATTCTGGAAATAGTAATACCAGGAACACCAGCCAACCGGTGTTTGCAACCGGGGCCTGACCTGATTTTCACGCGCGACCAATTGGAGATAAGCCTCAAAGGGCTGAGGCGCGGTCATGTCAAAGAACTGCCAGGCAAGCCAATCGCTTTCAAGGCTTGCTCCAGGGAGGAGGTCAATTTGGTCACAATTCGCCCAGACCTTCAGCTCGGGTTGGGGATGGAGAATGGTTTCCATTGAGCCAAATTGCTCTTTTTGGGAAAGGAAGCCCACCAGCAGACCAGTCTTTGAGGAATGATCAAGGAGAGCGGCAAACATATCCGATGAAAAATGGGATGGTTTTTTGGTGACGGGCGTTCCGTCGTTATAGAGCATGGGCGTGGCGAGGCCGGTCAGGCGGCTGCGGGTTTGCTTTTGCCCGTATCGCCAGACACCAGTTGGCGACCAACTTTGCCAGCCGTTGCTGAAGAAAGCGGTTTGCTCCGTTCGGTGTTCTGATAAACTGAGCTTTCCTTTCTCAACCTTTGCCAGCCCAAAACGTGAGGGGTGAACCGTCTTTTTACCTCGATTTTCGAGTTGAACCCGTTGAAAAAGAAAGGGAAGTTCTTCGGGGAGGGTAAACTCAACGGTTGCGTGTAGCTTACGTTTTTGATTCAGGTAACTGGCAGTCAATAGCGTGCAGAGGCCGTAAGGTGTTTCACTTTTTTCCTTAATTCGCAGGCTATCCTCTTCGAATCTGAAAACAGAGGCTTCATTTTCGAGAAAATCGAACGCGAACTTTGCTTTGGTTAAACAAGCGTGTGGAAATATATGGCTTTGAATGGAGAAAGTACGCGATCTGGGGTCAAATGCGAATTCAATCGAAGCATTAGATATCTTTTCCATAAGCTTTCCATTTCTTCAAAATTTCCTCAAACGGAATCGGACCTTGCCGCAGCAGCACTGGCTCAGAGCCCATACAGTCGACAACGGTTGAAGCTTTGCCGCCGGGGTGGGTGCCATCGTCTAAGATCAGGGGAATGCGCCCCTTAAGTTGATTATAAACATCCTGTGCTGAAAGTGTCTCAGCATGGGCTGAAAGATTGGCGCTGGTGACAGCCAGCGGGCCTGTTTTTTCGAGTATCTGCAGTGCCAACTCATGCCGGGGCATGCGCACCGCCAGGCCTGGGTAGGGCGTCAGTTGGGTGGGCAAAGTGAATTGACGGGGCAAAACCAAGGTCAGCGCGCCGGGCCAAAATTCCGCCATGATGCCTTCCACCTGAGGAGGAATGTTAGCCACAACCTGCCTGACTTGTTCGAGGTTGGCCACCAAGACCGGAATAGCCTTTTCTTCCGGTCGCTGTTTGACCTGGTAAATTTGCTCGAGACTGCTGGGCTTGAAAGGGCTGCAGGCCAGCCCATAGACTGTATCGGTTGGAAAAGCGACCAACTCACCTGCCTGGATCAGCCGGACTGCTTTATCTAGCGAAGCTGGATCCTGAAGCGAAAGAATTTCTGTTTCGTATACTTTCATTTGTTGTTCTCAATCCGGATCAGGCGATCCCGACCGGACAGATCCTGAAGCAGGTCAATTTTACCCTTTGGAAAAGCTTTTTGGCATAGAACGAAGGTTGCATGGCTGAGCGTTTCTTCAATTTCAAGCAAGATCAGGGATGGATCAAGCTCGAATTGCTTGATTTTGTCGAAAAGCTGGCGAAAAAGCCTGAGCCCGTCCGCGCCGCCATCCAGTGCCAGGCTGGGTTCCCAAGGCAGGCTGTTGACTTCGGCTAATTTTTTGGTGGGGATGTAAGGCAAGTTGGCGCAAAGCAGATCAACTTTCTGTGAATCAGGAGGGATCAGGTCGCATTCGATAAAAGTAATCCGATCCACAACCTTGTGCTGGCAGGCATTTTCCCGGGCGATCTGAAGCGCGTCTTTCGAAATATCGGTGGCGGTCATGCGCATATCCGGGCATTTGACAAGCAGGCTGATGGCGATGCAGCCGGAACCCGTGCCGATATCCATCCCGAAGCGAGCCTCACCATGGGCTTTGAGCCACTTCAGTGCTTCTTCCACCAGCAATTCGGTTTCTGGCCGTGGGATGAGCGCTGCAGGAGTAACCTTGAATTCGAGCCCAAAGAACTCCTGTTTGCCAGTCAGATAGGGCAAAGGCTCTCCGGATCCTAGACGCGCGATAAGGCTGTCTAATGCAGCTTTTTGGTCTGTTGAAAGCTGGAATTCGGGATGCGCCAGGATCCAGCTTTTCGGTTTCCCAAGCACCTGCGTCAGCAGAACGAGCGTGATCTGGTGAGGCAGGTCATATGCCCTCAACTGACCACCAATACTGGGGTCAGCAGGATGTGATCTATCCATTACTCTCGAAATTTGCCAAACGTTCGGCTTCCTCGGCGTGTTGAAGCTCTTCGATAAAGGTGTCAAGCTCGTAACCGTCCATCACGCCAGCGATATTGAAGGATGAAACGTTGATGCGATGGTCGGTCACACGCGACTGCGGGTAATTGTAGGTGCGGATCTTCTCCGAACGCTCTCCGGTACCGATCTGCGACCGTCGGGCGGCATCAAGCTCGTTTTGGCGTTTTTCTTCCTCCATCTCGTACAGGCGGGCTTTGAGAACGCTCATTGCCCGGACGCGGTTTTGCAGCTGGGAACGCTCATCCTGACAGGCAACGATAATGCCAGTCGGTTTGTGATGGATGCGAACCGCTGTCATGTTCTTCTGGACGTTTTGACCACCGGCGCCGGCTGATTTGAAGACGTCGATCTCGATATCTGATTCGGGGATGTCGATCTCGATGTCATCCACTTCTGCCAGGACCGCGACCGTGACGGTCGAGGTGTGGATGCGACCCTGCGATTCAGTCTCGGGCACGCGTTGAACACGGTGAACTCCGGATTCAAACTTGAAGCGCGAATAGGCGCCGTTGCCTTTGACCGCGAAGGTCACTTCTTTGTAGCCGCCGATGCCGGTCTCGTTGGACGAAATGATCTCGGTCTTGTAGTTGTGAATGTCGGAATATTTCAGGTACATGCGCAGGAGGTCGGCAACAAACAATCCCGCCTCATCGCCGCCGGTTCCAGCCCGAATCTCGACGATGACATTGCGTTTGTCGCGGGGATCCTTGGGGATCAGCATGGATTTCAGTTCCGCTTCCAGCTCTTCACGTCGACTGAGGAGCTCATCCAGCTCCATTTTTGCCAGTTCAAGCATTTCACCTTCGGAAATTTCAATTAATTCGCGGGTTTCATCGGCTTTGGTGAAATTTTCTTTGTATTCTTTAGCCAGGTTGACCAGGGGCTCGAGGTCAGAGCGTTCTTTGGAAAGTTCCGCGGCGAGCTGATAGTCCTGACCAACTTCAGCAAGGCGTTGATCGAGGGAAGCAAAGTGTTCGAGGATGGATTCAAGTTTGTCTAACATTTTGTAGTAGTTTTCCTATAAAAATTCGAATGGTGATTATAACACTGATAAAAGCCATCGAGAGCATTCTTACAATGCGATCCTGATCAAAAGTTGAAAATTTTCGTGTTGCTTATTCAGCATTGTGTATAATCCTTATTCTGGAGGAGCTATGCAGATCTACTTTATCCGACACGGACAATCGGTCAATAATGCCCGTTGGCAGGATGAGGGCTATTCTGATTATAATCGGGAGTCTGACCCCAGTCTGACTGAAATTGGCGTGGAACAGGCGAAATATGTTGGCCAGTTCCTGGCGCAAAAACTTGACTGGCCTGCTGATGTGACCATGGACACCCAAAATCGATATGGTTTTGGGTTGACGCATCTGTATTGCAGCCTGATGGTCCGGGCTGTGCATACGGGTTCGATCATTTCCAGCCATGTTGGGCTTCCGTTGGTTGCGCTTCCCGCGGTGCATGAAGTGGGTGGGGTTTACCTTGAGCAACTGGTGAATGGCGAAACAAAGATCAGCATTGAGCATGGCGGTACGCCAGACTTTTATCAGGAAGTTTTTCCTTTACTCAGGTTTGAAGAACCGATCCCCGAACAGGGCTGGTGGCAAGGCGGGCGTGAGGATGTGGATGCGCCGCTGGAACGCGCGCAGGATGTGATCGCCTGGCTCAAGGAGCGCCATCTTGGAACGGATGATCGGGTCGCGATCGTTACTCACGGCGGCTTCTATAACTACATGATGCGGGCGATCTTTGGCATCGCGCTTGATGAGCCGGACGGACGTAAAGTCCCACTCTGGTATTCCATTTGCAATTGTTCCGTAAGTCGGTTTGACTTTACCAACAGGCGCGTGAGCCTGGCTTATCACAACAGAACCGACTTTTTGCCTGACAGACTGGTAACGTACTAAAGACAGGGATAATACTTGTTTTTTTACAGCGTTTTAACGTCTCCCCGGTTACGGATGCCATATTTTGATAAAACCCTGAAAAGCTTTGATACAATATCATGACATTCGTTCTTTATGAAGGTTTTCTTATAATATGACTGTTTATGCCAACATCATTCTGATCTTTGTCTTATTCCTGCTAAACGCGTTTTTCGCCATGTATGAGATCGCCATGGTCTCCTCCCGCCGCACGCGACTGCAGCAGCGCGCGGAAGAAGGGCGAAAAGGCGCGGAGGTCGCCTTGCAGCTTTTGAAGGATCCCAACCAGGAATATCTCTCTGCTGTGCAGATCATGATCACCATGATCGATACGCTGGCGGGCGGTATCGGCGGCGCCATGCTTTCGGACCCGCTTGCAATGGCGCTAAAGAAGATCAGCTTTCTGGCTCCTTTCGCGGATACGGTCGCGCTGGTCATCGTTGTTGTCGCGATCACTTATTTTTCAATCGTATTAGGCGAATTGATCCCCAAACGCATCGCGGTCAGCAAGCCGGAAGACGTGGTCACGAGCATGTCCCCCCTTATCAACACCATGACCAGGATATTGCGTCCCTTGATCAAGTTGCTGAGCGCATCCACAAACCTTGGCATCAAGGTTTTCAATATTGACATTAGTCAGGAACCCTTTATCACAGAAGAAGAATTAAAAGGCTTTATCCAGGAAGGCCGCCAGACCGGCGTGTTCGATGAGGCGGAAGAGATCCTGGTGGATGGCGTGTTCCGCTTCAGTGAGCGGCGGGTGGATGCCATCATGACGCCGCATACCGAGCTGGACTGGCTTGACCTGACGGATGGCATGACGGTCATGGTGGAGGAGATGCTGGCCAGCCCTTATTCGCGGCTGCCAGTAGCAGAAGGCGATTTGGACCGTACAGTTGGGATCATTTCGGCAAAAGACCTGCTGGGTGTCAATTTGTATGACGAGCAATTCAACATTATGGAGCATGTCCGCGAACCGATGTTTTTCCCTGGCAACATGAAAGCGGTCAAGGCTTTTGAAACTTTCCAGAATACGGGCATTCACCAGGCAATGGTGATGGACGAATTTGGCGGGGTTGAGGGCATGGTCACGCTTTATGATGTGCTGGAGGCGATTGCAGGCGATATCCCGCTGGATGAGGACGATACCGAAATCGATATTGAACGGCAGTCGGACGGTACGCTCCTGATGGACGGCCTGGTGCCGGTCGATGTCCTGAAAGAGCGTCTGGAAGTGGACGAGCTGCCTGAAGAGGTCAAGGCCGGTTATCAGACCTTGAGCGGTTTTGTCATGAACCAGATGGGGCGTATCCCCAAGGTTGGCCAGTCCTTCGAGTGGGATGGCTTTTACTTCAAAGTTGTTGAGATGGACGGTTTCCGCGTCGAGCGGGTTGAGATCACCAGGATAGAAACCGAAGAATAAAACGGTCTTATCTTTAAATAGTTTAGTAGGTCGGGACAAAGTGCCCGAAGGTCGGACTGCTTGCGCTCTGGGTACCAGAGTGAGGGGCTACATGAATGCCGAAGGTCGGATTGAAATTTCCCTAAAATTGGGCAATTTCAATCACAATCTACACTAAGAAAAGGATGCCGATCTAGGCCTTTATTTTGCTGACCAGCGTGTGTAAATGGCGTGTGAAAGCACGCGGCTGGCGCTTTCTTCCACGGTAATTAGTTCACCGGATTCGAGATTCCCTTTTTTGCCAACGATTTGCTCAACAGCTTGGTGTGTTACTAAGGCTGAGGCTGTGATTGCGTAAGCGGTCATGACGATGAAACTGGCGTCTTTGGCCAAAATGCTTTGACAGGCGCTGGCAAGCTCGGGCATGCGCTTGAAAAAATCCCAGACCTCGCCGCTTGATCCGCGCCCGAACTTGGGCGGATCCATAATAATGCCCTGATAAAAACTGTTGCGCCGTCCTTCGCGTTTGACGAACTTGAGCGCGTCTTCCGCGATCCAACGGATGGGCTTATTCTCCAGTTTGGAGAGCTTTGTGTTCAGGTTTGCCCAGGTTATGGCGTGCTTGGAGGCATCCACATGGGTCACTTCCGCACCGGCAGCAGCAGCGGCGAGCGTGGCAAGGCCGGTATAGCCAAAAAGATTGAGCACGCGAAAAGGCTTTTTGCCTGTTTCGATGCGTTCCCGGATCCAATCCCAATGGGTGGCCTGTTCCGGAAAGACGCCGACATGCCTTGAGCTGGAAAGCTGCAGCTGGAAGCGCAGATCTTTGTAAGAAATCGGCCAGGATTTATCCATGGGGATGAGAATGTTCCACTTACCGCCATATTCCTGTTTTTCTTCCACCAGCATCGCGTTGGCTTTCTTCCACTCACCGGACGGCAGAGCCGGAGACCAGATCGCCTGGGGACGCGGGCGGATCAACAGGTACTTGCCAAAGCGTTCCAGCGTTTTGCCGTCGCCGCTATCCAGCAGGGCGTAATCTTTCCAGTCCGGGGAGGGAGTTAGCTTAATTTGGGATGGTAGGCTCATGGTCTTTTGCTCGCTTTCAAACCTTATTTTACATTAAATAATGGCCTTTTTATCAGGAAGAAGAGTTCTATTCTTTTCTTGATTTGGATTAGGTTTGCGTTTCATATCCTTAGGCATATTTTTTTGCGATGTGTAATATACCAGACGATCGGCCTGATCTTAAAACAATGCTAACGGACTTTTAGCCTAAAATTAATCTTTGCGATAGAATAGTTGCGGAAAAAGGAGAGACAATGAATTTTGACCAGATAATCGATCGCAGAAACACTGAAAGTTTTAAATGGAACTTGTATGGGGCAGACGTCTTGCCGTTATGGATCGCGGATACTGATTTTTTGTCTCCGCCAGCAGTCGTGGAAGCTTTGCACAAAAGGGTTGACCATGGCATTTTTGGCTACGGCTGCATACCCGAGGGTTTTAACGAGGTGATCATTGCCCGCATGAAAGCGAAATACAACTGGGATGTTACGGCAGACCAGATCAGCTGCGTGCCAGGCATCGTGACGGGGTTTAACCTGTTGACCCGCTGCATCTGCGAAAAAGGTGATGCCATCATCTTTCAGACGCCGGCTTACCCGCCTTTTATTAACTCACCGGTTTGCGCTGGATTGACTGGCATCCACAACCCCATGTATTTAGATCAGGATGGCAGGTATAAAGTCGATTTTGATCTTTTTGAAAAACAAATTATTGAGAATAAGGTTAAGGTATATATCCATTGCAATCCGCAAAACCCAACCGGTCGGGTTTTCACGCGGGAGGAATTGGAAAAGATCGCCGAAATTTGTTTGCGCCACCAGGTTCTGATCTGTTCTGATGAGATTCATTGTGACATACTGTATGACGGCAACAAGCATATCCCGATCGCGAGCCTTTCTCCGGAAGTCTCAAGGATAACCGCCACCTTCATGGCGCCGAGCAAAACCTATAACATTGCCGGTTTACATGCTTCGGTCGCTATCATTCAGGATGAAGAATTGAGAAACCGGTATTTGAACTTTAAATCTTATTTGATCGGCGATCCGGGGCTCTTGGCCATGGTGGCTGCCAAAGCGGCTTATGAGCATGGCGACGAATGGCTCAAAGAGAATAACGCCTATCTGCAAGCCAACCGCGACCAGATTGATGAATTTTTGCCGACAAAATTGCCGGGCGTCAGCTGGAGCAAGCCGGAAGCGACGTTCCTGGCCTGGCTCGATTTTCGCAATTCGGGCATCGAAGGCGACTACCAGCAGTATCTGATCGACCACGCCAAAGTCGCTCTCAATGAAGGCTCCACCTTTGGTGAGGAAGGCAAAGGCTTCTTGCGCCTGAACTTCGGCTGCACCCGCGCCATACTGGAAGAGGCGATTGAGAGAATCTCCAGAGCATTACCATAGATAATATGTAAAACGTCCAAACCGCTCCCACTTCTGCTTATAGGGTGGGAGCTTTTCTTTTCATAGTGATCTATTCGACGCCAATAAAGGAACCTATTTCAAAGTTAGTTTTTCTATGGGCAGTATAATTTTTTCGGCAGCTACGCCGCAGTCCACGAAAGAGTATTGTTTTTCCAATCCAAGCTTGTCTTTTACTTGCGCAATGTATAAAGGTGTGACCTTAAAACCATGCTTAGCTTCAATGTACGCCTGGAGTTGCTTATATGTCGGCTTTATCGGTAGTTGTTCCTTCTTCAGGTCTGTTGTCTCAACGTCAACGAAAAGATGCTCTTTGACATTTTTTCGGGATAAGAGACATACCGTCTCGACATGCATTGTTTGAGGAAACATATCGAAGGCGTGGAGGGTGGTTAAAATATAGCCGGCTTCGGCGAGGTGTTTGAGGTCGCGGGCGAGGGTGCCTGGGTCGCAGGAGATGTAGATGATCTGGATGGGGTTGAGCTTGATCAGTGCCTGGCGGGCTTTGGTGTGCAGTCCGGCGCGAGGCGGATCGAGCAGGACCAGATCGATGGGTTCGATTTCGTCGATCAGGTTGGGCAGGATGGCTTCGACGGGGCCTTCATACAGGCTGATATTGTCGAATTCATCTAAATTGTCGGCAAAATTGAAGCAGGCGGAGGGTGAGCTTTCGATAGCGATCAATTCGCTGGCAAAAGGTGCGATGAAGCGGGTAAAGAGACCCACGCCGCTGTAAAGTTCAAGGACGCGCAGGTCTTTTTTGCCTTCGAGCTGCTCTAATATATGGCGCACCATCATGGCGGCGACGGTCAGATTGACCTGGAAGAAAGACTGGGGAGAAACGTAAAATTCCTTGCCGTCGATCTCATAAAGCAAGGCGTTGTTGCCGCTCAGGTTGAAGACCTCGCCATCCGGGCTGGCGTAAGCGGCCGAGATGGGCAGCTCGAAGGTCAGGTCGGGTGGGACTTCGTCTTCGCCTTCGAGGATCATCATCTGCTCACCGGTGCTGTCTTCGCGTAATACCACGCGCTGGATGCCGCCGTCGGGTTCGAGTTCGATCTGAGCGAGCAGGTGGTTCATTTCTTCAGAAATTAGGAGGCAATTGTCGATCGGGAGGGTTTCATCGGAGCCAGCTTTTTTAAAGCCGAGCGCGAGCTTTTCAGGATCGGCACTGGGCGCGGGATGGAATTGCGCCTGGTTGCGATAGGCAAAGGGGAGCGGGCTATGGGTGATCTCGATCTTCGGTAGTTGGGTGAATTTGCCGATGCGCTCGAGTTGGTCGCGAAGGAGCTCCTTTTTGAGAGCGACTTGTTGCGCGTAGCCGATGTTTTGGTAGTGGCAGCCGCCGCAATCGCTGAAGTACGGGCAAGGGGGCTGGATTCGGTCAGGGGAGCTTTGTTTCAGCTTGATCAATTTTCCACGGGCATAGCGCTCTTTGGATTCTGTCAGTTCGATCTCGGCAATTTCGCCGGGGAGTAAAAAAGGGACGAAGACAGCGCGACCGTCGGGCAGGCGGCCCATGCAATCCCCGCCGTAGACCATTTTTTCGAAGTTGACAGTGTAAGTTTGATCCATTTTTGCTCCTGAAGAGATAATTTTACCGTATGTGATCGGGCTTTGAAGTATTTTCGACTCAGACAAGCTGACAGACAAGCTCAAAATAAGCTCAAAACAAGGTCAAAGATCGCGTTGACTTATGTCCCGGCAGCGGGTATAATTTTCGGTCGCCAGAAATCCGTCTGGTAAATTTATGGGCGAGGGTAACCCGGAATGAAGGGTGAGAGGCGCCCGGAGGAAATATGACTACAACTCACAACGATATCACTATAAAAATTGACAAACGCACCGTTACCGGAAAGCAAGTCAAACAACTGCGCCGTCAGGGCATTCTGCCTGGTGTGGTTTACGGCCACAAGATCGAGTCCTATCCCGTTCAGATGGATCGCCATTCAACCGCGCTGTTGATGCGTTCAATCACCCCCACAACGCTGGTCACGCTTGACCTGAACGGCAAGAAGACCAAGGTCATCGTTCGCGAACGCAATTATGACGTTGTTACCGGAGAATTGCTCCATCTCGACTTTTTGGCCATTTCAATGACCGAAAAACTTCGTGCTTCGGTTGCCATCGAATTGGTTGGAGAAGCCCCCGTGCTCGATGCAGTTCCTGGTTCCCTGATCAACCATGTTTTGAATGAGATCGAAATCGAAGCCCTGCCCGCTGACATGCCGGAAAGAATCGAAGTTAATATCAGCAAGCTGGAAGCCGCAGAAGATATGATCACTGTTGGAGATCTCGATCTGGGCGAAAAGATCACGATCCTGACCAATGAATCCGAACTGGTTGTCTCTGTCGCTTACGTTGCCGAAGAAACCGAGCCCATCGAAGGTGAAGGTCTCAGCGCGGAGCCGGAAGTTATGGAAAAAGGCAAGAAAGAAGAAGCCGAGGACTAAACCTCCCAAACAATTCGCGGAAGCTTTTCCGCGATTGCTTTTTGAAAACAATAAGACCTGCTCTTCACCGATGCGGGTCTTTTTGTTTGGTAAATATATCTTGTTGCGGCTAAAGCTCAATTGCGTTTTGGGCTTCATTGCCAATCAGCGGCGTGACCGACATTCATTGAAAACTCGTGTTGGGGAAATTGAGAGCGAAGGTTATGGTTTTCGGGGACAGTTATGGAATACTACCATGACGGTATGTACGATTATAAGGATTGTCAATTGCCAAAAATAGTAATTTCTTTAAAAAATTCTCTTCAAAATCTTCGAGATAATCAGCAATTCTAATTCTATTTAGCTTGTATTCTCCTTTCCTTACGCGCATATTATTTGGTTCTTAAACGATAATCAACCTGTAAGTACGTTTTTGTGGTAAGGACGGGACCTGTGCGCGGCACAAAGTGCCAGATGCGCTGTGCCCACCCGTCCTTTGGAATGGATTAAATATAACTGGAATATCGAGGAATGCCAGAATGATGAATACAGATAATCAAGGAATTCTACGTTTAATTTCCCAAACCAACGGGCGGGCACAGCGGCCCGCCCCTACGATAGGCGTCTGAAACTCTGAATAATAAAAAACACCCAATATATCGTGCTTTATTGAATAATTAAGTGTCTGGGGATATTTTACATTGATGGGACTATACCGTCGTGGACTTGATTTTTCCATCCTAAGAATTGCTGGTTCAAATTGCTGGTCACAAATTGCTGGTTCAAAATAACGCGTTTGACAAAGCCGAAGTTAAGGACTAAACTTATCTCCTATCAATTCGACTATACGAAATGTTTGGAGTCAATATGAGCGAGAAAGCTGAAAGCAGCGCACACATCACCGAAAGCACACTCCTCCAGCCAGCCATTCACGCCTGGAAGTTTTTCCTGCGTGATCAAGGACGGTCTCATCACACGCTCAAGGCTTTTTCAGCTGATCTGATGCTTTTGGAGGAGTTCATGCCCACTGACAAGCAGATCGGGCAGATCTCGACCAAAGACCTCGAAGATTACCTGACCTGGCTGGAAAAAGACCGTGGTGTTGCCTGCAGCCCCAAGACGCTCTCACGCAGAATTACCTCCTTAAAATCTTTTTTCCGCTGGCTGACCCAAAACGCAGTCCTATCCGTTGACCCCGCTGAAAAGATCATTCAAAAAACGGTGGTCAGCCCTTTGCCGTTGGTTCTCAGCCCACAGGAAGTGGAAACCGCGATTGCAGCGGCCGATTCACTCCGCAGCTCAGCCAATCCCGATCCACGTCCGTACACACTGCTCACTCTGGTGCTCGAGACAGCCCTTAAGAAGAGCGAGTGTCTTAACCTCAAGACCAATCATCTCGACATTGAAAATCCGGACGAAGCCTTTGTCTACGTCCGCTATCCCACTCAGCGCTACCGCTTCAAAGAACGCAAAGTAAGAGTTTCCCCTGAATGGGTCAAGGCTTATCTGGAGTATGCGGAGCGCTATCAGATCAAGGATCAGGTGTTCCCCTGGTCCCAACGCCGTCTGGAATATCTACTGGA
Organism: Anaerolineaceae bacterium UBA1415; assembly: GCA_002305635.1. GTDB lineage: Bacteria > Chloroflexota > Anaerolineae > Anaerolineales > Anaerolineaceae > Mesolinea. The sequence goes on along the minus strand of DBPR01000008.1, from coordinate 5,937 downwards.
AGATGTCACCAATGCCGGTCGCATGGAAAAACACATCGGCTTCGACATGCTGCGCTGGACAAGTGCCCTGATCGATCTGACCAATGGCGTTGAGCATGACCAGATCCGCCAGAAACTGGGCATTTCCAAAATCCAATGGCGGGAAGTCAGGAGCAAGCTGCACAGTCTGGCTGCGCAAAATGGCTACAGCTTGCCCGCAGAGGAAACTGACCCGGAATAAACCCCCACAAGGCAGGAAAAATGCAATATAAAACCCGTAACGAACGTAAACGGAAATTTCCGTTTGGATTAATTCTTCTCCTGCTTGCCCTTGGCTTCATTGCCATGGCAGGCATCAGCATTAACAAAATCCGCAATGGCCAGGATGGCTTTCTCACCAATCTCTGGCAACCCGATATCAGCATCGAATCAGACCCTTATCTCGATGGTAATCCCATAGCGCTGGACGTGCCATCAGGCGTTACCAGCGTGCTGCTGCTGGGATCGGATATCGATGATTATGGCAGTTCGCGCACCGATGTGATGCTCCTTTTGGTCATGAATACCAAAACCAGCCAGTTCCATCTCTTCTCGTTCCCGCGTGATCTTTGGGTCAACATCCCCGGCGTGGGCGAGCAACGCCTGAATACGGCTTATCCCTTCGGGGGCTATCAACTGCTCAGCGATACGCTGGCGCTAAATTTCGGTTTTCGCCCGGATCACTACGCCATGATCAATTTTGATGGCTTTAAAGAAGTGATCGAAGCCCTGGACGGGGTGGATGTCGAGATCACCAAACAATCCGAAGACGAGTGCTTCTCCAATGACGCCCACTGGTGCGTCTGGGAACCCGGTACCTGGACGATGAACGCCCACGAGGCGCTTTGGTACGTTCGCGCGCGCAAAAACAGTTCCGACTTCGAACGCACCCGAAAAGCGCAGGAAGTGGTCAAAGCCATGGTTGAAAAAGCGCTGCAGCCGACATCCCTGCCAAATCTTGGTAACGTTTACAGTGCCATAAAGCGAAACGTCGTAACCGATATGAGCATAACCGATGGTTTTCTCTACTTTGTGCCCATTTCCAAATATTTCGGAGGGCCTGATATCAGCAATTATCGCATTACCGAGACTGACGCTGTGCCAGGGATGACTTCAGGCGGCGCTTCGGTGCTCTTCCCGAACATTTCCTCCATTCAAACGGTGTTGAAACAAGCTTTATGGATCGAGTAGGTTCGGATCTGGTTTGACCAGTTCCAGATGCAAAATTTCCGGTTCATCGCCCAGCAAACGCCATGCCTGGGCGATTCTTAATCCCGCCGCCCAGATCACGGAACCGCCGCTGGTGACCAGGGGCCACTGTCCACGTAGATAGTGTGGGATCTTTTGGTTAATAAAGAAATCGCTTAGTTTTTGCCTTTGCAGGATCATTCCCAAAGGCGACCAACGCTCCCCGGAGTTCGCGCTGCGGACGAGCATGGGCAGTTCGAGGTCGATCGGGTTCAACCAGGCGTGATAAGGATCGGTTTTTGTAGTTTCGTCCAGTTTTTCAAACTTTGCCCGCTTCAGCATTTCCGCCCGAAGTTTCCAGCCATGATCCAGGCAAACCGATTTTCCCGGATACAGTTTCAAGATCGCGTCTACAGGCAATTGCGGATAGTCCTTATTGGGCAAAACAAAACCTTCTTTATAGATTGCAATGAGATTTTCACGCACTTCAACAATAAGCCCGGCTTTGAGATCCTGTCTTTTTGTGTCGCTGTCGATCCCATTTAGCACTCTTTCAATGAACTCGAAGCCCCAGTCACGCACATCCGGTAAAAGCGTCCGCGCGCCGCGCATCAGGAGGCGGGCCCGCAAACCGCGCGACAACGCCTGCCATTTTTCGCGGTCGAACACCAGTGCTTGCCCGTCATATTGTTCAAGCAGGGTGGCCCGGAAAGCAAGTTCACTTGCTTCTTCAATTACTTCCTTGTCGTTGGCAATCGCTTTGGCGTTGCGCGCCGCGATCTCAGCAAAACCAGGCTGTATTCCTTCCAGAAAGGGTAAAACATCATGCCGGATGCGGTTGCGGAAGTAAAGCGTGCTCTGATTGCTCTCATCTTCAATGGTCGAAATGCCGTGTTCCTGACAATAGGCGAGGATGTCTGCTTTTGGGATATCCAGCAATGGGCGCCAAAGGGGAATTTCTTCCGAAAACTGCCCAAGCTGCTCAATTTTGCGCATGCCCGACAAGCCGTCCACCCCACTGCCGCGAAGAAAGTGCATCAGCACGGTCTCGACCTGATCATTCCGATGGTGGGCGGTCAGCACGGCTTGGGCTTCGTGTTTCGCTGCCAGGTCAAAGAGAAAGTTGTAGCGGCAGATGCGGGCGGCTTCTTCGATACCGAGCTTGTTCAGGCGCGCGTATTCGCCCACATCGCAGCTGTCAAGCCGCAATTCCAGCCCCCAGCTTGCCAGCAGTTGCACCAGTTGGTTCGCCTGGTCAGCAGAAACAGCTCGTAACCGGTGGTCCAAATGGGCTGGGATCACCTGCCAACCGCATGACTTCAGCAGATGCAAGAGGCAAAGGCTATCCGCCCCACCCGACACGCCTACAAGCAGTGCCCTGGCAGGGTCGGGTTGGAAATTTCGGAAGAATTCCTGGGCGAAGGTTTGCTGTTCCATTCTCAAATTATAGTCGAGGAAATGAAGAGAAGACGGCATTTTTCTGGGAACAAAAGATTCCCGTATTGATTTCGGAATGGCTTCTGGCGCGCAGTAAGGCAGCGCCTGTTTATCCTGCGTGTTGTTCCCTCATTCCCCACTTCTTGGGCCCCCTTCTCCCTTCTGGTAGACCAGATTGGCGGGAGAAGGCTTAAGAAACTACTGGTTTTGTCAATCGCCTAAAAAATCTGCGCGACCATTTTATAGTATTTCCCTGATCCTTCATACTTCCCCGTCAGGCTCAGGACGACATTGCGGGAACTTCCATAACGGTAATCGCCATCTTTTTTATCGGCATACTGTCCCTTTATGACCGGATCGCTGATCCTAAAGTACCTGTACCAGGTATTCCTGTATCTAAAAATCAGATCGATCCTTTGTTTGTTGGATGTTTCGTTGTCAAAAGTCTTGACTGATATGATCGGATATTCCACGTTGAGCAACAAAAGGGAAGGGCCATGATTGATTTCTTCTTCTGTAACATCCCGACCGGTGTTGTAGAAAATCTCGTTCACATTATCGCAACCTCTCTTTTGAATAACTTCTTCGATCGTGGCCTGGCCTCTCTTTACCCAGTAATAATCAGGGTCATACAAGTAATTTTCTGGCTGCGATTTTGTCGGAGCAGGCCCGATGAACTGGATGAAGACCTTGTCCAGAATCTGCAATTCAGTCCCATCTTCATAGGTGATCTGTTCCAAAGGCACCGCTCCCTCACTGCTGGTATTATCAGAAACCGGTCGAATCCACTCCCCCGTTGTTGTGTCGATTCCCGCAATACAATACTCACTGTGTTTGGAGCTTTTTGCCAGGATAATAATTTCTTTTTGAATCATGCGACCCTCTCACAAATGGATTATTTTCAGATCATCAAATTGTTCTTTGAATTTGTTGGCAATCAGGCGCCTGTGGCATTTTTCCGCGGTGGGCTCGCTGCACAGCAGGCAGAAATGATCGGGATTGGAGTATTTTTCCCGGATGTAACTTTCGATCTTTCGCTCATCCATCGTGTTGTTAAATTCTCCAACATAGCGCTCCCAGTTAATCCGCTTTTTCTTGTATTGTTCCAGCGTCGATCCTTCGGGAGAAAAGAAGGTGTCATGGATATATTTAATATTACAGATCCTGTTCAGGAAATATTCAATGTCAGGGAACTTCGCAAAGCCTGCCAGCTGAGATGTGTTATTCAGCCTGATATCCAGGAGCAGTTTGACCTCGTTCTTGATCAGCAAGCCAAAAAAATCAGCTGCTTTTTTCTGAGTAAATCCGATGGTGAACAACTTAGGCATGGTCGTCTCCGCCTTCCTTGTCCAGTCTGTATCCAATTTCACTGTTCCTGAGCTGGTAGGACCGATCCACTATTTCCTCCCAGCTTAACGGCTCCTGAAAAAGCGTCAACTGATCTCTTTCAGGAAAATAGCAATCGACCAGTCGTTCCTCCAGGCTTTCCTGCGTTTCAATCGTTCCATCAAACAAAATGTTCGCGATTTTGTAGCCTCTTTGATGAAACGCTCTGGCGACCATGATGTTTCTGTGACAGGTGGCGGGGTCTTTCTCCGCACACATGAGCGCAAAGATAAACCCCCGTTCCATCCCAGCCTCAATTTTTTTGACCCCTTCGAGAAATTGCTCAGATCGGGTAAACTGACAAAAATCCAGATAACCTTCGTCATAAAACTGCGGGTCTTCCTGCCGCGCCCCAAACTCTTTTTGATAGTTTCGATAAATGATCCCGTTTTTTTCCAGTAAAGGTTTTAAATTTCCGATGTTATAGTCTGTATAGTACATGGAATTTGGGCTGCTGCGCACATCGATCAAACAATTTATTTCATATTGTTTTAAGACTTTTAGAAAATCATCAATTTCAAAGCAGGAATATCCAATTGTAAAAATAGTTTTCAAGAAACCACCTCTATGATTCTGACAGGTCTTTGAGCAAGGTTAGTCCGATTTCTTCGTTGCCATGATTTTACATCGAAAACCAGGTTAGCGGGTTGTTTGGCAGAGTGAATCCAAGAATGGCTGTGAATCGTGGAATGAAGATATTCCTGCCTGAAAATAAACCATCCAAGATGTCCAATCTCATCCCGATCATCTCATTGCCGGGTATACTTTTCCGCATGGACAAAAAAGCTTTCGTGATCGGAATTACGGGCAATATCGCCTCTGGGAAGAGCGTGGTTCGCAATCTGCTCGCCAACATGGGCGCTTATACGATCGACGCCGACCTGACCGCGCAGGATGCCTACCTCCCAGGCACGCCAGCCTGGCAGACCATCCTGGAAACCTTTGGCGAAGACCTCAAAACCCGCGACGGGCAGATCAATCGCAGCAAATTGGGACGCATCGTTTTTTCCGACCCAGACCAGCTTGCCAGGCTGGAAGCGATCGTCCACCCCTATGTCACTGAAGCAATAACGGAACAACTTCAATATTGTACGCGTCCGATCCTGGTCGTGGAAGCGATCAAGCTGATCGAATCCGACATCGCTCAGCATTGCGACCAGATCTGGACCGTTGCCGCCGATGAAAAGACCCGCCTGGATCGCCTGATCGAGCACCGAGCCCTTAGCGAAGAGGTCGCCCGCAACAAGATCAGGGCGCAATCCCCCCAGGAAGAAAAGATCGCTTGCTCAGATCGGGTCATCTGGACTGATGGGAGCTACGAACAAACCTATCGTCAGACACTTGACGCGATCGATCAACTCAGGCTGCCCACAAGTTACAGCTACAAACAGGAAGATTACATTGTTGAAACCATGACGGAAGCTGATTTTCCCTGGCTCAGATCCGTTTTTGAACAGCAAACAGGAAAAGAACTGGCTTATGATCAATTCTTCCAGCTTCTGGGCGCAAAATTGGTCCCGATCGTCAAAAGAGGAGGGGAGGCGATCCAGTGTCATCGCGTCGGCATTCGCCAGACACTGGCTCTTTTGACCAACCAGTTCCCGCTCAAAAGCGAACTGATGGAAAGCTCCGAATCCCTGCGCCTGCTGCAATTTTGGCTGCAGGGCGCTTATGAACTTTTGATCGTTCCTGCCATCAGCATGAGCTCACGGGAAGCATGGCATGCGGCATATCTGCCTGGAGAAGATTATGTTAAATTTTATCCAAAAGCCAGCTTTGAGAACTTTTTGAAGGAATATGGGCTGATGATCGGTGAGGTTTGGATCAGACCGATGAACAATTGCAAGTAAAATTGAACTAAACACTTTTTATTTAATATTTAAGTGTCAGAGCAAAATGATAATGTCC
>DBPR01000021.1 GCA_002305635.1 Anaerolineaceae bacterium UBA1415 | reverse complement strand
CTGATTTAGATGCGTTTGCCCTGGTTGTTGGATGGTTTCGAGGCGCATGGGAAGATATTTCTGGGTTTTTCTCAAACTTGTGGGCAGACATCAAAGGTATCTGGGAGACTGTTTCCACGTGGTTTGCGGAACATGTTACCGAACCCGTGAAAGAGCTTTTTGACAACCTTTCAAAGAAGCTTAAAGAATTCATGGAACATCCCTTTGAATCGCTGGGCGAGTTTGTTCGGGGAATTTTCAATGGGATTATTGGATTCCTGAATGGGCTTATTTCTGGTTTGGTAGAGGGTATTAATTGGATTATTGACAAACTGAATTCGCTTAGTTTCACTATCCCAAATTGGGTACCTGGAATAGGCGGTAATACATTTGGATTCAACTTTTCTCCGATTAATGCGCCTCAAATCCCCTACCTTGCCACCGGCGCTGTAATTCCTCCTAACGCCCCCTTTGCGGCGATCCTGGGTGATCAATCTTCTGGACGCAACTTAGAAGCACCGGAAGGACTAATTAGGCAAATTATTCGTGAAGAATTGGGCTCAATGCGCGGCTTCAATACTGAGGACAGGATGATCCATAACCAGATCACAATTGATGGTCAGGTGATCTATGACGCAGTAAAAAAGGTTGAGAGACGCGTTGGCGCGAGTATGCTGACAAGGAGCGCGGCATGATTAATTATATATTCTTATTTATGTGAGGATGGAAACAAAGATGGAAAAAAAGATCTTTAATTTTCAAATTAACTTCAAAGAAAATTCTGAGAACACTGGCAAATTCACAGCCATTTTCAGCCGTTTTAATGAGGTTGATAAACACGGGGATATTACCCTTCCAGGGGCTTTTACTGAGAATCAGAAAGTCAAAATATCAGCCTGGGGACATAACTGGGGATCGTTGCCAGTGGGTAGGGGCACTATTCATTCAGATAATCAAAAAGCATGGGTAGATGGGCAATTCTTCTTAAATACCACTCATGGTATGGACACTTATAACACCGTAAAAGGTCTAAATGAATTATCTGAATGGTCATATGGTTTTGAAGTTCTGGATTCAGAAATGGTTGAAGACAATAGGGTGTTGAAAAAAATGAATGTTTTTGAAATTAGTCCAGTCCTGGTAGGTGCTGGTAACAATACTTCACTTGAAAAAATCAAAAGCTATAAAGGATCTGAAGCACATTTAATGTTAGCTGAGATTAAGAGACTCAAAAGCCGTAATGAGGCAATGGATTTTCTAACAGAAATCCAACGTTTGAAATAAATAACCCTCTTATACTGAGTACTCAGTATGGAACGGTGTTATGAGAAAAAAAAAGAAACTGCCTGGATAAGAGGCAGTTAGGAAAGGAAAACATATATGAACATGAAATCGAATCTAATAAATATTATACGCGAAATAGCAGAGAAATTCAAGTATAAACAGCTAAATATGAATAGATTAATGGGGATGCTATGAAACTTCCTGATATATATTTTATGCATAATGTCAGTGAACCAAGACCTGATTTAATCTACCTGGTTGATAAAGTTATACCTGAGAAATCAGTAAATATCTTTTATGGTTATCCGGGAAGTCTAAAATCTATGTTTGTTCTTGATATGGCTATGGCTATTGCTACAGGTTCTAATTTCTTACCTTCCATGCCAAATTCTCAACCAACAAACCGGGGCAAAAAAGTAATAGAATCTCCTGTATTATGGCTTGATTATGATAATGGAATAGATGTTACTTTTGAAAGGATAGATGCTGTTAGGAAAACATATGGTGGAGATAATGGAACTCCATTTTTTACAATGTCTATGCCTGATTGGAAAGGGAACAATCCGCAAAGCATTAGAAATATGATTCAAGTAATATCAAGTTTTCCATTAAAACCCAAGGTAATTGTTATTGATACACTGCTTAGATTTTCTGGAGTAAAAGACGAAAATTCCAGCGAAATGGATACTGTAATGAAAAGCTTGCGAATGATCTCAGAGCAATTAGGCGCGGCGGTTATCGTTATTTCTCACTCAAATAAAACTAATAATTCAGGACGTGCCGGCAATGCTCTTAGAGGTCATTCATCAATTGAGGGCGGAGTTGATTCATTATTTTTAGTAAAGAGAGACGGGAATTCAGACCTAATAACAGTTGAACACCAAAAAGCCAGAAGGAAACCATTAGATCCTTTTTGTGCAAGGTTTACATATTCCCTGAAACCAAATAACAATGATGTATTAGATGTAACAAGATTTTATTTTGAACCAGCTTCTTTTAGCACAATAAACAATACATCGAATCAGAACCAACTTTGGAAAAATAGAGTGTTGAAAGTCCTTGATAAGTTTGGTACGCTTGTAAAAACTGAATTGCGTTCAAAAGTCGGGGGGGACAACAATGCATTAAGTGATCTTCTTGATGAAATGGAAACTGTAGATCTTACAATCAGCTCAACCCAGAATCCTAAAAATAGAAACTCAAGATTGTATTCCATTACCAAGGAGGGCAAAGCCCAGATAGGAGCTAAACCGTGAACCGTCTGACTGTCTGCATACTGTATTCATACAATCAGACAATTGGCAATGGACTGTCTGACTGTATGGGTTCTTTAGAACCATACAGACAGACGGTCTATATAGTCCAGAATTTTAGAGGAAAACAAGATGCATAACTATGAAAAAATTATATTAGAAAGTATTGCCATGGGTAAGCTTAAGCCTATCCCGGGCATGGCATATAACATTCAATGCCTTCATGATTCCTGGTGCGCAACCAACAACACGCCACCAGGTGAATGTAATTGCGATGTAGAAGTAACTGTTACATATATTCCAAACCCCGCCACACCTCCTATACTGAGTGCTAACAGAAAGGATTAGAAATGTTTAACATAACCCAACTACCTTTGAGACAAGCTTTGATTAATCAATTGAATACCATTCAAACGGATCTGGATAATCAAGAGAAAGTTTTAGAAGAAGAATATCGTAAACTTGCTGATTCAGTTGTGATAGCAACTATCAAAGACCGTATGATCGATGAAGTAGGGAACATAAACTTTCATGATGCCTGGCGTGGTGGATCAGATCTAACAATGGCAATTACTCAGTATAACGCCCTGAAACTTAAGCTTGAAGCGGCTCAGGCATTAACAAATATGGGTGAAAAGGAACTAAAACAATACTTTTCAAAATTATCTGAATCACCTATTACTGATCCTGTAAAGCCTAAACCAAATTACTTTAAGTTAGATATGGCGAAGAATGTTTAATAGGGGGAGGGGGCGGTTAAATCTCTACGAATACGCTACTGCGAGCGCGCGCGACAATTCCGCGTACACGAGGGCAATTAAAGGTTAGGGGTGTAACTCAGGGGGTGTTGCGCATAGAATAAGAGGGGTAAGTGTTAGATATAGATGAATCAGGTGCAAAACTGCTTTATGCCAGTGCTATAAAGAATGCCTATATAAAGGTGAAAAACAATGATATTTTGATTTTTTTGGCTTATGAATGATATATAAATGATAGCATACTTGCTATTCGATAGAAGTAAGCCCGGCATAAAAACCGGGCATATATTTCAGTTTCCATACTGAGGGACTATCTTATTTGAAAATATAAGGTTTCAATTCTTTATAGCCCATATCTTCAAAAAACGGGCCGCCAAGTTGAGTAAGTGTAGAAACGCCTTGGATAAAATCACTCATTAACTGGTCATAAATATCAGTTTCATTCTCAGTATCAGAGGCGTTTTTATTGATTAGGTAGTTTATAAGGGCACTTGATGAACTAAAGGCGTTTTGGATAACTTCTGGCGCGTTAACATATCGGAGCCATTTATATATTTTTTCTGTTAAGGCGTTTGTTACTTCCTCAATCAGAAGAGGATCAAGAGATTGCCCTAATAAAGCCATTGTTCTTGAATGTAGTTGCTCTTCTGCGCATTCATATGCACTGAATGTGTTTGGATCAGAAGATTGAGGCATTGGTTTATGTTGGTATGTTATACTTTCCATGATCGTAAGCCCTCCTATGGCTTATGGTTGCGCCCGGTAGATAAAGTGGATTTATCGGGCATTTTTTATATCAATAACCTACTTACTTAAGTAATCGGGTTTATATTAATCCATAACTTCCTGATTGTCAAGAATGAATATTTAGAGTAAACTTTTCTTATGAATCCATTAGAAGATTATTTAAGTACTTTAGAAGCCGCTAAAATCCTTGGAGTATCAACAAGGTATGTAAGTGAGCTTTGCCGAAAAGGCAAAATGAAATGTGAACGACCTGCACGGGATTGGCTAGTTTCTAAAGCTGAAGTAGAAGCGTACAAGATAAAGCCCAAGAATAAAGGCGGTAGACCAAAAAAGATTAGATCATAGAGATTCTAATGTATCACAATAAAAAGAATAGAAATGATGAAATTATCTAAATAGTGGAATATCTATTTTTTGATGAAAGATGTATTTTACGGAAGAGGAAACGATTGCTAACGGTTGAAAAAAGTCATGGTATTAGCAGATGATCACGACCGGACGCTTAATGTTAAATCTTTCGAAAATTTGGTGTAAGTATGGTAAATACTGCTCAAACCAACGAGAAGCAACAAAAAAAGCCAACGAAGGGAATTGAACCCCCGACCGGGCGCTTACGANNTCTACCGACTGAGCTACGTTGGCAATGGGTCGATTATACCAAACTTTTTGAGAAATTTATTTTTTCAAGCTATTTGCTCTTTTGATAATATCTTTTCCGAATTTCTCCCGCAGTTTATCGACGGCTTTGGTCAAATCCTGCTTCTTATTGCTGTTGTCATCCCAAAGTGAGAGCTGTTGATGGGGTTTTTCGAGTTTTGTGACACCAACGCCCAACAATCGCACCGGACGATAGTGAATGAGGTTATTGAGTAACAACTCCCGGGCTGCATCGAAGATATCCTGATCGAGGTTTGAGCATTCCTTCAAGCTGGTTTGTCTGGTCAGGGTTGTGAAATCCGAATATCGAATTTTGATCTGAACTACCCAACCCGCAAAATCAGCCTTCCGCAACCGTGAGCCTACTTTATCGGACAGATTTCGAAGGATGTCCAGCAGATGATCTGGGTCATCAATATCTTCATGAAAAGTGATCTCATTGCTGATCGATTTCGGATCGTCTTCATCAGGCTGAACAGGCGATGGATCAATTCCTTGCGCCCGCCGCCGCATGGATTCGCCGTGATTGCCAAAAACCTGTTTGATTTCAAGGTCATTGAGACCGGCAAGGGTTCCAATGGTATTTATCCCTTTAGACCGAAGAAATTGAGCAGTTTTTGGGCCAATGCCCCACAAGGCCTGAATGTCAAGCGGCGCAAGAAAGCGGGCTTCATCGCCAGGTTCAATTACAGTGATCGTCTGAGGGGCGCGGCCGGTTTTGACTTGTTTTTTGCCAAAATCATTGGCGATTTTCGCCACCAGTTTGCTGGTCGCGCAGCCGATCGAGCAAGGTAAGCCGGTTTCTTTCAAAACTCTCGTCTGCAGATCCTGCGCGATCGATCGAATTGGTTGTGGCATATCGCTGACGTCCAGAAATGCTTCATCGACTGAAACCTGTTCGACGATTGGTGAGGTATCGCGCAAAATATCCATGACTTTCCGAGAGTATTCACCGTAGAGGTGATGATCACTCCGGACGAAAATAAGGTTTGGGCAGATTTCAAGCGCCTGGCGGCTCGGCATGGCGGAGCGCACGCCCAGCATGCGCGCGGCGTAAGAACATGAGCTGATCACGCCGCGCCCATCTGGCCTACCGCCAACGGCAAAGACTTTCCCTTTCAAACCGGGGTTAAGCAGTTCTTCCACAGAACAAAAAAATGCGTCCAGGTCAAGGTGTTGGATTTTGCGCGCCATCATAATAAAATCGCCCGATTGCTCAGGCGATTCTCATTTACACGTCCAGATTGCGAACCTCTTTGGCATGCGTCTGGATAAAACGACGCCGGGGAGGAACCAGAGAGCCCATCAACATGTCAAAGGTCTGATCGGCTTCAACTGCGTCTTCGACTTCCACCTGAAGGAGCGTTCGATTTTCGGGGTTCATGGTCGTTTCCCAGAGTTGCTCAGGATTCATTTCACCGAGACCTTTATATCGTGAAATGTTGACCTTGTTTTTTCCTCCGATCTTTTCCACCATTCTTTCCATTTCGAGGTCGCTATAAGCATAGGAAATCTGATTGCGGTAGCTGATGCGGTAGAGCGGCGGCTGAGCGATATACAGATGCCCGGCTTCGATCAGGGGCTGCATGTAACGGAAGAAGAAGGTCAGCAGCAGTGTGCGGATATGCGCGCCATCAACGTCAGCATCGGTCATGATGATGACTTTACCGTAGCGCAGGCCCTTCAGATCGAATGAGTCGCCAATGCCGGTTCCCAAAGCTGAAACCAGCGCACGCACTTCGCGATTCCCCAGGATTTTGTCCAAACGAGCGCGTTCGGTATTCAAAATCTTCCCGCGCAAAGGCAGGATGGCTTGAAAATGACGATCGCGGCCTTGTTTGGCGGAGCCACCAGCGGATTCACCTTCAACGATGTACATTTCGGTTTTGCTGGAATCCCGTTCGGAACAATCTGCCAGCTTGCCCGGCAAGGTCATCGATTCGAGCGCTGATTTGCGGATGACAAGGTCACGCGCTTTCTTAGCCGCGTCCCTCGCTCTGGCTGAAGTGAGGCATTTTTGAATGATCGCTTTTCCAGCGGATGGGTTTTCGTCAAGAAAGGTTGAAATGGTATCGCCGACGACTTGCTGCGTGTAGGTTTGCACATCGGCATTCATCAGTTTGACCTTGGTCTGACTTTCAAACTGCGGATCGGGATGTTTGACGCTGATAATTCCTGTCAGACCTTCGCGGGTGTCTTCGCCGGTAAAGTTGGCATCAGAATCGCGTAAGAGGCCGGATTTTCGCCCATAATCGTTAATACAACGGGTAATTGCCGCTCTGAGACCGGTCAGGTGGGTGCCGCCATCGCCGGTGTTGATCGTGTTGGCAAAGCTGTAAATCGATTCAGAATAGGCATCGGTGTATTGGACAGCGAATTCAATGTTAACGCCCGCGATTTCTTTCTCGCCGTAGATCATCGGATGCAAAACTTCACGATTGCGGTTGACGTAACGGGCAAAAGATGCGATACCGCCTTCAAAGTGAAAGGTCATTTCCTTGCCGGTACGATTGTCGGCCAACTTGATGGTGACACCGCGGGTAACGAAAGCCATTTCCCTGAAGCGCTGAGCCAGGGTCTCAAAACGAAAAGTGGCATCCTCGAGGAATATGCTTCGATCGTATCGGAAAGTTGTTGAAGTACCGGTCTGTTCGCCTTTGTAAGTACCAACGACTTTGACATCTTCCTGAGGTAGTCCCTTTTCATAACGTTGAAAATAGATCTTATTATCCCGTTTAACGGTTACTTCGCACCATTCTGATAGCGCGTTGACAGCAGAAACGCCGACACCATGCAACCCGCCTGATACCTTGTAACTACCGCCGCCAAACTTGCCGCCGGCATGCAAAACGGTCATAACCACCTGTAGAGCCGAGATTTTCTTCTCAGGATGGATACCAACAGGGATGCCGCGGCCGTCGTCTTTGACGGTCACACTGTCGTCGGGATTGATGATGATCTGAATCTCCGTCGCGCTGCCAGCCAGGGCTTCGTCAATCGAGTTATCGACGACTTCGTATATCAGATGATGCAATGCCTTGGTGTCTGTTCCACCGACATACATACCTGGTCGTCGGCGGACAGCTTCGAGCCCTTCAAGAATTTGAATGGCTTCTGCGTTGTAGTTGCCTGTATTATTGTTTTTCAAAATTCACTCCGCTTAATTCATCGACTGAGCTTGCTCAGATTCGTATAATGTAGATTCAAGCACGCATTGACGTGCGTCAATATAAAACTGAAAACTGGCGATAAAGATCAAAGTTGTCATGAGAGCGTGGCCAAAGATCGAAACAAGCAGCATCCAGGAATTATCAGTTGGGATCTGCCAGAGATAATTGGTTCCGATGCTGAAAAGAAACGCGATCAAAATAAAAAATGAGGTCTTGCTGTTTGTTGGTCGAACTGTCCTGATACTTTCCTTTACGGCAGTTACGATGGGGTTCTCGTACAGGATAATGTCGTGGGCGCTAAAAATCACCGGTGTAATGCGATTGATCAAAAACAGGGTCAATAAAAAGTAGCCAACATTGCCAAAGAATGGCACCATATTAGCGATTATCGAGATGATGAAAACAGCAGGCAGGAAGATCACCATAAATGTGATCGCTGAGATCACTGGGATGGTAAACAAATTGGCCAATTTGTTTACAAAATTCCTAAAGATATCTTTGAAATGCTTGCCCTGGGCGGCGTTGCCGATCTGGAGAAGATAAAAAGCGCCGAGGACAAACCCAATCAATGAGAATAAGACCAACCAAAGGAACATTTCAATACTGCTTTGGGTCTGAATGGAGGCAAAAGCGCCAGAAGGATTAACTGCCATAGGCCGGAACGCCAGCAAAGAAGGTACGCCAATGGGATAACTGCGCAGAAAACCAGTCAAAGAGAAATCAGCGATGATTTTAAGGTATTGCTGACTCAGTGTGGACCAGGATTCCAGCAACTCAGGAGAGGTTGATGGTGGGAAAACGATCGCATTGATCCAGCTCGAAATAATATTGGAGACGAGTATTCTCTTCCCGAAAAGGAAGAATAAATCCAACAATATCGGGAAGAGCAGCAGGTATATATTACCTGAAAGCGTGGCCAATGAACGCCTGAAAGCCTCTATTATTTTTGGTTGATTTTTAGCCAATTGCACATATTTCATAACCTTTAAATTATACCATCCAAGCTCCAATCCTGCTTGAAACTTGTACTGGATCAAGAGAAAATGCTTCAAAATAATAGCAATATACAAGTTGCGGATAACAATTATTTTCAGGTTTTAAAATTATTTTTCCAGGTGATCTTGAGAATCACGGTTATATTAATTTACGATCATATAAATAATCTCCTCATTTTTGTGCAACCGAAAAAAAACCTCTGAAATAAAATTACACTTATAAAAAATTTCAATAATAAATTGTTATCCGATCATCAAACCAAATGCAAAATATTAATCAATTGTCGGCATGGTGAGGAGGTGGAAGGCCAGGGTTTCGAGGTCGCGGGCTTTTTTGCTTGTGCCAAGGTCCTCAAGAATCCTGTCAATGTGAATTTTGATCACTTTATCGTTTTCAAGGATGCTGTTGAATTCCTGATTTTCGAATAGGATATCTCCGAGGCCCAAATGAGTGTAGAGTTCGCTGACGACGCCATAGCTCCATTGGTCGGAGATCTTCAATTCGTCCGCCAGGTCGCGTCGTCCCAGTGAAAATATGATTGCCAGACGGGCAATTTCGCCCTGTCGCTCTGTCAGACCAGGATGATTACGCGAATGTAGTTCAAGCTTGTTTTTGTTAATGGGGAAGTCAGCGTCCCAGGCGATATCAACAGCACGGGGTGTGAAGACCTGATAACCCTCATCCGCAAAGGTCACAGCCCAACCCAGTGATAAGGATATTTCGTTTTTGAGCAAGTATCCGGCGATCAGGTCATGGTCAATTTCCTTAAAAAAGGCTAAAGAAGGTTGTGAGCCAAGAGCGATCACTTTCGGTTTCTTTTTTGTATTTTGAGAATATTCCTTGATAACAGAAGCGATGTGACGCAAATTGCCAATTAGATCCAGGTCAAGAACGATCAGATCCAGATTCTGATGTTCGTCTTTCAGCCCATCCTGAAGTTCAATTATTGAAGAAGCTTCGAGGCAGACCCTGGTTCGCCAGTCCCGAACAATCAACAGCGACATCCAATTAAGGGCATAAGTATCTACACTATAAAGGCCAACCAATATATCTCTTTTCATACAAAACCTCAGCTTGACATTTGCTGAATTATAATTGCTATGAGTAATAATGAATCAGGAGAAATTATGATCAAAAACATCGCTGTGCTAACCAGTGGAGGAGACGCTCCCGGAATGAATGCTGCCATTCGCTCAGTTGTGCGCTGTGGTATATCAATGGGATGGAATACTTTTGGTGTACGGAATGGCTTCAAGGGTTTAATTAACGGTCAGTTTGAAGCTCTTGGAACCAGAGATGTGGGTGGCATTCTCCAAACTGGCGGCACGATGTTGGGCAGCGCCCGCTGTGAGGAATTTAAAACGCTTGAAGGCCGCGAACTGGCCATGCGGAATCTGTATCAAAAAGGTGTAGACGCGCTGGTGGTCATTGGCGGCAATGGCTCACAAACCGGCGCCCACGAACTTTCCAAATTGGGTTTTCCGGTGGTTGGTGTGGCTTCAACCATCGATAACGATCTGGTTGGTTCCGATATCACCATTGGAGTAGATACCGCACTTAACATTGCCCTGGAAGCTATCGATCGATTGAAGGTAACCGCTTCTTCTCATCAACGCGCTTTCATCGTTGAAGTGATGGGGCGAAACTGCGGTTATCTGGCGTTGATGGCCGGCCTGGCTGGTGGAGCGGAAGCGATCACCTTGCCTGAAATTAAAACTGACCCGGAAGGAATTGCCGCTAAACTACGTCAGTCTTACGATCACGGCAAGTATCACGCACTGATAGTTGCGGCTGAAGGCGCGGAATACAACGCCGAAGCACTGACTGAATTCTTTAATGAACACAAAGAGCGTTTGGGCTTTAGCGTTCGATCGACCACGCTTGGTCATGTCCAACGAGGTGGAAGCCCCGGCGCAAGTGATCGGATCCTGGCAAGTAAATTAGGCAAAGGCGCCGTTGACGCAATCGCAAGAGAAGAGTTCGGTGTATTGGTGGGATTGAAAAACAATACTGTCAGCACAACTCCTTATGAAGAAATAACTGGGAAAACGAAAGAGCTCGATAAAGAACTATTCGAGCTGGCAAGAATTTTGGATTAACGGAATTAATCCTTCTTCCGCAAATAAGCTTCCATGAAGGCGTCCAGATTCCCATCCAAAACGGATTGGGTATTGCCGGTTTCATATTCGGTGCGGTGGTCTTTTACCATCTGGTAGGGGTGAAGAACATACGACCGGATCTGACTGCCCCATTCCACTTTTTTAAACTCGCCTTTAAGGTCGGATATCTCTTCAGCATGAGCCTGTTCCTGAAGCTCGAAAAGACGTGAGCGCAGGACTTTTAAGGCGGATTCGCGGTTTTGGGTTTGTGAGCGTTCGTTCTGGCAGGTTACGACCAGTCCGGTCGCGAGGTGGATGATACGCACTGCGGTCATGTTTTTCTGGACGTTCTGGCCGCCAGCGCCGGAGGATTTGTAGACCTCGATCTCAATGTCTTCGGGGCGGATGACGATTTCGTCGTCGCCTTCGATGTCGGGTAATACTTCGACCAGGGCAAAAGAGGTGTGGCGGCGATGGGCCGCGTCGAATGGGGAAAGCCTGACCAGACGATGCACGCCTTTTTCGCATTTCAGGTAGCCGTAGGCCAGGTCTCCCTCAACGTAAATCGTGACGGACTTTACCCCTGCTTCTTCTCCCATGGTTCGATCAAGGATCTCAGTTTTGTATCCGCTGTCCTCAGCCCAACGAAGATACATGCGTTCGAGCATTCCTGCCCAATCCTGTGAATCGGTGCCGCCCGCTCCGGCATGAATTGCCAGAATGGCATCCCCGTGGTCGTATTGGCCTGATAAGAGCAATTCGGTTTCCTTTTTTTCAAGAATTTCTTCAAGTTTTTCAACCTGCACGCCGATCTCGTCCGTCAAGCTGCCGTCATCAAGTTCCAGCAAAGGCCCGAGTCCTTCAACCTGAATATTCAAAGTATTCCAGCTAACTATTTGCTTTTCAAGCTGGGAAATACGTTTCATCACTTTTTGAGCGCTGTTGTGATCGTCCCAAAACTCTGAAGTTTCGCTTTGAGACTGTAAAATTTTGAGTTCTTCTGACTTTTTTTCTAAGTCAAAGATGCTCCTGAAGGGATTGAACTTTTTGTTCAAGATTTTGGATGCGTTCTGATAATTCTGTCATTATTTCCCTTCGTTTTTGGTGAAAATACCATCAATGAATGATCTTTTGTCAAACAGCTCAAGGTCTTCAACTTTTTCGCCTAAACCGGCATAGATGACAGGAAGTCCAAGCTGATCTTTGATCGCAAAGACCATCCCACCCTTGGCAGAGGAGTCAAGTTTGGCCAGGATGGCGCCATTGAGATTGACGGCTTTGCCAAAAGCTTCAGCCTGGCGAAGCGCGTTTTGGCCGGTGGTAGTGTCGATGACGATCCACGATTGATGAGGCGCGCCAGGCAAGGCTTTTTCAGCCACGCGGTAGACTTTTTTGATCTCTTCCATAAGGTTGTAGCGGGTGTGGAGCCGACCGGCTGTGTCGATCAGGACAACATCGATATTTCTGGCAATGGCAGATTTAATGCCATCATAGGTGACAGCCCCAGGATCACTGTCTTGTTGTCCGGTAATGATGGGAACGCCGACACGATCAGCCCAGACCTCAAGCTGATCGGCTGCGGCAGCTCGGTAGGTGTCCGCGCCAACCAGGAGGACGGATTTGTCCATGCGCTTGTATCGCGCTGCTAATTTGCCGATGGAAGTCGTTTTGCCAGAGCCATTGACACCGGCAACCATGATAACGGTGGGTTTTTCGGTGAAATCAGGTTCGACCGCGTCAAAAAGCAAGGCGGAGAGTTCTGTTCTAAGCAGGTCTTCCAGCTGCGACATGCGGGTGTAACCCAGTTCATCGACCTTTTCGATGGCTGTATCGATCAGGTTCAGGGTTGTTTCAACGCCGACATCAGCCTGGATCAGCAGTTCTTCAAGGTCATCAAAGGTACTGTCATCGATCTCGGTCGCGCCGAAGAAGGTCGCGATTTTTCCGAAAGTAACATCACGTGTTTTTTGAAGGCTTTCACGCAATTTATTGAATATGTTGCTCATAGGTATCGATTATATCATTCGGATTCCTGGGCCTGGGCAAGTTGTCCACATCCAGCGTTGATCTCAATACCTTTGCGCGAACGAATCGAGGATGGGATGCCAGCTTCCTGTAAAACGGCCAGGAAAGCCTGCACGCGTTGGCTGGAGGAACCAGGAAACGGATAATTTTTGCTTGGATTGAGCGCGATCAGGTTAACATGACATAACATGCCCCTGATCTGGCTGATCAGTTGGCGTGCGTGTTGATCAGTGTCGTTCACGCCCTCGATCAGAGCGTATTCGAAGCTCAGGCGGCGTTTGGTTTTGTTGACGTACTCACGGCAGGCTGCCAACAGGGGTTTGAGGGGATGCAGTCGGTTGTTGGGTACCAACTGCGAGCGAAGTTCATCAGTTGGAGCGTGCAAACTGATGGCAAGATTAACCTGGGAATCAAGTTGCGTAAACTCTTTTAGTTTCGGAGTCAGGCCGACTGTGCTGATCGTGATCCGCCGAGCGCCAAAATTCATTGATTCAGGATGAATCAGTCGGTCAATCGCTTCCATTACGTTGGAATAATTCAGGAACGGCTCTCCCATGCCCATGAAAACGATATTGGTAAGATTTTTACCCTCGCTCTCAAGCTGGCGCATGCAGTGCAAAACCTGGCCCAATATCTCGCCAACGCTTAAATTACGGGTGAATCCCATCTGTCCGGTTGCGCAAAAAACGCATCCAAGCGGGCAGCCCACCTGGCTTGAAATGCAAACCGTATCGCGATCCGCATAGCGCATGAGAACTGTTTCAATTTGCTTGCGGTCCTGTAGTGAAAAGAGAAATTTCTCTGTTTTCTTATCCCGAGATTGCAGCTTTGACACCAGCTCGAGCGGATTCAAAACAAATTCAGACTCAAGTTGAGTGATCAGCGTTTTTGGCAGCGTCGGAAACCGGTCAAAGCTATCGTAATGGTGTTTGTAGAGCCCATCAAGAAGCTGAACGGAACGAAACTTCGGCTGGCCCATATCCTGAAGCTTTTGGGCTAGTTCTTCTGGTTTTAGATCAAGAATAAGTTGTTTAGCCATGGATCAATGCGGTTAGGTCTTCAACTATGATGTCAGGTTTGGGCTTCCAGTTAGCCAGATCGTCCAAATTATTAACACCAGAAAGAACAAAGGCTGAACGAAAACCACCTTTTTGCGCACCGAGAATATCCGTGTCGAGACGGTCGCCGATACATAGTATTTGCTTTGGCATTAAAGCCATATTGCGCGTAGCATAATGGTAAAGATAGCGTTCCGGTTTGCCAACAACAAAAGGAGTTTTTCCGGAAGCGGTCTGTATGGCAGTTACCATCGTACCGGCGCCAGGCGTCAGACCATGGGGCATGGGGTAGGTTGCATCAGTATTGGTTGCAATAAAAATAGCGCCGTTTCGAATCTTCCGGGAAGCAATGTCAATTTTCCTGTAAGTAATACTTCTATCCAGGCCAACCAGGACAAAATCAGCAGGGGTTGAATCGTCTTCATCCTCCAAGACCACAAAACCGCGATCTTTACTATCCTTCTTGAAGGAATCAGAACCAACGATATAGACAGACTTTTTTGTGGGGTGGTTTTCCTGAATGTAGGCGAAAGTTGCCGCTGCTGAGGTCAGGATTTGATCCGGGCTTACCTGAACGCCCAATTTCAATAGTTTTTCCTGGTATTCAGGGATCGTACTGCCGGAGTTGTTCGTGGCAAGAACAAATTTTAATCCCTGAGCGCGGATCGAGGCGAATATTGCCGGGAGGTCGCCAATTGGTTCGGAACCTTGCCAAAGGACCCCATCCATATCGAGGATGAGGCCTTTGATGGTTGGATAATGATCAGTGAACATTTACTTCTTTGGCGATTCGAGAACCTTGTCGATCAGACCATATTGGACTGCCTGTTCAGCAGTCATATAAAAATCGCGGTCCGTGTCGCGTTGAATGACGTCCAAAGGTTGGCCGGTGACATCGGCAAAGAATTGGTTGAGCGCGGATTTGAGGCGCAGAATTTCCTTTGCCATGATCTCGATATCCGAAGCCTGACCTTCTGTTCCACCAAGAGGTTGGTGCAAGTGGATCGTGGCGTGTGGGAGCGCGTAGCGCTGTCCTTTGGTGCCGCCAGCCAGCAGAACGGTGCCAAAACTGGCTGTAACGCCAACGGCAACTGTGCTGATCGGGTTGGGGATCATTTGCATCGTATCCAGAATTGCCAGCCCGGCATAAATGGAACCACCGGGGGAATTAATATACATCTGGATGGGCTTGTCAGGATCGATCTGGCTTAGGTAAAGAAGCTGGGCAACGATCACATTGGCAACCTGGTCGTTAATGGCTGAGCCAACGAAGACGATGCGCTCCTTTAGCAAAAGCGAGTAAATGTCGTACGCACGGTCACCATTGGCAGTTCGTTCAACCACCATCGGGACGACGGATTGAAAGTCATTATTTTGCATAGTGTTTCCTTTTTCTTTCAGTCTAACTGTCAAGTATCAGAAAACTATTAGTCTTCAGCCTTTTCCTCATCATCGGATGCTTCAGTTGCCTCAATGACAGGCTCTTCGTTGGCCGGTTCTTCAATTACTGGTTCTTCTTCAGCAGCTTGTTCTTCTGCAGGAATGGATTCAGGAGAAGCGAGAAGCAGTAATTGCTTTCTGATCTTGTTTTCGAGGACATTGTTGGCCGCCTCAGAAGAAATTGCCTCGGCGAAACGTTTTTTGCCCAGTTCTTTTTGGGCTTTTTCGTATTCACCACTCATCAGGAGGCTGTTAATGACACCAGCGACTTCGGCCTGAAGTTCATCGGGTTTTACCTGGAGTTCATACTTCTTCACGATCGCATCCATGACCATGGACCGTTCCATCCGGTCTTTGGCAGTGGATCGGACTTCATTTTCCATGAAGGTTTCTTTATCTGTTTTGCGAAGTTTGAGATAAACATCCAGATCGAGTCCGCGATCGCTAAGGTCGTGTTCGATACGATGCAAAACCGATTCTTCTTCGTCCTTCACCATTTGGGGAGGATACTTGAAAACTGCGGATTCACGCAGCGTATCGATTAAATCAAGATAATACGTTTCATCGTATGCAGACTTCCTGTCAAATTCCAGCTTTCTGAGAACCTGTTGGCGAAGTTCGTCTTCTGTCTGGAATCCACCAACTTTCTCAAGAAAGTCCTCATCAATGGGAGGGAGTTCCAGGAATTTCACCGATTGAATGTTGACGTCAAAGCGCACTGTTTTGTCTGAGAAACCGCCACGCTTCTCGTCTTCAGCGTAAGTATGGTTAAAGAGGAATTGTTCGCCTTCCTTTTTCCCGATCAGACTGCGGGCAAAGCCTTTGAAGGGCCATTCGCTTTCTTTTTCTTCTGATTCGGCTGGGATCAAAGTTTGTTGGGGAGTGGCATTGAACAACATGGAGTCAGTACCTTCCGGTGCGTTCACGTCATGCGCTGTGATGGTCATATAGACCAAATGGCCTTCTTCGGCAGCCCCTTCGAAAGGAACAATTTCAGCATAATTCTGACGGAGGTTTTTAATAAACTCGTCAACGTCCGTATCGGTGACCACAACTGGTTCATAATGCTTTTTGAGCATTTCAACATCGTTGAGTTCAGTTTCGGGTGCAAGTGGGATAAGGAATTCAAAAACTGGCGGTTCCTGGCTGGTGATCTTTTCCAGATTACCAGGGCCGTATGGATCGATTGATTCCTGTTCCAATACTTTTGGATAGATGCCGTTGAGCAGAAGGTCAATGGCATCTTCCAGAACTGCAGCTTCGCCGACGTGATTAAGCACCATATTGTAGGGCGCTTTTCCAGGCCGGAAACCAGGAATACGGGTCTTTTGGGCGATTTTTCGGGCGGCTTTTCGTTTGAATTGATCCAGCAGATCCTGTTCGATCTCTGCTGTGACTCTTGCCTGATGATCATCGGTAATAATTTTTGTTGTTTTCAATGCTTACCTCTATAAATTATTTATGAAGTGGGGAAAGAGGGGCTCGAACCCTCACGCGTCACCGCACATGATCCTAAGTCATGCCTGTCTGCCAATTCCAGCACTTCCCCTCAAACATCGAATTATATTCGACTGATGAATGAGCGTCAAACATTTATCAGCAACTTATTGTGAGGAGACCAACTTTTTCCGGCAATCCAAACAGGTCAGCATATTAATCAGCGTAGACTTTCCTTTGCGTGGCAAACCTTATTCTTCTTCCAGACCCTTGATCCTCGGAAAATAGGCCGCATTCGAGACATAGAAGAATTTACTGCCAAGGTACACCGATTCGTTATATTCAAATGGGACGCCTTCCTGGGTATAAGACTTGTGCTTGACGACCAACAGAGCGGTTTCTTTTGTTTCGAGCAGCTTTTTTTCTTTCTTGGTTGCCATGCGGGCGCGGATCTCATAATCGCAGCAATTCGGCATGATCTTTTTTTCAGTCCGCAGATAGTCATATAGAGAGGAATTCAAGACTTTCCTGGGCAGGTCTGGTACAACCTTACCTGAAATGTAAGTAACAGTTAAGGCAAGGGGAATATCATCCGCAGTTCTCAGGCGTTCAAAGTAATAAATTATTTCGCCTTCTGAGAGATCAAATAACCTGGCAATGTCAGGACTATCTTTGGCCAAAAGAGTTTCAAACGACAGCAGCTTTGAGCCAGGATTCGATCCGATTGTGACGATGTCTTGAGTAAAACTGCGCGCTTCGGCAAACTTTTTTTGAATTTCTTTCGAATTTGTGAAGGAGCCTTTACCGGGTATGCGACGAATTAGACCCTCATGCACAAGCATGCTTAGCGCTTTGTTGACGGTCATACGACTGACTTTGTAACGCTCACACAGCTCTGCCTCGGTTGGCAATTGCATTGGGGCATAATTACTCTGAATGATCTCCTGCAAGAGATCATCCCGAATCTGTTTGTAAATTGGTAAGCTTTTACTCATACTCATTTATATTACCCATATTAAACTATAAAACCGATCGTGGAAAAAACTGATTAAACGATAATTTCAAAAGAAAATTGTGAAAAGGATTGACATCAAAGAGAGCCGAGACTAAAATGTATATACAATAAATGATCCGTACCAGAGAAACAGGAGCGCTTTGTATGGAATTAATCGATTGCATCATTCAAGTCCCGCCAAAAATAGACAAGTTTATTCATGATTGGCCAGGCTTATCCTGCATTGAGCCATTTAGCGCCAAACTCCCTTATTATACAGGAATTATTGCAATTGGGTCCGGCACTTCTTATAATTCCGTGAAAGTCATTGAACCCTTGATTCGATCCAGATTGGGTCTGAAGTTTGAGACCCTCAAACCAGCTGATTTTTTGTTGTCGCCTGACTATTACCTTAATAAAGAATATCTGTTCCTCTTTGTGTCCCAGGGAGGTGGCTCAAAACTGGTATATGAGTGTCTGAAAGTGGTAAATGAGTTTGGTTGTGACACTGTGGCTTTGTCTGAAGATGGAAAAAGTGTTATCGCGCGTGAATCCGGATATTGGATAGACATGCGTTCTGACTTTGAACCATTTCTTTTCCGCACGGCAGGATATGATATGTCGGCTGCCGTGGCTGCTTTCTTTGCTCTGTGGGTTTCCGGTAAAAAGGCTGAACTCGAAGGACAATGGCTGGCAGATCTGCAGGCGAGCAGGCGAAGGATAGCAGATCTGGTCGGTGACAGTCAGACCTGGTTTAATATTCATAAGGCCAAATTTGTCGATACTCAGGCATACTTCTTTATTGGTGCCAGAGAGCTAAAGAGCCTGGCCGATGAAGCCAGTATAAAGTTTATGGAAATGCTGCCGGTGATGTCGCAATCATTGGAGCTGGAAGAATCGATCCACGGCCCACAGAATGCTTTCACCAGGGATATGGTTTTCTTTTTCCTGGTCAACACCGCCGGGGACGCGATCAAAGCCAGAAAGATTTCTGAGTTCATTAAGCATGAGGTCGGTGGGCAGGCTTATATCATTTCCAATCAATCTGACATCAATGATTTCTATATCAGTGAGGCCAAAAGCGTTTTCAGCTTTTTGGAATATGTGACGTTTTTCCAGGTTGGCGCTTATATTCTGGCAAAACAAAAGGGGCGTGACCTTGCCAAGGTCGTCTATCCAAATTTGACCAATTACATTCAAAAGAAATTTGAGGGATAAGGAGTAAGTCAATGATTCAATTAATTCGTATCGATGATCGTTTGGTACATGGGCAGGTCGTTTACAGCTGGAAAGCCAGTTTGGGATATCAGGCCATTGTGGTAGCAGATGACGCAGCCGCGAAGGACGAGATCCGAAAAAAGGTGATCAAAATGGCAACACCGCGTGATACCAGGTCAATTACTTTAAGTGTTGAGGACGCCTGTAAGTTTCTGCAAAACCCAAAACTCAATGACATTAAAGTCTTTGTTGTGGTTGGAAGCCCTAAAGCCGCCTATGAGATCGCGCAGTGCGTGGGTGGAAAACCTCCGGTCAATCTTGGAGGGATGATGGCAGGCGAAGGGCGCAGAGAATTCGCGAAAGCTGTTTATCTGAACGATGAAGACGTCTCATATTTGGATAAGCTGGTAGAAGGAGGTATAAGTATCGAAACAAGACAAACACCCTCAGAACGCATTCAATCATTTGATTCTTTAAGAAATGCTTATAAATAATAAAAGGAAAGATTTGGAAAGGAGCAGTTTATGAATTGGTCTGCAGCTATCGCAGTAGGACTTGTCCTGGCAGTCCTGTGGTTTATTGAAAAGCAACTCGGCACGCCGATGGTCATCCGGCCGATCGTGGTTTCACCTCTGGTGGGCCTGGTATTGGGCGATGTCACCGCTGGTGTGCTCATGGGTGCTTCCCTTGAGTTAATTTTTATGGGTGCCATACAAATTGGCGGCTCGATCCCTCCGGATGTATTGGTGGGTGCTGGTCTTGGTACAGCATTCGCGATCCTATCGAAGCAGGGACCTGAAATCGCGGTCGCGCTTGGTTTGCCCATTTCGATTCTGGCCCAGTCCATCAAGGCCCTCATTTTCATCATCCGCAGTGGCATGATGGAAAACGCTTTGAAAATGGCAGAAAACAATAATGTTCGCGGCATGAAAGCCCTGAACCTGGGTGGTTTATTCCTGCAATGTCTGATGTATTTTGCGGTTGCTTTTGTTGCTATTCTTTTTGGATCCGAAGCTATTGCGGGCTTCCTGCAGTCAATCCCGGCTTCGATCATGTCCGCGCTGACCAATATCGGTCGCCTGTTACCGGCGGTTGGGTTTGCGCTGCTCCTGCAGCCGATGATGGAAGCAAAAAATGCTATTTACTTCCTGCTCGGTTTTGTTCTGCTCGTATACCTAAAACTGCCTGTCATCGCCATCACTTTGATCGGCCTGGCGATCGCTTATATTGTTGTGTTTGAGCGAGGCAAGGCAAACACGGCAGCCAAAGACCCTGCACTCGCAACGGCTTCCGATGCTGGTGTACAGGATGGAAATTGGGAGGATCTTTTCAATGAGTAATCAAGCTGAAAATCCTGTTGTTGACAAAAAGTTGATCAATGAACTTTTCTGGCAATCGTTCTGCCTTGAAAATTCCTATAACTATGAACGCCAGCAAGCTCTTGGCTTTGCGATCGGTATGTGGCCCGCGATCAAACGCTTCTATGACAGCGAAGAAAAGCAGGCGGAAGCCCTGGTTCGTCATATGGCCATCTTTAATACCACCCCTCATGTGGTGACCTTCATCACCGGTGTGGCTGCCGCAATGGAAAAACAAGCGTCCGAGGACGAAAACTTCGATCTTAATTCCATCAACAGTGTCAAAGTCGGCCTGATGGGCCCCTTCGCTGGTATCGGTGATTCCTTCTTCTGGGGAACACTGCGAATCATCGCCTTGGGTGTATCCCTGCCACTGGCACAGGCTGGCAATTTCCTTGCGCCGATCCTCTTCCTCTTACTGTTTAATGCCGCTCATATGTTGGTGCGCTATTATGGAACGGTCTGGGGCTATAAACTCGGCACAGGTATTTTGACCAAGGCCAGCGACAGCGGATTGATCCAGGATATTTCCAAAGCCGCAACAATCGTTGGTCTGATGGTTGTGGGCGCGATGACGGCCTCGATGGTCAAACTTGACCTGAAAACCGCAATCAACCTGGGCGAATCCACCTTAAAAATTCAGGACTTTTTCGATAACATCATGCCAGGGCTGCTGCCGCTGCTCTACACCATGCTGATGTTCTGGTTCCTGAAGAAGGGAAAGAACGCGGGCTTTTTGCTGCTCTTTACGATCGTTTTCGGTCTGGTGCTGACCCTGATCGGTCTGATTTAGTCTCTCGCATGCATCCCCTCCAATTTAGTGAGGGGATGCTTTTTTGGAGGTTTAATGATTGGGATTTTGGTATTAACGCATGGGAAACTGGCGGAAGGCCTGAATGATGCCCTGCGCATGATCGTTGGTGAGGTTGACGTGCTGGACTTCCTTGGCCTGACCCCTGGTGAAGACCTGGATGCTTACGCGGTGAAAGTCAAAGAGAAAGCACAAGCGATCATGAGTGAAAATGGGGTTTTGGTTCTGACTGATATCGTCGGTGGGACGCCTTTTAATCAGGCCACAAAACTTTTGAGCGAATTTAATCTTTGCATCGTTACCGGTGTCAATCTGGGCATGCTCCTGAGTGCCCATTTGAATCGTGATAACGCCAAAGATATACGGGATCTGGCGGAAATGGCAATTGACGAAGGTAAAGACAGCATGATGCTGCTCTAAACTTCGGGACAAACATTATCAGATCAGGAATGAACTTGTCCTGCCAGATGCAGCTGAATCCCGCCTGACAGGCTCCATTCGCGCAGCAAATCCTCTGAGATCCCAAAAGGGGGCAGAACAGCGCTGGCAGCTTTGATCAATAATTCGACATATTTTGAGCTGTTGATGGCTGTTGATGCGATCTTTTTTCCCAGATCCCAGGCGAGAACATCCGGCTCACCGCGCGTGTAAACAAAACGCACGCGCATGCCTGGTTTGACCGTCATCCCTGCATTTTGCAACTGGTAAGCGGCACGGACAGAGGCTGTGGAGGCTTTGTAGGCTTCCAGCGCGTAGCTGACCTTGCCGTTGATGACCAGCTGCTCCGGCTGCACCTGACCACTTTTGAGCAATTCGAGCGCTTCCTGATAATAAGCGAAAGTATTTTGAATGCAGCCTTGCAGTTCGTCTTTGCTGCGTGCCAGGCTCAAAAGCCGGATCATCTCTTTTTGGACGGCAGCGATCCAGAGTGGGGTGTCGCGTCGGCGTGCTTCAAGCCCACGCACCTTGATCTCCCCGCTTTGAAAGACGCCAAAATAGCGATTGGCAACCGGGACGCGTGGATCGACCCTGGAAGGCAAAAAAGCAACCCAGCGATAAATGCCATCCAGATTGATCGTTAGTCCGGTGCGATGATTGATCTTTTGGATCAGCTGGCTGAAATGCTCAGGCTTGCTGCAGCCTTTCTTTTTTACCCACAAAGCGTCCACATACATGTGCAAAACTTCAAAACCTTCTTCTTCGGCAACCTCTTTGGCGCGCAGCAATACCTCGCGTCCACCTTTGGTAACAGCTTCATGCGCTTCGATGCGTCCATAACGGGCGTTTTTGTAGCCCAGAAAGCCAAAACAGACTACCAGTAACCATTTAAGCGCTGCGGCGCGTTCTTTGAGGTTTTTTACCAGGGGATGATTTTCTGGATAGCTGCGTATTTTGAGCTTAATGGCAACCCGTTTTTCATAGAGCGGTTTTAGCGTGAGCGGGACAACGCCAAGGTTCTCATGCGCTGGTGTGAGGCCATCCGGCAAAGGCACTTCGGGCGAGATATTGCCCAAAATGATGATGGCCGGGTACATGGAAATGAAATCAATCTGTGCCACATCGGTGTGCAATCCAGTCAAAGGCTGATAGACCATGCCGCCGCGGTCAGACTGGATCAACTCCAGCCCACTTTTGAATTCTTCAAACTGTCGTTTTTGATAGGGAACCAAAACATCCTGCTCGAGCGCGGTGATGACCTGCATGGCAGAAATACCTTGTCCGGGTGAGACGCGGGCTGCTTTTTCAATCGGCAGGGTGGTCACGCGAGCCATTTCGAGCGTGCCGGCCAAACTGTAGTCTGACCACATCATGGCTGATTTTCGGTCGATATGACAACGACCAAAGAGGTGGGCTTCTTCAGGACGATAGATGATGTGCCCGTAGGAGAAATAGGTGGTTTCCTTTTGCCAGCGGACGGTACGATCTGTGTCGCGGTTGAGCTGCAGCGGAATAGATTTCTCTTCAGCCTGCCTGAGCAGGAAGGGGATCAACCAGGCATCGCCCCAGCTGCTGACCAAAATATCAGGGTTATAGTCCTCTAAGATTTCATCCAGCGTCCGCAAATAGTCACCTTGGGGATCGATTGGCAGACTTTGTTCAAAACGGTCGCAGCGCAGGAGCAGGGTGGTTGCTTTCTCACGAAAAGGGTCGCAATTTGGGCCGATTTCCAACACGCGCAAGGGCGGTAATTCCGGCAGAACATCCCAGCGGCTGTTGACCGCGCGAATGTTCTCGATCTGACCGTTTTCGTTTACTTCCAGTTCGCACAATGCCAGAGGGAACACGCCGTAGCGCGCCATGTAGCGCGTGCTGATTGCCAGATCGGCGCCATAATAGACCAGATCAGGATATATCTCTTCGATCTCACGAAAAAGCCTGACCTGTTCTGCCGGGGATGCCATTTCGATCGCCATCACGTCCACGGGTTCAGCTTCAAAAACGTCCTGCTTTTGCTGTCGGCTGAGCGAGAGCACGCCTGGGCGGCCGGAAAGCATCTTCCACAAGGCGCGCAGGATTTCGTGGGGGCCGCTGACATAGAAGGTAACCGGAAAATGTTGTTTGAAGCAGACCCGGCTGTCATCTTCTGCAGAAATGAACCAGAGGCTTAAGCCTTCTTCCTGGTTGAGGTAAAGGTCAAGCAGCCAGCCCTTAAACCCGCGCGGATCGCTCATGGAGCCTCTTCAAAAGTGGTGTAAGAACAGACTTCCTGCGGCTCGACAATGGGCGGTTGTTCTTCTTTGTCGCTTTCGGAAAGAGCCTGAGCGTCTGCTCCAAATTTCTGACAGCAAGCGATTATTTCAAGCAAGGCGCTTTCTCGATCAAACATTTCTTCATCCTGGTTTTGCTTCGGTTTGTGCAGCATGTGTTGGGTGGCTTTGAGCTGTTTGTAGACCTCCAGCAGGATGGCGATCAGATAGATATCAAGCGGGTAGAGATTGGATGCGTAGGAGGCTTCTGCCAGGTGCAGGCGCGAGAGCACCAGCAGCTCGTCCAGCAGTATCTGGTCATCCTTGCGCAGCGCGCGCTTGAAGCGCTTGAGCGCGGCCTCTTCTTCCTGCCAGGTTTGGGTGATGGATGCGATCGTGCGTCCCATTTTGCCTCGTTAAAAGAGCTCCAGCTGTACTTTCTGAGTGTTTGGTAGAGGTAATGGTTCTTCCCAGCAGACATCCGCGCAGGCTTTGAGCTCTTCCAGCAGTATGTTGCGGTTTTCAGCGATGGATGGGATCGGGCGCGTGCTGATGACGACCGGCACCTGATGGCTCAGTTGCGTGAGCAGGTCCAGGCTGTGAGCGAGCAGGCGCTGACTGTCCTTGAGTTTGACGTCTTCATCCAAAAAAGTTGCCAGCAGATCCAATAAGACCAAAGGCCCGCTCATTGGATGGCGGGCAGTCGCCTGGATCATTGCCAGAACCTGATAGCAGGTGAAAGCGCGTGAAAGACGGATGTTGCGCATGACGCTGACCGGATCGGCAGTGTAAGGGCGGATCAGGCGGGCAACGGCATACATGTTAGAGCGGTTGCCGCAGTCGAGCACGGTCATGCTTTGGCGCAGCGCCAGGGCTGAAACAAGCTGCAGCATGCGTTCAGAGAGTGCATGCGCGCCAATAGCCAGAAAGCGTTTGGGCGGAAGAGGCGTTTCGAAAGGGAGCAGTACGTTTGTGAGTTGGCCTACTATCATGTTCTAATTATATAGAACATGCGTTCTAATGTCAAGAATTCTTTCCCTTCAACCCGCCCTTGGAGGAGGTACTGCAATATCCCAATTTTTCTTAGAAGATTGGGAACTTCTGCTTGCCCAATCCGGACAAGCAGGAGTTTTTTAGTTAGGGTCGGAAAATATTGTCATCCATCATTTCATCAGGGGTGAAATGACAAATATCAAGACAGGAGTAGGTGATCATCTGACAGAGGACGACCTTGCTGATCTGGGTTTCTCCGCCTGCAACGCCATCAATAGACAAACTTGAAAGAATACTTGTCATGGTTTCAGTCGGGTCATAGCCGCGTCGAAGTTCATACTCGATCATGATCACATATTCCCCGATTTTGGTCACCGTAACGAAGCGTGCCCAGGAGCTATCACCAGGAAGCTCGCCGAAGTCATAGACAGGGATGTAAGCAATCGATGCCGGATGGCCGTTGACCAGCGAGTTTTCATGGGGCAGCGGTGAAAAACTGGCAGCGTACATGCCGTCTTTTTTGGCTCCCCAATCACGCAATTCCTTGATGAATGGGATCAGGTCGAGTTCTGTTTCATGCCAGATATGCATGATGATGCCTTCGTGCGCAACCATGGCACTGCTGGTCATAACCCCATAGTTTTTCACCTTGAACATGTTGCTCTGATTGGGTTTATAGGTTCTGTAATCCATATCTGACCAATCCTGTGGCAATTGCATTGTCAGGCCAATCTCATCAATGCGATACTCACGCCATCCCAACTCACGGGGAGCCGACTCACAGGCCGCAATCGGCGGGAGCATGGTTGCCATGAGATTGTCATAGTCAGCTGCTATGGCGGTGTAGGTTGCCTGGATATCGACATGACCGGCTTCCGTCGGCCTGATGACAGAATAAGTGATTTCAGGCCGATGCGTCGGGCTTGGGCCCTGTGTGGGAGTTTGGCTGGGTGTTTTACTGGGAAAGGGCGTATTGGTGATCCGCGGGGTCCTGGTCTTGCTTGGTTCAGCGGTAAAAGTGAGGACTGACTCGATCGTCCGGATTTGGATTGCTGCAGGACTATCGCTAACGATCAGGTCGGTTTCAGCGGTAATTTCAGTAGCTTGCTGGATTTGACAGGAACTGATCATGGTAACCAAGCCAATCAGAAAGAAAATCTTTTTAATTTTCATCATTTTATCCTCTTATGAAGCGACAAGAATTCCCAAAAGGAAAGTCTATTGTAGACGGGTTGGGAATAGAGAACCACAAATATTTTAGCATAATTATAAAATGCCTATTTAAGGCTTTCTCACAAAAATCGGGAAGGCTAAAGAACAGTTTTTATGAGATAATACAGTCAAACAATTCGGTCTGGGAGGCAGATAGCTACTCGCCTTTTTTTAGCTGCGTTTGTTTCTGCCAAAAACTTCCCCTCAGACCTTAAAAGAAAGGGTAATTTCCATGAACAAAAAAGTCGTCATTGCTGGGTCGTGTCGAACCGCGATCGGAAAAATGAGTGGCATGCTTGCCACTGTCCCTGTTGCCAAACTTGGCGAAACCGTTATTCGCGAAGCCATCCGTCGGGCAGGGATTCACCCCTCTGATGTGGATATGGTTTATATGGGCTGTATTCTCCAGTCCGCGCAAGGGCAAAACGTTGCCCGACAGGCATCTGTGAATGCTGGAATTCCGGTAGAATCGCCCGCTATGACCATAAATGTAGTCTGTGGATCCGGACTCGAAGCTGTTAATATGGCTGCCAGGATGATCCTTTTAGGTGAAGCTGATGTTGTCGTAGCTGGTGGAATGGAAAATATGTCTGCTGCTGCGTATGCTTTACCTCAGGCTCGTGCGGGCTATCGTTTGGGCGACGGAAAATTGATTGATACGATGGTCAACGATGGTTTGACGGATGCTTTCAGTCAGATGCATATGGGCATTACTGCTGAAAACGTTGCTGAGCAGTGGGGTTTGACCCGCGAAGAACTTGACGAATTTTCAGCCTATTCTCAACAAAAAGCCGCCAAAGCCCAGGCTGAAGGCAAGTTTGTGGATGAAATCGTACCGGTTCAGGTACGCGTGAAGCGCGATATCGTCGATTTTCTTGAAGATGAAGGCATCCGCGGTGATGCGACCGCTGAGGGTTTGAGCAAACTTAAACCAGCTTTTAAATCTGACGGTATTGTTACAGCAGGTAATGCTTCATCCATCAATGATGGTGCTGCCGCAGTTGTGGTGATGAGCGAAGAAAAAGCACGTGAATTGGGCGTGACGCCCGAGGCGATCTGGCTCGGTTCAGCGCTGGAAGGAGTAGAACCTTCGATCATGGGTATCGGACCTGTTGCTGCAACAAAAAAATTAGTCGAAAAGCTTGGTATCTCAGTTGCTGATTTCGACCTGATCGAAGCCAATGAAGCGTTCGCTTCACAATCTCTTGCTGTATTACGCGATCTGGGATTGGATACAAATAAGGTAAATGTCAATGGCGGTGCGATCGCTTTGGGTCATCCTATCGGTGCTTCAGGATGTCGAATTCTGGTCTCATTGATCCATGAAATGAAGCGCAGACCCGATGCGAAGCTGGGATTGGCTACGCTCTGTATTGGCGGTGGGATGGGTTGCGCCACTGCCATCGAAAAACCGGAGGAATAAAAGTGACGAATGTGAGATATGAAGTAAACGGTGCAGTAGGTCAGATCACCATTGATCGTCCCGAAGCACTCAACGCGCTGAACAGCGCGGTATTGAAAGAACTGGATCAGGTTTTGGACCAGGTCGATCTTGAACAGATCCGCTGTCTGGTCATTACCGGAGCCGGTGAAAAATCGTTCATCGCTGGCGCGGATGTTGCTGAAATGAGCGACATGAATGAGGAACAGGGCAAAACATTCGGTAAAACTGGGAATGATCTTTTCAGGAAGATCGAAAGCTTCCCGGTACCTGTCATTGCTGCCATCAATGGTTTTGCTTTGGGCGGCGGTAATGAACTGGCCATGAGCTGCGATATCCGCATTTGCTCCGAAAACGCGGTTTTCGGACAGCCAGAAGCCGGCCTGGGCATCACCCCTGGTTTTGGCGGCACACAACGCCTGGCACGCTTGATCGGTTCCACCTCAAAAGCCAAGGAGATCCTTTATACCTGCCGCAACATCAAGGCTGATGAAGCACTCCAGATCGGGTTGGTCAGCGCGGTCTATCCCATTGCGGACCTGATGACCGAAGCAACCAAAATGGCCATGCGCATTGCCGGTCAGGCACCCATCGCAATCCGCAATATTAAAAAAGCGGTCAATGAGGGTCTGGATATGACCATCGATAAGGCAATTGATCATGAGATCGGACTTTTCGGCGCCTGCTTTGCCAGTGAGGACCAAAAAGAAGGCATGAGAGCTTTCCTTGAAAAGCGAAAAGAAAAGGTCTTTAAGAATAAATAATGAAACCAACAGCCTGACTCAAAAGTCAGGCTAAAAATTTAAAAAGGAGAATTTATGAAAGTAGCAGTTATTGGTGCAGGAACAATGGGCAGCGGTATCGCTCAGGCATTTGCTCAAACGGAAGGATATGACGTTATCCTAACCGATATCACCCTCGAACTTGCGCAAAAAGGTCAACAAAGAATCGCGAAAGGACTTCAGAGTCGGGTAGAACGCGGTAAGCTGGATCAGGCTGTAGCCGATCAGATCAATGGGCGTATAAAAGTTGGTTTGCTGGCCGATTGTGCCGATCGTGATTTGATCGTTGAAGCTGTTTTGGAAGAAATCTCAATCAAAAAAGAAACTTTCAAACAGTTGGACGCGATCGTTGGGCCTGATTGTATCCTCGCGAGCAACACTTCTTCACTGTCAATTACGGAAATGGCCCAGGGCCTCAATCATCATTTGGTTGGAATGCATTTCTTTAATCCGGCTCCCGTGATGAAACTGGTGGAAATTATCCCCGGTTTGTCCACCCCTCAGGAAGTTGTTGATAAAGTCACCGCTATTGCCACGGAGCTCGGGAAAACCCCGGTTCAGGTGAAAGAAGCTGCTGGCTTCGTTGTCAACCGGATTTTGGTCCCATTGGTAAACGAAGGCATCGCGATCTATGCGGACGGACTCGCCAGCGCCGAGGGCATTGACACCGCCATGAAACTGGGAGCCAATCATCCCATGGGCCCGCTGGAACTGGGTGACCTGATCGGTTTGGACGTTTGTCTTGCCATTATGGAAGTCTTACAAAAAGAGACTGGTGAAGACAAGTATCGTCCTCATCCATTGCTGCGAAAAATGGTTCGCGGTGGAAAACTCGGAAGGAAAACCGGCGAAGGTTTTTATAAATATTCATAAAGAATGGAGTCAACATTCTTAGGTGTTGTTACCGCGGAAAGGAAGAGATATGGATTTTAATATGTCTAAAGAGCATTTAATGGCAAAGCAACTTTTTCATGATTTTGCCATAAATGAAATTGAACCCTGGGCTGAAGAAACCGATGAAAACCACCGTTTCCCATGGGAAACAGTTCGGAAAATGCAATCCACAGGTTTTATGGGCATCCCGTTTCCGCGAGAGATGGGAGGACAGGGCTGTGATACCCTGACGTACGTGCTGGCTGTGGAAGAGTTCGCAAAGTATTGCGGAACCACCGCAGTGATCCTTTCGGCCCATACCTCCCTGGCTGCTGACGCAATTTTCCAGAACGGAACACCACAACAGAAAGAAAAGTTCCTGCGACCCCTTGCGGACGGAACAAAGCTGGGTTCTTTTGCCCTTACTGAACCGGAGGCTGGTACTGACGCTGCCGGTCAGCAAACCAAAGCTGTTCGCGATGGCGATGAATGGGTTCTGAATGGCACCAAGATCTTCATTACGAACGCTGAAGTTGCTGATATTTATGTCGTTTTTGCAATGACCGATAAATCAGCTGGGACGCGCGGCATTTCAGCTTTTATCGTCGAAAAAGGTACCCCCGGCTTCTCGTTTGGATTACCTGAGAAGAAAATGGGTATCCGAGGTTCAAGCACCTGTGAACTGATATTTGAAAATTGCCGCATTCCTGTTAATAACCTTCTGGGAAGAGAAGGCAAAGGCTTTGGAATCGCTATGTCCACGTTGGACGGCGGCCGCATCGGGATCGGCGCCCAGGCTTTGGGTATTGCCGAAGGCGCGCTTGATCGAACGGTTGCTTACGTCAAGGAACGTAAACAATTTAATCGCCCGATCGCTGGTTTCCAGAACACACAGTTTGTTTTGGCTCAAATGAAGGCTGACATCGAGTCGGTTCGTTACCTTGTTTACAATGCGGCCTTATTAAAAGATGCAGGCAAACCCTATTCAGTCGAAGCTGCCATGGCAAAACTAAAGGCGTCCCAAGTAGCGTCTGAAGTTACCCGCCAATGTGTTCAACTCCATGGAGGATATGGATATATTCAGAGCTTCCAGGTTGAGAGAATGATGCGAGATGCCAAAATTACTGAAATCTATGAAGGGACTTCCGAAGTAATGAAGATGGTTATTTCCGGAAGTTTGTTAAGGTAAGGAGGCAAAATGAACATTGTTGTTTGTATCAAGCAAGTCCCCGATACCAAGGAAGTTCGTATCGATCCTGTCAAGGGCACTTTGATCCGTCAGGGCGTCCCTTCCATTATGAATCCGGATGACAAAGCCGCTTTGGAAGCAGCGTTACGTTTGAAAGAGCAATTCGGAGCAAAGGTTATCGCATTATCGATGGGCCCATTGCAAGCAGAATTGGTTTTGCGTGAAGCTTTCGCGATGGGCGCCGATGAGGGCTATTTGGTTTCTGATGGCAAATTTGGTGGTGCCGATACCTGGGCTACCTCCTCAACTCTGGCTGCCGCTATTTCCAAGTTAGATTACGATCTGATCCTGGCCGGACGTCAGGCAATTGATGGTGATACCGCGCAGGTTGGCCCTGAAATCGCGGAACACCTCGGTGTGCCTCATATCAGCTATGCTGAAGAGATCAAAGTTGAGGGTCGGGAAGTCATTGTCAAACGCCAGTTTGAAGATCGCTACCAGATCCTGAAAGCAAAAATGCCCGTGCTGGTCACCGCGTTAAGCGAACTTAACCAACCTCGTTATATGACCCCGGGCGGCATTTTTGATGCCTGGCGGAATAAAGAAATTGGCCGCTGGAGCCGCGATGATATTCCTGTGGACGATGGCAACATCGGCCTAAAGGGTTCACCGACCAAAGTGGTTCAAACCTATCCAAAAACGATGAAACAACCCGGAACCAAGATCGAGACAGATGTCGACGAATCGGTTCAGTACATCGTTGAAAAACTAAAAGAAAAGTATATTCTGTGAAAGGGCGAGATATGGATGAAAACGTTGTTCCTTCTGTATTTGTTTTTGCTGAACAGGTGGATAACCAAATCACGCCTGTATCGTTTGAATTGCTCGCGAAAGCACGCGAGTTAGCCGCCAAACTTGAATGTGAAGTGGTAGCGCTCCTGTTGGGCGACAAAGTAGAGAACCTGGTTCAACCCTTGTTTTCCTATGGCGCCAACAAAGTCATCCTTTGTGAAGACCCTGCTCTTGCTCAATATCGAACTGAACCGTATACCCACGCAATTTCAACCATGATCAGGCAATACAAGCCCCAGATCGCAATATTTGGCGCTACCAGCATTGGGCGCGATCTTGCACCCAGAATTGCCGGCCGCATCCATACCGGTCTGACTGCTGATTGTACTGCACTTGACATTGAGGATGAAACAAAGCGCTTCATGATGACCAGACCTGCCTTTGGCGGCAATCTGATGGCGACAATTGTTTGCCCTGAATTCCAACCCGTCATGGCCACAGTTCGTCCTGGTGTCATCGTCAAACGCATCCCTGATCCTAATGCCAGTGGCGAAGTGATCCGGTTTGAGTTGGATTTTGTCGAGAACGATTGCTACACAAAAATTTTGGACATTATCAAAAAAGAGGCCTCTACCAAACATAACATTCAGGACGCCAAGATCCTTGTCGCTGGCGGCCGTGGTATGAAAGGCCCGGAAGGTTTCGAAATTTTGCAGGAGCTTGCGGACGTCCTCGGCGGTGAGGTTGCCAGCTCAAGAGCGGCAGTGGATGCTGGTTGGCAGGATAAGGCCAGACAGGTTGGGCAAACCGGTAAGACCGTCCGGCCAAACCTGTATATCGCCTGTGGTATTTCCGGCGCCATTCAACATATGGCGGGCATGGAAGAATCCGACTTCATCATTGCGATCAACAGCGATTCCACCGCTCCGATCTTCAATATCGCGGATGTTGGCATTGTGGGCGATGTCTTCAAGATCGTGCCAAAATTGACGGAAGCTATCAGGAAAGAACGAGCATAAGCTTTTTCCCGAAGCTTGTTAATTCTGCAATCACAAACCTTAAACAAAAACGGGCGTATCGTAACGCCCGTTTTTGTTAGAATTAGTTGGCCTTTAAACCATCGGTTTTAGAGATTCACTGATGATGAGCTCAGCACCTGTCGCAGCTTTTATTTCATCTATTGAAAAATCAGGATTTTGCTCGATCAAGACAAATCCAACAGGAGTAACCTCAATTACACCCATCTCAGTAATGATCATATCTACCGCATTGATAGCGGTAAGGGGAAGGGTACATTCTTTGAGCAATTTATGGTTGCCTTTGGCAGTATGTTCCATGGCAACGATAACCTTTTTAGCGCCACTAAGAAGGTCCATCGCGCCGCCCATACCAGGCACCATTTTCCCGGGGATCATGTAGTTGGCGATATCGCCATTCTCAGCCACCTGCAAGGCACCAAGAACTGTTGTGTCCACATGTCCTCCGCGAATGATCCCGAACGACATGCCGCTATCAAAAAAACTACCGCCTGGCAGAATGGTAACGGGCATTGCTCCTGCGTTAACGATGCATGGGTCTACGGCATCTTCAGCTGGAACAGGACCCAGACCAATAAAGCCATTCTCAGACTGGAAGTAAACTTCCCGATCTTCAGGAACAAAATTGGCCACCAGCGTTGGCAAGCCGATGCCCAGATTGACCAGATCTCCATCATTTAATTCCAGGGCGACACGTTTGGCAATGAATTCCTGAGTTTGTTGTTTGTCCATCATAGCGCACCTCCATCAATGATATGGGTTACAAAGATGCCGGGGACGACGACATCATCCGGATTGATCTCACCAACTTTCACAATTTCCTGAGCTTCTACAATAGAGATGTCAGCAGCAGTACCCATGTAAGTGTTGAAATTGCGGGTGGCGCCATGGAAAGTCAAATTGCCTTTCTCATCTGCTCTTTCAGCGAACAGGAGGGCAACATTGGCGCGTATTGGCTTTTCGAGAAGGTAGGTTTGGCCATCGATATTGATGGTAAGTTTACCTTTTTCGACTTCGGTGCCTAATCCGGTCTTGGTTAGTACACCACCCAAGCCGTAGCCACCGGCACGAATTTGTTCGACCAAAGTTCCTTGTGGGATCAGTTCAACTTCGGTTTCGCCTTCCAGCATTTGCCGACCGGTTTCTTTGTTGGTTCCAATGTGCGAGGTCATGATCTTTTTGAACATTTTGGCCACGACCATTTTTCCAACGCCGCGATCAACAAAAGCAGTGTCGTTGCAGATCAGTGTAAGGTCCTTAACTCCTTTTTCGATCAATGCGTCGATCAGGCGCTCTGGAGTGCCAACTCCGAGGAAGCCACCAACCATAACGGTATCGCCATCGCGAACAAGGTTTACCGCTTCCTCCATGCTAATCAGTTTATTCATTTTTCCTACCTTTCTGTTTTCAGTTTTTTAAACGTTAACAATTACTGCTGCATTCGTGCAGCTAATTCTTCGCACATAAAGCTGGCGACATCATCAGCATATTTACCAGGACCAAAACCAGCGTCACAGCCAAGTTCTTTGGCTAATTCGTGCGTGATGCGCGGGCCGCCGATCAGCAGCAGGAATCTGTTTCGTAATCTTTCAGCCTCGAGCAGTTCGACAAGTTCGGTCAGGTTTTGAACATGAACGTTTTTCTGGGTGACCGTCTGTGAAACCAACAATACATCGGCATTAAACTCCACGGCTTTGCGGATGAAGTCCTCGTTCGTCACCTGGCTGCCGAGGTTGAGCGCTTCGATCATTTTATACCGCTCCAGGCCAAAATGCCCGGCATAGCCTTTCATGTTCATGATCGCGTCGATACCAACAGTATGAGCATCTGTTCCGGTACTTGCGCCAATAACGCGCAATTTACGCCCAAAATTATCCTGGATGAATTGATCCGTCTCATCCATAGTCATTACATTGACATCCACCGAATCCACATGGATATGCGTGTAGTCTATTGTGTGGCCAAGGCTTCCGTAAACGACGAAGAAGCTGTAGCTTTTATCCAGTGGGGCGTGGTGGGCAACCATTGGTTCGACAAGTCCCATTTTCGCGGCGAGTTGCTTTGCGGCTTCCACCGCCACTTCACTGTCAGGCACAGGCAGGGTGAAGGAAAGCTGTACCTTGCCATCATTCATGGTATCGCCATATGGTTTTAACCGCGTAAGATCAAGCGTCGTATCGAAATCGGTTTTTTTCGTTGAGTAAAGTCCGCTACTCATAATTTTCTCCTTGATCGGATTTTTTGTGCTGGTGATACCTTTCAGAACCCGATCTGGCTTCTTCCATCAGAAGATCGACAAAAGGATTCAGGTACTGTTCCTCCTTCAGAACAACGCCTGCCAGTCCTTTGCCGCCTTCGAATGGGCGTTTGATCCCAGCAAATTTACCTTCTTCAAGGGTTCTGAAAAGACCATCGCGTTTGATATTTTGTAATAAATCAAGAGCGAGATCAAGCACTTCGTTGGCGCGCTGTTCCATGATGCCGCCTGCGCGGAATTCAATGTCATCACCGAAATCCGCCATACTGGTGGCGATGTAACGGGCGTTGGCAATTGCCAGCGCGCGATCCGACATGAATGGGGTGTGAATCGCTTCGGTCAGCATGCCGAGCAGATGGATCTGCTGATGACTGATGACGGTGATCATGTTGAAGAGGGCATCCTGTACATGGCCTTTGAAGATATCGCCGGTCTTAAATTTAGTTGGCGGCATATATTTTAAGGGCGCGTTCGGGAATATCTGTCTGGCCATTTGTGCCTGGGCGAACTCATATAAGAAAGCATTTTTAAGCTCAGGGTTCATTTCAAAGGCATGCCCCAAACCCATCTGCTCCTCCGGCATGCCCGCTTTGAGCGCGAATTGTTCATTGATCAATTGCGAAGCCAGAACTGTGTGCGCTTCTTCATAGGCGTCAGCGGTGGTCAGGTAATTATCTTCACCGGTATTAATGATGATTCCCGCCGCGGCATTGACCATTCGGGAGAAAGACTGGTCGATAAGCGTGCGCTGCATGTTGATGTCGCGGAAAAGTATGCCGTATAAGGCGTCATTCAACATGACATCCAGACGCTCAAACGCGCCCATGACCGCAATTTCTGGCATACAAAGGCCAGAGCAATAGTTGCATAAGCGAATGTAGCGTCCAAGCTCTTCACCGGATTCATCCAGGGCGGCTCGCATCAGACGGAAGTTTTCCTGGGTAGCCATCGTGCCGCCAAAACCTTCTGTGGTCGCGCCGTAGGGGACATAATCGAGCAAACTCTGTCCGGTGGTACGAATGACGGCAATGACGTCCGCGCCTTGTTTGGCGGCGGCTTTCGCCTGGACAATATCCTCGTAAATATTGCCGGTGGCCACGATCACATAAAGCAATGGGCCGGTTTTATCTCCGTATTCGCGCAGCTTTTCTTCACGAATAATTCGGTTGTGATGGATTTTCGCGACGGCTTCTTCAGCTTTTTTTTCTGCCCAAAGGCGAATTTCAAAAGGATCGACCGGCTCTGTTTGACTGAGGTCAAGTTCGCCCCCTGTGATCATTTCAGCAATTTC
The DNA here is from genome assembly GCA_002305635.1 of Anaerolineaceae bacterium UBA1415. Lineage (GTDB taxonomy): Bacteria > Chloroflexota > Anaerolineae > Anaerolineales > Anaerolineaceae > Mesolinea. The sequence goes on along the minus strand of DBPR01000021.1, from coordinate 96,143 downwards.
CTGCGGTTCTTTACCAAGAGAAATTGCGGCCTGGCCCAACCAAAAGCTGGTGCCGTGGCCTAATAACTGACGCGCGGCCAGATGTTCTACCACTACATTAGGCAGCGGTACATCCATGGCATCGACGCCATCAATTCCGAGAAGTCTGCAGATGGAACGCTCTACCGTGGAAGTTGTAAACTGTTGCGTGTAGTTATGCGTATCTTCCGCGATTTGTTTTGCGGCATCACGCGCCTTATTAACTTTATCCCAATCCAATCTTAGTTTTGCCATTCTTCCTCCTGCCGGACTGTTTCCATTTCGTGGAGAAGTTCCTGATCCACGCCAAGCAGTTCGGCAATTTTAATCGCTCCTGAAGGTATCTGGGAATTTTCATTGATCTCTTCAAGGCGATAATCCATTAAACTTTGTATTCTTCGAACGCGTGAGATATCTTCATGCGGATCGAAGGATACATGATCTGTTTTGTCCTTTTTTGAAAGGGCTTTAAGCTGATGGGGTGGCAGCTCTGCCAGGGCGTCGCTGCAAATTCCCCGCACCTGATAAAAGCGTATGCCAGGATTGGACTTGACCTGGTAATGCGTCGCAATAAAAAACCTGCTGGATGATTTTCCGTATACATTGCAAAGCGCCTGCACAATCGCAGTCGCTTCGGTGGGATTAGTTCCCCGGCATGGTTCGTCCATGATGATCAACCCATCTTCGGACTGAGATCGGCGATGGTGTTCACGGATTTGAACCGCCTCAAGCCCAAAAGAGGACAGACCGCGGTTGAGGTCGCCATCCTGACTTGATTGAAAAGCCATAAAATCAAAGAGCGGGGTCTGGATGCTCTCACATACCGGGAAATATCCCAGTTGGCACATCAGGAGGGCAAGAAACACTGTTTTTAGAGCAATACTTTTGCCGCCCATGTTCGCGCCACTCAAAACGGTCGCTCCCTTATGCAACTCGATGCTAACCGGCGTGAATTGCTGGCCTTGAATTTCAAGCATCTCTGCGATGACAGGATGAGAGGCGTTTTCGATCAGCGTTGGAGCTTCACTCGTCGCAATCAGGGCGGGTAAAACACCATTCCAGCGAAGAGCGAGTTCAGCTTTTGCAATCCGAAAATCAAGCAAGGCACAGGTTTCGGTATTGTGCTGCATTTCCGGCAGCCATTCAAGCAGCTTTTCGCTTAATTCCATTCTGATGCCATTTTCAAGTTGATCTTCTCTCTCGACCAATAATGTTCGCTGTCTGAGCAGCGTTTGCCTTTGACTGCCTTTTTCAAGCGCAATTGTTCGCTCAAGGTCTTTCTTTTCCTGCCGAATTTCAGCCAGTTCGGGAGAATAAGCGCTGTAAATGTGGAAGGCGGGATTGCCGCTTCCAGCAGGATCCAGGAGCTTTGATGCTTCTTTTGTTACCATAAAGTGCAAACCAGCAGCGTTGAGCAAAGTTTTCAACCTGCTGATCCAGAAGAATATTTTTAAGGCGCTTTTCAGCTCAAAGAACTCAGTGTCGTCTAACAAGCCTCTTTTTTCAATGCGCGAAAGCGTCCCACGTAATTCCCGCAGTCTGCTTAGCTGTGTTTGCGCCTCGATCACTTCGGGATGATTGGCTGCAATAAGAGCGCGTAAATTATCGATAGCCTGAAATTCTTTTTGCAGTTCATCGATCCGCGAGGGTGGGTAGAAGACCAAAGCATTTTTAAGCCTGCGTCCCTGCGGGGTGCGGCAATTGCAGGCTTCGGTTAGCGCTGTAACACCAATTTGCTTTAATAATTCCTGGGAGATCATGACATGCGTCTTCATTTGGCTCTCACATATTGGCTGGGCCAAGATCGACTACAGACACATCGACACTTTGCTGCAGTTCTGCCAGTAATCTCTCACTACTGATGAACTGGTTGTTGGCATGGATAGGGTTCAGACAGACCAAACGGACATCGAGCCTGTTGAGAACCTTAAGGTCAATGCTTTTGGCGGAAAGCTTTCGGATGCTTTCGGGTTTCAAAAACAATCTTGTTCCGTCTTCGGCGATCAGTGTCAGGTTTTTGAAATTTTCTTCTTTCAAAAATTGAGCGATGACCTGATCGGTGATCGCTCCTTTTAAGAAGAGGAAATTCGTCCCATCAGTTATCTTTTCGGCGATCTCATGTCCAAAACCGACGAGGGAAGGAGTCTCAAGGACTTCAACATCGAATACATCGCATTTACCCTTAATAAATAATGCGCTTGCGCGTAGGTATTTATCCAATTTGCTATGAATATGTTCTTTAATTTCAACTTCAACTGCAGGACTTTGCAAAACATCAAGGGCAAATCTGGTCTTTTCAGCCAGGATTCGAGGATTGGTGGAAGTTTCAGCGCTGACTGCCAGAATCGTGGCTTCATTACGACCAGAACCTACATGCGAGCGTCTGGACAGTGCTCCATCAACGATGAACAGACAGTCCGGTTCGTGCTGGCGCACCAGATCAGCGATATGATCCATCTCATCAGAAGACGAAGGACCTGCCAGTTCCACATAACCGTCACTTAAAGCACGGCAAAGAACCACTTCACCGATTGGCGTTCTGATATCACTTAGATCAAGGATTTCCAGCAAGGCGTCGCAGCGCTGCAAGGAACCTTCAGCCGTTGCGATGAGTGTTCCGGCTGGAATATATATGCGGGGTTTGGCACGACCGCTAAGGATATCTTCGCTTTCACCGTCCCGACCAATCGAAGTCAGAGCCAACGGACGCGTTTGGCGGCTGGCCTGCCAATCAGCAATGATGTGATTGAGGCAAGTCGTCTTACCGGCATTCTTCGACAATCCAATGATCGCCAGGGAATGCAGCCTATCCAAACCAGCCAGTTTTACAATGGATTGTCTGGCATTGTTCACCAACGCGTCCGTGTTGATCGTTCTCACTCCTTGTGTTTGCGGCGGTTGCGCAGTAGACCGGTTGGCTCCAGCGTCATTTGTTGACCAGCCAACAAGCGGGCAACACCGACCATTTCAACTTTTTCTTCACCACGGCATACCGGGCACTGGCAGTTGTTTTTGTATTCTCCCGGCTCTTTGTAGGTTGTGATCACGCCTTCAAAGTTGCGCAGGACAATGTGATCAGCATTTTGTGAGATCATGTAATCGGGCATGACCGGAATCTTTCCGCCGCCGCCTGGGGCATCAACCACATAGGTCGGAACACAAAAACCGGAGGTGTGGCCACGCAGTCCTTCAATGATCTCGAGCCCTTTCGCGACCGGTGTGCGGAAGTGGGAAAGCCCAAGCGAAAGATCGCATTGGTAGATGTAGTACGGGCGTACGCGAATGTATGCCAGCCCATTGACCAGTTTGCGCATCACATGAACACAGTCATTCACACCACGCAACAAGACAGACTGATTGCCAAGCTGTACTCCGGCATCAGCCAGCATGGTCGTGGCGCGTCTGGAATCCGGTGTGATCTCGTTAAAATGGTTGAAGTGTGTGTTGAGCCAGACGGGATGGTATTTTCGGATCATCGCACAAAATTCCGCTGTAATACGCTGCGGCAATACGACAGGAGTACGCGTGCCAATGCGAATGATCTCTACGTGTTCGATCTTGCGCAGCTCGGAAAGGATGTATTCGAGTCGGTCATCGCTCATTAACAGTGCGTCACCGCCAGACAGCAAAACATCGCGTACTTCAGGAGTACGGCGGATGTAATCGATGCAGGCGTCGATCTGCTGGCGTGTACGGGCGCCGTCTTTTTGACCAGCCAGGCGCCTTCGGGTGCAATGGCGGCAATACATCGCGCACATGTCTGTGATCAAAAACAGCACGCGGTCCGGGTAGCGGTGCGTCAGACCGGTCACAGGGGAATCGCCATCTTCTTCCAGGGGGTCCAAGAGGTCTTCCGGACTTCGGTAGGCTTCGTCGCCGGTTGGTACAGCTTGTTTTCTAACCGGGTCGTTGGGATCATTGGGATCGATCAACGACAGATAATAGGGGGTGATAGCCATACGGAAGTTTTCAAGGGCTTTGCGGCAGCCTTCTTCTTCTTCCGGTGTGAGCGGCAGATACTTTTTGAGCGTATCGACATCCGAAATACGATGCGAAACCTGCCAATGCCAGTCGTTCCACTTTTCATCAGGAATATCAGGGAAGAGTTCGCGCCGTCTGGCTTCCCCCTTCGTGTTAATATATTTTTCTTCGGCGTTCATTGCCTGGCTCCTTCTAATGGTCTAAAAAAGCTGCTATCCATGTGAGAATAGCAGCTTTATCTATAATTAAACGTAATTCTTCTCGAAAATTTCGCGCAGTGCCTTCGATTCACGCAATTCCTGAATAGTGATCTCCGCGTGGTTGCGGGTGTAACCATTGCCGATCATCATGGTGACGTCTTTGCCGATGCCTTCAGCGCCCAATGCCGCGCGGGTAAAGCTGGTTGCCATGCTGAAGAAGTAGACCAAACCGCCATCGCGAACAGGCAGAATGGTGGACATTTCAGTGCCTTCGATGTTGACAACATTGATTGCGACATCGTATTCCTTGCCGTCGTTGCATTCGAGCGCTTTTTCAAGCACTTCCACAGGATTCGTGGCGCTGGCAACAAAGAATTTATGAACGAAATGATTATCCAGCAAGGTTCTTTCAGGACGATCGTTGCGGCTCATGCCTACAACGTTGCCGCAGGGGCCAACACGTTTCATGGCTTCGTAACCACAGAGCATACCGCTCTTGCCACCGGCGCCAAGGATGAGCACTGAATCACCGGGTTTGACGATATTCGCGGTCTGCGCAGGCGCGCCAGCCACGTCAAGCGCAGCCAATGCCAGAGCTTCGGGCATGTCATCGGGCAGCTTGGCGTAAATACCGCTTTCGAAGAGGATCGCCTGGCCTTTGATGTCAACACGATCGATCTCAGGGTGAACAGCCAGAATTTCTTCAATATAAAGAGGCGTCAGAGAAAGGGACACCAAAGAGGCGATACGATCACCAACTTTAATATCCTTGCGATGCTGCAGTGCCGGGCCAATTTTCGCGACGCTGCCCATCAGCATGCCGCCAGAACCGGTGACGGGGTTCTGCATTTTGCCTCGTTCGCCAACGATACCAAGGATCATTTCACGCAGGCGAGTTTCGTCCTGCTCAGATGCAGTCCAAAGCTGTCTGAAGCTGGCTGAATCGATGTTTAACGCAGAAACGTCGATCAAAATTTCATTGTCATAGATCTCCATATTGTTGTCGATCTTTTGCGCGGCTTGCGGAAGCAATCCTTTTGGTTCAATTACGCGATGCGCGCCGTACTTGTTACCCATTGCCATAAAACTTTTCCTCCGAAAATGTTAATTAATTATGCACGCGCAGGCAGGTGCAGGATCTCTCTTGCTTCTTCTGGCGTGGCAATTTCTTTATTCAGTTCTTTCGCGATGCGAACAATTCGTTCAACAAATTCCGCGTTCGAGACGCCATTGCGCTCGCGATTGTATTTTAGATTGTCCTCAAAACCAACGCGAACGTGGCCGCCAAGGATCATGCCCATCACGTTCATGTCCAGCTGGCAGCGTCCGACACCGGTAACAGTGAAGGTGGCATCAGCCGGAATCGACTCGGTCAGGAAGAGCAGATCGCGGGGAGTGCCAGTCGCGCCGCCATTGACGCCCAGAACGAAATTGAAGTGCAGCGGAGGCTTGATGTGACCTTTGCGAACCAGGCGCAGTGCCATATCGACATGACTTTTATCAAAGCATTCCAGCTCTGGCTTGATGCCGCGTTCGTTCATACGGGCAGCAAACTCGATGATCATGTTTTCAGTATTGACAAAAATTTCATCGCCGCCAAAATTCATTGTGCCGCAGTCCAGGCTTGCCATTTCGGGGTTTAGCTCAGTGGGTTGCAGACGTTCGTCAGCGGTCATGCCAGTGGCTCCACCGGTGGAGGGCTGGATGATGGCATCGGGGCAGGCTTTTTGGATCGCGTCGATGATCACGCGGAAGCGTTCGCGGTCCTGCGTTGGGGTGCCGTCATCAAAACGGGCATGAAGATGAATAATGGCAGCGCCGGCTTCGTAAGCGCCTTTGGCTTCGCGCACATAATCTTCAATCGTATAAGGAACAGCGGGGTTCATTTCCTGGGTAACTTCAGCACCGCTGATCGCAGCGGTGATGATGACTTTGTTATTACTCATAAAACTCTCTCCTTTGATAATTTCTACCTTGATTAACCAAGGCGTTGTTTGTTCTTGGGGGTCACGCAGGTACCGCTGGCACGACAACACAAAACAGGTTCTGCCAGAACTTCGGCGGCCGAATCAGAGAGATCAGGGCGCGGCGCGATGACTTTCCAGGCCTCGAAGACCATTTTTCGGGAAGTGTTGCCTTCACTGGTAATGCTTCCTTTGGCTTCAATAAAATCTCCGGCATAAACCGGGGCCAGGAATTCGATGCTGTCGTAGGCTCTGAAAAGCCCTTCATCGCCATCGCGGCGGATCAACAACTCAGTGGCGACATCGCCAAACAGCTTGGTGAGAAAGGCTCCATCCACCAAACCACCGCCATAGTGGGCATGTTCTGCACCAATTCTCAATCTAATTACTACTTCTTCAGACATTCCATCTCCTTTCAATTAAAAAAACGCCATGTGTCAAAAGATCACATAGCGCTCCATGCAATATGCATGACAGTGGCCGTACTTGGTTCGGCGCACCAAGGTAGAGGAGAGGACTCTCCCTTGCCCTTTCGGCGACGGATAATTTGTTTCTTCTCCCAGTCCTGGGAACCTGCGAAGTCCCTACGCGATCCGCCGCGCCTCTATTCGGTATTTTTTTCATCAGTTTAACCTGATGTTATTATTATAACGTACGCTTTTATTTAAGAAAAGGGGGGAATTTTGATCATAATATCTGATAAGAATGCAAAAAAAACAGATATTTAAAGTTGTACATACATTATACAGTTATTTCACGACAATTCTAACAAGGGTGGGGAAGTTGGTATAATACGCTGCAATTAACTAACAGGGAATTGAAATGACAGTAAAAAACACTGAAAATGGAACAACATACCGCAACCGATTATGCAAATCGATCGTCCTTGCGATTCGGAAATTAATGCAGAAGGGCAGGCCAGATGCTGAAAGTCTTGATATGGCAGCGTTTGTTGTGCTCGCGCTCGAGAAGATCGCTGAATCGATCGACTCAAGCGCGACAGCCTGGGAAAAACGCGATTATTGGCTGAAAGCGGATCGCTTCAGGATGGAATGGGCCTGGGTGGATCAGGCAAAAAGCCTTCTTGAAGCTGCTGTATTGTCTCAGGATTGGGTAAAAATCGCTCCAGAACTTATTGCTGTCGCACAACAACTGGGAAAAGTGGAAGTGGCTGAGAAAAACCGCCTCGGCGAACCATGGATTGGCGCCTGGAAAGTATTGAAAACCAGATAAGTTAGTTAACGTTGTAATGGATTCACATGAATCTATTTACTTTGTTCCTGATGAATATGACTTCTTTGAAGTAAATACACGAATATCGGGTTAGGGAAGATACCCGGTTTATGAAAACCGCCCATAGGTTACGATAAGTATCATTATCACAATCTAAGGATTTATTTATAAAACCGAATTTACTGCACGGAACCGGCTGGAAAAATTTGATTAATGGTCTAAAAAATAATCAAAGAATAATAAGAAGCGTAATTGGATTATTGCACTCAGGTAGCTCTTCTGGATTTCCTTATTGTAACTCGTGAAATCAATCAGTTAACTAAATTTTTTTATTTAATATATGGCGTTTCTTTTAACCCAATTAACGAAATTTACATAAAAGTATTATCTAAATACCTGGCATATATTTTGTTGAATTAAAGACTGAACGCCTATCAAAGCACGTACTAACAAGAACATGATGTTTTGAGCTGAAGTGATGACCGAGTCTGATAAATTGCTATAAAAAATGATCTTCGTAAAATCAGGAATAGATTATAATAATGCTTGTGATAAGTTAATTTCGAGCACCGTCGAAAACTTATGCTATGCGCAAGCATGTTGAATTATCGGGGTCTGTATGAATATAAATGAAGTGATAAAAGCCTATCTTAATTCTGTAAAGCTCTCCAGAAGTGCCAATACATTTCGCACCTACAACAACGCCATGAACCTTTTCCAGGAAGTTTTGGAAGCTCATGAATTAAAGCCAGATTCTACAAAGATAGAACAGCTTACGGAAGACGCCATTGTTTGGATGGCGAACGCGCTGAAAGATTTTTCATCCGCGACGGAACAGGTTTATATCACTGCAACGATCGGTTTCTATGAATACATTGCCGGTGAGAACCTTGCGCAGATTAATCTTCCAAGAGTGCGACTCTTGGTCAAGCAACGCACTCGCCGACAAGGGATAAGGCTGCCCCAGTTTCCAAAATCTGATATTGAAATTGTGCTCGATTACGCGGAAAAATTATCTTCAAAGCCATTCGAAAATGAAACAGAACGATTGATCAATCTGCGTGACCGTGCTTTTTTGATCACGCTGGCAGATACCGGTTTACGCGTCCATGAGGCATGTAATCTGCGCCGGGGCGATATGGACTGGCATGAAAGCCGCGCGATCGTGATCGGTAAAGGCAACAAAGAAGCGGTGTTGCGCTTTTCAAAGCGTGCCATCAAAGCAATTCAGGATTACCTGAATGCCCGGGCTGAACTGGATGGTCGCGGTGGGAGACCTTTGGCCTCCCTGCCCGTTTTCGCACGACATGACAAGGCGGCAGGCAAACGGATCAAGCCTATTTCAACGACAACGGGACGGGCGATCGTCAATGAACGTGTGAAGGAATGTATTGGCTATGAAGCTGTGGGCACGATCACACCCCACTCCTTCCGGCATTACTTTGTTACAACCATCCTTGGAAGCAGCGGAAATCTGAAACTCGCGCAGGTGCTTGCGCGGCATACCAATATCGCTGTCACTCAGCGCTATTCCCATCTGGCGGATGACGAACTCGACAAACAGTACCAGGAAATATTCGATAACTCCTGATTTTGCCAGATTTTTTACAACGCCGATACAGGGAGGTCACAGCGCACAATTTCGTAATATTTAAAATTTCACGCATGCTTTCAAGGCTTGTGGTGGTAAGATTAAACCTGAATTGAATATGAAAACCGAGGAGTCTATGCCCGACAATCGAATCAAATCTCACCCTATTTTGATTGACGAAACAACTGCAAGTATCCCTTTTTACTGGAATGAACAGCTATTCCATGCCAAACCCAATGAAATGATCTCATCAGCCTTGATGGCACAGGGCGTGACGGTCTTTCGCCATCACGTCAAGGATAAAAGCCCTCAGGGCATTTTCTGCGCAAATGGGCAGTGTTCCCAGTGCATGGTCATCGCGAACGGTTTGCCGGTGAAAGCCTGCATGACAGCTGTAACGCCTGATATGAAGATCGTCCCAGCTGATGGTTTGCCTGTTCTGCCCCAATCCAACCCTGCCTTTACCCCATCAAAATTCCAACGAACCGTTGAAATCGAAGTTTTGATCATCGGCGCAGGTCCTGCCGGGCTTTCCGCCGCTGTCCAACTGGGCAATGCCGGGGCGAATGTTTTATTGATCGACGATAAAAACCAACCTGGCGGCAAGCTTGTTCTCCAAACCCACCGCTTTTTTGGCTCAAAACAAGCTGTTTTTGCAGGCACAAGAGGGATTGACATCGCCAAAAAGCTGGCTGATCAGGTAAAAAACATTTCAAACTTTGAGATTTGGATCAACTCCACAGCGATCGGTGTCTTTGAGGACAAAACTGTAGATGTCTATCGTGATCAAAAAGAAGTTGTCCATGTGAAACCGGAGATCCTGTTGATCGCGACCGGCGCCCGTGAACGGAGCCTGGCTTTCCCTGGCAACACTTTACCAGGTGTTTATGGCGCGGGTGCGTTTCAAACTTTGGTCAATCGCGATCTGGTCAAACCCTGTCAGAATCTCTTTATTATCGGCGGCGGGAACGTTGGTCTGATCGCCGGCTACCACGCCATTCAGGCTGGCATTCATGTGGCTGGTCTGGTGGAAGCAGCCCCTTATTGCGGTGGCTACAAAGTTCATAAAGACAAACTGGCCCGATCCGGAGTCCCGATTTACACCTCCCACACTGTTTTGGAGGCGCGTGGTTCAGAAAAAGTTGAGCAGGTTGTCATCGCCAAAGTCGATGAAAAATTCCAGCCCATCCCCGGCACGGAACAGGTTTACGATTGTGACACACTGCTGATCGCTGTTGGTCTGGAACCTGTGGATGAGTTCTATAGTGCCGCAAAAGAAGTGGGTATGCAGGTTTACGCGGCTGGCGATGCCAAAGAGATCGCAGAGGCCTCAGCTGCAATTTTTTCGGGCAAGATCGTGGGTAGTGAAATTGCCAAAGTTCTTGGCAAAGATGTGCCTGAAATACCAGCGATCTGGAAAGAGACCGAGGAAATCCTGAAATCCAGGCCCGGCAAGCTTTATGAAGAATATTATCCCGAAAAGCAGGAAGGTGTTTTCCCTGTTTTCCACTGTCTGCAGGAGATTCCCTGCAACCCCTGCGCGAATGTCTGCCCGAAAGATCTGATCTTTATCGATGAGGCCGACATTCGACACTTGCCTCATTTTGATCTGGAACGTATTGACGAATGTATCGCCTGCGGACGATGCGTCGCCACCTGCCCTGGGCTGGCCATCAGTCTGGTCGATTTTCGAAATCGTGAAGGCAGCGCTTTGGTAAGCCTGCCGGTTGAACAGGATAACCCCAATATCGAGGTCGGGAAACCAATCCAGGCGACCGATATTGAAGGCCGGATTTTAGATGAATTTACCATCGACAAGATCAAATCGGTGGCCGGGCTGAAAGATGGAACCCGTCTGATCAGTTTTGAAGCACCGGTCGAACTTGCCAAACGCATTTCTGGTTTCAGGATCATTGAGCCTAGCCAGGCACAAGCTTTTGAGGGAGAACCTCTCAAACCTGAAGATATCGATGACCAATCCTATGTTTGCCGCTGTGAACGCATCACCGCCGGTGAGATCCGCAGGCTGATCAAAGCCGGTGTACGCGATATCAACCAGATCAAAGCGGTCACCTATGCCAGCATGGGAGCCTGCGGAGGAAAAACTTGTCTGAATCTGATCCGACGCATGTTTGCAGCAGAAGGAATTCCATTGGCAGAAGTAACAGACCCGCCGGTGCGGCCGGCTTTTGTTGAAGTACCGGTAAAAGATTTTGTTGAAATGGATTTCAAGGAAGGCGGTCAAAATGCTGCATAAAAATTACGACGTTATCATTGCTGGTGCCGGATCAATTGGCACACCGACCGCCATGTATCTTTCCCAGGCTGGGTTAAGCGTCCTGGTTATTGAACCGTTGGCAAGCCCTGGTCAGGCTTCCAATAAACACGCCATAGGTGGCATTCGGGCAACCCATTCTGACCCCTCCAAAATTTACCTATGCGAAAGATCGATTGATATTTTTTCCACCTGGAAGGAAACTTACGGCGATGATATCGACTGGCGCGCCGGTGGATACAGTTTCGTAGCCTATGATGAGGCTGTTGAAACAACCCTCAAAAGCCTGCTTGACATCCAGCATCAAATGGGATTGAACATCGACTGGCACGATACACAGGATATCCTTGCCCTTATGCCCCAGCTTGATCCGGTTGGTTTGCGCGGTGGTACTTTTTCACCCGAAGATGGCAGCGCCTCGCCGCTTAAATCTGGCTTCGCGTTCTGGCAAAAAGCACAGCAAGCCGGAGCAGAATTCCACTTTAACGAAAAAGTAAGCGATCTTATTGTTGAAAACAACAGGATAACCCAGGTGCGAACAGATCGTGGACAGTACGCTTGTGGACTTTTCATCAATGCCGCTGGAGGATGGGCAAGACAAATTTCAAATATGGTTGGTATTGACATCCCGATCGAACCTGATTGCCATGAGGCTGCCATCAGCGAGCCGGTTCAACCGATGTTTAACGCCATGGTGGTCGATATCCGTGAGCGTCCAGGCTCAAGCAATTTTTATTTCTATCAGAATCCGAAAGGGCAAATTATCTTTTGTATGACACCCTACCCCCAGGTTTGGGGCAACCGGAGGCAAAACAGCAGTTCTTTTCTCCCGATGGTCTGCAAACGCCTGGTGGAAGTCATGCCGGTTTTGGGCAATATCCGTGTTCGAAGGATCTGGCGAGGAACCTACCCCATGACCCCGGACGGGAATCCGATTTTCGGTCCGGTGGAGGGTCTGGATGGATACCTGATCGCGTCCGGGACCTGCGGCCAGGGCTTTATGCTTGGACCAGGTACAGGGCAATTCCTTACCAATGTGGTTTTGGGGAATCTCACGTCGGTTGAAAAGGATTGTTTGCATAAATTGCGTTATAACCGCTCCTTTGATTCAAAAGAACTATTAAAATAGGAGTACTGATAATCGCTTACAATTAGGTAAGTCATGGAAATTGAACAGTTCCTAAAGAAACTACCGGAGGCGTATTCGCGTCCCGATCGTGAGCAGATCGAAAAGGCTTATCGTTTTGCTGAATCTGCTCACGCGGGTCAGACCCGTGCGAATGGTCAGCCGTATTTTTCTCATTGTTTTGGTGTGGCGTCCATCTTGCTGGAAATGGACGCCAACGCAGACATCATCACAGCTGCTTTGCTGCACGATGTTTTAATTGACTGCAATGTATTACCAAAAACATTGAGACAGGAATTTGGCGATCCGGTCACAAAATTTGTTGAGGATGTTACCAGGATCACTGCCCTGCCCTATCTTTCCCGTGGCGATCAGCAGCCGGATGAACGCAAACCGCTTGTAGACTCACAAGTAAAAAACGAGAATAAGAACAAGGACGATCTGGCTGAGACCATTCGCAAGATGCTTCTGGCGATTGGAGATGATGTTCGCATCGTGGTCATAAAGTTGGCTGACCGCCTGCATAACATGCGCACACTCAATGCCTTGCCGCCTGACAGGCAGCGCAAGATCGCGCAGGAGACGCTCGATATTTTTGCGCCATTGGCAAATCGCCTGGGCATCTGGCAATTCAAATGGGAACTGGAAGACCTTGGTTTCCGTTATACAAATCCAGAAAAATATAAAGAGATCGCTGAAAATCTGACGCTCAGACGCACAAAAAGGCTCGAAGAAGTTGATCATATCATTGAAGAACTGCAGGATCTGCTTGAAAAATCTGATGTGAAGGCCAAAATCAGCGGCCGACCCAAGCATATCTATTCGATCTATCGCAAAATGATCAACAAAGAGAAAAGTTTTGATGGGATTCGCGATCTTCGGGCTGTCAGGGCGATCGTTGACGACATCGAAACCTGCTATAAGGTTTTAGGCATCATTCACATGCACTATTCACCGATTCCGGGTGAATTTGACGATTATATTGCCGCAAAAAAGCCAAATAATTATCAGTCTTTGCATACCGCGGTCATTTATTCTGATGGAAAACCACTGGAAGTTCAGATCAGAACCATGGAAATGCACCAGAATGCAGAGTACGGTATCGCCGCGCACTGGCGCTACAAGGAAAACAAGCAGCATTTTTCCGGAAAATATGAGCAAAAAGTAAGCGCAATGCGCAGTTTGTTGAGCTGGAGCCTGGAGGTCGAAGACAACCAGGAGCTGCTCGAAGGAATGCGCACTGATCTTTTCCGCGATCGGGTGTACGTCATCACACCCAAAGGCGATGTTATCGATCTGCCGCAGGGAGCGACGCCGATCGACTTTGCTTATCAGGTTCATACCGATATCGGGCATCGCTGCCGGGGCGCGAAGATCAACGGAAAACTGGTCACGCTCGACTATACCCTTAAGACCGGTGATCAGGTCGAAGTATTGACCGTCAGCCGGGGTGGTCCCAGTCGGGACTGGCTGAACCCCAGCCTGGGTCTGGTTCGTTCTTCCCGATCAAGGGCCAAAATACGGCAGTGGTTCAAGCAGCAGGACCGCGACCTGAATCTTGAGCACGGGAAGCTATCGGTGGAAAGGGAATTCAAGAGGCTTGGCCTGACGGGGGTTGATCTTCCCCAGCTTTTGCCTTCCTTTAATTTAAAAACGGTTGATGATCTCTATGTTGGCATCGGCTGTGGCGACATTCCAATTGGAAAACTGATCAATCGCATCGCGGAGCAAACCGCTGTCAGCCTGAAGGAAGAAGAACAACTGATTCCCGAAGCGCCTGTTAAGCATAAGGCCAGCGATAACATCACCGTCATGGGTCTAAACCGCATGCAACATACCTTCGCGCGTTGTTGCAATCCAACGCCGGGTGACCCCATTATTGGCTATATCACTCGCGGCCGCGGCGTGACCATTCACCGCATGGATTGTCCTAATGCTATGCGCATGAATGACAGCGAACGACTGATACAGGTGGATTGGGGGCTTGTCGAGCAAACTTATCCGGTACCTCTGCAGATCACAGCCTATGATCGCCAGGGTCTGATGGCTGATATTTCATCAGTGCTTTCGAGCGAGCCAGTTCGGCTGGTTGACTTATCATTGACCACCCGTCAGCACATTGTCAAGGTCAATCTTGTCCTTGAAGTTGCCGGCATCAGCGAATTGAGCCGGGTTTTGGCGAGGCTTGAGAATCTGCCGAACGTTTTTGAGGCGACCCGTGTAAATCCAGGATAAGTCTTCTTTGGCTTTACGGTTATGCAGGTCTAAGGTAAAATGCCAGCGAATTAATTGCTTGATTGATTGGAGTAAGAAATGACAAAAATTCGTTGTTATTATTTGGATTGTTTGTTTTTGGATGAAAGACATTGTACGGCTGCCGCCGTTGATATTAATCCCGATACCGGTTGTCAGACCTACCGCCCCATCGATGACGAAGACAACATCGGTGATTGGGACGATGAACTGGAAACCTGGGATGAATCTGAAGACGAGGAAACTGAAAGCCTTTGGGAAGTCGAGGAAGAGGAAGACGAACTCGATGATACAGATTATTAAGCCATCAACAGATTTGAAAGAGGCTGGTGTAATATGAGTGAATTAAAACCTTTACATATAATTAACGTCTATATCGAAACATGGTTCCGACAGGAAATAGTTGATACCGTCCTGGAAGATTTTGCTGTTTATCCTGATGAACTACGCAAGAAACTGGTGGAAACGTTAAAGAGTGAGGTAAAGGTCAGTGGATTTCGCAACCCTCTGACCGCGCCGAAACGCATGCTGTCAAGAGAGATCGAAAAACGCTTTGAAAAAGACCCTCATTTTATCGGCATCATCATTCAGGCCTGGATGAGCCATTATGAAAAGTATGCTGGCTCCTTCGATCAAGCGTTGGAAGGCTTGAATTTTCAGAAGTCAGAACAAGCAAAGGGTTATCCAGACCCGATGAATGCTTTTGAGATAGGCTGGCCTGAAGGTGTTAATTATCCAAAGGTGATTGAGGCTGTCCGCAGTCAGGATGAAAACATTGAAATGACTGATGATCAGATCGTCCTGTACGGTATTCTGAGGACTGGCTATTTGCCTAGAGGAAAAGAGGACTAAGATGGAAAAACCTATCGGAAAAACCACCATTGCGCCAACAGTGTTGAGCACAATCGCAAAACTGACCACGCTGGCAGTTTCTGGTGTCAGTCGCATGGCTACGCCCGTCGCCAACCCCAACGTTCAGGATGGGGTTAAAGTTGAAATTCATGATGGTTTGATCACGTTGGATCTGTTCATCATCATCAGCAGTAAATACAACGCGCGCCTGATCGCTGAACAGATACAGGAGCACGTCAAAAGACAGATCACTGAAATTGTTGGCATGGAAGTTGCTAAGATAAATGTCCATATTGAAGATGTGGACATTGAAGCCTAAATTATTATGAAATCGAGAACCAAAGCAAGAGTTGCAGCTTTACAGGCACTATTCGAATTAGATATGACGCAACATCCCATGGGTGAGGTGCTTGAAGCTCGTTCCATGGATAACGAGCTGAATGATAGTCAACGGGAATTTGCTTTGGGATTGATTAACGGTGTTCGGGATAATTATCAGATACTCGATGAATTGATCAGTGTTCATGCTCCTGAATGGCCGCTTGACCAAATCGCGATCATTGATCGCAATATTTTAAGGCTTGCTTTGTGGGAAGTTGCCTTTTATGGCAAAACCCCCCTGAAAGTCGGTATAAACGAAGCCGTGGAACTCGGTAAATTATTTGGTACCGATGCCAGCCCACGCTTTATCAATGGCGTTTTAGGCAGTCTGGCAGAAAAAATCCCTGAGATCACCAAGGAATATGGAAAACCGGAGGAGTCATGAGCAAAAATGCCCTCCGCCACTTTTTTGTTTTACTGATTTGCGTTTTCTTGCTTTCATCCTGCGCACTGAGTTTTGAGTCAAAAGACACTGCGCAGAACCTGGCTTCCATTGATTATCCAGATAAACCTGAACCGCCCAGGATGGTTGATGTTCAGTTTTTGGTAACCGTACACCAAAGTTTTTCACAGCAAGACATTCTGGCATTTGATGTGCTTGATCTGGTCGGTGGTTTCAATAATCACGTCGAGCGCTATCACCTGAACCCGATTGAGCCAGGAAAATATCAACTGACTGTTTCCTTGCCTGAAGGCGCGACGGTCGCTTACCGCTATGCCATGCTGGAACCAATGCAAGTAAATGAGCTTTTGGTAAATGGCTCCATCCTCCCATTCAGACAGGTCTATGTAAAGAAAGGACTGATCGTCTCAGACCAGGTTTCTTCCTGGCCTGAAAACCCGTATCAGGGTACTTTGGCAGATCTTAATGGAGCCGTGGCTGACAGCGTTACGGAGCAACCCATTGCGGATGCCTTGGTGAATGTAGCCGGACATATCGCCATGACCGATATGAACGGTCGCTTTTATTTGCGCGGTTTGCCGGTTGGAATACACAACTTTGTAGTTTCCACCATTGATGGCAGTCATCAGCCCTTCCAGCAGCAAGTAAACCTGGTCGAAGGTTTATCAACGCTTGCGATTGCCAGAATGACACCGAACCCTGAAGTCACACTGACCTTTGTTCTGACCCCACCCCAGGAAGTTTTTGGGGCGCCGATTCGCATTGTTGGCAACCTTGAATCTTTTGGCCAGACCCTGGCAGACCAAACCAAAGGCTCCGGTGTTCAGGCAGTTAACGCTCCAACCATGACCAAAAGTGATGATGGAACTTATGTCACCCAGGTGAAAACCTACGCAGGAAATGTTTTACGTTATTCATATACCATCGGTGACAGTATTATTGGCATCGAAAGGAATGAGCAAGGTCTGCGGACGATCAGACAGTTTGTCGTTCCGCAAAAGGACACCGTCGTCAGTGAATCTGTGATCACCTGGCGCTCGGGCGCGGGAGCACCCAGCACTTTTTATGCTCAGGCACCTGCTGGCACTCCGTCTGAAGATCATCTCTATATGCAGTTCAACCAGGGCTACTGGAGCAATCCGATCCCAATGTGGAAGACAGAGGACGGACAATGGGTTTTTGTTTTCTTCCCAGGCTTAGCCGAACCCTCTACTGTACAGTACCGCTACTGTCGCTATGCTGATTGTGCGATCGGGCTTGAATTAGACCAAAACAACGGCGGACGCAGTATGGTCATTGGAACGCAAAACGAGTTCCATGATCAGATCACTGGCTGGAGAATGTTTGACGCTCAGGTTCAATCAGACCTGACGGCACCGACTTTTGACCAGAACGCACTTATCGGGATTGAACTTGATGCCAGTTATTCACCATCATCTTTACGCTCTTATCAGCGATTGTTCGATCAGTTAAAGGGAACAAAAATTAATTGGATCATTTTGCGTCCGGTTTGGTCTCTAAGCTTTAATGACAACCTGCCCCATCTCAACCCCAATCCCGCGTTGACCTTGCCATCAAACTTTATATCGAAGTTTGCGTCCCAGGCGAAAGCCGCAGGCTTCAAGGTTGCCATTTACCCCAAACTTGATTTTGGCGACCTTGCTGATACCTGGTGGCAGGATACCCAGAAAAACTCTCTGTGGTGGCAGCAGTGGTATGTTGAATACGAACGCCTGGTAACGCACCTGATCAAACTTGCCAATAATATCCAGGCTGATCAGCTGATCCTGGGCGGCCCGGATGTCTGGCAAAGTTACCCGGGCGCGCTTGAAACCACTGGTCAAAATTATGGAACCCCAAAAACCAGCGAAGATATCTGGACGGAACTTCTTTCCAAAACGGATCAGTATTACGATGGAGAGGTACTCCTGGCGCATTCGATCAACGAATTCAACACGCTGCGTTTTTCTTTTTATGACAAGGTTGACGGGCTGTATCTTCTGATCGATCTGGAACTTTCCTCCGCTGGATTCTACAGCAGCGACAGCGTTGCTCAATACCTCGACGGAACGATCAATTCCATGATAAGCGGGAAAGATCAGAAGCTTTTTGTAGGCCTTAATGCACCATCTTACCAAACTGCCAGCGCTGGCGAATTCACCATTGGCAGTCAGACGATCAGCCCTACAAATTCTTCTTATGGGGCTTATAACGTTGACCTGAACGCACAATTAAATTTTTATTCCGCCTATATCGATTCCCTCGCAGCCCGAAACTGGGTGAAAGGGATCGTTACGAGAGGCTTTTTCCCAGGTGTTCAATTGTCGGATTTCTCATCATCAATCTATGGGAAACCGGCATTTCAACTCTTTCACGATCAATAAAAGGAGAAACAAAACGATAGCATGAAAGAAGCAAATGAAATATTGAGAGCCGAACTTAATAAATTGGGTTTGGGAGAGGTTAAGGAAGTCAAATACAACCTTAGCGTACCGGAATTAGTGACTGAATCCCTTTGTCGGGGTGAAACAAAATTAGCTGATTCTGGCGCAATTGTTGTAAATACCTCTCCGTTCACCGGGCGGTCTCCTAACGACAAGTATTTAATTGAAAATGGCGACCCTGATCTTTGGTTTGCTTCTGGCACTGAACCGCTAAAGCAGGAACAGTTTGGCCGACTCAAAACCAAGATGATCGAAACCATGAAACCGCTGCGTTTATATGTACGCGACGTTTTGGCTGGCGCTGATCCTGAAAATTCGATCCGAATTCGCGTGATTACTGATTTCGCGTGGCAAAACCTGGCCGCTGCCAATATGTTTATTGACTATAACGGTGAAACACCTCACATTGATCCCGACTTCACTATGCTGGTCTGCTCCAAATTTGTTGGTGATCCACAGGCGGATGGGCTGCGATCTCCCGCCATGGTTGTGCTTAATTTTGATGAAAAACTGGTCTTGATCGGCAATACCCGATACGCGGGCGAAGTCAAAAAATCAGTCTTCACCCTCATGAATTACGTTCTGCCCAAGCGAAACGTGCTTTCTTTGCACTGTTCTGCCAATATTGGTCAGGATGGCGATGTTGCCCTATTCTTCGGCCTTAGCGGCACTGGAAAGACCACTCTTTCCTCCGATGAAGCTCGCGCTCTGATCGGTGATGATGAGCACGGCTGGAGCGACAACGGCATCTTTAACTTTGAAGGCGGCTGCTACGCGAAGACCATTCGCCTTAATCCCAAATACGAACCCCTGGTTTGGTCTGCGATCAACCGCTTTGGCGCTTTGCTCGAAAACGTTCCATTGGATGAAAACAACCATCCGGATTTTGACGATAACAGCATTACCGAAAACACCCGTGCTTCTTATCCGCTGACCTTCATCAGCAACTATGAGCCATCAGGAATGGGCGGACATCCCAACAACATCTTCTTCCTCACTGCGGACGCGTTTGGTGTTTTGCCCCCACTGGCAAAGTTGACCAATGAACAGGCCATGTATTACTTCCTGAGCGGTTACACCTCCAAACTGGCCGGGACAGAGCGCGGGTTGGGCAACAAACCTGAAGCGACCTTCTCAACCTGTTTTGGCGCTCCCTTCCTGCCGCTGAAACCGACTGTCTATGCCAAACTGCTGGCTGAGCGGCTCGAAAAGCACGGCACGACCGTTTGGCTGCTTAATACCGGTTGGTCTGGCGGCGGCTTTGGCGTTGGTGAACGGATCAAATTGCCTTTGACCCGTGCCATGATCAGTGCTGCGTTTAGTGGCGAGCTTGATAACGTTCCGACCCACATCCACCCCATCTTTAACATTGCCATTCCTGATGCTGTTCCGGGTGTTCCCAACGAAGTGTTGAATCCGGAACTTTCCTGGGCGGATCGCGATGCGTATGAAGCTGAAGCTCGCGCTTTGGCCGAAAAGTTTAGAAACAACTTTAAGAAATATGAAGCCAATGTAGGCCCCGAAGTTCCTGCCTCTGGCCCTGTAGCTTAAAAATATAAAGTAAATTGGAGGTCTGATGGACAAGTTTATCATTCAAGGTGGTAAGCCTTTACACGGCACCATGCGCCCTTCCGGTAACAAAAACGCTGCTTTGCCAATGATGGCGGCAACCTTGTTGACCGAAGAGCCGGTTATATTGAAAAACATGCCCAATATCAATGATACCCGCACGATGGCCGATCTGATGGAGAGCCTTGGTGTTGTTATTGAGAAGGATACTCAGACCTCCACCTGGACTTTTCAGGCTGCTTCGATTCGTCCGTCCGACCTTGATCCAGCCCTTTGCCGCCAGATCCGTGCTTCAATTTTGCTCGCAGGGCCCATGACTGCCCGCTTTGGCGGCATAAAATTACCCCCTCCCGGCGGCGATGTCATCGGCAGACGGCGCGTTGATACCCACATTCTGGCCCTCGAAGCTCTGGGCGCAAATTTTGAATTTACAGACACTTTTGAATTCACTACGGATGGACTGATCGGAGCGGATATTTTGTTGGACGAAGCCAGCGTGACCGCGACCGAGAATACGATCATGGCCGCTGTGCTTGCGAAAGGCGTAACCCATATTCACAACGCGGCTTCTGAACCTCATATTCAGGAACTATGCCTCCTGCTGAACGCAATGGGCGCAAAGATCAAGAATATCGGTTCGAACATCCTCGAAATCGAGGGCGTAGAAAAGTTGCACGGCACCGAATTTACCATTGGCCCGGATTATCTTGAGGTGATCAGTTACGTTGGCGCTGCAGTCGTTACCGGTGGAGAGATCAGGATCAAAGACGCCGGAGTGCAGCATCTGCGTATGATCCGTCTGGTGCTGAAGCGTCTGGGCGTGGAGTTGATCTTTGATGGAGACGACATCATCGTCCCTGCCAATCAGAAACTGGAAATCGAACCAGACCTTGGCAACGCCATCCCTGAGATCAGCGTGATGCCCTGGCCTGCCTTCCCCACCGATCTGATGAGCATTGCCATCGTGATCGCGACACAATCAAAAGGGACGATCCTTTTCCACGACTGGATGTACCCCAGCCGGATGTTCTTCATTGACAAACTGGTATCGATGGGCGCGCAGATCGTTCTATGTGATCCCCACCGTTGTATTGTCAACGGCCCAACTAAATTGAACGCTGAAAAGCTCGAATCACCGGACATTCGTGCTGGAATCGCTTTGGTTTTAGCAGCATTATCCGCTGATGGTGAGTCTACTATACGCAATGCCGGTCAAATTGACAGGGGTTATGAGAGAATTGAATTTAAACTCAGGGGCCTGGGCGCTGACATCGTGAGAAAACAAACCAGGACGATCGAAAGCGAAAGCTGATCATTCTTTATAACAAAAAAAGAGCCACTCTAAAAATGGCTCTTTTTTTGTTTGGTAATATTTTATTCCGTACAGACTGACAGGAATTGGTGGACCTGATCTTTCAGCATGGGTTCAGGCAGTGCGCCGACCTGGCGATGCACGATCTTGCCCTTATAAAGCATCAGCATGGTTGGAATGCCCTGCACGCCGTATTTGCCCGCCCATTCCTGATTTTCGTCAGTATTGACTTTAGCGATAAGCAGCTTGCCAGCGTATTCCTTTGCTACCTTATCCAGAATCGGTGCAACCATTCGGCACGGCCCACACCAGGGCGCCCAGAAATCAACAATTATCGGCAGTGTACTTTCCAGGACAATTTTTTCAAAAACTTCATCTGTTACATTTAAGGGTTCTTCAATCATTTTATCCTCCAAATTATAATGTCTAAGTATACAAAACCTTTTGTGAAATACAACACCAAAGATTATTCAAACAGTGCCAGAATATTAAATTTTTCTAAGAAAGCTGGCAATAGGATCAATCCGCCAATTAAAATCGACAAAAACGCCGCGATCAATACTGAGGCAGCGCCAACATCCTTGCCTATCTTGGCCAGGGGGTGAATTTCAGGGCTTGCAAGGTCCACAATGACCTCCAGTGAGGTATTTAAAAATTCAGCCATCCAAACCAGACCAATCACCAGAAGAATGGCAAGCCACTCAAAACGGGAAATCTCCAGAAAAGCGCTAACGCCAACCACCAGGATGGTGGCTGCCAGATGGATCCAGGCGTTTTTTTGCGTCTTAAAAACAAAAAATAGCCCCTGAAAGGCGGCAGCAAAGGACCCAATTCTGCCTTTGACGAATTGTTCGGCTTCTTTTTTAGGTTTTTTGATCATTTCATCTTTCAAAATAACAAAATCAAGGTACAATAATGCACTCAAGCGGGTGTTGCCAAGCGGTAAGGCATTAGCTTCCCAAGCTAACATTCGTGGGTTCGAATCCCATCACCCGCTCTCTCATTTATCTGTCTCTGATTATAAACTATTAAGAAACGGTTAATCCCGTTTTTTTTTATGCGACATACTTTAGTAAAAAAAAGATCGCCCACGGACTGCTGGTCCAGGGCGATCTTTTTTTTACAATTTTATGAGTGAATTGTTGATTGCTATATCTCGAGCTTGTAGACCCGATGGTTTTTGTAATAATGCACGCCAAGGTTTTCGAGGTCTTTTCTCATCTGCACTGCGGTTTCGGCAACCTGAGTCAGTTCGGAGTGAATAAAGCGTGGGTTGGATTTGGCAGCGCGGTTGAGGGCGTCAAAGAGCAGCGCGTTGCCGCCCATGCCCTGATATTCCGGCAATATCCCGATCCCGTTAAAATCCAGGAAGTTGGTGGTTTTTAGCTCTTTCAGCAATCTGATAATCTCAATTGGCCCAATCCTGCCTTTGTTTTTTTGCATGGCGGCTGAAACATCCGGGAAAGGCAGCACAAAGCCGACCACCTCGTCCTGATCATTGAGGATGATTTGCAGCAGTTCAGGGATGACTACTTCGATCGCGTTATCAACCGCGTAATCGAGCTCCCGATCGCTGAGGGGATAGTATTCCCAGTTGTTGACGAAGGCTTTGTTGTAAGCTTCTTTGATCTTGTATTTCCATTGCATGATCTCTTTTTTGTTGCGGAAGTTCATCACCCGCAATTTTGCACGTTTTTTGACAATTTCGACTGCCTTAACTACTTTTTCCGGCAATACAAATTCCTGCAATTTAACGTAGCTGGAAACAAAATCAACTTCTTTCACAAATCCATATGTTTCAACAAGACGCTGATAATAGGGATAGTTATAGTTCATCATGTTCATCATCTGGCGGTGCTCAAAGCCTTCCACCTGAATGCCATAACCATCGAGGGGCCCATAACCCTTGGGGCCAACAATTCGGTTGAGACCGCGGGCTTTCGACCAG
The DNA here is from genome assembly GCA_002305635.1 of Anaerolineaceae bacterium UBA1415. Taxonomy (GTDB): domain Bacteria; phylum Chloroflexota; class Anaerolineae; order Anaerolineales; family Anaerolineaceae; genus Mesolinea. Next base: position 72,593 of record DBPR01000021.1, on the reverse strand, counting down.
GCTTTGACCTTATCAAAAAGCGCGTTGGCGACTTCCTGATCGTCTATACAGTCAAAAAGATAAAATTCCGCATCCAAAGTTTGATGGTGTTTATTGAAGGGCTTGTTTTCAAGCGCGGCGATCTTGCCGACAACCTTGCCATCCCTCATCGCCAGAAAATGATCTGAATCCGAATGATCATAAAAGGGATGCTTCTGCTTGTTCATCATCATATAAATGTCGGATTTAAAAGGCGGCGTAAATTGTGGACAAGTTTCGTAGAGTTGGTATTGGAATTCGACAAACTTTTTTTGGGTCTCTTTGTCAAGGACCGGGATGATTTCGACCATGATTACTCCATTTGATTAATAAGTTATGAACAATATACATGTTATAACCGATTTAAGATTTCTAAGTTACGGTCCTTGTGAAGATTAAAAAAAGACCGCCCTCTTTCAAAGGCGGTCTGAGCCATCGTTGGGTCATCCTATGGCTGCAGGATGAACTCCCAGGGACCGTGGATCATATTCAGATCCACAAATATGCCATGGGGAAAAACTGACGCGAGAACCGCGTCGGCGTCGATGTCCGCTGGCTTTTGCTGCACAACGATCGCCTGAGAGAACCCGCTGCTGCCGCATGCCAGCACGATCCCTTTTTGAAACTCATCCAGTCTTGCCTGGGCACTGGCGAGATACTCATCATCATATTCGTGCCCTTCATTAGGACGGTAGAATAAGGAATCGATCACCAGTTTCATGGGTTGCCCGGTCAGATCTTGTTCAAGGATCTGGTCTGACAGGTCAAAATAGATGCGGTCAATTCTGACGGGTACTTCCTGAGGATCGGTGACTACTTCCACGACCCCACCAACCGAATCGTTGTCGAAGGAAATCTTGCGAAGTATGCCATCTCTCGGTGAACGGACATAGGTCAAAAGCGGGCCGCCCCCTCTTATGAAGAACGTTTCGTCTCCAATGGTGAGTCTGACGCCCTCGCGTAAATGGAACACCCAATCCTCGTTGCTCGGTAAATTAAAACTGACTACAACGGAAGCTCGTTTAGTGTCGCGGTTTACGCGAAAATCCCAGGCGGAGAACGATTGACCATTAACAACCACGGTATGTACGTCGGGGTCGTTGATCTCAGACGATTGAGAATCCTGGGCAAAAACCGCGTTTACTGAGGAATCAGCAAAGGTGACCTGGGGGTTTGGAACGGTTGAAAGTATTTCTGGCCTGGCTGCGGTCTCAACCTTCTGACATGCAGCCGCCATGAAACATAAAATCAGAGATATGCTTAGAAACAGAGCTTTCTTCGTATTGTTCATAGTTGCCTCCTTGGTCTACCTGAACTAATTGTTTAAAATGCGATAAAGACTTCTGCACCTCTACACCATCATTATAAAGGTTTTACGGCATGATGTGAAATCAAGCGAAATATGAAAAAGGACGAAAAAGTTGAAAATTCCAGGGATAGTGACTACAATAGCGTGGTTAAACTCTATTTAATCATTTTGTCTAAGAGTACGAAAGAGGTTTTTTTATGATCGATGTCAATGCACTAAGAAAAGGTGTCACCTTTGAACTTGATGGTAACCTGTATAAGGTGATCGAATATTCGCACAACAAGCCTGGGCGTGGAACCGCGACAATTCGCGTTAAAGTGAAGGATTTGCGAAAAGGAACCAACCTGGAAATGACCTTCATCTCCAGCGACCGTGTTCACGATATCCGCCTGGATTATCACAACGTCCAATATTTGTATCGCGACGAGAATTTCTTCTATTTCATGGATATGGACACCTTCGATCAGCCGGCTGTCCCAGCTTCGCTGGTTGAGGAATATGAAGGTTATCTCAAGGAAAATATGGACGTAAAGTTGACCTTTTACGGTTCCGAGCCTTTGGATGTTGAACTTCCCACCAGTGTTGACCTTGAAGTTGTGACTGCCGAACCAGCTGCCCGCGGCAATACTGCGACTGGTCTGACCAAGCAGGTCGTGGTTGACACAGGGCTGAAAGTTCAGGTACCCGCGTTCATTAACACCGGCGACATCATCCGCGTTGATACCCGCACCGGCGAATACGTTACCCGCGTAAACTAAGGTTTATCATGCTCCTACCAGACGGCCGCGATTGTAAGTACTTCTATGCAGACTACTATCGCGGTCGCAATTTTGTGGAATGCCGGGCGCTCAAAAATCAGGATGAAAAACAGGAATGGAATGTTTCTTTCTGTGAGGCTTGTCCCTTTCCCAATTATCTAAGAAACAATTCCTGTCAGAATATTGTTTATTCTGTATCCATTGGAAAGAGCTTTTTCAGAAAGCGGATCAAGATCAGCGCCTGGTGTCAAAAGGTACATGAGCCGGTTGCTGACCCCAATGTTGGCTGCGGACACTGCCACGAGCAAAAACCTCTAAGCTGAATAAGAAATTTATCAGAATCCCCCAGCCGTAGCAGCAAACAGAAACGATGAAGGTCTTTCGTTGGTATAATTCCAGACTGACGTAATTAACGTCCTCACACGGAGGTAGTAATTGAAATCAAGAAATCAATCTTTTTTCATCTCGGCATTGCTTTTATTGTCAATGGTCGCGATGATTTTTTATGGAGTCCGCGAAAACGCATTCGGAAATCAGACAATACCGATCAACCAACTGGCTGCGGATATCGAAGCGGGTTTGGTCGGAAAAATTGACGTCAAAGGCGACGAGGTCTTTGTTACCTATCGCGATCTGACCCAGGCGTCCACCAGCACATCCAAAGACCCCAACACAGGCCTGATCGAACAATTGGTGCAGTTGGGCGTTTCGCCTGAAAAACTTCGCGATCCCAATCTAAAGATCAATGTGGTTTTGCCCGGATTTTGGGCTCAGGCGCTCAATCTTCTGGCGAACTTCCTTCCATTTATCTTAATGGCTGTACTGTTCTTCTTTTTCATTCGCCAGGCTCAGGGCTCGAACAACGCCGCAATGGCATTTGGCAAATCACGTGCAAAAATGCTTTCAGGGGAACACCCTACGGTTACTTTCGCGGATGTGGCCGGGGTTGACGAGGCCAAGGAAGAATTGCAGGAAGTGGTCGAATTTTTGAAAGAACCGCAAAAGTTTATTGCCCTTGGCGCCCGCATTCCCAAAGGCGTACTTCTGGTCGGTTCCCCGGGTACAGGGAAAACCCTGATGGCAAAAGCCGTATCCGGTGAAGCCGGCGTGCCGTTCTTCTCCATTTCCGGTTCGGAATTTGTGGAAATGTTTGTTGGAGTCGGCGCCAGTCGGGTTCGCGATCTGTTCGACGAGGCCAAAAAACATTCGCCCTGCATCGTTTTCGTTGATGAAATTGACGCTGTCGGCCGCCACCGAGGCGCAGGCCTGGGCGGAAGTCACGACGAACGTGAACAAACCCTCAACCAATTGTTGGTCGAGATGGATGGCTTTGGCACGGACACGAATGTGATCGTGATCGCCGCAACAAACCGTCCCGATATTCTCGATCCAGCCCTGCTGCGCCCTGGTCGTTTTGACCGGCGCGTAATGCTTGACCGCCCTGATAAGAACGGTCGGGAAGCCATCCTCAAGGTGCATGCCAAAGGAAAGCCGATCGATCCGAAGGTTGATCTGGGTGAAGTTGCCCGTTCAACGCCCGGTTTTGTAGGCGCAGACCTTGAAAACCTGGTCAACGAAGCGGCTATCCTGACAGCACGGCGCAATAAAAAAGTAATTGGTCGTGATGAGATCGAGGAATCGATCGAGCGCGTCATTGCCGGGCCGGAACGCAAGAGCCGGTTGATCAATCCAAAAGAGAAAAAGATCATTGCCTATCACGAGGTCGGTCACGCCATTGTATCCAGCGTGATTCCGGAAGCCGATCCGGTGCAAAAGGTCTCGATCATTTCCCGCGGAATGGCCGGTGGGTTCACGCTTTCGCTTCCTGTTGAAGACGTTGTCCTCAACTCGCGCAAGGGCATGATCGCGCGCATGGCTGTCTTGCTTGGTGGTCGGGCCGCTGAAGCGGTCATGTTCAACGATATCACCTCTGGCGCTTCCAGCGATCTTGAAAAAGTGACCAGGATCGCCCGTGATATGGTGACAAGGCTTGGCATGAGCGAAAAACTTGGCCCCATGGTTTATGGTCAAAAAGAAGAACTGGTCTTTTTGGGAAGGGAAATATCAGAACAACGGGACTATTCAGATAAGGTCGCTCAAACAATTGATGAAGAAGTCCAGAAACTGGTGAACGAAGCATATTCCTTGGCGGAAGGCATTTTGACCCAATACAAGGATAAGCTGGTTGAAATCTCTGAACGTTTGCTCGAGGTGGAAACCCTGAACAAGGAAGAATTCGAAGCCCTCTTCCCTCTGACTGAGGAAAAGAACCAGGGCATCCCGATCTTCAATGGGGATGAAGCTTAACAAGTAACGATATTAAACAAAAAGGGTGGTTTTCAGCCACCTTTTTTGTTTAATGATTATATAAAACAGCCTGGAAACTTTTGGTCGATCAATTCAATCATTTTCGTTAAAATTTCATGGTCTTTGGCAGCGAACCAATTGATGTCGGGATTGTCGGGTTTGAACCAGTTGGCCTGTCGGCGCACGTATTTGCGGGTGTTGCGTTTAATCAGCATGATTGCTTCATCCATACTGATCTCACCGTCAAGATGGCTTATCAATTCGCTGTAACCGATCACGCCCATTTTCAGAAGATCAGCTTTGTATCCTTTCGCAATTAAATCTTCAACTTCCTGAAGAAATCCATCCGAAAGCATGGTTTCAATGCGTTGGTCGATCCTTTGGTACAGTTCAGCCCGTTCCCAACGTAAACCAAGTACCAACAAGTCGTATAAAGACGCTCCACTTTTGCGTTGCTGCGAGAATTTTTGCCCCGTGCTTAGAATGACTTCCAAAGCGCGGACCGTGCGGCGGTGATTACGCCAGTCAATGATATTCGCGGCATCCGGGTCAAGGATGGCGAGTTGTTGATGCAGTTTTTCAAAACCTTGTTCGTGCCCGATGGCTTCAATAGCATCCCGCAACTTATGATCGGCTTCCAGTTCCGGGATTTGCCAATTTTGCATGAAAGCGCGGATATACTGGCCGGTGCCGCCGACCATGATCGGGATCTTACCAGCACTATTGAGGTCAATAATTAGTTCCTCGACTTTGCTTTTGTATTCACCGATGCTCCAGGGCTGATCCAGGTCGGCGCAATTCACCATGTGGTGCCTGACAAGCGATAATTCTTCGGCACTGGGTTTGGCTGTGCCGATGTTCATCTGACGGTACAGATAGCGGGAGTCAGCGGAAATAATTTCAGTATCAAACGCCTGTGCCAGTTGGATCGCAAGAGACGTCTTCCCTGACGCTGTCGGGCCAAGCAAAATGATGAGTTTTGGCTTTTGGGTGGCTAACATATACCCTCAAAACTGATATTTTCATAATGGTAAACCACAGGGGCTTCGCCCTGTACCGGTTCGACCACGACTACATCCAGCTGCCAGATGTTGGGCAATTCCGGATGTTCCATCAGGTAGTCTGTCATGGTTTTGTATATTGTTCTCAGTTTCCGGTTGGTGACACTGTCTTCCCCATAACCGAACTTATTGGAGCGGCGGGTTTTGACCTCCACCGCGATTAACAAATCATCTATGCGCATAAGAAGGTCAATTTCACCATGACCATGACGGAAATTACTGGCGATCAGCTGGTAGCCTTTCTTTTGAAGATATTCACAGGCATAAGCCTCACCCCAGGCACCAAGTTCTTTTCGGTATCCGGAAAATTTTTGCATGCTGATAGTATACCTTCTTCGATTCTTTGCACTTGATTGTTTTATTTTTGTTTAATAGATTCAAAAATAAATTTGCTCGTATATGCAACAAGCCTATCGATTTTCAGTTTTTAAGATAAAATAAGCGGAAACCTTGGGTCAACTGGGTTTAATGATCATCAAAGGATTCACATGGCTGTCGCAGAAATTGTTACAATCGGAACCGAGCTCTTACTCGGAGAAATTCAGGACACAAATTCAAGATTTATCGCACGCACTTTAAGGGACATTGGCATTGATCTTTACCGCCTTACCACGGTTGGCGATAACGTTCAACGTATCACTTTTACGCTAACTGAGGCCCTTATGCGGGCGGATGTTGTCATCACCACTGGCGGCTTGGGCCCGACGGTGGACGACCCCACCCGCCAGGCTGTTGCCGACGTTTTTAACGTTCCATTGGTATATCGCGAAGACCTTTGGGAACAAATTCTTGACCGTTTCCGGTTTTATCAGCGCACGCCAACCGAAAACAACAGGCGTCAGGCCTATATTCCCGCAAACGCGATCGCGATCCCAAACAAGGTTGGCACCGCGCCTGCCTTCGCGATTGAGCTCGGTGTAAAAACGATCATTTCCTTACCCGGCGTTCCCCGTGAGATGGAATATTTGATGAACAATTATGTGGTTGCCTACCTGAAAGAACGCTATCACCTGAAAGATGAGATCATCCTGCCCTGGGTGATCCATACCGTATCGAAGGGTGAGTCAAGCATCGACGAGATCATCGGCGAAATGGAAAAATTGAGTAATCCAACGGTGGGTCTGTTGGCTCACCCCGGGCAGACAGATGTGCGCGTCACCGCCAAAGCAAGCTCGGCTGAAGAAGCTCAAAAAATGATGGCGCCTGTTCTGGCCGAGATTCGTCAGAAGCTGGAAGAATTCATTTATGGCGAAAATGAGGATACGATCCAATCGGTCGTTGCGAGCAAGCTGCTTGATCACAATAAACGCATCACCGTGATCGAAACCGGTACCGATGCGATCGTTTTCAAAGCCCTCGCTGAGCACCTGGATGAGAAAAATCTGACCGGCGAACTACTGGATGTGAACATCAATCACGAAACTTTCAAAACGCTGATGAAAGAATATCAGGTGATCAAACAAGCCGACCTTGTTCTGGGGCTGATGCTCAGCTCGCAAGAAGAGGAACAGGAGCTTTATATCGCACTCCTGGAAAACGAATCAATAACCGAATACAAACGTTTATACGGCGGCCCGGCTGGCGATGCCCGCAGATGGGCGCTCAATGTAAGTCTGGATTTAGTTAGAAAAAAACTACTTTAAAAGCGAAAGGATCAGGTGTCAGAATGGAAGAAGTAAAGCTTATTCTAAAAAATGCCATCGTTTTGAGCATGGACAAGCACTTTAATATCTATGAACCAGGTGCTGTTGCCATTGATGGTGATCTTATTGTCGCCGTCGGACCAGAAGCGCAGATTCTCGCAAGCTACAAAAGTGAAATTGTTCAGGACTGTCATGGTCGGGTTTTGATGCCCGGCATGGTCAACACCCATACCCATGTGCCCATGAACCTTTTGCGCGGTCTGGCGGATGATCTGCGCCTGGATGTCTGGCTGATGGGATACATGATGCCAGTAGAACGCGAGTTTGTTTCTCCTGAATTTGTTAATCTGGGTACCAAAATTGCCTGTGCGGAGCTGATCAGATCAGGCGTGACCACTTTCAACGATATGTATTATTTCGAAGATCAGGTAGGAGAGGCAGCTGCTGAAGTTGGCATGCGCGCGGTCATTGGCCAGACTGTGCTGAAGTTCCCCGCACCAGACGCGGCTTCTTTTGAAGATTCGATCGAATTGTGCAAACAGCTGATTGAAAAATGGAAAGGGCATCCTCTGATCGTTCCAGCCATTGCTCCACACGCAGTCTATACCTGCACACCAGATGTTTTAAACGCTGTCGTAGACCTTGCGTTGAAAACTGATACGATCGTTCATTTTCATGTGTCTGAGACAGCCGATGAGGTTGAAACACTACGCAACGAGCACAATATGCCCGTTGTTCCTTACATAAAAAAGTTGGGAATGCTGGATACCAAACTCGTCGCGGCTCATTGTGTGCATGTTGATCATGGTGAGATCCGCTCTTTCCACAATGCTGGTACTGGCATTGCGCATAATCCATCTTCAAATCTAAAACTGGCTTCCGGTTTCGCTCCTGTTGCCAGGATGATCGAGTTGGGCTGCAACGTTGGCATTGGCACTGATGGGACTGCCTCCAACAATGATCTGGACTTTTTTGAAGAAATTCGCCTCGCCAGCATGATCGCAAAGCCGGTCGCGGAAGACCCAACAGCACTACCCGCCCGACAGGTACTGGAAATGGCAACGATCATGGGCGCCAAAGCAATCCATATGGATGAATTGATCGGCAGCCTTGAAACGGGCAAGAGGGCAGATCTAATCCTGGTGGATATCAGCCCCCTGCATAACCAACCCCGCTTCAGAAGGGATATTGAAGGAATTTACGCACAGCTTGTCTACGCGGGCAAATCCACCGATGTCACTGACGTGATGGTAAATGGGAAATGGCTGATGCGCGAAAAAGAGCTCATGACCGTTGATGAAAAAGACTTGATCGCCCAGGCGCAGGAAGTTGCCCAAAAGATAGATGAGTTCCTGCGCGGTCGGGAAGAATCGGTTCATTCCAAACTGATCGCAATCGGCGGCGCGGCTGAAGAAGAAAGCTTCGAAGTCCAGGCCAAAGTCATGATCACCGACCGCAGCGCGATCATTGATGCCCTGGAAGACCAGGGGATTAAAATCCTGCGTAAGCGTCATTATCATGAATATGATACTTATTTTGCCTTTGAAGATGATACCCAGGGCCGATTGAGATACCGGGAAGATGAATTCCTGAATGAAAAAGGCAAGATCCAGAGTGTGCGCTCAAGGCTGACCCTGATCGGTGAAAGAATCGATGAGGAAAACGCCCATTCGAAGAACATGCTTCTTTCCAGAACACGCTATTTTGCTCCCGCAAGTCATAGCTTGCGCTTTTATAACGAATACTTCAAGCCGATCCGCGCGACTGAAATTGAAAAGGACCGCCTGCGCTACCTGATCGAATTTAAGGGAACTGAGTTCTTTGTTAATCTCGATACGCTGATGAAACCGGAATTAGGGAAATTCCTTGAAATTAAGAGCCGTACCTGGAGCCGGGAAGATGCCGATTATAAAACTTCGTTGATCCATGATCTTTTTGAGCAGCTTGGCATTCATACGGAACAGTTTGTAACTGAAGATTACCTTCAGATGGTTGAAAGTAAAATAAACAAGTGAAAGGCGGAATGAGATGGCTAACAAAATGAACGTCCTGTTTGCATCGGCCGAAGTGGCTCCCTTCGCGAAAGTTGGCGGTTTGGGAGATGTATCTGGCGCGCTGCCGGCAGCGCTGCTTGAGAATCACGGGGATACGCTCGATATTCGTGTCATCATGCCTTTTCATGCCATCGTCAAAGAAAAAGGCATCCCGAATAAAAAAATTGGTGATTTTAAATTCGAGGCCAACAGCCAGGAGATCAGCTGCGAGTTATTTGTAGCCTCCAATGCCGGTGTCCCTGTGTATCTGATCGACAATCAGGATATCAATCACGACTCCCCCGTCTATCATGGCGACTGGCGTCTGGATGGGTTGAAGTATGCCAGCTTCTCTTTGGCTGTGCTTGAGGCGGCGCGCTTTCTTGATTGGAAAGTTGACCTCCTGCATGCGAATGACTGGCATACAGCCCTGGCGGTTTACGCTCTGCGAACCCGTTACAAGGATGACCCATTCTTTGCCGGTGTGAAAACCGTTCTTTCCATCCATAATTTGCCCTATAACGGCTGGGGTTCCCAGGAAGCCATGGCAGCGCTTGGCTTTGTTGCAAGTGACGACCACGATCTGCCCGATTGGGCCAGGTTTACGCCCCTGCCGATGGGGATCACAAAGGCGGATAAATTTATCGCTGTATCCCCAGGATACGCCCGTGAGATCCTTACTTCTGAATATGGTTGCGGCATTGAGAACTATCTTAAATTACACGCAGATAAAGTCATGGGCATTTTGAACGGGATCGATGAAAGCGTATGGGATCCGACATTGGACGATGCAATTTCGCACAATTTCTCAGTTGAAAATCTTGAAGCGAGGATCAATAACAAGCTTGATCTTCAAAAGGCGCTCAACTTTGAGGCAGATGAAAGTATTCCCTTGCTGACCATTGTCACCCGCCTGACCGACCAAAAGGGTGTTCCAGCAATATTAGAGGGGTTGCCGCAATTGTTGGGTGAAAAATGGCAGTTTGTTCTGTTGGGCACAGGAAACCCAGATCTGGAAGCCTGGGCCAGGCATCTGGAGGAACAATATCCGGATCGCATCGCCTGTTTTATCAAATATGATGATACTGTTGCGAGGGTTTTGTACGCTTCGGGAGATATCTTCCTGATGCCATCTCTTTATGAACCCTGTGGGCTTTCACAGATGTTCGCGATGCGCTATGGGAATCTGCCTGTCGCAACCGCAACCGGCGGTTTGGCCGACTCGATCGTTGACTATTCAACTGATCCGGAGAACGCGACTGGTTTCCTTTATCAGGAAAAATCCACCAATGGGCTTGTTTCCGCATTGCGCCTGGCGCTTAATACCTATCAAGACAAAGATCAATGGAAAAAAATGCAGGCGAACGGAATGAATACGGACTTTTCCTGGCCTACTTCTGCTGAAAAATACTATCAGGTTTATCAAAACCTGATCAACAAGGATTAATGAATGAATTTAGATCGAAAATCTGGAATTTTACTCCACCCAACAAGTTTGCCCGGCCCGGATGGAATCGGTGATCTTGGACCTGAAGCCTACCGTTGGATCGACTTTATGGCCGAGTCCGGAACGCAACTTTGGCAGATTTTGCCTTTGGGCCCAACTGGTTATGGCGATTCTCCTTATCAGTGTTTTTCCGCTTTTGCCGGAAACCACTACCTGGTCAATCCCTTGATGCTGCTTGAGGAAGGATTGTTGAAAATCTCTGATCTCAAGGAAAGGCCTGACTTCCCTGCTGATGAAGTCGATTTTGGACCGGTGATCATCTGGAAGACAACGCTGCTTGATAAAGCTTTTCATTCTTTCAATGCAAAGGCAGAGCACAAATTACGACCCGAATTTGAAGGATTTGTTAAAGAGAAACAAAGCTGGATCGAAGATTATGCCTTATTTATGGCTATTAAAGAAACTCAGGATCTGCGGTCATGGACTGAGTGGCCGCGCGAACTTAAAACCAGAGATGCTGAAGCGATTGCGGAGATACGAAAGCAACTTGGCGCAAGCATTGAGAAACATAAATTCAACCAGTTTCTCTTCTTCAAACAATGGACAAAACTTAGGGATTACGCTCACAGCAAGGGCATCCAGATCATTGGCGATATGCCTTTTGTCATATCGATGGACAGCGCGGATGTTTGGGCGAACCCAGAGCTGTTTTTGCTTGACGAGGAATTGAAGCCAACCTTTGTGGCAGGAGTACCACCAGATTACTTTTCAGTCACAGGCCAGTTGTGGGGCAACCCGCTTTATAACTGGCAGGTTCATCAGGAAGGCAACTTTGCCTGGTGGGTCGCGCGACTGCATTCGATTCTTGAGCTGGTTGACATGGTTCGGCTGGATCATTTTCGCGGATTTGCCGCGGCCTGGCACGTTCCTTTTGGCAATGAAACAGCCATTCAGGGAGAGTGGATCCACGGCCCGGCGATGGAGCTTTTTACGGAATTTAAGCGCAATTTCCCCGATCTGCCGATCATTGCCGAAGATCTTGGTGTGATCACCCCTGATGTGGAAAACTTGCGCGATTCTTTCGCACTGCCTGGCATGAAAGTTTTGCAGTTTGCTTTTTCAGGTGATCCGGAAGATGACTTCCTGCCCCATCATTATCCGGCGCACTGCGTGGCCTACACCGGTACCCACGATAATAACACTGCCCGTGGATGGTACGACGATGCAGCCGATTTTGAACAGGAATTTTGTCGGGATTATCTTAATTTCAGTGAACCAACTCAGGCTGCCTGTGCGATGATCAGAGCAACCTGGCAATCTGCCGCCAATTTTTCCCTGGCACCCATGCAGGACTTTTTAGGATATGGAACCGAGGCGCGGTTCAATATCCCTGGCAAGATGGATGGCAACTGGAAATGGCGAATGAGAGCCAATGACCTTTCTGCTGATTTAGCCAGAAGCATTCGGAAACTGAATTTGCTTTACAGTAGATTGTCCGCCCATGAAAAGCAAGCCTATACCAACTGGTTGGCAGCGCATGCCGGGGAAGGAGTCAAGCCGCATTAGGCTTGGGTTTTATTGCAATAATCAAACCAATCAAAATGAAAATGCCGCCGATGACCTCCGCGATCGACGGCATTTCGTTTAATAAGAAAATGGCCAGGATGGTTGAGCCGATCGGTTCAAACAAAAGCGCCAGCGACACAATTCCGGCAGGCAGGTATTTCAGGGCAGTGTTGAAGGAAGTGTGGCCCAGGCTTTGGGGTATCACCGCCATCAGGAGGAACAGACCATATACCATTGGCGAATAAACTACCAAAACTTGGCCTTGTTCAATCAACATAAAAATTCCCAGCACAAGGCTGGAAACAGAATACACGATCGTCACGTAGAGTTTGGAAGGCAGTGTATTGCTGAGCTTTTTCCCTATGATGAAATAGGCTGAGGCCATCCAGGCGCCGGATAAAGCCAAAAAAAGACCGAGGATCGAGGTTTTACCATCCATTCCGATGTGGAGATCATCTTTGAGGAAAGCGATGATTAAACCTCCCAAAATCGCAAGTAACACACCCAGATAAAAGCGTTTCCCCACTTTTTCCTTAAAGATGAGCGGTGTGGTGAGCCCGACCCACAGGGGCGTGGTGGTAACAAAAAAGACAGAAGAGCTGACCGTAAGCAACTCGAGCGACCAGGTCCATAACGCGAAATGAAAAGCAAGGAACGAACCAGCCAATATCAATAGGATGATCTGGTGTTTTGTCAACTCAGAGAGCTTTTTTCGTTCTCTTCCAAGTTTGTAAAGCCCAAATGCGATGATGGATGAGAAGGACATGCGATAAAAAGAAATTGCCAGTGGGCTGGCATAAGGCAAGGCTAATCTGATCAGGATCGCAGCGGTGGAGACTGCCAAAACCCCGATCAAAACAAGAAAGTAAGCTTTCTTTGTGGAACCTGATTCAGCCATTGTTAAAACAAAACAGGCATTGATTTAACAAGGCCTGTTTCCATAAATTAGTTCAGATTTTCCTGAGCGGCCATGGCCGCTCCAATGATACCGGCCCTGTTTTCAAGTTTTGCGGGCACCACTTCAGTTTCAACCGTCAGGTAACGGGCGTATTTCTCAAATCTGGCGCTCACGCCGCCGCCAAGGATGAAGATGTCGGGGTTGAGCAAGAATTCGTAGGTCTTTAAAACTTCGTTAAAACGGGTAGCCCATTGCTTCCAGGTCAGTTGTTCGATCCGCTTTACAGCGGCAGAGGCATAGACCTCGGCTTCGAGTTCGTTGACCAGCATGTGTCCTAATTCGGTGTTTTGGAGCAGATGCCCTTTGACAAACAATGCCGAACCGATGCCGGTGCCAATGGTTAGAAAAAGAGCTGTGTCCATGCTGCGAATGGCATCGCCACCAAAACGCATTTCGCCCATGCCGGCAGCATCCGCATCGTTCAGAATGAAAGCCTTTTGTCCGGTCTCAGCATGGATCATTTCGGCAAGGTTCGCGCCAACCCAATCCTTATGTAGATTTGCTGCGGTTTTAATGACACCATTTTTGACAATTCCAGGAAATCCTGCCCCAATAATGCCATCGTACTGAAGCTCAGCCGCAATATTTTTGATTGCTTTAATGATTTGCTTAGGCTTTTGTATTTTTTTACTTCCAAAACGGATCTTATCGGAGAGGAATTCTCCAGTTTCAGTGTTGACCAGCGCGCCTTTGGTGGCGGAACCTCCAATATCAATTCCAAGAACAATCATTTTACTCCTTTCAATTACACCCATTGGCAAGGTGTTCCTCATAGGTTTCTGCGAAATTATGAGTCAGGCTGCCATCGCATTTTGCCCTAAAAAATAAATAATTGCTTTGATCAGGGTGAAATGCAGCAAAGATCGCTTCTTTCCCTGGATTGCTGATCGGGCCAGGCGGCAAGCCTGAAATGTAATAGGTATTATATCCTGAAGTGCTCTCCAAATCTGAGTAAGTTAGTGGTGTTTTCCACCAACTCATGCTGGCCTGGTCGTAGCCAAGACCGTATTGAACGGTCGGGTCTGTTTCCAGCTTCATGCCAATATTCAGGCGGTTGTAAAACACCGAAGCGATCAAAGGCATTTCCGCCTCATCAAGCGTTTCCCTTTGAATGATCGAGGCGATGATCATGCGTTGGTGGATATCGTAAAAGCTGCCAGCAGAATCGAAAGATTCCAATACCACTTGTATTTCATCCATCGTTTTCTGGACAGGTTCGCAGATGAATTCCTGAAGCGTTGTGGATGGTTTCATGCTGTAAGAACCTGGCAGAAAATAACCCTCAAGACTTTTGTTTTCCAGATTTAAACCTTCAGGCATGGTGATCTGGGTAAGTAAATCAGGAGAAGGGTTCCGGGCTTGCTCAAGGAATTGTTCACCGGTAAAACCGAAACCGAGCTGATCGACCAAAGCAGCGATCTCTTCCATCCGCCAGCCTGCAAAAATGGTGAACTGAAAATCGCGATTGCGGTTATCAGAGATCAAATCGACCATCTGGATCGGGGTAGAGCCGGTGGGAACCGTGTAAGTACCAGGGCTGAGCGTGCGATCGTAGCCTTTATAGATCATGTATTCACAGACAGCGGACGAAACCTGAAATTCGAGACTGAGCCTGTCGCAGACCTGATAGGCTCGCTCGTCATAGCCAATCACAAATTTCTTTTCCATCATGGGGTCAAAATCTTTTGATTCCTGAAGCTCATCCAGATTACGCCAGAGGTGAAAAGAATAGCGTAAATTGATAAGCAAGTTGACGTTTTTCCCTGGCGAACCGATCACCCTTGCGTTGGATTGAACAACGAACATCATAAAGACAACCAGACCAATGGCGATTAGAAAGAAGAAGATCAAAAACAGCGGCGGCCGTTTTGCCTTATTATTCACAGGATGCTCCTTTCTGTTGCGGCTGATAATGGTCGAGGTAGTCCTGCAGGATCATCGCTGCCGCCTGATCGTCCATTGCTTCGCGGCGTTTTTTAGCTTTTTCGCCTCTTAGTAAAGAGGCCTGAATGGTCTTTATGGTCGAATTGCTTTCATCCCAGGAGATAACCGGTAAATTGGTCTGGGTCGATAGAGCCTCGATAAACCGATTGACCGAACGAGCACGGGGCCCAATCTGACCGTCGCTATCCAATGGCAAGCCAACGACTATCGCCTCGCAGGCATGCTGCTGCGCGAGTCTGGAAATAAAAAGGGCATCTTCCTGCCTTGATACATGTTCAAGGATCATGAACGCTCGCGCCACCATACCCAGCTCATCACTGATGGCGATGCCAATGCGCTTGTTTCCGTGGTCGATGCCCAGATGTTTCAAATATGCTCCCGCTCTACTTCAGGTGGATGCGGATCACCCGTCTCTCTTTTTGTTTTAAGGCTTCGATATCACCCAATGCCTGCGCCCGTTGCAAGGTGCCAAAGCTCATACCTTCGCCCGGGATATCGAAATCAATTTTTCTGTCTTTGGTGAATGTGATAAAGAAACCGCCATCCCGACCGCCCTTGTGTAATTGACCGGTTGAATGCAGGAAGCGAGGCCCAAACCCGAGCGTTGTGGCCCGGTTGAATTTATTGAGCAATTTTGCGCGCAGAGCCTGAAGGAATTCTTCATATTGCTGCAACCGCGGCAGGAATGCGTTCAGAGCGATGTATCCATTCTCTGGTACGGTCGCGGCATAAGCTTCTACCACTGCCTCAAGGCTGGAATCCTCAGAAAGTCCATCGATCGCTTCGCCATAAAGAGTGAAAGTTGGTGTATCGAGGATAGCATGACCGTCATCCAGATAACCCTTTTCCTGATACTCAGTGATGCGGTCTTTGGTGATGGTCTTGCTTAATTGCACGTTCGGCTGATCAAAAGCGCTGACGCCCAGCCAGGCGCAGGCGATGGCCGTCGCATACTCCCATCGATAGAATTCCTTCCCAAGCTCATAACGGTTATTGGTTTTGAATTCAATGACAGGGAAGCCCGCTTCTTTCAATGAGTTCGCAAACTCTGATTTTGAACCATCCACCGAATAATATACAAAAATTCGATCCTGCGGATAGTCCAGATCGGTCAGAAGAGGTTCTCCTTCGATCGGAAGTATTCCAACGCCTTCTTTGCCGCTTGATTCGGCGACCAATTGCTCCAGCCAGGGAACAATGCTGGCCATGTAGGATTCAGCGATGAAGGTCAGTTTGTCCTTGCCTGCCTTGGCAGCCTCTCCGAGCAATATGCCGAGTAAAAGCTGGGGATTGGCAGAATACGGAACGCTTTCAGCTCCCTGATGTTGGCTTTCAATGGCGTAAGAAAGTAAACGTTCCAGGTCAACACCGATCAAGGTCGCAGGAACCAAACCGAAGTGGGTAAAGACAGAATAACGACCGCCAACGTTTGCAGGCGCGTTGAAATATTTTCTGAAGCGTTTTTCGACAGCAAGGGACTGCAGCGAGGTATTGGGGTCGGTCACAGCCACAAAGTGGGACCCGACGTTCTCAACTCCTAGTTTTTCAAGTTCCCTCCAGAAATATTTCAGAGCCGACATCGTTTCGCTGGTTCCACCGCTCTTGCTCGATACCACGAAGATCGTCTTTCTGAGATCAAGTCCATTCATCCGGAAAGCTATTTCTTCAGGATTGGTTGTATCAATGATCTGAAGGCGCAAACCTCTGCCGGGTTCCACTGTAGGGCCAATGATCTGGCTCAGGACTTCAGGCGCCAGGGAAGAACCGCCCATGCCAAGCACAAAGGCGTCCGTAAAACCAGCTTCAAGCACCTCATCTCTAAAAGCTTCCAGTTCAGGGATGATCTCAAGTTGTTTGGCAGGCAGTTCCAGCCAACCCAGCCGATTGTGGGTCTCTTCATGCGTACTGGCGTCAAGCGTCCAGAAAGTGGGATCGGCAGCGTACATTCGGCTCACACAAGCTTCTTTTGCCGCATTTTGGAGTGCCGTTTGCACCTCATATTCCAAACCGTCCAACTCTTTCAGATAATTACTGCGCTTGCTTTCAATGATCCCGAGTAAAGTGGCATGGGCTTGTTTGAATTTGTCAACCCCTTCGTCCTCCAGTTTTTGTGTGATCGCAGCCAAATCGATATCCATGGCGTTCAGCCATTCCATGTGCAGACGGGCATCGTCAAGTCCTTCTTCGATCGATAGCTGAGCAAGACCGTTATTGAGATAAGCTTCCAATGTCGCTGGTGGAACCGTATTTACAGAATGAGGTGCGATCAGGTTGTCAACGTACAAGGTGGGCGAATAAGCTTTGTTTTTGGTGCCGGTTGAAGCCCATAAAGGTCGTTGAACATTGGCACCCCTGGCCTGAAGCTGCGTAAAGCGCTCACTGCCAAAAACTTCTTTGAAAGCCTGATAGGCCAGTTTGGCGTTGTCAACTGCGATCTTACCCTGCAGACCAGCAGCCTTCTCTGCCAAAGCGCTTGGGGAGGCAATGACAGCATCCAGGATCGGATCTACAGCAGTGTCAATTCTCGAAACGAAGAAGGAAGCCACGCTCGCGATGCGGTCAATGGACTCGCCGTTTGTCAGGCGCTTTTCCAGCCCGCTCAAATATGCGTCCATCACCTGATGGTATCTTTCGATGGAGAAGATCAGGGTGGCGTTGACATTAATACCAGCGGCGATCAGTTCGGTGATCGTTGCAAGCCCTTCGGTTGTTGCCGGTACCTTGATCATCAGATTGGGACGATTGAACTGCGCCCAAAGCGCCTTGCCTTCCTCCACCGATTTTTCAACATCATAGGCATAAAAGGGGTTGATCTCGACACTGACCAGGCCGTCCTGCCCGTTTGTTCGTTGATAGAGCTCACCAAGAAAATCAGCAGTTTGCTGGATATCTTCTTTAACCAATTCAAAATAGATTTGTTCCCGATCCATTCCTGACCATGCCATTGCCTGTAGGACATCGTCATAAGAAACGCTGTTTTTAAGCGCTGCTTCAAAAATGCTCGGATTGGAGGTCACACCGTAGATATGGCCGTCTTCAACCATCTTTTGCATGCGACCATCACGGAGCAGATCGTGATCGATATTGTCATACCAGATCGACTGTCCAAGTTCAAATATTTCTTTAGCTCGATTCATAGAACACACTCCTGTAGAAATTCTTAATCGGAAAATTTCCAAGTTGATGCGAAGAAATTTACTTCACATAATTGTTATTCCTTGATGATAAAATTCTACCATCAAGCGAATGCCTGATTAAAGATTTTCTCATTAATCCTGCATCTTTAACCAGGAATTAATAAGAAAGGGACAAGAATTGGAGTTCAAAGGGAAGACTGCATTGGTAACTGGTAGCGGAATCCGTCTTGGGAGGGCGATCAGCCTTGCTCTGGCCGCGAAAGGATGCAACCTCGCGATTCACTATAACAGTTCGGAAAAAGAGGCACTGGAAGTTCGCAGCCAGGCGCAGTCAATGGGCGTCAAGGCCGATGTTTTTCAGTTCGATCTCTCCAACTATGAATCCGTCTGGCAGTTGTTCGACGAAATCAATCAGAAAATGGGTTCTGTTAATGTTCTGATCAATAACGCTGGCAACTATAAGCGTGGAAACGGGTTGGATACTACTGTTGAAAACCTTCAGGCCTCGTTCAACCTGAACTTATTCGCCCCCTGGTGGCTGATCAGGTCTTTTGTTGACCAATTGCCTGAAAATGGAACAGGAAAAATCGTTAATGTTTGCGACGCGGGAATTTACCGAACGGCAAACGATCATTTTGCTTACCGGCTCTCTAAGAAAGCTCTTTGCGAGCTCACGCGCATGTTCGCGCTGGAGCTGGCACCTCGGATTACCGTGAACGCAGTCGCGCCAGGGATCATGTTGCCGCTGGCTGGCTTCGAACACATCGACATGAATAAAGTCGCTGAGCGCCGTATTCCGCTGGAGAAGATCGGATCTCCGGAAATTATCGCGGAAAATGTTTTACATATCCTCCGCCAGGATTTCATGACCGGGTCCATCATCAAAATTGATGGTGGGGAAAACATCGTTTGAGGTTTGTCATGGATAAGATCATCATCACTGAATTAATTGCGACTGGAATTGTAGGCGTGGAACACCCTGAGAGGGATTTTCCGCAGGAATTGATCATCAATGCTGAAATAAATTACGATCTTTCAAAGATCGAAAAGAGTGATGACATTCAGGATGGCATCAGCTATTCATATATTGCTAAAATGATCAGACAGTTGGTCAGCGAAAGTTCTTTTTTCACCCTTGAAGCCCTGGGCGTCTTTCTGATCGAACAGATATTCACCAATAGCACAGCCCAGGCAATCAGAATGCGAATTGAAAAAGAAAAGTTTGTAAAAAAGACCAGACGCGTTGGTGTCGAAATCTACCGGGAACGTCCTCTTTAAAAGTGAAGCATATTCAGAAATTCCATCCGTGTATCCAGACGGGTTCTGAAACCGCCCAACATGGCAGAGGTCGTCATTTTGGCCTGCTCTTTTTTAATGCCGCGCATCATCATGCACAAATGCTGCCCTTCGATGACAACACCCACCCCAAGCGGATCAATCTTTTCCTGAATAAATTCTGCGATTTGCTGTGTTAGCCTCTCCTGAACCTGTAATCTATGCGCAAACATATCGACAATACGGGGTATCTTCGATAAACCAATGATCTTTTTGCGAGGTAAATAAGCGACATGCACTTTGCCGAAAAACGGCAGCATGTGATGTTCGCACATGCTGTAAAACTCGATATCACGCACAACAACCATCTCGTCATAGTCAACGGTAAACAAAGCGTCGTTGATCAATTTATCTGGATCAGCGGTATAACCTGAAAAAATTTCTTCATAGGCATTGGCAACCCTTGCCGGGGTTTTTAACAAGCCCTCCCGGCTGCAATCTTCCCCGATTGCTTTTAGGATTCTCTCAACGGATTGGGAGAGTTCGTTCTTATCGATTGGTTTGTAGCCATTCTGAAGATGGTCTTCGTGTTTCTTGTCCATGTTACTCCATTCAGAGCTCAGTTATACCAAAAAAGCAGCCCATTAACAATGGGCTGCTTTCTATTTCAACTAAAAAGATATTAACTTACGCGGGGATCGATCAGACCGTAGGTTCCGTCGCGTCTGCGGTAGAGAACATTGATCCGGTCATTGGCAACATTGAAGAAGACAAAGAAAGCTTCGTGACCAAGCAGTTGTAATTGTTCCAGTGCCTCATTTTCATCCATCGGATCGAGTGTGAATGATTTACGACGGGCGATCAAGGGAGTGGGTTCTTCCTGAGGAACTTCCTCTTCCTGAGGAGTGGCTTCAGCCTCTGCTCCGCGTTTCCGCCAATGCTTGCCTTTGAATCGCTCAATTTGTCTGGTCATCTTGTCGACCGTGGCATCAATGGCAGCAAAAATGTTATCTGATCGTTCTTCAGAACGTAGGATAAAACCTTTACCACGGATGGTAATCTGAGCAATGTATCGATCAGCAGCATTGCGCGCTGTCTTCGCATAACTCAGATCAACTCGGCACTCACCGATCTCACTTAAAAAGCGCTCTAATTTACTAACTTTTTTGGTTGCGTAATCTTGGATTCGGTCTGTGAGTTCCAGGTCTTTTGTGTAAATGCCAATTTCTAATGTCATATCAACCTCCTGGGATTTTCAGAAATTATACATTATCTTTAATCAAAATATCAAACTTTGTTAATCTTGAATTAAAAATTTAACAATTGCACTGGTTTTACGCCCTAACTTCTTCCTAAATAAGATATAAGTTCGTTTTCCCATGAGAGCCCATAGGCAATTTTTTTAATTGGTGGTATTGCTGGTCGTTAATATTGATTGACCTTTGCCACAGTCAGGCACCAAACTTTATTCGCGCCTGCCTGAATGATCTCTGCCGATGCGGCTTCCATGGTCGCGCCGCTGGTGAAAACATCGTCAACCAATAAAACATTTTTGCCCTGGACATATTTTGAACGAGCCCGAAAAGCATCCCTGATGTTCGCGCGCCTCTCGTCGAGGCTCAAACCTACCTGTGAGCTTCGCTCATGAATACGCATCAGCGCTTCCGGTTGATATTTCAGCCCAATCTTCTCTGCCAAAGGTTCCGCCAAACGTTCTGACTGGTTGTAACCGCGCTGCTCTCGTTTCGTTTCTCCAATTGGTATCGGAACGATCAAGTCAGCATCCCAGCTTGTTCTTTGATAAGTTGTCAACAGAAATTCGGCCAAATATCTGCCAATGCCAGGGTCGTTATGATACTTTAGCTGTTGGATCGCCTTGCGGATCACGCCGTCATAACAAGCAAAAGCCCGAAAACCAGCGTAAGAGACCGGATAACGCGCGCAATGCGGGCAGAAACCTTTTTTGCTGGTAAAGTTGCCACAGGTGTTGCACACATTGGCTGGTATCAGGTTCACATCCAAAAAGCATTTTGAACAGATGAAAACCCCCTCCTGTCCGCAGCCGAGACAAGCCGGTGGGAAAACCCAATCCAAAACTGATAGCGAAAAGTTTTTTATGGACTTAATGAACCTGGAATTTTTCATTCTATTTGACTGTGTTTTGATAAAAATACTGAATGGCAGGCCAAAAGATCGAAAAAAGCGTGAACAACACCATCAGGACCAGAATGATGAGCAAAAAGTATTCCAATGGACCCAAACGGCTAAATGGACCTTTCTTCATTTTTCAACTCCTCGTGTTGTTCGTTATTAATCTATTATAATTAATTCCTGAAAGCTAAGGGAAACCTTATATTTTCTAATGTGAGAACATTTACTAAATGTTAGTATTTTAGTGAGTTTTAGAGACAAAGGAGAATTATGACTGACCTATATAATATTGTAAGCGAAGATCGTGACCCGATCAAAAAGCTGATGTCCAAAATCCCCGGGTTTAAAGGCTATATCGAACAAGTCGATCGACGCAATTCTGATAAGCTTTTACGGGAAACGATTGCCAAAGACTATGAAGCTCTTTATCAGAGAATTTCATCTCTGCAGAGAGACCTGATCTCGCAGGGTGGTCTGGCCTATATTGACGACCTTGAGAATGCTGCCATCAAGATCCGGCAATTTACCGACCGTGTCAAGACCGCTTCTTATGGCTACGCGGGCCTGTTTGACGCGATCAAGATCAAAGAAGACGAGTTGAACACAGTGTATCAATATGATCTGACCCTGTTGGAACATGTTGCTGTTGTTTCCAGCGCTATTGACAATGTCGAGGCTTCGATCGGAACCGAAGGCCTGCCAGCTTCGATGCGTCATCTTATTTCAACCTCGCAGGAGGTTGTTGACGCCTTTAATAAACGTTCGGATGCCATGAAAGGCATAGCGCTCTAATTAGAAAACACTTAGGAGGATTAATATGGCAAGAATTTTTGATGTTGTTGAATACCCAAGCGAGATGGTTGATGAGATCGTCCATCGCTTCCCCGAAACTGGTGTTGCCGATCTGAGACTTGGCTCTCAGGTGATCGTTCGTGAATCGCAGGCCGCGGTTTTCTTCCGTGATGGCAAGGCACTGGATGTGCTTGGCCCCGGTCGTCACACCATCGGTACCGCGAACGTACCGATTTTGACCAATTTGCTTGGAAAGCTTTTTGGAGACCGCACCCCCTTCACTGCTGAAGTCTATTATGTCTCCATGCGTGAATTTGCTGATCGCAAATGGGGCACACCCCAACCCATTATCGTCCGCAATACCGGTGTAGGCCTTGGCATCGCTCTATTGCAGGGTTTTGGTACTTATAGCTTCCAGGTGACCGATCCACAGCAATTTATCACCCAGGTGGTTGGTCAATTGGGCGGCTTCCGTACGGCTGATATCGAAAATCGGCTGCGCACCATGCTGCTTTCCCGTTTGCAGGATGTTTTGGGCGAAACAACCGCACAGAAGAATGTTCTGGATCTGATCGGCTTGACCGATGAACTCGGTGCGGCAGTACGCGCCAAGTCTCAGGATGACTTCCTGGCTCTCGGTCTGCTGCTCAAATCTTTCTATATTGGAAACCTGAAACCCTCCGATAAATCCGCCAAGGAACTGCGCGATATGGGTATGCTTGACATGGCTACCTACACGCAGCTCCAGGCTGCCGACGCGATGCGCGACGCCGCCCAGAACCCCTCTGGCGGCGCTGGTCTGACCGCCGGCATCGGCGCAGGCATGGGTGTTGGCAATATTCTGGCAGGCTCACTCGCCAATATGACCCCACAAGCCCAGGCCCAGACCCAGCCAACTGCTGCGGCAGGGTCAGTTGTCATGCCAGATGTCATGACCCCGGGTGAAGCAGCTGGTTTTCTGAAAGTCTCCGAAGAAGATGTTATCGCAGCCATTAATGCGGGCGATCTGAAAGCCCGCAAGATCGGCAGCGCATATCGTCTGACGAAAGAAGCTTTGCAGGAATACCTGAACGGCTAACCTGATATCCTGATTCCGAACAAAAATTGAGGCTGAGAATAACCACTCAGCCTTTTTTCTTGTATAATATGCATACACAAAACCATGAAACTCCATGAATATCAGGCCAAGTCACTTTTTCGGCAGGCTGGAATTCCCGTTCCAGCTTCGATGTTGGCGACCAACGCGGTTCAGGTAAAACGAATTGCTTCCGAGATCGGTTATCCGGTCGTTTTGAAGGCACAGATCCTTGAGCAAGGCAGGGGCAAAGCAGGCGGAGTTCGCCTCATTCAACACGAGCACGAAGCGGAACAAATTGCAAATGAAATTTTTAAGCTTGAGATCAATCACCAAACCGTTCAATCCATCTTAATTGAAAAAGCGTTCACTTTTAACAAGGAATATTACCTGGGAATTTTCTCTGATCTTGACCTTGGATCACCAGTATTGAGATTATCAGAAGCTGGTGGAGCGACTTGTCTTGAAAAAGATTCTTTCCTCAACGCGAGGATGGCGGAAAGACAAATTGATATTGATCAGGGATTACATCGGTATCAGGTGCGGCAACTGCTGACAAACGGAGATGTGGACCCATCTTTATGGAAACAATTTGGTTCAATTGCATTAAAACTCTACGATATCTATCGCTCGAACGATGCCACGTTGGCAGAGATCAACTCCCTGGTCGTCACCCAACAAAATCAGCTATACGCACTTGACGCTAAAATCAACATCGACAGCCTGTCATTGTTCAGGCATGAAAGCTTTCTTGATTCGATTGATCCGACATATTACGGCTGGCTGGAGCATCAGGCCAGAAAATATGGCGTCACTTATCACCAATTCACGGGAGAGCTGGGCTGCATTGTAAATGGGATGGGGCTTGCCTATTTGACCTATGACCAGATCATCTCCATGAATAGTATTCCAGCTGCCATAATTGATATCCACGGCGGTTCAACCGTCTCGTCGATGACATCTTCACTTGAGTTATTGTTCCAGAACGATAGTATCAGAGCCGTGCTGATCAATATTTACGGCGGTATGACAAACTGTGAAGAAATCGCTGAAGGTATTTTATCGGTGACAGCAAAAGCCAGACACAAAAAGCCGATTTTCCTGCGTTTAAAAGGCACCAATGATATTTCTGCTATAGAAACACTTTCCGGCCTGAAGCAGCTGCAAATTTTTGATTCCACGCACGAACTGGTCAAAGCGGCCGTTGACTATTTGAAGGACTCCTGATGAGCATACTGATTGACGCAAAATCCCGGATCATGGTACAGGGCATCACTGGAAGACGAGGCAGATTTCACTCAGAACGGATGCTGAATAATAATAGTCCCCTTGTCGGCGGTACATCTCCTGGCAAAGGCGGTGATTGGGCTTTCAATGGAAGAATTCCTGTTTTCGATACGGTTAAGGACTGTGTCGATGCCACCAATGCCGATGTCAGCGTCCTGTTTGTACCGCCTCACGCTACTGTAGATTGTATTTTGGAAGCCATTGAAGCTGGAATAAAAACGATCATATCTGTGACCGGGTCGGTTCCGGTCCAGGATATGATGCAGGTCAAATCAGCCTTGCGAAAAAGCGACTCAGTCCTGATCGGCCCGAATTCCCCCGGTATCCTTGTCCCAGAGATAGCAAATGCGGGTATTTTCCCTGATCATATTGTCGGAGCTGGTGATGTGGCTCTCGTTTCCCGTTCCGGTACCCTTTCCTACGAAGTGCTTGACATCCTGAATGAGGCTGGGATTGGTGTCAGTGTTGCGATTGGGATCGGAGACGACCCGATCATTGGGATGGATTTTAAATTTTTCCTTGAATTACTGGAATCGGATCCTCATACAGAACAAATCGTTCTGGTTGGCGGCCCTGGAGGCGAAAGCGAGCTGGTCGCCGCAAACTATATCATGGAGAGCATCACCAAACCTGTTGTGGCTTATGTGGTAGGAGAAAACCTGAAAGCTTCCATCATGGGTTCAGTTTTCTCAAGAAACAGCAATTTCTTTTTAAATTCAGTGGAAAGAAAAACCAACGCCTTTATCGAAGCGGGTGCCTTGCTCGCAAAAAATATTGAAGATATTCCTTGTTTGCTAAGACGCTAAAGCTTTGGTGTTACATTTCAGTCTCTTTGTGTATCTCAAAAATGCTTTTATTTCAACTCAAATTAAGAATAATAAAAGAATCGTTTTGTGAGAGTGTAATTTAAACGCAAAAGCCGAATTTTTGATATTAATTCGGCTTTTGCGTTTCGTTGAATGAAATTATTTCAGGGCTTCGGTGATCGCGTTGACGGCATCACCCACGGTGTGGATAGAGCGAGCTGCTTCATCGGTGATATCGATATCAAATTTTTCACAGAATCCATCGATCAGGAAAAATTGATCCATAGAATCTGCTTTTAAATCTTCAATAAAACGAGTTTCCATCGTGATTCCCTCGCCGTCGATCTTCAGAACTTCAGCTACAACAGCCTTAACAATTTCAAAAGTATTTTCCATTTCTTCCTCACTTGTCTTTTTGATGTTAAGATTATACCAATAGAGCATTTTCAAACCATCGAAAGATATAACACGACATGGACGAACAAGTTTCAGAAACCGCGATTAGAAAAGACGAACACCTGCAAATTTGTCTTGAAAAAGACGTTAACACAAGGCTCTCAGCTGGTTTTGAATCGATCAAGCTGAAAGTTTCAGCCTTGCCTGGTCTTGATTTTGACAAGATCGATACGAGCAAAGAAATCTTTGGGAGAACTTTAAGAGCCCCTCTGCTGATCTCATCCATGACCGGTGGTTCGCAAGCCTCAAAATATTACAACCAAATCCTGGCACAGGCGGCAGAACATTTTGGTATCGCGATGGGCGTTGGCTCGCAAAGAGCCGCGATCGAGAATATGGAACTGGAAGAAAGCTTCCGGATCGTTAGGAAAGCAGCTCCAAACGCGCTGCTCTTCGCCAACCTGGGTGTCGCCCAACTGAACCAGGGTTACGGTATTGAGGAATGCCAGAGGGCCGTAGATATGATCGAAGCGGACGGTCTATACCTGCATCTAAACGGCCTTCAGGAAGCATTACAACCTGAAGGCAACCGGAATTTTTCATATTTATTGAATAAGATCGAGGCAATCTGCAAAGTTTTACTTGTACCTGTGTTGGTCAAAGAAGTTGGCTGTGGGATCGACAAGGATTCTGCCACCAAATTAGTTGATGTCGGCGTGAAAGCAATTGATGTTGCCGGTCTTGGCGGCACTTCTTGGGCAGCGGTTGAAATGTATCGTCAGAACGACCCTGTGCGGAAAGAGGTTTCAGAGAGGTTTATCAATTGGGGCATTCCAACTGTGACTGCATTAAAAAACCTGGAGGAATTACAGGGGAAAGTGGTCATTATTTCTTCCGGTGGTTTGGATTCAGGGATCGATATGGCTAAATCTCTTGCATTGGGTACAGATTTATGTGGTTTTGCGCGTAAGTTTCTGCTTGCTGCTGAAAAAGGAGAGCCAGCATTGTATCAAACGATCGAACAAATTCTGCTGGAACTTAAAATTTCTCTTTTCTGCACCGGTTCAGGCTCGCTTACGGAAATCAAAGGAAAATGGTATTCATAGAGGTAAAACATGGATCTAATTTCGAAAATCAGAACAGAATTTGAATCTTGTTTTAAGGCATCTGTACTTCAACATATTCCCGAGAATATCGTGGGATTGAAAAGTATGGTCGAATACCATTTTGGCTGGAATAATCCCGTTAGCGTTCCAGGCAAACGCCTGCGTCCTTTATTTCTGATCCTGACCTATAGCGCCCTGGGCGGAAAGCCGGAGGAAGTATTTCTCCCGGCGGCTGCGATGGAAACGCTGCACAACTTCACCCTTATTCATGATGACATTCAGGATAAGGGGTTGACGCGCCACGGCCAGACCGCGCTTTGGTGCAAAGTTGGCATGCCGCTGGCAATTAATGTTGGCGATTATCTTTCGAATCTTAGCCACAGATTGATGGCAACCAGGCATCATTCGATCCAAGATAAGAATTGGGAAATGGCGATCAACGCTTTTCAAAATGCGACGCTTGAAGTGATCCAGGGACAGCAGCTCGATATCAGTTATGAAAACTACAATGGACTCAGTGTTGAAGATTATCTTGAGATGATCCGTCTGAAGACTTCACGTCTGATCGCTGGCTCGATGCGCATCGGAGCAAGCCTCAAAGGCGTTGAGGTTGAAGTGATCGACCAGCTTGATAACATTGGCGAAAAACTTGGTTTGGGTTTCCAGATCCAGGACGATTATCTGGGCGTCTGGGGTAAAACCGACAAGACGGGCAAATCAGTCAGCACAGACCTGACAACCCGCAAGAAGGCCTACCCAGCCATGATCAGTTTGGAGAAAAGCCCTGAATTTGCAAAGCTCTGGGACAAGGATGGTGCCATTTCAGAAGATAAGCTCGCGCTAATGAAAAGGCATCTGGAGGAAATAGGCGCTGACCAGCAAACCCAGGCGCTGGCGAGAAACTATTATGAAAATGCCAAATCAGAACTGATCAAGATCCTGCCAACAACGAATCAGTATACAAATGCATTTTTGGAACTTATCGATCTGATGTTTGAGCCGTCACGTTAGCCTGTGCGTCATCATCTCTGCTCATAAACCAGGTTGCGCTAAGCAGGCCTAAAGCGACCCACACATAAGGCAGTCCGAAGGAATCCAGACTGAACCCCTCGATGATCATTGAAATTACGATGATCTTTCCTGCGAGGCCCATGGTTTGCAGCATCTTGTTTTGAGAGTTTTTCTCGAGCTCAACTGCATCGCGCCAATGGATGACTACCCAACTGGCATAAAGCGCGAAACCAATGATGCCTGTCTCAGAAAGGATCCGTACCCAAAAGTTTTTGGCATTTGGCAAGAAAAATGGTTTCAGGAGAAAGTCATTAACATCCAGTAACTGGGAACCATAAACGGGAACGGTCTTTTGAAAAAAGAACCCGGGGATGCCAAAGCCGGCTCCCATGAATGGGAACATCTGGAAAACGCGGTAAGCCGCGATCCAGTACATGACCCGTTCCAGAAATACCAATTTTGAGGCCCAGCGCATGAAACCGGCATCGATCAGCCGTTTCAGATCGAATAAATCGCGCATTCGTGGGTCAATGTAGGAAAGGACAAAACCAGCCAGAAAGATAAGCGCGAGCATGCCGACAAACAATCCTGCCCACATGCCAAAGCGAAACCCAAAACCATGTGGTTTATGATCCGGCGATTTTGAAGGCTTCACAGAAAGCTTATTGATCAACTGGTCAAAGAACTGGATCGCGAGATAAGCTATAACAATAAAAAATGTGATCCAGCCGATACGGGAAAGCGTAATGAACAAGGTCGCAATGGAGCAGGCAAGCAGAACTTTCTCTATTTGTATTTTGTTGAAGAGTTTGCGTTTGAAAATACTGTAACCAGTGACGCTCATGGCCAGCCAGATGGGAATAAAGACCATATTCAATTGATGCGCCAGCCAGGAGGGTTCAAAAGCCAGACCAGTCGCGCGCCGGGAGAACAACATGGCATTGGAGGAGAATATTCTCTGAATGCCGTAGAGCCATTCAGGATAATGTCCCAAAAGGTACCAAATAAGCACCTGCAACAATGAATAGGCCATCACAATTATTCCGGAGATATTGATCCATAAAACTGTGGTTCGCAAATTCTTTTCGTTCCTGACGGAATGAATGGTCACCAGGTAAAAACCGATCCCCATTCCGAAGGTAATGATGACCTCAAGGACACTTTTAGGAATGCTTGCTGATTGAAAGGTTGGAACATCCCGGAAACTGATAAACAAGGTCGTAAATAAGCCAAAAAGGAAGTAAAGCAAGAGGGGTTTGACCTGATAGGGTAGTTTGAAGCCGTTTTTAAAAAAGCTGGGAAGCCACCAAATTATCAGGAGCAACAACATAGGAACTGCGGCCAGCGGCGCGACACTTGCTCCACCCATCAAACGGGAAAGCAATGGGAAGCTGCTGATCGGCAAGACCAGGAGAAAGAGCTTCCAGAGTAAACTTTGCGCTGATTCAGAGATTTTCATTTTTATCGCCAGTTTTGAAAACAGGAAGCTCATAGAGGATCAGCGAAAGCAAAAAACCTGCCAGAGCGCCGATAAACAAGGTATTGGACTGGCTGCCGGCAACCGGTTCCGATGGTAAAGAAGCGGGTTGATACTGACTGATCTGAATTTCCTTGGTCAAACCCAAAGAAAGAGCATCCTCCTCAAGAACAATCTTTTTTGCTTCGTTGATCAGCTCTTCTGCCCTTTCGGTGGTCAGTTCCTGGCAAAAGTTGGTTTCAAAGACGAGTTCATCGCTTTGACAATCTTCGATTGAGGTGATCATCCATTTCGCCTCTGAGACAAGGAATGCATGTGGATAGGCTTCGCTCAGTCGCGTATACGCGGCTTCGGCCCAGGCATCGGCGATCCTTTTGGCGATTTGTGGGTCTGTGTCGCGGATCTTGATCAGGGTACTGTTGAGCCTGCGTTCAATTACGCTTTTCTTCTCAAGTTGGTCAAGCGTGAGAGGATTGTTATGCTGAGCTTCCTTATCAAGCACCGCGGAAGTGATGTCAGGATGATACATCAGCTGTCTGATCAGCTCCATTTGGGAATCGACCATGATTTCCTTGATGTTGGTATCTTCAACAATTTCGAGGTTGGTGACAAGTACTGAGGTCGCCTCATACTTGAACTTGTAGCTTGAGCCAATGAACCAGCCAATCAGCGCAAACAAAAGCATCATCGCTACAGTGATCAGATATTGATGTTTCTTCATTGATAAGAAACCTGGCACGAAAAAACCATCAGATTTAGGGGAAAAGTTTTTTGTCATATTTCTCCAATTTAATAGCGATTTTAACCTTGAGCGCAATTTTTATCAAACCCCAGCCATAGTGTAAAATACATTGAAAGGTGAAATGATAATGTCAATCAGGAAAAGAACGCCCCTGGAGCTGAATATTATTTTTCTCGTGTCGGGTGGAAGCCTGTCCATGCTCATTGGTGGCGTCCAGTTCTACGTATTCAGAGATAGATTTGCGGCGACCCTCCCGCAGCTGACCTGGATTTCGTTTTTTATTATCCCTTTCATGGTCGCCATGGTACTGCTGACAGCAGCCTTGTTGTTAAAGAAAAATAATCTCTGGATGCAAAAAACGATAAACCAACTGCTCGCGAAACGGACAAGTGCTACAATCGTTTTCCTGCTCCTTTCCATACTCATCATTGTTCTTTTAAGCCGAACGATGGACCTAAACAATGCCGCCATAAACCTCGGCATGAGCTGGCTGGGGGTTTTGTTTTATGCTCTTTTGATCAACTTATTAGTCTTTACAGGCTGCCGACAAATTAAAGACAAGAAAGCCGATTCGTATCTTGTGCTTGCTATTTCGCTTGCCTGCATCGCCCTCGCCTGGCTTTTCATGACGCTCACGGGAATTGGATTACAGCCAGACCAGGCATTCTGGAACGTTGCCGGGGTGCCTATGATGTGGGTCTCACTGGCAAGCATTGTATTGATGATCCTGATTGTTCATGAGATCGTCAACTGGATCAAAACAAAAAAAGGCTGGAATCCGGATCCTAAATTACTGATTTTACTGGAAATTTTCCTTGTTCTTGGAATTTGGCTGATCGCCTCGCTGGTTTGGATCAAAACTCCATACTCCAATAGTTATTTCCTTTTAGGTCCCTTGCCTCCTGACGGCTATTATCTACCTAAAAGCGACGCAAAGCTGATGGACCTGGGTGGCCAATACCTGATTATAGGCGGTAGACTCGAAACGCCCTATTATACGGAAAAACCGTTTTACGCCCTCTTTCTGGGGTTACTGCACCTCATTTTTGGTCAATCCTACCAGACCATCACGAATATACAGATCATCCTTTTAGCGCTTTTTCCTGTTTTACTGTATTTTTTTGGAAAGCGCCTTTCGGGAAAGCTTTTTGGCATCGCGCTGGCTTTATTCGCAATAATCAAAGAGACAACCGCGATCCTCTTCACCTTTAAAATTTCGGTCTCAAATTCCCGTTTGATGATGACCGAATTCCCAACAGCGTTTCTTCTTCTCCTTCTCGCTTTTTTACTATTCATTTGGCTTCGTGAGCAAAAGAATGAGCTGGCGTTACCTCTATTATCTGGTGGCGTGCTTGGATTGTCAATTTTTATTCGATCAAATAATCTGGTTGTTTTTCCCATAATATTAGTTTTCCTCTTTTTAACAGGAATTCGCGAGCTTAAAACGCGCGTTCCCCAAATCCTAATCTTCCTTTTGGGTGTCATGGTAATGGTATTGCCCTGGACGGTTTACAATCAGGTCACTTACGGTAAAGACCCAATCACCTGGAAGGTTCAGGCTGCTCTCGCGACCCGTTTTTCTGTAGAGCAGGTCGTTGATGGACGCAATGAGGCTCCTACTGCCGCAACTGCGACACTGCCCCAAGTCCCTGAAACGGATGAAACTGTCTCACCATCTGAACTGGAACAGTCATCTGAAGTGACCGGGCAGCCAAATTTGGATATATCCAATGAACCAGGCGAAACAGGCAACACTGCGCTTTATGGATCAAAAATCACCATGGTTTTAGGGCATTTTTTTAACAATCAGGTCAAATCGCTCTTTGTTTTACCTTTCCAGATTTACCCTGCCCGCCCAACGAACATTCTTGAGCAAGAATACTGGCATGAACCAGTCACCTGGAATGGTGAAATGCCCGCAGAGCATGTCATTGCGTTTATTTTCAATCTAATCTTGATTTCGCTTGGTGTTCAATACGCCTACACAAAATTCAAATGTTCTGGTTTGGTTCCTTTGGTTTTGCAAATGTCATATTATTTATCAAACGCTCTGGTAAGAACCTCAGGTAGTCGCTACTTACTTCCGGTGGATTGGGTCGTATACTTTTATTTCCTGCTCGGCTTATGGTGCTTACTACGCGCAATCAAGCTGATTCCCCAATTCAAACCAGCTCCTGTCAGAGAATCTACCAGCCAACATCGTCCCAATTTTTGGATTTCTCTCACTATTTGCCTTTTGATCGGTCTCTCTTTGCCCGTTCTCAATCTGGCGTTCCCGACACTTTACCATAATGATAGCAAATCTGAAGTGTATCAGCGTTTGCCTATGGAGAAGATCGAAGATGAAATTGGCATCACGCCTTCCCAGATGGAAGACTTTTTCAACAAACCAAACACGCTCTTTTTATACGGAAAAGAAATTTATCCGGCCTATCTCGACGGAGACAACGGGCCAATCGATAAGGGGCTACGTTTTACCTTATTGACGCCAACCATGTATGAGGTGGTGATCCCTTATGGGATCGACCTGGAAGAGAGACTCCCAGACGGCGAAGACATGATCGCATTGGGCTGTAAATACCCTGGTAGCGATCAGGTCATCACCTATCTGGTCTACTTTGTTCAATCTGACCAGTTGATCTGGTCAACATCAACCACTTTTAGAGACATTTGCCAGTAAAACAAATATTGGGCCTATTCGTTGCCAGTTTTCTCAAAGCGTAATCGCTCGTGCGTGTCCAGTATTCTCTTGCGCAGGCGAAGGTTTTGTGGCGTAACTTCCAAAAGATCATCCGGACCAAGATATTCAATTTTCTCATCCAGGCTCATTTTCTTTGGAGGGTCGAGCCGCTCTTCAAGATCGCGAATGGATTGACGCATGTTGGTAAGATGCTTTTTCTTGCAAACATTGATCGCAAGATCCTGGGCGCGGGCGGTTTCACCAACGATCATGCCTTCGTAAACTTCTTCACCCGGACCAATAAAGAGGATTCCTCGTTGTTCCGCGTTTTTCAATCCAAAAGTCGAGGCAACCCCTTCCTCGATCGCGATGATCGAGCTGCTGTTGCGATTGATGACCGCTCCTTCCAAGGGGCGATCCCCGATATAAAAACTGTTCAAAATTCCCTTTCCGTGGGTGGCATTCAAAAAACGATAACGAAAACCAAGCAAACCCCGGGTTGGAATTGTAAACGTCAGATGGACGGTACTATCCGGGTTATTTCGCATATCGGACATTTGTCCGCGGCGCTGCCCGAGCATTTCAACCACGACGCCGACATAATCGCTGTCTACATCAATATGAACCTCTTCAAAAGGCTCATACTTTTCCCCGTCTTCTTTCTCGATGATGATGGCTTCGGGTCTGCTAACCTGAAATTCATAGCCTTCACGACGCATCGTTTCGATAAGGATGCCCAGATGAAGCTCGCCGCGGCCAGAAACCAAAAAGACATCTTTTTGATCAGTTTGTTCCACACGCAAAGAAATATTGTGGCGCAGCTCCTCGGTCAGACGCTCCAGCAGCTTCCGCGAGGTGCTCCACTTCCCTTCACGGCCTGAAAACGGAGAGGTGTTGACGCCAAAGGTCATTCGCACGGTTGGCTGCTGAACCTTGATCGACGGCAAGGCAAGCGGTTTTTCCGGGGAAGCCAGCGTTTCACCAATTTGAATATCCTTGAGACCGCCAATGGTGATAATGTCACCCGCTTCCGCGATCTCAGTCGCTTTCTTTTCAAGCCCTTCATAGGTAAAAAGATACCTGGCCTGAATTCGTTCCTGACTTCCGTCATTCAGGATGCGCACGATCGTATCGTTTGGACGAATATTGCCCGAATAAATGCGTCCGGTGGCGGTAACTCCACTGTATTCATCGTAACCGAGATTGGTGACCAACATTTGGAAAAAGTCATCGCTGTTGATTTCTGGCCCAGGGATCTCTTTCAGGATCGTCTCGAAAAGCGGCATTAAATTATCTTCTAATTTTGCCTGCTTCCCGGCTTTTCCCTGAAGCCCCTCGGCATAAATGATCGGGAAATCCAAAATATCGTTGCTGGCGCCTAACTCCACAAACAAATCAAAGGTCGCGTTCAACGTGCTCTCGATGTCAATATCCTTGCGGTCGAGTTTATTGATAACCACGATCGTTTTTAGTTTCTTTTCAATGGCTTGCTTTAAGACAAAGCGGGTTTGCGGCTTGGGGCCTTCCGCGGCATCAACCAACAGCAAAACCCCATCGACCATATTCATGATGCGTTCCACCTCACCGCCAAAATCAGCATGGCCAGGTGTGTCTACGATGTTTAATTTGACCAATTCCCTTGTCGCAGGATCAGGCAGTGTTATCGAGGCATTTTTTGCCAGGATCGTGATACCACGTTCCCGCTCAAGGTCATTGGAGTCCATGACGCGATCAGCCACTTTTTGATTATCACGAAAAACTTTGGCTTGCTTTAACATGGAATCGATCAAGGTCGTTTTCCCATGGTCTACATGGGCGATGATCGCAATATTTCTAATATCATTTCTTATTTTCTTCATTAATTCCTACCTTATTGCAAGAAAAAACCCGGCGAACCGGGTTTTAATTCACACCTATTACATCCCAAAAACATGGGGGCGGGTCAACCGGTTCAACACAAATTTCAACGGCACTTTTCAGCTTTTCAAAAACAAGGTCAAAGTCAGACTTTCTGTTTACGTGAACCTCAAACATCAGATCACCTTTGCAAATCTTTCCACCAACTTTGACGTAAACCATGATGCCTACAGCCAGGTCGATCTGATCATCCTTTTTTGCTCTACCGGCGCCGATCATGACCGAGCTTTCGCCAACTTCCCTGGCGTCAACAGTTTTGATATATCCGTCTTTATCAGCAAAAATGGAATATACAAACTTACTTTCGGGCAATTTCATTGGTTCATCTACAAATGAAATATCACCGCCCTGTACTTTTACCATTTCTCTAAACCTGGCCCAGGCTGAGCCATCGTCAATGGCTTTTTGCGCCATATTACGGGCTTCATCCAGGTTCTGCGCAGCATGACCCAAAATGAGCATATACGCAGCCAGGTCAACACAATGTGTATGCAGATCTTCAGGCCCAGTCCCTCGCAGCATCGCGATAGCTTCCTTGAGCTCCAGCGCATTCCCTACCGCATGTCCAAGCGGCTGATCCATTTGCGAAAGCAGCGCGATCACTTTTCTGCCGCTAAGTTTCCCAATGGCGACCATTACGTTGGCAAGTTCGCGGGCATCATCAAGGGTTTTCATAAACGCACCCCGACCTACCTTGACATCCAACACGATCGAATCCGCCCCGGAGGCGATCTTCTTGCTCATCACGGAAGAAGCGATCAGAGGGATCGATTGCACAGTTCCGGTCACATCTCTTAAGGCATAAAGCTTCCCATCGGCTGGTGCCAGATCAGCGCTTTGGCCTGTCAATACGATCTTATAATCACGAAGTTGTTGAATGAATTCTTCGGTGGAAAGGTTCGTTTTTATGCCAGGGATGGATTCGAGTTTGTCAATGGTACCACCGCTAAAACCAAGACCTCTGCCAGACATTTTCCCAACCGGCAGTCCGCAGGCAGCCGCGATGGGAGCTACGATAAAGGTAGTTTTGTCACCAACGCCGCCAGTTGAGTGTTTGTCGACGACGCGGCCACCAAATTCACTTAGGTCCAGTTGATCGCCGGAAGCCGCCATCGCCAGCGTCATTGCGGTGATCTCCCCATGGCTCATGCCATTGAGAAGAACTGCCATCGCGAAGGCAGACATCTGATAGTCAGGAACGCTGCCTTTGGTGAAGTTTTCGATCATGAAGCGAATTTCTTCAGGGCTCAGTTCCTCTTTGTCCCGCTTGCGGGTGATGATATCGACTGCTCTCACAATACGCCTCTACTGATTGGCAGGGTAAATATAGACTTTGCGATAAGGTTCCTCGCCTACCGATTCTGTATAAACATCATCCCTTTTTCTGAGCTCGATATGAATGATGCGCCGCTCGTAAGCCGGCATCGCTTCAAGCATTTGTTTACGACCGGTCGCAACGACCTGATCAGCCATTCTACGGGCAAGTTTCTGCAGCTCGGTTTCCCTTCGTTTACGATAATTCTGGATATCGATCTGGATCGGGATCCAGCGATTGAACTGATGGGAAATGATCAGGCTGACCATGTATTGGATTGAATTTAGTGTTTCAGAGCGTCTCCCGATCAAATAGCTCAGGTCATCGCCCTGGATATCGACATTGTAATATTCGCGCTGGTCATCTTCTGAGACTCTTTGGTCGATGGAAAGCTCAGCCTGAGTGCCCATCAGGTCCAAAATCTTTCTCACAACAGCCAAAATTGCCGTTTCTTCATCCATATCTTCAGGGATGCCTCTTTCAGCGCTGCTTTGAAATTCATAACCTTCGAAAGTCTCGTCAAGATCTAACGGAAGTTCTTCATCAGGTTCAGGCGCCGTTTCTTCGTCCTGATTTTTCATAACCTTTTGTTTGACGATAAGTTTAATTCTTGCCTGTCTTGAGGCAAAGCGAAACAGATTTCGTTTGCCTTCGTCCAGAATTTCTACATCGACGTCATCGCGACCTAGCCCCAATTCTTCAAGCCCTTTTTCAATGGCTTCTTCAACTGTTGGCGCGATGACTTCGAGCGTTAATCGTTGTTCCATAAGATAACCTGCCTATTTTTCTATCTTTTCCTCTTTGGGCGTTGACGTTTAACAGCCGCTCTTGCAGAAGGTTTTCCGCTCTTGTCGGTGTCTTCTTCATCCTCATCATCGTCATCCTCGATCCATTCAGGCTCAATGATCGTTTTCTTCGGAGGTTCTTTTTTGGGTTCAATTCCTGGGATAATCTTAGACCAATCCGCGCGGCCCATGGCGGCATATTGAGCGACAGTTGCCAGGTTGCTGGTCAGGAAGTAGAGCGCCAGACCGGCTGAGAACTGGTAAGCCATCCAGCCCATCATGAAGGGCATCATCATCATCATGCTGTTGCTCATGGCAGCGGACTGATCGTTGGCCTGCGTTGGCGGCTGCATGATCTTTGATTGGATCAGGGTAGTGATGGTTACAAGAATAGCCAGAACCGGAATACCAATGCCAAAGATGTTCAGACGCTCTGGTTGGCCAAGGTCCATCCACAGGAAGCGGTTTTGGATGGGGAGAATTTTGTTAACATCCAAAAATGGATAAACGATCCTCTCCAAATTTGCCAGTTCAAGCGGTGTTGAAGCCATTACTTTCATGATGGCCTGATACAAACCAATGATGATCGGGAATTGGATGATCGTCGGTAAACAGGAGCCAAAGGGATTGATGCCCTTTTCCTTGTAAACCTTCATCTGAATTTCGGCCATCTTCTCGCGATTATCTTTGTATTTTTCCTGCATTTTCTTGAAATAAGGATCGGACTGCAGGTCCTGCATTGCCTGGGTAGACTTCATTTGTTTGGCGGTCAAAGGATAAGTTAGCAGTTTGATCAAAATCGTGAAGAGAATGATGGCAAAACCAAAATTCTTCACCAACATGGTAATGATCAACAGCAAGTTAGTAAAAGGCTGAACAATAATTGTTTCCCACATAGTGATATCTCCTATTTTGCAGGGGTATATGACCAGCCTGGTTGACCGGTTAGATTGTAGGTGTAAAGAATACTATCCGCTTTTGTGGCAGCGACAAATATCTGCTCTCCATCAATGATCGGCGCTGAATAAAGTTTGCCCGGGATAGTGGCAGTCCACTTTGTGGCGTGGTCTGTTCCATAGAAGATCATGTTGCCATCCTCACGCGCCACCAGAAAGCCGAGGTCTTCAACCTTCGCAAGACCGGCTACAACTGAACCGCCTGCTTCAACGGTCCAAAGTTGCTCGCCACTTTCAGGGTTTAGCGCGACAATCTTTCCGGCACGATCAACGAAGATCAATTCTTCACCAAGCAAGATCGGGGTTCCCCAAATGGTCGCCAGATTCTGATTTTCGCCAAACACCCAATTCACTTTGCCTGTCTCCAGGTCAAAAGAGGTCAGGTCTTTCCCAAAACTGCCAATATAGACAGCGCCGGTGGCTTCATCATACAACGGAGATGAAACGACAGCGCCTTTGGTTTCGACGCGGTAAAGCTCTTTGCCAGTGTTGCGATCCAAAACAAGGATGTGATGATCCTGCGAACTGACAACCACTTTGTCACCAATGATCAGGGGTTCAGCGATGAAGGCAAAATCGCCTTTGTAATCCCAAACCAATTCACCGGTTGAAGAATTTAATGCGTAAATATTTCGGTCGGTGCTCGGGACGATCACCAGGTCCCCATCAACAGCCGCCTTGGCCTGGAACCAGCCCTTCGCGCCTGAAAAAGTCCAGGTGATTTGATTGAGATTGCCATCAAGCACTTTATGGAACTGATTGGCAAGGTCGCCAAAATAAACAGCTCCTTCGCTAACTTCAGGAGGAGCATACATAACAAGAGTTGGCTTCGGTTTTTCAGGATAACTTGAAACAAGAGTGCCAGTTGTCCGATCAAGCTGATGAACACGGCTTAGGTAGGCGACGTAAACATGGTCGCCAGAGACAGTTAAACCAGGAGTGCTCTCAGCTCTGACACCAGCCGCGCATCCAGATAAGACCAGGGCGGCAATGGTCAGGAGTAGCAGGGTCCACACATATTTTTTATTCATAAATCTCCAGTCAAGGTACAGGGTCTATACCACCTTCATTGAAGGGGTTGCATCTTACAATTCGTTTTATCGCCATCCAGCCGCCTTTGATCGCTCCGTATTTGTAAACAGCCTGATATCCATAGTGAGAACAGGTCGGATAAAAGCGACAGGTGTTGGGAGGGAGCGTTTTTGAGAAGGTCATTTGGTAGCCTTTGATCAGGTAAAGCACCACCCGACGGGGAAAATTGGCAAAAGTTTTTGGCAGCTCGCTCAAGGGCGGGTCTGCGTACTTACTCTTATCTTCAGTCTCAAAATCACTCATTTGAATAAAGCAAACCAGCTCTTTGGAAGAGCTGGACAATTGACTTATCCAGAGTGGCAGGATCAACCTGCAACAAATCAGGGCGTGCTATAAGAACGAAATTGTGATCTTCAGCAATCCTGGGTGCAAGCATCTTCACTCTGGATCTCATTCTGCGCTTACAGCGGTTTCTTTTTACAGCTCCGCCGACTTTCCTGCTGGCGATCACGGCAAAACAAGGCTTGTTATCCGAGTTTTTTTTGATGACCAATACAAGAAATCGGTTAGAAAAAGACTGACCCTCCTTGCGGATTGCAGCTATTTCCAATGAGTTTCGTAAAACAGCAAGGCTGCCTATGGAAGCCATAGCCGCTGTACTTCACCTGTTCCTACCAGCTGACCCGCTTCACGTGGTTGTTGGCGCTTTTGGCAAGGACATGGCGACCACGGCGTCTGCGGCGTTTCAAAACCTCCTGCCCGTCGGCAGTAGCCATTCTTGCTCTGAAACCGTGCACGCGAACGCGTCGTCTCACTTTGGGTTGATAAGTCCGTTTTGTCATTGTTCAAATTCCTTTCAGTCTATCCTGAATTTAGCAGAGACGCATTAAAATCAGGACTGTTTTTCAAATCCATAACTGTTCAATTTTACCTTGTTTGCTTTATTGGTCAAGATAATAATGCCGATAAAATTTACAGGCAAGTTCAATTTTACATCAAACCAGGTATACCTTTTTGTTTGTAATATTATAGATGCAATGTTATCCCCACCCTGCCGAAGATCCAGCCAACTCATATTTCACATCTTTTTTAGTAATGATTTATTTAAATACGCGAAATGCAAGCATTATTCGAGGTTTAAGTGCTTATACCTAATATCAATTGAAACGGTGAGTCACAATGATTGTCTGAGATAATTCGATCACCCAAACCATGACAGTTCAGGCAGTTTTACCAATTAGGTTTCCTTTTGGATCTAATTCAATAAATTTGGTGTCAAGGATTTGATTTATCAAATTATCTGTTGAAAATGTCTCAACACGCTGATAATTTTCACCGAACCCTACCCATTTTGTGCCCGCTTTTGTTTCTCTTTTGCTTTCATATAGCACACTACCGGGTTGGCCGATCATCGCCAGTTTGCTCTTCTCTGCCTGTTCCTTAAAATGCTCGATCAACAATTTAGTGCGCTGTTTTTTTTCTGAATCCTGAACCAAAGATTGCATGTTTTCGGCATCAGTTCCTGGCATCGGCGAAAAAGAAAAGACATGACCGCCATCAAAATTACATTTTTTTATGAATTCAAATGATTCCTGAAAAAGTTCAGGCGTTTCGGTGGGAAAACCGCTGATAATATCTGTTGTAATGCTCGTCTTAGGCGCGATTTGACGTATCTGGTTCAAGACTTCAAAGAAACGCTGCGCATTGATTGGCCTGCGCATCGACCGCAGGACTGGGTCCGCCCCACTTTGTAATGGGATATGCAGGTGTGCACAAATGCGCTTTTCATTCAAAAGTTCAATAAAATCCGGATCAATATCCCAGGGTTCAATCGAGGAGAATCGAATTCTGGGTATGC
Organism: Anaerolineaceae bacterium UBA1415; assembly: GCA_002305635.1. GTDB lineage: Bacteria > Chloroflexota > Anaerolineae > Anaerolineales > Anaerolineaceae > Mesolinea. The sequence goes on along the minus strand of DBPR01000021.1, from coordinate 31,751 downwards.
ACGTTTGGTCCAGGATGGTTCGTATCAGGTCACTGAGCACTAACCTTGCTTGAAGCTCTTTACCCCAGGAGCCCAGCTGTACACCTGTAAGGACGATCTCTTTGACGCCCATGGTTTCGAGTTCATGAATCCGACGAACGACTTTATCCGTGGGCTCACTTCGTGACGCTCCTCTGGCGATGGTCGTTAGACAGAAACTGCATTGATTCATACAGCCATCCTGAACCTTGACAAAGCCGCGCGTGCGCGTCCGTTTCCCGAGAATTGGTTTCTTTGTCAATGTACCTGGAAGTTCTGAATGATGATTTAGCAAAATTTCAGGTATCTTCTCTTTATCACAATTCAAAATTGTTATATCGCTGATATTCTGTGCTTCCTGAGTATCAATATTGACCCAACAACCGGTACTGATTATCTCCGCGCTGTTCAAATTACGGTAATGGCGGATCATTTTTCTGGAATCCGCGCAGGCTTTTTTGGTAACACAACAGGTATTGATGATGATCTTGTCCGCTTTTTCAGGTGTTGATACAATCGTCGCTCCGTTACGGGCAAGATCGATCGCCAATAGATCTAATTCCGCCTGGTTCAGGCGGCAGCCAACCATATCGAGGAATATTTTCATCAGGGTTTTAGAATGATCAGATCGTTAAAGACAGCTGTCAGGTTTCCTTCTTCAAAGGTTTCCACCAAAAAGCCGTTTTGACCGTTGTTAAAGCTGGAGTCTTGCGCGCTGACAATGGTTTCGCCGTTGACGATCAACCGCAGGTTGTCATCAATACAGCTTGCGGTGATATTGTTGATCCCATCGTCCAGTGATATTCCTTCGGCACGGATAAACTGCTCGCTGCCAATGAGTTCGATCTCTCCATCAAGCAGACGCAAAATCCCTGCATACCCATCAGAGCTGATCACAAAAGCGTAATAATTAAGTTTGTCCTGATAGCGGCAAACGAGACCAAACTGGGATTCTCTGGCGCCTGTGATCTTCTGAACTTTCGCATCCGTAATTGAATTCGAAAATATCAGGTTGGTTGTTGAAACTGTCCTTGAATTGGCTGGTTTGATCGAGATCATGTAGCCGCTGTTGGAATAGCCTTTTAACTCATAGGCATTATTAACGACTTCCCAACCAGTTTCTTCGTCAGAAAAATCGTCCTGGAAAAGAATACTGCCGGAAGGCTTCCATGGCAAAACATCCTGACTGATCTTGCCTTTGTTGAATGAAGAACAGGCGGCCAGGGAGAATACAAGTAAAAGTAGAAATAAAACTCTGAAGTTGCGCATATATCTATTATAAATAAAAATCCCCGCTATGCCGTGTGCGAAATGGTTTTGAACCTGCAAAAGCAGGGCTGGTTCTACCTCCAGGGTCAATCTTGACTCGGGTCTATCATATCCCCTGGTGTGAGATTAAACCATTTTATAGGGTGTTGGTACAAAACTGAGTTAACGCATCACCAACACAGCAGGGTATTCAATTTATACCATAAAATAATAGAATATACTTATGCAGGATATAACATCAATTGGAGGGATATATGTCTAAAAGACTGTTTATCGCGATCAAGCCGGGCCATGAATCACAGAATGCGATCAATAACTTTCAGTTAGAGCTGAAAAAAGAATTGCCCTATCGCGGTATCAGGTGGGTAAAGCCGGAGTTGATGCATCTGACCTTATTGTTTTTGGGCGATGTCGAAGAATCCCGCATCCCTGAAATAAAAGTTTCACTAAAAAATATCGCGAATGAAATCAAGCCCTATGATCTCCTATTTAACGGAACAGGTTTCTTTGGCCGTCCTGATGCGCTTAGAACTATTTGGATCGGCAGTCAGGATCAGGGGGAGACACAAACGTTGTATCATGCCATTTGCCGGAATTTGCAAAGTTTGATCCAAATTGAGAACAAACAACTTTCTCCCCACCTGACTTTAGCCAGAATTTCTGATTATGTGCCAAAAGAAGAAAGAATTATGATTTCTCAAAGAATGGGAACCTGTAAGGAAACAGCATTTGGTTCTACAAGCGTCAATAAGTTTGAACTGATCGAGAGCACGCTCACACCCGCGGGCCCAATTTATAAAATTCTGGAAAATTTTTTTCTTAAGGTAAAATAAACAAAAACGAGGTGAACGCTGGAACCAATTAGCTTAGGACGTGATATCGTCAACATTTTGGAAGAAAATTTTGCGGAAAACATTTTACTGTTAGACCTCAAAGGTATCTCAGATTTTACGGATTGTTTTGTGATCGCCACCGCAAGCAGCGAACGCTTGCTGGATAGCCTCTCAGCAACCTTGAAAGAAAAAGTAAAAGCATTGCACGGCTACAATGGAATCGTCGAAGGCAGTGGGCAAACTGGGTGGGTAATTGTGGATTACGGCTATGTCGTCGTCCATTTACTTTCCGCTGAATTGCGGGAATATTACAATTTGGAAACCCTCTGGCATACGGCCAGGGTCATTTTACGGGTTCAGTAATAAAACAGCCCCGTGTGGGGCTGTTTTTCTTTAAAGTATATCTTTTAAAATTTCTTCGGCATGATGTTCAGGTTTGACCTTCTTGTAAACCTGAAGAACCTTACCTTCTTCATCGATCACATAAGTAACGCGATTCATGCCGTAATATTCCCGGCCCATCATCTTTTTCAGTCCCCAAACGCCGTAGGCCTGCGCGACGGTCGTTTCATTGTCCGACAGCAAAGTGAATGGTAAGGAATACTTTTCAGCGAATCTGGAATGCGATTTTTCACTGTCCTTGCTGACACCTAAAATGGTGATTCCGTGTTTGCGGTACTCCGCGAAATAATCTCTGAAGCTACAGGCTTCTTTGGTACAACCTGGAGTGTCATCTTTTGGATAAAAGTAAAGAATCACCTTTTTTCCCAGGTAATCAGACAATTTATGTGCTTTTCCTTCCTGATCGAGTAGCTCAAAATCAGGTGCGATATCGCCAGTTTTTAACATACAGCCTCCTAAATCATTGGATAGATCAATATATAGATTATTGTAAAGTAGTGTAACAGCGCCGTCATCCTTATAAAGTTCCAGTTTGGTTTCACGCCAAGTGAAATTCTGCTTAACAAAAATACTTCAAACAACGCTATGACAGATGATATCAAAACAGGCCAGTAAAGCGCAAATGTTTTTGTAAGGATTTGGTACAAAAATAACGGTATATAGGTCAAGAGAATTGAGAAATTATGAAGTTTAAAGGCATTTTCCCAACCCAGCTGCCCGATCATGCCCGTTTCATGAAGTGCTGATCCCTTTTCAATGTCTGAAATATTATAAGCAATTGCCGTTGCCATATAACAGAAAAAGAGAGGCAAGGCCATCAGAAAATCATACAATACAGGATTTTCATGCTGCAGCCCCATGCCGTACAAAAAGAAAATTGGGGAAACAACAATTGCCTCCAAAAATAGGTCGTATTTCCTGACGAAGACTTTGCCGACAACCGTAACAGGTAGAAAAAAGAGAGCGAATATTGCAATGATGTAGAAAAAATTGACCCCGATCAGTATCTTTTGCCGCAAAAGCAAATATAAAATAAAAAACAAGGCCATAAACAGAAATACGGTTAAGAGAATTAATCCTGATTTGTTATCCTGACGTGACAGATTGATCTTTGTATAAGGGTTGATCTTATTAGTGGTGAGATAATCCAGTAAGGCTTTCAACAAAAATGCCAACAAAATAGTACCTATCCCGAGGATCAGGTTTAGACGATTAAAACCTCCCGACCGAAAACCAGCCAAAACCGAGCCAGCCAGTAGACTGAGATGAGCGGCAAAAATAAAAAACAAATCATTCTTTATATATTTAAAAAGCTTACTAAGCACGGTTTAGAGTCTAACATAAATCCAGAAAAACCAATGAAGCAGGTATAATTTCCACAATGAAACCAAGCAATCGTAAACCAATTTTCAGGCTGGTATTGCTGCTGATGCTGCTTTGCGTCTGCTCTCTGAGCGAATCTGATGGGCAAGCGGCCGATCTGGACATATACGTAGCCAATACCCAAAACCAATGCGCTGGTAAAGCTCAGTGTTTTTATAACGACGCAGCTGACACGGTTGACGCCATTGCCTTGAACAAAGCGATCCGCTTCGCCAAAGATAATAACCTTGAGGGGGCAAACATATACATCTTATCCCCTTATGAGATCAGAACTCATCAGGTGGTCATTGATTTTCCAATCAATCTTATTGGTGAGAATGGTGGTTGGTTAAGTACTTCCAGCAGCAGCTGCGGCCAGCCAATGCTGGTGATCAATTCCAGGGTCACCTTGAAAGACATCTATCTCACAGACGGCACCTGCAACAATCCTTCCAGGGACCTGATCCATATCAACAGCGCTTCGGACGTTTTGATCGAACATTCCACACTCGAAAACGGAGCGACAGCTATCCTTCATCAAAACAACCTGGGCAAGCTGACCATCCGAACCAGTGAAATAAAGAACAATTCAAGTGCTCTTATTAGTGAGAATACGGAAGTGACATCAAGCCTGGTCTTGGAAGCAAACAATATCATCGGGAATGGCTTCCCGATCCAGGTGAGATGTGCCAATAACAGCAAGGTCGACCACAACTTTTGGGGTGAGGGCGTTTTGCCCTCCCAGGCGGCTCCCAACTGTTCCGCGGACAATTCAAAAGTCCTTAGTGCAAAAATATTGAGTGAGCAGGTTGGGGTTGCCGCTCGTTTACTGGGGCTTTCATCTTCCTATCCTCAAAACGATTTCCATGGGTTTTCGGCTAAAAGTGATGAAAATTCCAATTTATTCGTTGTAAACCATGCCGATCAGGCGCCCTTTTCTGACAACAGCGCCCGCGCGCTAAATGTCTGTGGAAACTACTTTGATATCTTTTTGCCGGATGGAGAAAACCCATCTTCAATTACTTTGAGATTTAAATACAATCAGAATCAGGCGTGCGAACAGATGGTGCAATCGTTATCATTATGTGGCTCAGGCCGTCCTGCCCGCTTCCCATTAATGTGGTTTGACCCGAAAACATCGGTAACAAACGGCTGGGATAACGTCGGTGACACCCCTCAAACAGAAGCCGGAAACATCTTCAGCGGGCAGGAAGTCCGCTGCGATCTTCAAAATAAAAGTATTGAAGCGGTTATCGACAATGACGGCAGGCCTGATCTTCTCAATGACCTGCATTACACGCCTTTTGTGGTTGGTTTTGATATCAGCACGGTTATGGCATTTCGCCTTTCTGAGGATGATCCTGGCACCGTTATTTTAAACTGGGGCACCACCACTGAAGCGAACACCAGGGGTTACCAAATTTCTCGCTCAACGAGTGAAGATGGTGAATATAAAAAAATCGGCCAGTTTATACCTATAAAAGGATCAGCCACCAGTGGCGGTTTATACAAAATGACTGACCAGTCAGTCAAACCATCAACGACCTACTTCTATAAACTGGAAGTGATCGATGTTGATGACAGCGTTCAGCAGATCATTGGTCCCATCAAGATCATCACACAAGCGAATGATGCCCCAAGCAGGACCCCCACCGCAACCGCCACCTCTACCGGAACGTTGTATCCCACCAGCACACGAGTCCCTACACGCACTCCCACACCATTTTTAACGGCTACCAGCTCATATTCAACGCCGAGACCAACTCGTGTGACAAGAACAAGCTCACCAACGCCGGAAATATCTGAGACGCCAACACCTACCGAAGTAGTATTTACCAAACCTACTCATTTGCATTCCACCAAAACTACACGTCCTACTGTTGAATCAGGCGCATTGCTGGACAAACATGCCAGCACAAAAGATAAGAGTGACCTTTTTTGGCTTCCTGTTTCCGCGATCATCGTGTCTGTGATGCTTGGTTTGTATTTTCTTTTGGGCAAGAAAAAAGGCTAATTTTTGACTTTTGTTTTCAATTATGCTATTCTTTGGCGCAATTCAAATAAGGAGTTAATCAATGCAAAAAGAGCGCGTTTCTGAAAATGTCTATTGGTTTCAAAGTGATGTTTATGCTCAGGTTACCGCTGGCGCTATTATCGGACCGCAATGGGCTGTTTTGATCGACACCCTGATGCCTGAAGAAACTCCTTACATTAAAGACTTCATTGAAAATGAATTGCTCGTCCCAGTCCGCTATATTGTTAACACGCATCATCACGCCGATCATAGCTGGGGAAATTGTTATTTTCCAAATGCAACTGTGATCGGGCACGAAATTTGCCGCGAGCAGATGTTAGGCCGCAGCCAGTCCGCGCTAGCTGAAGCTATTAAAAATGAGCCTCTTTTCAGAAATCTTTGCATCAAGGAACCGTCCATCACCATAAACAAAGGTTCGCTCTATATCAAAATTGGCAAAAAGCAGATCAGGATATTTTCAACCCCAGGACATTCTGATGACAGTATTTCGGTTTTGCTCGAGGATGATCGTATCCTTTTTAGTGGCGATGCCTACATGCCCATCCCTTATTTTGTGGGTGGAGACATTGACATCCTGACACAAACGATCATGGATATCGGTGCCATGGGGCTGGAAAATATTATTCAGGGACACGGTGATATCGTCTTACGGGGTGAGATCGAGAATGTCACTGAGAGCCATCTGGAATACCTGAAAAATATTCGGAAGATCGTTAAGACTGCCTCCCGAAGAAAAAATCCCATCGAGTTCCTGCTTTCGCAATCAGTGGAAGACAGTGGAAAACAACGGATTTGCATGGGTGGCCTGGCTCAGGATCTCCACGTTCGCAACCTGCAATGGCTTTATTTATATGAGCTTAAAAAGGAACGAGCCGAATCAAAGAATTGATCCCAGAATTACGATCAAAGTTGTGACGACCAGCATAATTAATGGCTCCTTGTACTGGTGCCATTTTTTATTTTCTTCATAGAGATTGAACCATGAGGTCAGAGAATACAGTCCTCCCGTCAGGATCAGTCCATATTGCAAGGGATTAATGAACAAATAATGTAATCCAACAGCAAGTTCTGAGATCAGCAAAGAAATAATTAATGATTGTGTCATCTTGTAATCTTTACGTTGCCAGATCGTCATCGTCCGGAAAGTAACAAAAAAGGCTGCAGCGAAGATGAGTGTCATCTGTAGAAACATACGCAAACTGCTGTTTTTTATGGCTGTAGCGAATACAAGAAACATCCCGTAGGAAAAACTGATCACGATCAGGTTGTATTGGATCAGGCTGGTATTTTCCTGGCCCAGTAAGACATATTCTGACCTCAGCAATAGAAAAACGATCAGATAACCGAGAGACAAAACGATCCACCAGATCAGACTGCGCGCGGACTGGCTCAAAACGATCCCCAGGATCAGGCTGGCAATAAAAGGCAAAGTAATATGGGGGAAAAGCTTCATCAAACCAGCTGGCTCGCTTTCCCATCTCGGATGCGCAACGAAGACCCATACCGCTCCCACTGCAGCCACAAGCGCAAGAATGAACGGGAGCAGGCTCAAAAAGTTGAACTGAAAAGTAAAGATAAATAGATGAACATTTCCGGGCGTCAGCTTTTCTGGAATCAGATAGATCAAACTAAAGCCCAATGCCAGAAACGCCAGCATAATGCTAAAGCGGCTTAGGAAGAGTTTGTTATCCCTTATCTTTTCCATATCTGCATTTTATCATTAAGGATTAATGCAAAATTTATTATCTTTCTTTTGGTAGTTCAAAATAATAATAGAAAAGTTTAAGGGCAAACAAATCAGCTAAACCATATTGACGTTTATTCAAACTTTTAAGATTGCTCTCACCGGAGTGGCTTCACGATCAATGAGCTTTAGCGGCAGGCAAATAAGTTCATACGTGCCTGGTTTTACATGGCCAAGGTTCAGCGTTTCGAGAACAACAACATCGTTTCCCAGCAAGATCTCGTGCCCTTTTACAATCTCTTCCATTACGATCACAGCCATGGCGTCAACTCCCACCAATCGGCAGCCATGCTCAACCAGCCATCCAGCGCCGCTGGCATCCAGCGCCACGTATTCATAATCAAATTGCGGATATTGCTGCGTCCACATACGACTGGTACGGGTCTTGAAAAGTACGCGTTTAACGTTTTCAATGCTGATACTTTCCAAAAACTTCCTATCGATCTTGTTTATTTCTTCCGGAACTTCCACAACCTCAACCGGCCCGATCAGCGCGTCCAGATCAAGGGCTTCCGTGGTCTTGCCGCCTTCAATAAAATGCAAGGGCATATCGATATGGCTGCCGCAATGCACGCCCATGCGAACGTACGTCACATTCGATTCGTGCCCATCAGCAATTTTGGCATCCCAGCCAACTTCCACGGCTTTATCGCCGGGCCAAACCAGCATTCCGTCTTTAATCCCAACAGTGATATCGATATAGATCATTTTTTCCTCACAAATCTGATTTTTGATAGTTTTCGCAAGTCATTTTGTTTACAATTGTAATTGATGAGGTCTTATGAATAAAGTTTACATTGCAGGAATTGGACAAGTGCCGGTTGAGGAAAACTGGAACAAATCGTTGAAGGAACTGGCTGGCGACGCAGGCCTGATGGCAATTGAAGATGCAGGGATCGGTTACCCGGATGGTCTTTTTGTGGGCAACATGATGGGGATCACCGCCAACCGGCAGGCGCAATTTGGAACGCTGATGGCAGACTGGCTTGGTTTTCATCACAAACCTGCCATTTCAGTTGAAACTGCCTGCAGCTCCGGCGCGGCAGCTTTCAGGCTCGCGCTGATGGCAATCGCCAGCGGCGAGATGGAGACCGCTCTCGTCATCGGCGCGGAGAAAATGACCGACTCACCAGGAAATGAGATCACCAGCAGCCTGGCAACCGCCTCAGATGCCGAACTCGAAGCGGACATGGGATTGTCCTTCGTTGGCCTAAACGCCCTGTTAATGCGGCGTTATATGCACGAATACGGCTGGAAGCATGAAGATTTCGCAGGCTTTTCCATCAACGCACACGCAAACGCGATCCATAACCCCAACGCGCGTTTTCACAACCTGATCGATCGGGAAGCTTTCACGCGCGCGCCAATGGTTTCGGATCCGATCAACCTTCTGGATGCATCGCCGGTCTCGGATGGTGCCGCGGCGATCATCCTGTCAGCCAGATCGATCTCGAACGGTCGCAAAGTGGTCTCCGTCGCCGCCTCAGCCTCCGCGACAGACACAACATCCATCCAAAACAGGAAGGATGGGCTCAGGCTCGCGGCAGCTGCAAGTTCCGCGAAACAAGCCTACCGTCAGGCTGGAATTGGGCCCAAAGATATTGGACTATTTGAATATCATGACGCGTTTTCGATCATGGCAGCCTTATCGCTTGAGGCGGCCGGCTTTTGCGCCCCCGGCGAAGGGCCGAAACTGGCCATTGAAAACAAAATTGCCATCGATGCTGAGCTTCCTGTCGCCACCATGGGCGGTCTGAAAGCCCGCGGTCATCCTGTTGGTGCAACTGGCATTTATCAGCTGGTGGAAGCGAGCCTGCAATTGCAAGGCCTGGCAGGTAAAACGCAGGTTAAACGCACTGATTACGCGCTTGTCCAGAACATTGGCGGTTCAGGTTCCAATGTGATCACCCATATTCTTCGCTCTGAGTGATACAATAAAAACATTAACGAACGTAAAACCACCTCAAAGGAGAGCGGTCAATGAAGCAATTCCATGTTACCAAAGCGTCCCGAGATAAGTACCAATTTGATGAAGTTTTATTTTCCAAGAATGGGAATGTAGTCTTTGCAAACTTCCATTCATCCAGAGAGTTTGCCCATCGCATTAATCAAAAACGCAGCAATCCGGATGATCCTGATACTTACGCTTCACCGGCAGATATCAACGCGCTGGGTTTGATCGATGAGATCTTTCATCAAATCATGGATGAGTACTATGAAACCCACGGTCGCAGTATTCAAACAGCCCTGGCAAGGCACCTCATTCAAAACCTTGGAAAAGATTTTGTCGTTGAAACACTGGTCAAGTTCAATGAACAATTCCCACCTGTGGAGGTATATCAGGGCAAACAAAGCATCTCTGAATATCTGAAGGGCAGCGATCAGGGCATAACAAATTATGATGTCACAGTCGAAGAAATGTTGATGACCTGGCTGACGAATGTGAACCCAGCCGCTGCGCGCTACCGCGAAATTTTTGACGATCGACCACTTTATACAGCCAGTGCTTATGCAAAAGTTCTGGATTCGATTCAATCTTTCTTTAAAACCCAACCGACCTTTGGGCCTGAAGATCAGGACCTGGTCACCATGCTGCGCACACCTTCGTTGCGCGTGCCGGATTCATTGACCGGTCAACTTGAGTTTATCAAAGCCAACTGGGGACAATTTCTAAGTGAATTCTTCCTCAAACTGCTGGGCAGTCTGGATATGCTGAGTGAAGAAGCCAAAGCCCGCGCGATGTTCTTTCAGGCTGCGCCGGATTTTTCAAACCCTGAGACTTTTGTTCCTGAATATAAAACCGGATACGATGCCTGGGGAGAACCGCTGGTTGAAATTGAAAACTTCAGCCCGGACAGCGATTGGATGCCCCGCGTTGTCATGTTGGCAAAAAATGCCTTCGTCTGGCTGAATCAACTATCCAGACAATATCAACGTCCCATTGAAAGGCTTGATCAAATCCCTGACGAGACCCTGGATCAACTCGTCCATTGGGGCTTTACCGGCCTATGGCTGATCGGCTTATGGGAACGCAGTGAGGCTTCAAGAGAAATAAAACAGTTGTGCGGCAATCCGGATGCAATATCCTCCGCATATTCCCTCACACGCTACCAAATTGCAGAAAAGCTTGGCGGTGAGGCGGCCTATTACAACCTCAGCCAACGTTGCGGCTCCCGTGGGATCCGCCTGGCAAGTGATATGGTTCCCAACCACATGGCGATCGATTCAGACTGGGTATATGATCATCCCGATTGGTTTATCCAATCAGAGCATTCGCCTTTCCCTGTCTACACCTTCGAAGGCCAGGAACTTTCCAAACGTACTGGCATCAGCATCAAACTGGAAGATAAGTATTATTCCCGCTCCGATGCCGCGGTTGTCTTTAAAAGACACGACTACAATACGGGCCAAACCCGTTACATTTACCATGGCAATGACGGCACCAGCATGCCCTGGAACGATACAGCTCAACTGAATTATCTTAATCCCGAAGTACGCGAAGCTGTCATTCAGACCATCCTTAGCGTGGCAAGACGTTTCCCGATCATTCGCTTTGATGCTGCTATGACGCTGACCAAACGGCACTATCAACGCTTATGGTATCCCCAGCCAGGCAGCGGTGGCGATATCCCGTCCCGCGCGGATCACGCGATGACCAAAGAGGCTTTCGATCAGGCCATGCCAGAAGAATTCTGGCGTGAAGTGGTCGATCGCGTCGCAGCCGAGGTACCTGATACGCTTTTGCTTGCTGAAGCCTTCTGGTTGATGGAAGGTTATTTTGTGCGCACGCTTGGGATGCACCGTGTCTATAACAGCGCGTTCATGAACATGCTTCGAAATGAAGAGAATGAGAAGTATCGACTGCTGATTAAGAACACCCTGGTCTATGACCCGCAGATCCTCAAGCGTTACGTCAACTTCATGAACAATCCTGACGAGAAGACCGCCGCGGAACAATTTGGTAAAGGGGATAAATATTTCGGCATCTGCACGCTGCTTTCAACCATGCCCGGCCTGCCCATGTTCGGACACGGTCAAATTGAAGGCTATACCGAAAAATATGGTATGGAATATTATCGCCCTTACTGGGATGAAACGCCGGATCAGGGATTGATCGATCACCATGCTTCCGTTATTTTCCCCTTGCTTCACCGACGCAAATTATTTGCGGAGGTTGATGATTTCAGACTCTATGACTTCAACACAGATCACGGCGTCGATGAGAATGTCTTCGCCTACAGCAACTACTACGGCGGTCAGTCTGGTTTGGTGGTTTACAATAACTGCTTTGGCAGTACTTCAGGATGGATCAAAGTCTCGGCGCCATTCCTGGTAAAAGATGGGAACGAAGGCAGTCTGCATACGAGCGAACTGGCTGAGGCCCTGCGCCTGAACGGTGGGCATGACGCCTTTGTTATCTACTACGATAACGTTTCAAAACTCTATTTCATCCGCACTTTGGAAGAGGTCAGAAGACAAGGACTTTTCTTCCAGTTGGATGCTTATAAACACATGGTTTTAGTGGATTTCAAGGTCGTTTACGGCGCCCAATATGCCCAGCTTTACCGCATGCTTGGCGGCAATGGAACCGCCGATTTTTACTCAAACCTTGAAGAAATTGAACTGAGCCCTCTCCTGCAGCCCTTGCGTAAACTTTTTGATCCATCCACTCTGAAAAACCTCGCTTCGACGAATGATGAAGAGGAATTCAACAAGCTGATGCAAACCAGTCTGGAGTATCTCAGACAGGCTGGTCAGTCTGACCATAACGCCTTTGACCTTGAACTGGCAGGCGAAAACGCGAAATCGCTCATTGAAAACATCCTGAAACCGCAATCTCTGGGCAACCGTTTTGGGCTCTCTGCCATGGAAAGCACTAAAATGGCAGTTGAGGAAATTTTTGAAGAGCTCGAAGCAGACCATCGCAAGCAATATCTGTTCATGCTTTGGGCATATCTCGCCAATCTCTCTGCTCCGATAAGCGATCCAGGGTCATCCAGGCAGAACAGCGAAATTTTCAGGCACAAACCGGTTACTGAACTCCTAAAGCGTATCCTATCGCAACTTGGTTTCAATGAATATGAAAGTTGGAAGAACACCCAGCTCTTGCAGGCACTAGTCTCAGCCCGCTTTACTTTGGAGAAGGAAGATGAGCCTGCAGCAGTTGCCAACCGGACGCTTGAAAGCTGGATAAACGACGAAAATTTGCGCGCCTATTTGGACGTAAATACGCACAACAATATCCGCTGGTACAACAAAGAGCGGTTTGAAGATTTCGTCTGGTACAGCAAGGCGCTCAGTTACTTCTGCCTGTCTTTGGATGAAAACCTCGATTCCACGCAGGTAATAGAAAACCTCCTCGTTGAAGAAGAGGTTTTCAATCAGATCGATGAGGCTGAAGAATACTCCCGGTACCAGGTTGATAAACTCCAGGAGTTCTTCAAGGAGAATTAAGTCTCGTTCTTCGCTCGCAACAGGGTCTGAGTGTAGACAGTGTCCCCTCTCAGACCCGTTTTTTTGCTTTGAACATTCTCAAACAACTTCAAAATCGCTTGATCAGGGCTTTTTCCAGTTACCTTTTCTGTTAACCAGGCTGCATTGGCCGCATAGGCAATATTGTTTTGCGGTTCAATGCGATGAAATTCATCAAAAAACCAACCGCAGGATGTGAACATACGCTGGCGTTCGTACTGTGATTTCAACATCAGAGTCAATACTTCTTTACCATGTTCATCGAGCGGCTGGATCAGCATGTCCTGGACGATTTCATCAAGCGTTTTTTGTCCGTTCATCAGTCTGATGTACCGGTGCCGCAGTTCCCAGGGGCCACGCACATATCGAATCAGAGTTTCATAAAACACTAAGTCCAACCAGTCTGCCAATGTCTTCATGGCTGTAAAAAAAGGCTCCTTCCAGTTCGCGCCATTGGTGCAGGAGCACTCTTTTTGCCAGCGATCCACGCCATGAAAACATGACCACGATGAAGGTTCCATCAGTTTAGCTTTCGCAGTAACCTGATTTTCTTCTAACCACAGGCCTGGATAAGTCCAGTGCAGTTTACTTTCATCTTCAGACAAATTAAGGATATAGGTCAGAAAATGGTTTCTAAACTTTTGATGATGCCCATACAATTCACCGTCACTGGCAATGATGTTAAGTTGATCAGGATCGTTCTTTAAGCTATTTCGCACCAAACTGACAAAATAATCACCATTTTCAGTCGTGCCAGGCACAAAACTAACCATCGTGCTCAGGTCTTTACGATACGGAAACACGATAAAAGGCTTCCGGCCATCCGGAAGATCGACCAGATAAGGTCCGGGGGCATCTTCCAAAGGCGCAATTTGCCAGGGCGCAAGGATCGCGAATTTCAGGCCCAGATCGGACAAAACACACAGTGTTTCCAGATCAACACCAGCTTCTGGCAACCACATCCCTTCCGGTAAATGCCCGAAACGATATTCAAAATCATCCAATCCCCAGCGCACCTGAGTGATCTTGTCATTTTTGCAGCCGAGAGGCAATATCGTATGATTGTAGCTTTGGGCCATGCCATTCCCGACGCCATTTTTCTCATAATTTGAGCGTTCCTGATCGACAATCATCTGAGCGATCTCGGGTTTGTATTCCCACATCCATCGAAACAAAGTTGGCCCGACATTAAAACTGATCTTCGCAAAATTACCTGCTTCAGCGTTAGGCTGATAACACTCTGCCAGGATCTTTTCATTCCAGTTATTAAAGGGCTCAGCGCCCCTTTCTGCCGGGATATAGTTTGAGATCGGGTCTTCACGAGGGGGTTGGTAGAAATGTCCGTGGATGCAAATGTTCATTTATATTTGTTTCCTCTCAGGTAGCTCAGTTTTTGCTTCATTCTGGCAGGCTGAATATCAAAAATGCGGGACATGCTGTCCAGATCACAGGTTCGGTTTTCTGCCAGATAGTCCATCCAGTATACATTGATTGGCGGATCTTTCATGCGATTTTCGATCATTTGAGTAAAAAAACTGTAATTGACCGGTGAAATGTTCAGGAATCTGACTTTTCTTTTCATGCCATCAGCAACCAATTGGGCAACCTCCCGGTAACTTAATTGTTCTGAACCACCAATTTCTATCGTTTGACCGATCAGGTCTTTCCGATCAAGCGACCAGAGCAACGCGGTTACAAAATCCTCAACCCACAATGGCTGTAATAATACCCGCCCTTCCCCGGGCAAAAAGAAAAAGCCCAAAAACCTGCGGATCAAACGGGCAATTGATTCTGTGAAACGGTCGCCTTCGCCAAATAAGCGGCTCGTTCGAAAAACGGTGTAGTCCAGGCCGGATTTGCGAAGCACTTCCTCGCCCATTCCTTTGGCTTTGAGCAAGCCGTAAGCTGAATTTCTGTCAGCGCCCAAATGGCTGACATAGAAGAATCGCTCCACATTCGCATCTTTGGCGATTCGCGTAAAGGTATCCAAATTAGCGACTTCAAGTTTTGCCAGGTCAGCCTTTGAACCAAGCGCCTCGCTGCCGCTAAGATAAAAGACAGTATCAACGTCAATAAAAGCCGTTCGAAGACTACCGGCGTCTTCCATTGAGCTTAGCACAAGGTCATACTTCTTACCCTTTGGTAGAAGGCTTTGCTCCTCTCCCGAAAGTAATAAAAGCCTGTAGTCCAGCCCTTCGGCTTCCAGTTTTTCCAGGAGCTTACGACCGATAAAACCTGTGCTGCCAGTTACCAAAATCATGCCGGCTATTATAGCAGAAGTTAAATCCTGGCATAGTACTTGCACATTATATAGGTAGGAAAACCTGACATTGGGACAAAAATATGGAAAAGAAAATTGGCTTTCATTACTTTCAGGATCTGACCCACTACCAAAGCAAAGACCTTGCGCTTTGGGAGCCCGAGCTTCGATCCCTACAGGCTGGCTGGCTGGTGCTAAAAGCCAGCCCAACACACGCGATTCCGGAAGAATTTATTCAAGGATTGTTGAACGCTGACATTCAGCCGATCATCCATTTTGATTTCCCGGTAAATTCTGACTATCGTCCGGAAGACCTGCGCATTCTGCTCAGTTCTTATGCAAAGTGGGGCGTCAAATATGTGGTTTTCTTTGACAAGCCCAACATGAAATCAGCCTGGATAAATGATAGCTGGTCTCAGGGTGACCTGGTCGAACGATTTATGGACCGCTACCTCCCGTTTGTTCGGCTGGCTGAACAAAATGGTCTGATACCAGTCTTTCCTCCCCTTCAGCCTGGCGGCGATTACTGGGATTTGTCCTTTCTCAAAAAAGTGCTCGATCTGGCAAAACAAAGACGCTCACTTGATTTTGTAAGCAACTTTCATATCGCGGTCAGCTCGCAAACCTTCAACCATCCGCTCAGTTGGGGGGCTGGAGGCAAAAGGAATTGGAAAGTTCCCCGCCCCTACTCCAAAACGGACATCGGCGAGGAAGATCACATCGGGTTCAACACCTGGCAATGGTATGCGGATCTGATCCATGGATTGTTGGATACTGATCCAAAAATGTTCCTGTTCTATTTTGGAAGTTCCGATATTCGTTCCAGCATTCTCGACCCGAAAGTAAGTTTTGAGGAATTGATCGACTTTGCCCTGAGCCCCTCAGAAGATGCGGGCAGAGTGGCGGATCAGAAAAACAATATTCTCGGCTGCCTGTTCTGGATCTTAAGCTCCAACGAAATAAAAGCTGATGGCACGACTGCGTTCTTTGATCTGAATGGTCAGGCCAAAAATCCTGCCATTCCAGCATATAAAGAAAAATTAGAGCACACGCGCAAAGAAAAACTTGAGTATGTGGTCTCCGATAAACTGGCTGAGTGGATCTACCCCATCGATCATTATTTACTTTTGCCGTCTTATGACTGGGGAATTCCTGAAAACACACTCGATCGCATCCGCCCGATCATCCGCGATTCCCGCCCAACCATTGGCTTCTCGCTGATCGAGGCGACCAACGCACGCAAAGTTACCGTCTGGAATGAAAACGGGGCCTTTAGCCCACATGACATTGACATCTTACGGGAAGCTGGCTGTCTGATTGATGAACAGATCATCAGCAGCGTCAGCATACCTGCTTAGATTTGAAGGAGATTTTATGAGCAATTACACACCACAAACAAGTTTCGAACAAAACAACACCGGTCTGCCGAAAATTGTTGTCATTGGAATGGGCGGAGGAGGTTCCAACGCCATCAATCGCATGATAGAAGGGCAAATGCGCGGTGTAACGTTTGTCGCAGCCAACACAGACGCCCAGGCGCTTGCCAATAATCTGGCGCCATACAAAATTCAATTGGGTCCAAAACTGACCCGTGGACTGGGCGCCGGAGGGTTGCCAACGGTTGGCGAATCCGCGGCAGAAGAAAGCATCAAACAACTGACCTCCATCATGCAGGGCGCGGATCTGGTCTTCCTCACCGCAGGCATGGGCGGCGGCACCGGCACTGGTTCCATCCCGGTGGCTGCCCGGATCGCCAGGGAATGCGGCGCGGTAACAGTTGGGATCGTGACCAAACCATTTTCCTTCGAAATGGGAAGGCGTCAGTCCAACACCAAAGAGGGGCTGGAAAAGCTACAAAAATATTGTGACACGCTCATTGTCATCCCCAACGATAAACTGCTTGAAATTGCCCCACGCGACTTGCCTCTCGAAATGGCATTTACCCTGGCCGACGACGTCTTACGGAAAGGTGTTCAGGGTATTTCAGAGCTGATCACTGAGACTGGCCTGATCAATGTTGACTTCTCTCATATTAAAAACATCATGAAACGTGGCGGCGGAGCGTTGATGTCGATTGGCACAGGCGAAGGACCGGACAAGGTTCATCAGGCCATTGACAAGGCTCTCCATCATCCCCTCCTCGATGATATTGACCTCTATTCTGCCACGGGGATCATCGCCAACTTCACCGGCAGTTCTGACATGTCTTTCAAAGACCTGACTGACGCAATGAAAATGCTGCAGGACGCCACCGGTGGACATGCGGATGTCATCCCCGGCATTATCACGGACGAAAGGATGTCGGACAGGGTTCAATTGATCCTGATCGTGACAGGAATTGGTGCACCAAAAGCAAATTTTTCGAATAGTAGTATCAGTGGGATTGTGAGTTCCGAAAAGAAGGAACCGCAACCTGTTGATACTACTGCTAAAACCATCAAAGAAGAAACCGTCAATGAAATTGGGGTCAGGCAATATCCGACGCAATCTGACCAGATAGATAATCTGTCAATACCCGCGTTTTTGAGACGTAGAAACCAAAAGTAGGCAACATGAAAAGCGAAGCGATCCGTCGTGTGAACGAAAAGGTTTATAAAAAACATATCAAGTTGCAGGGCAAAAACCCGAAAGTAAGTGAAGTGCAGCCTGGTACTTACTTGTTGCAGTATAGCTTCGATGACGCTTTACCTGGTGGGAAAAGCCTGACACAAACCATCAGAGTCGTTGCTGATGAAGATGGAAATATAAAGAAGATGTCCACTTCACGAGGTTAAGAGCGAATGACAGCAAACAGCATTAGTTTTCTTAAACCGAAGCTATCTCGTAAAGAGCTGAAGGCGCTCAAAAATGCGCAGGCGGATCAACCTGTTTCGCTCAGCTTCGATACCTTGCGCGTATTTACGGCAAATCAAGCCACCCCTGTTGAACAGATCATGTTCAATGCCTCAATGACGGAAGAAATGAGTTATCAGCAGACCGTCAAAGTGGAAACCAATGATTTCACCCCTGGAATGCTTGACGGTGAAACCCTGATGAACAAAGTCGGCAAACGCGATTTTTTTAAGACCCAGGTGATCATGCTTTTCAGCATAGCCAGCCTGGGCCTTGTGATCGGATTTTTTATCGCATATTTTATTTAATTGTTATAAGTTCAAAACCAGATTGATGACAGAGTTGATGCTTTCTCTGTCATCAATTCTTATTAAACTTAATTCTTCTTCATGAAAAACATATTCACCGGGCAAAAGCGTTTTCCATTCACTTAAGAATTCAAGTTCGATCAGATCTGGATTAAAGTAGACTTCAGTATTGGAATTCCGGTCAGGATATTCGAAATCAGGGTTTGTTGCCCCTATCTTTTTCTTTACGATCAGATTATCACCAAGTTTGTAAGCAAGGATCGGTTTTTCGATCGAATAACCAACTTTTTGAGGCGCAAGACATCTATCCTGATGAACGCATAGAACATTCTTATGCCATTCAAAAGAAGGTTCGCCAAGATCGGTGTAATTCCATAAATTGAGACTAAAATCGGATCGTAAAAGCAGGTCTTCATCAGTATTCCGAATAAGCGGCAGGATCGCAACTCCGCCTGGCGCGCAGCTTGTGAGACCCCATGAGGCTGTCCTGACCGGAACATTTCTTTCGTTCATGAGTTTGTTGCAAATGATGAACTTGTTATCATCTACGCGCAATTCTATTGATTTTTGGAGCCCGCTTCCGTCATTACTCCTGATCAATCGAATGCTTTTTTCTTCATCGTTGATAATTACGTCGACGGAATCATTATCAGGAATATATGAAAGAACAGGGTCTTCCGGGGCCGCCCAGACGCGATGGCCGCCATACACTAACCATTTTTGATCTCCGCTGCGGCCTGCCTGATCTTCATAGATCTTAAGCATATTAGGCCCGCCTTTTTCTCCAAAAAATATGATCCGGGGACCGATGTCAGCGGTTGCCACCATCTCAAGATTACCGGCACTAAGCGAATAGCAATTCTTCCATCCAAACATTTCAGTTTTTGCGATATTTGTTCCCATTTTTACGTTTCTCTCTTTTTCTTTTCATGTATAATCTATATGATAACTGAATTTTTAGAGGATTTTATGGACGTTTTGAAGAATAATAAAACTTTTAATTACTGGGATAAGCTGGAGATCGAGCCAGCAGACCTTCAGCACCTAAGCAATTATCTCTTTGAAACAGAATTGCCACTGACCATTCAGGAATTATGTAAAGTCCTGGTTAATTTTAGACAGGAACAAATTCGCAGACAAGAAGCTGCTCTTGAAGCTCATGCTGGCCTGGCTTACCAGCCTAAAAACACTTATCAGCTGGCAGATAAAATCCGTTTCCCCGAACTGGATGATCAGATCGGAGTCGTAACTTCATTACGCGAGAGTGTAAACCCTGCTATGCCACCCTTTCAGGTGGCAGAAATTGAGTTTGAAGATGGTACCATCCGTAATTTTGCCACTCAGCTTGAAGATCACCGACTAAATGAGAAGGATTACAGTCAAAAGTCGTCAGCCGATGAAAGCTTTGACGCGATCATGCTCCTGCATGGAAAACAGCTCCAACAAAAACTGCGCGCCGCTCTTGACAACCAGTCTGAACTGATCCGCATTGGCGACACATGGTTCCCGCAATCGCTACTAATTGATCTTGGGCCCGGCCATTTGAACATCGCGGAAGCTATTCTCGATTCTATGTCCGGTGGTCCCCTGAGCATTGAAGAGCTGATGGAACAACTCGAGCTCGGCGCAAACACAGACAACAAAAAGCTGCTCGCCTTCTCCCTCAATTATGCACTGCAGGAAGATCCCCGCTTTGATGAAGTTGGGACGACCGGAAAATTCTCCTGGTTCCTGCGCCGCCTGGAGCCGGAAGAAGTCCAAAGCAAGCCGCTCTATCTGACTGCCGATGAGCCCAAGCCTATCGATCAGGAACTACCAGAGGAGTTTTTCAATCTTCTCTACGACCTGGATGATGAGCTTTCTTTCTCGATCGAGGAAATTAATGACGCTGAAAGAGCTGAAACGATCAGTCTGACACTCACCTATCCACACTGGCGCTCCGGCAGCCTGCCTGTCACCCCCAATACCAACCAGGTCTTTCCATCCGCACTTGAATCGCAGAATGTCAAAATAGCTTTTATCGATGAACAATCACAAGCAATGATCTCTGCCTGGCTGGTACGCGAAGGCAATTACGTCATTGGGTTACGCGATTGGTTTGAGGAGAAAAATCTGATCCCCGGCAGCATCATCGATATCACCGCCACTGGTGATCCCGGTTTGATGAAGATCAGCCCACAACGAAAACGCACCAACAAGGAATGGATCAAAACCGTCCTGGTTGGCGCTGATGGCGGAATGGTGTTTGCCCTGCTGCGGCAGCCGATCTACGCAGGCTTCAACGAGCGCATGGCGATCGCGATCCCGGATGTGGCTGGGCTGGACGCGGTTTGGAAAGCGCGCCAAAGCAAGACGCCTACCCTCAAGGCTGATGTCATGCGCATGATGACCGAGCTCTCGAAGCTGAACAATCAACGCCATGTTCATTTCATCGATCTTTATGCTGCCATGAACATTTTCCGACGGACCACCCCGATGGATCTTCTCGATGTCCTCATCAGTAATGAAGATTTCTTCCATGTTGGCGATAACTATTTCCATATCACAGAAAAGGCATAGGAGATTGTATGGTTACCAGGTCAAGCTTAATTAAACCAAGCAAAAACACGAAATTCCGCATTGATTTTGACTGGTGGAAGTCGCAGGATCGCAATTGGCGCAACTCTTTGGTTTCTTTTCTATGCCCGGAACATCGCGAAAGCTTTGCGGATTTCAGCGACCGTACCGATCTGGATCTGGTCGATCCGGATACTGGTGAAGTCGTTCATGGCGACGCGCTTACCTTCACCCTGATCAACCACTGCGCCCGCCAGGAAAATTTTTTCTCAGAAAACGCCCCATTGGTGGACTCGATCTTCAAGGTCTTTTTGAGTAACAATAATCAGCCGCTCGATTCTGAAGAGCTGGCTGAAATCATCAACCGCCCTGCCAATACGATTCTAAGCACGATCGGTTCAACCACGGTCTACAAAGGCATCCGCCCTGTATAGTGGCCGGTAAACATCGATAAAAGGTCTGGCGAATTAACAAAATCGCATTATAATCTATCAGCTTGCCCCCGTAGCTCAATGGATAGAGCACCAGTCTTCTAAACTGTAGGTTGTGCGTTCGAGTCGCACCGGGGGTATTTTTCATTAACCTTAGATTATCTATCCCACGTCATGCAATTAATGAATGATAATAGAGACAAGTTAGTAGAAAGGATAATATTATGAATCTTTTTAAACGTTGGTTGGTAATTTTGGCAGCGGTATTTCTGGCAGCCTGGATCGTTCCCGGTATCCATGTTTCAGGGCAAGGCTGGACGACTTACGCAATCATGGCAGCAGTACTAGCGTTGTTAAATGCCACCCTGTTGCCCATCCTGAAAACCCTATCCTGTGGTTTTATCGTCTTGACGCTCGGGCTGTTCAGCCTGGTATTGAATGCTGGTATGTTCATGCTTTCGTCAAACATCGCTCAATCCTGGTTTGGCGCTGGCTACCATGTTGATGGATTTTTGCCTGCTTTGTTGGGCTCGATCATTGTCAGCATCGCAACAATGCTCTTTGCCAACGACCGCTCATCGCGCAAGCGCGATCGGGATGACGACTAAGGCGAGTAAGTTCAAAAGGCCCGATAGCAATGTCGGGCTTTTTGAATTTTTATTAAGTTAACCTCATCAAAATATGAAGTTACATGGGAACAGCACATTCCTGGGCAGCAAAACCTTGCATCCTGCCACGTTTGTGATAAACTTTTGCTGTTAAACTCGGTATAGTGCCGAAAATTCAAACCTTCCACTCCTGCAGGCTAACAGCTCAAACAGGAATAGACCCGAGGAAAGGAGCCTCGAAGTATGCACAAATATGAACTCATTTATATCCTCCAGGCAGACCTGGACGAAGCAACGATTGACGCTGCTGTCGAAACCATCGAAAATCTGATTAAATCCAACCAGGGTGAGATCACCAAAACCGACCGCTGGGGCAAGCGCAAGCTGGCTTATCCCATTCGTAAAATGAACGAAGGCTATTATGTTTTGGTTAATTTTGATTTTGACCCTCAAAACGTGGTTGCCCTGAAACGAACCCTGGGCTTCAACGAACAAATTTTGCGCACCAGTATTCTGCGTGTTGATTAATCAGGAGTAAAAATGACAGACAATAAAAATACCGAACGTTTTGACCGCTCTGACCGTGGTGATTTCCAGGGTCGCGGTGGCAATCGCAATCGCCGCTTTGTATCCCGTCCCAAATTTTGTCAGTTCTGCAGTGACAAAAATCTCGTTATCGACTACAAAAATGTCGAGTTGATGTCCCGTTTCATCAACGAGACTGGCAAGATCCGCCCTCGCCGCCAAACCGGCACCTGTGCCAAACACCAACGTGAAGTTGCTTCTGCAGTAAAGAATGCTCGCCACATCGCCCTCCTACCCTTCGAAGGTGATTTCTGGGCAGATAACAATTAGAACCGTACGAGTGTAAATTATGGCCAGCAACCCATCAAATCCTCGTATCGTGTCCAAAAAACACGTCGCCCGCAAGCAGCAGGAAGAACGCCAGATCAAAACTGCCGTTACGGTCACTGTTGTGATCCTTGCCATTGTCGTTGTCATGTTGGCTTATGTTTTAATTGACCGTTACATCATCAGGCCCAACACCGTTGTTGCCCGTGTCGGAGATACAGAGCTCAAGGTTGGGGAATTTGAAGCCAACACGAAATATTCGCGCATCAACATGCTCAATCAGGTCAACAATTACCTGCAGTTTGGCGATATGGGAAAGCAATACGCCCTCCCGATCGCTTTGCAGCTGCGCAATCCGGAAATTGTTGGCGAAAATGTGCTCAACCAGATGGTCGATGAAGTTATCATCGCTGAAAAAGCTGCTGAACTTGGAATCAGCGTGTCCGATGAAGAAATCGAAGCCCTGATGCAGGAGCAGTTTAACTTCTTCCCCAATGGCACTTTGACACCAACGATCACATCCACAATCGTCAACACCCCAACCTGGTCGCCAGCGCAAATAGAACTGATCAATCCGACAGCTACATCCACGCCATCCCCCGAACCAACGGCAACCCCGGACGGCTGGGAACCCACCCCCACGGATTTGCCAGAGGGTGAAACCCCTGTCGCTGAAGCAACGGAAGGCAGCGAAACAGAAACCGTTGAAGAACCAACCCAGACCCCTGTGCCAAGCAACACGCCTACGCCAACCCCTTACACCACTCAGCTTTATCGCAAGGATGTCAATAATTATCTTGATTACCTAAAAACCTACGGCCTTACCCGGGCTGACATTGAAAGAGTCCTGAAAAACGGCCTGCTTCGTGATAAGGTCATGGCAGTGATCACGAAAGATGTTGAACCAACCGAAGAACAGGTTTGGGTGCGACACATCCTTGTAGACAGTGAGGATATTGCCAGGGAAGTTATCACAAAATTTGAGGCAGGCGAATCCTGGGCCGACCTTGCCACCGAATATTCAACCGACGATGCCAATAAAGACAATGGTGGCGATCTCGGTTGGATCGGACGAATTGATAGTTACGATCCCGCCTTCCTCGATGCAGCTTTCGCGCTCAATGAAGATGGTGAGATCAGTGAACCCGTTCAGAGCTCCTTCGGCTGGCACGTCATCCAGTTAGTCACCAAGGCTGTCAATAATGTCAATGCCTACAAGTTTGAACAACTCAAACAGGAATTTTTCAATAACTGGCTGACCGAACAGCGTGAGAACCGGGATGATATTAAGATCGATGATATCTGGAAGAATTACGTCCCGTCTACGCCGCCTGTGCCAGAAGAGCTCTTTGAGTATCTGACCACCAATCCGACTTAATCTTTACTAATGGAAAAAAGCCGCCCAATTTTCAGGACGGCTTTTTTTGTTTAAGATCGATTTGATCAATGAATGTAGTCGTCATCAACCTCATCCAGACGCAGGCTGATCACCTGACTGGCAGAATCCTTACTCATCGTAACCCCATAGATCACATCAGCTGCCGAAACGGTATTGCGGTTATGGGTGATCAGGATGAACTGGGTCTCTTTGGAGAGGTCTTTCAGAAGCTCAATAAAGCGCCCCACGTTCGATTCGTCCAACATGGCATCGACTTCGTCCATGATGCAGAATGGCGTTGGCGCAACCTTAAGCAAAGCAAAGATCAGCGCCACGGCGGTCAAACTGCGCTCACCGCCCGATAACAAGACCAGGCCTTGTTCCCGCTTGCCAGGGAGGCGCGCTTCGATCTCGATCCCACCTGCGATGGGACTTTCTTCATCGCTCAATATCAGGCGCGCGCTCCCGCCATTAAACAATCGGGAGAACATTTTTGTGAATTCTGCGCTGACCGCTTTAAAGGTCTCCAGAAACTCCGCTTTCATGATGACATCAAGCTCTTTGATCATTTCCTGAATATCGTTCAGTGCGGTGGTAAGGTCCTTGACCTGAATGTTGAGATTATCGTACCGCTCTTTTACCTCGCGATATTCCTGATCGGCCTCAAGGTTGACCGTGCCGATCCGCCGGATCTGAGCTTTTTGCTGCTTGATCTCTTCTGCAAGCTCTTCTGGAATCTCGCTTTTTTCCGGCAGGGTTTCAATCACCAGATCCGGGAATGGCAGGGGCGAGGATTGCCTGTATTCGCTGCGATATTCCATCTCGATCAAACTAAAATCATCATCAATGCGGCTCTTGAGGTTTTCAAGTCGTTCCTGCTGGTGTGCCAGTTCGAGCTGATAATGGATCACCTGACGGTCTTTCTCGGTCAGGCTTTTTTGATTACTGGCATCGCTGTCAGACAAAATCCTGTTCTCGGTTTCCAGATCGCGCAGCTTGATCAATTCAGGGTTCAGGGATTCAGCTTCCAGTTTGTCTATATGGATCCTGTCGGTCTCTATTTTTGCGAGCAGGGTTTCAACTTCCTCGTTTAGGCTGTTAAGTGCTGCGTTTTGAGCCTCGATCCTTTCCTGAAAACGATTCAGGCGAATACGGTCTTCATCCAGACGGTTCATCTCACTTGTCTTGGTTTGACGCAGATGGTTCAGGCGCTGATTGAGAACCTGGCGTTCGGTTTCAAGATAATGATATTGATTCTCCACCTCATCGGTGTTAAATCCAGCCCTTTTTTCCTTGAGCTGTTTTTGCTCTTCAATCAACAGTTCCAGTTTGCCCTGATTTTCTTTTTCCTGCGCATTCTGATCTGTGATTGCTTTTTGTAATTGCAGCAACTGGGTCTGATTGTCCTTTTCCTGCTTCTGCATCCAGGCAGCCCTACTTTGCGCTTTTTCGAGCAAAAGGCTCTTGGCTTTGAAATCCCGTTCCAGGTTTTCACGATTGCGAACAGCCTTGTCAAGTTTTGATTGAATTTCAAGCAACTGGCGGTCGGCGGCATCAAGCAAGGACTTTTTCTGCTTCATTACCGTCTCGAACTGGATTTTTGAAGACTCGATCTTATCAAGATCGGCACTCAATTCTTTGACAAGACGGGAATAACTGACCTTGCTGCTGCGATTGGCCCGTCCAATGATCGCAATGCCATTTTTCAACAAAACCTCTCCCTGCCTGGTGACAAAATTCAGTTCACCATATTTTTCACGCAGGGAAAAGGCCTCCTTCATGGACTCAACGATCGCGAAATCGCCCAACAAAATTTCGATGACCGATTTTAGGTTATTCTCAACCATGACCAACTTGCTGGCGAGGTTCAGAGAATCGGGATATTCGGCTTTTTGTTCCTGCCCCAGGGCAGACTTCTGTCCCAGGACGGCGACCCGATCCTGCAGCCTCCCGGAGAATTCTTCCAATATATTACTAGCCAAAGTTTGATCGCGAACGATCAGGACGTCAACCGCTTCACCAAGCGCGGCAGAAATTGCGGTTTCATATTCCTCCGGCACCTCTACCTGGGTGGCAAGGTCGGTTAATTCTGTGCGCAATTTCTTTTCTCGGCTCGATTTCAGCAAACTTTTGGCGCCATCAGAAAAACCCGCCATACTCTCACGGCTTTGTTTGATCAATTCAAGGCGATTCTTGACACGATTTCGCTCAAGATCGAGCGTGTGGATGCTCTGTTGTCTTTCCTCGAGTTCTTTGACCATTGTCAATCGGTCAGCACGCGTAGCTTCGAGCTCGCCGCGCAATTTTGTGATCTCGTGTTCAGCCTTTTCAATCTCACCTGCAAGCGCAGCTGTGACCTGTACCAATTGCTTCTCTTCGTCTCCCAGAGATGACAAAGTTTTTTGCAGGTTTTGTTGCGAGGCTTCAATATCGCGTAAGCGCTGCTGAATTTCCTGCTTTTTGGAGCGGTAAACGATGCCGGCTTTCTCCAGTTCAATTTGAGCGTCCCTCAGGCGGGAATCTTCCTGTTTGAATTCCCTTTCCTGTTGGAGCAATTCTTCCCTTTTTTTCTTAAGTGCTTCAAATTGAGCGTTGATATTTTCAAATTCTTCGAGCGCTTTAGCCTCATCCAAAATGCGGGTCTGAGACCTTTCTTCCGCTGAACGAATTTGTTCTTCAACACCAGCCAGGTCGCTAAGAACCTGATTCTTGTTGCGTTCCGCTGCCGTTTTCCTCTCATCAAAAATTGCCAGTTGCTGGTTGTCAGCCTGCAGCTGATCGCGTAAAGAGCGCAACTGATCCATTAATCGATTGACAACAATGCGCTGCTCTTCGATCTGAGCTCGCAAACTGCTGCTCTGTGCCTGATCGACCTCAATTGACTTTCGGGCTGCCTGCCGCTCAATATCCGCATTCATCAATTGTTGCTGAATTTGATTGGTTTCCTGCAAAGCCTTATACCAATGATAGCCATACCATTCGCGTAAATTGATCTTGAGTGATTCCTGGACAATTTTATATTCACTGACCCTGGCAGCTTGCTTTTCAAGATTCCGAACACGGGGCTTGATTTCCGCAATAATATCGAGGGCGCGTTCCAGGTTGCGCTCAGTGGTCTCCAATCTGCGCAAGGCTTCTTCCTTGCGGCTTTGATAGAGACCAATTCCTGAAGCTTCCTCAAAGAGCTTGCTGCGCTCATCCGGGCGGATCGAAAGCGCGGAATCGACCAGGCCCTGACCGATGATCGTATATGTGCGGTCACTCAGACCGGTCTTGCCAAGCAATTCTGAGAAATCTTTCAACCGAACACGTTGATTATTGATCAGATACTCGTTTTTTCCATCACGAAAAGCCCGACGCGTCAGCACGACTTCTGAATAGTCGATCGGCAGCCATTTGTTGTGATTGTCGAATTTAATGGAGACTTCTGCCATACCAGCCCGGGCACGGCTTTCGGAACCGGAATAGATCATATCCTCGGTCTTTTTGGCACGTAGGAGAGAATAGGATTGCTCCCCCAACACCCAGCGAATGGCATCAGAAACATTGGACTTGCCGGAGCCATTCGGACCAACGATCGCGGTTATCCTCGCCGGGAATACCAAGTTCGTTTCCCTGGCGAAAGTTTTATATCCCTGCAGGGTCAAGCCTGCGAATTTTGTTTCTTTCATTAATTTATTATTCCTAACTTCCTGAGGCTGTTCTCTGCTGCCGCTTTTTCAGCCTGCTGTTTTGAGCTGCCCCGGCCTTTCGCTATTTTACGATTGTTGACAATCGCGATCACCTCAAAAACCTTGGCATGATCCGGGCCGCTTTCACTCACGATCTCGTAACCTGGTGAAGAATATCCCTGGGCTTGAGCCCATTCCTGAAACCTGCTCTTAACATCTTCTTCAGCATGGTTTTTTATTATTTTCCCAGATTCCTGTTCCAAAAAAGGAACCAGGAATTTCCGGGTTGTTTCCATATCCGTTTTGATATAGATGGCAGCGATCAGCGCTTCGAAGGCGTCGCAGAGGATAGCGTCCCGATCACGCCCACCAGCACCATCCTCTCCCTTTCCTAACAGGAGAGCTTGTCCCAGTTCGATCTGTCTCGCGAACAAGGAAAGCTGCTGCGTATGGACCAGGGCGGCCCGTACCTTGGTCAAAAAACCTTCCTGCTTTTCAGGGAAGTGATTGTAAAGCCATTCTGCCACGATGAAATCCAAAATGGAATCTCCCAGAAATTCAAGCCGTTCATTGTCTTCAAGAACATGTTTGTTTTCGTTCACATAAGAGCGATGGGTCAATGCGCGCGTGAGCAAAAAAATATCGTTAAAATTTTCAGGGAGAAACTCCCTTAATTTCTGTAATGCAGCAGGTTCAATCATTTCCTCTCCTGAACCGCTGATTCGTTCGGAATCCACTCATGTAGGATTTCAAACGAATCATCAGTTTTATTAAAATTCAAGCTCTGATTTTAACCCATTCCCTGTAAAAACCAAAACATTTAAGTCGTTTTCTGGTAAATTCAGGTGTTTTAGTGCCGCGTAAACAAGCGCTGAGGTCGGTTCAACATAAAGACCAGACCTTGTAAGGTCCAATACAGCTTCCGCGATATCTGTTTCTTCGATCGCGATCACATCGTCAAAACCTGGTACCAGGGCTTTCAGAATTTCGTCGCCGCGAACAGGTCTGGTGATGACGGCTCCTTCCGCAAGACTTTTTCCTTGTTGGTGATCGAAGACTTCGTTGTGCCAGGCTTTGACGAGTGGCGCACAGACAGCGGGCTGTACGCCGATCATCGCGGGTCTTTTGATCGCGTAATAGCGGGCAACGGCTCCAAACCCAAGCAGGATTCCATAAAAAAGTGACCCATGCCCGATCGGAGCGAAAACTCTATCGGGAAGCTTGCCCAATTGTTCGAAAATTTCAAAGGCAATGGTTGCGTATGCAGCCATGCCAAAAGGCAAAGCAGCATGGTTGGCATAGAATCCATTACCGGATTCAGCTTGTTGTATGGCTGCTTTTTGAGCATTGATTCTTTCCCCGGCAATATAATTGATTCGCGCTCCGCAATTTTTAATTTGCCTGATCTTAGGGCCGGAAGTGTTTTCAGGGACAAAGATATGAGCCTCAATTCCAAACGCCGCGCAATAAAATGCCAGCGCCGCACCGGCATTTCCGGAAGAATCTTCGATAACCTTAGTTATATTCCAGGACTTCAACAAGGCTGTCAGGTAAGCAGCATTCCTGTCCTTAAACGACCCGCTCGGATTGAGGCTTTCCATTTTGGCATAAAACGCGTGACCATCAACTTCCCTTTGGATCAGTGGCGTTTGCCCCTCGCCTAAATAAGCTGCTGGAACATGATAAGCATCAAACAAACTGGAATAAGCCCACATTCCTGGGCCTTTGCCTAATTGGCTGGGATCGTAATCCATCCCTGAAAGCGTATATGATCCGCCGCATTCAGGACAACTGGCCTGAAAACGATCGACCGGATATGCCGCGCCGCAATTCTTGCAGATATAGTTGATCATATTCACTTAAGTATACTTCCTTGATCCTGAATCTGGATCCTGAATCTGGAGCGCCCTTTGCCCTCTGTCTACGTTATAATTGCGGCATGGCGAAACTATGGCTGCACCAATCCGATTCTTACGAGATCACCACAGAGGTTTTTTCGGGCCCGCTTGACCTTTTGCTGGACCTGATCCAAAAAGCTGAACTTGATATCAGCAAACTCGCCCTGGCGCAGGTGACCGACCAATTCCTTGCCTACATTGCCAACAATCAGGATGCTGATCCCGATTATCTTTCAGAATTTGTCATCATTGCCTCAAAACTGGTGCAGATCAAGTCCGAAGCCCTTCTGCCGAGACCTCCAGTACGCACAGAGGAGGAAGAAGATATCGGTGAATCGCTTGCCCACCAGCTGATCGTATATCGGGAGATCAAGAAAACGACCGAGTGGCTCTCCGAACGGATGAACGCCAATCTGCGCTCCCATTTGCATGTTCCGCGCTCATATCCGGTGAACGTGCAGCTTGACCTGACCGGTTTGAGCGTGACCGACCTGATCGTGGCGCTTGAAAACCTTGTCAGCCAACGTCCGACCATCCAGGACGGCGCCCTGATCAGCATTCCCCGCGTTACTCTCAAGAAAAAAGTAGAGGAGATCGTCCATATCCTGCGCAGCGAAAAACAAACCAGCTTTTCGGCTGTATTAGGCGAGAAGCCAGATCGTTTGCAAACGATAGTCGTTTTCCTCGCAATCCTGGAATTGATCAAACAACGCCTGATCACGACCAACCAGGATGGCACTTTTGGCGATATCTTTCTTTTCCCGGAAGAAAGCCTCTTCGAGACCGACGAAACCGAATTGCAGATCAATGAGCTTTAATAATTTATTTATACAATCTTGCCGTATAAAAAACGCTTTTAGTATATAATTTAGTTCAGAGGAAAAAATGTCAGAAACTGAAACAGCCATAACAACAACCTCAAAAGAAGTTGAACCCGTTTTAAAGCCTGAAGAAGCAAATAACAAAAAGGCCACCATTGCGATCATTGTGGTCGCGGTCATCCTAATCGCGATCATCGCCGGAATCGTCGTGCTATCGTTTGAAGAACCAGGCACCGTCACCAAAGTACGCGACCTTTTCATCATCCTGATGGCGCTGATGCTGTTCGTGATCGGGCTCGCTTTGGTTGTTCTTATCGTCCAGATCGCCGATCTGACCAACCTGCTTAAAAACGAGGTCAGGCCGATCCTGAACTCAACCACCGATACCGTCAATACCCTAAAAGGCACTGTCAGATTTATGAGTGACAACCTGACCGAACCGGTCATCAAGCTCAATGAATCCCTGGCTGGAATGAAGAAAATTTTCCAGCTTTTCAATTTCAAAAAGTAATCAATCAGAGGAGATAAAATGTCAGACGAAAACAATTTTGGATCATTTGTAATGGGTTTCACCGTGGGCGCGCTCGCAGGCGCGATCGCAAGCCTTCTGCTTGCCCCCCAAACCGGTGAGGAGACCCGCCAGGTCATCAAGGAAAAAGCCATTGAACTGAAAGACAAAGGCAATGAAACCTATGAAGAAACCAAACGCCGTGCTGAGCTCGCTTACCAGGACGCCCTTCATAAGGCCGACGAATTAAGCAAAGTCACCAAAGAAAAAGCAGTTGAGCTAACAAAAAGCCTGAAAAAGAACGTCAAGAAAGTCGCTGAAGATGTAGCAGACGCTGCCGAAGATGTTGCTGATACAGCCGCTGCTTAATCTTTAGGAAACAATCCAAAAAAAGAAAACGGTGGAATCCACCGTTTTCTTTTATTAAAAACTTGACGTGCCAAAATTCTGTGATAAACTTCTTTGCCTATGGGGGCGTGGTGTAGTGGTCGAA